>JBMHCC010000034.1:0-120260 GCA_049890115.1 Puniceispirillaceae bacterium (SeqCode) | reverse complement strand
ATGCTGACCCATAAATCCATTCTGGCTAATCTGATTGGGATTGAGGAACGATTTTCAGGATTAAAATTAGACAAAGAACGGTTTCTATCTTTTCTGCCGCTATCACATGCTTATGAGCATACGGTTGGGTTATTTCACCCGATTCACATGGTGTCTGAAATTTTCTTTTTGCCACGACCTGAATTATTATCCACAGCGATGCTTGAGGTGAAACCAACTTTGATGACCGCCGTCCCACGCCTTTATGATGTGTTAAAAGACCGCCTTGAAACCGTATTCCGCCAACAAGGGCCACTGGCACGATTTCTGTTTAATCGCACTGTTACAAAACGCGATGAGACAGTGCGCTGGCGTTTTTCAGACCTATTTTATTATCTGGAAAAGATGATGCTGGACATCATGATAAGGCGACCTGTCAAAGCACGCCTTGGCGGTAATCTGAAAGCCTTTATTTCAGGTGGTGCTGCCCTAAATCCTGAAGTGGGTTATTTTTTCAACGCTCTTAATGTCCAGCTTTTGCAAGGCTATGGCCTAACAGAAGCCTCTCCTGTGGTAAGCGTAAACCCGCCTGAAAAGCTGAAATTAGCCACTGTGGGTCTGCCACTAAAAGGCGCACAGGTTAAAGTCACCTCTGCTGGTGAATTATGTGTAAAAGGTGACATGATCATGGCTGGTTATTGGGATGATCCAGCTGCCACCAGACAAGCCATTAAAAAGGGCTGGCTTCATACTGGTGACCTAGCTGAAATTGATGAAGATGGCTATATCACAATATTGGGCGTGAAGCGTGATATGCTGGTCAATTCAGGCGGGGAAAATATCTCGCCTTTGCGGGTAGAGATGGCGTTAACAGCACTGCCTGATATTGAGCAAGCCATGATTGTTGGTGACAGACGCCCTTTTGTTGCAGCCATCCTAACACCAGCAACCGCACTCCTCACACAAGCTAGAGACAAAGAAGCAAGCGAAGATATAGCCGCAGATAATTGGCTGATAAAACGCATGGCAGATGCCGTTCAAACAGCTAATGCCAATTTGTCCCCATCTGAACGCATCAGGCAATTTATCCTGAGTGATGAGCCATTTTCAGCACAAAATAAATTACTAACAGCATCTGGCCAGCTGCGCCGTAAAATCATCCAAGATCATTATGCTGCCCGAATTGATGCGATGTATCACAAACAAAAACAGTAAGAGCTGCTAGACATTCAGCAACAGATATTCACGCTCCCAAGGGCTGATCACATCCAAAAATGCCTCTGCCTCAGCACGTTTAACCTCGCCAAATAACGCGACAAATCGTGCCCCAAGCACATCTTGCAGAGGTGTCGCTTTTTCAAGCTTATCAAGGGCAGCATCCAAATTGCGAGGCAGCGTGAATAATTTATCTTGTTCTTTGGCAACTGGCTTTGTGCCATTTTTACGCTCTTCCAGCCCCAACCAGACACAGGCCAAAGTGACAGCTATTGCCAAATAAGGGTTTGCATCAGCACCTGGAATACGGTTTTCAATCCGCTTTGAACGTGATGTTCCCATTGGTACACGCAAACCAACTGTGCGGTTATCATAGCCCCATGCGACATTGCGCGGCGCATCATAAGTCAGCGATAGGCGCCGATAGCTATTCACAAAAGGTGCCATCAAAGCCATACCATCAGGCAGATAACGCTGTAGACCGCCAATCGCATGGTGAAAGCTATCAAGCTCTTTGCCATCAGGACCAGCAAAAATATTCTTGCCTGTTTCTTGATCTAGAACAGAGCAATGTAAATGCATTGATGAGCCTGGCTGATATTGCATTGGCTTTGCCATAAAGGTGGCATGAATATTATGATTAAGGGCTGTCTGGCGGACTGTGCGTTTAAATAAAAATGCCTGATCAGCAAGTGATAGGGCGTCACCATGATTGAAATTAATTTCCATCTGTGCCGCGCCACCTTCATGGGTCAGCGTATCAATATCAAGCCCCATCAAATCACAATGATCATAAACATCTTCGAAAAAGGGATCAAAATCATTCACAGCATCAATGCCATAAGCCTGTTTGGCTTTTTCAGCACGCCCTGAACGGCCAGCTGGAGTCTGAAGCGGATAATCAGGATCTGGATTTTGTGCCACCAAAAAAAACTCTAATTCTGGTGCGATAACAGGCTGCAAGCCCTTATCATGAAATAGGCTGAGGACATTTTTGAGAACCGAACGCGATGCCACATCAACCAATGAGCCATCATGATAATAGGCATCATGAATAATTTGCGCTGTTGGCTCTTTATACCATGGCACAAGAAAAGCAGCTGTCTCATCTGGCTTTAGCAACACATCACCAACCCTGGCATGCAGGATTTCGGAATCTTCATAATCGCCCATCACCGTCTGACCAAACACATATTCAGGCAGACGCTGGCCGCCGCCACCAAGGCCATCAATATATTTATTCACAGGCAGAATTTTACCACGCGGTATCCCTGCCATATCGCTGATAAGACATTCAACTTCTGTGACTTGTTTCTCTTTCAGCCATTCGATAAGCCTATCAGACATAATGCTACATCATCCCTAATTCTGTTGCTGTTTTATCAAGTGCTGTTGATAATTTTTCAATGACCTCATCAATATCCTGTTTGGTAAAGCTCAGAGGCGGCGATAATATCATACCATCACGAACCGCACGCACCATTAATCCGCCAGCAATCGCATGATCACGTACAATGGTTGCTGTATGGCCCATATTGTCAAACATGACAGGGCCATTTTTATCTTTCACCAGCTCAATACAGGCCAAAAGACCAAAGCTGCGCACCTCACCAACGAGCGGATGAGATGACAAATTATCTATCGCCTGTGCCAGATAGGGTCCTGTTTCATCACGAACTTTATCAATCAAACCTTCTTTTTCAATCAGAGCCAAATTAGCCAATGCCACCGCCGCTGCTACGGGGTGACCTGAATAGGTAAAGCCATGATAAAATTCACCGCCCTTTGCGATAAGGCTGTTCGCAACACGGCTGCCAACCATCACAGCAGACATTGGGACATAGCCTGAGGTTAACCCTTTGGCCAAAGTCATCATATCTGGTTTTAAGCCCATCGTCTGGCTTGCAAACCATTGGCCTGTGCGTCCAAATCCTGTAATCACCTCATCTGCGATAAATAAAATATCGTAACGCTGGCAGATTTCCTGAATATAGGTGAAATAGCCCTCTGGCGGAATAATGACACCACCTGCCCCTTGGATGGGTTCAGCGACAAAAGCAGCAATCTTATCAGCACCAATTTCCAAGATCTTATCTTCAAGCCACCCAGCTGATGCTTTGGCAAATTGTGCCTCTGACTGGTTGCCCTGATATAAAAAGCCATAAGGTGGTCTGATATGGGCAAAATCTGGCTCATTAGCAGCTTGTCTATGCATATCAACCATGCCGCCCATAGATGCTGCCAGAATGGTGGAGCCATGATATCCATAATCGCGGCCAATAATCACTCGCTTTTCAGGCTTGCCCTCTAATGCCCAAAAATGACGCACCATCCGAATGATGGTATCATTAGCCTCAGAGCCACTATTGGCATAAAAGGCATGATCAAGCCCGTCTGGTGCAAGCTCTGCTAGCTTGGCAGATAATGCTGTTGCAGCTGGATGGCTGGTTTTGAAAAACGCATTATAATAAGGAAGCTGGCGCATTTGTTCAGCAGCTGCCTCAACAAGTTCATCACGGCCATAACCAACATTCACACACCATAAGCCAGCCATGGCATCCAAAATTTCATGACCGTCTGAATCATAAATTCTGTGACCCTTGGCATGAGTGATGATGCGGGTGCCTTGTTCTGCCAGAGATTGATAATCTGAAAAAGGCGGCAAGTGATGTGCTGCCTCTAATCTCTGCCACTCTTTTGTTGATGGCGTTTGTTCCATTTCGCCCCCATAAGGTCTTATTGCGCTGCCATGCGGCTTGCATAAATCATTTGGCTAGATGATACATTTGGAATAGATTTTGTGCAATCAGATAGCCATGACACACCATGTTAACAGAACTAGCAGAGCAATGAAACAGACACCTTTTTCACTTTATCAAAAAGACTTACCTGCGCTCGATTTCACTCCAAAACATAGTGATGATCATCTTTATGATGTTGTTATTTTGGGCGGGGGATTTGCTGGCATTTCAGCTGCCTTAGAGCTGGCAGAAGCTGGCCTTGATGTCGCTGTAATAGAAGCGTTTGAAATTGGTAATGGCGGCTCTGGCAGAAATGGCGGTCATTTATTACCAGATTGGCCATCTTCTTTTTCCAAGATTAAAAAACATCTTAGCCCTGATGAGGCTGATATTGCCTATCAGATTGGGATGTCGACGGTGAAGCTGGCACAAGATCGCATCAAAAAATATCAGATAGATTGTGATTTGCAGATGGGTTATGTGCATCTGGCCTATCATCAAGGTCATGTTCGTGACTTAACGGCTATGGCAGAGGATTATGAAGCTCATGGGATTTCTGGTTTAACAGAGCTGGCAGATAAAGCAGCTGTGCAATCTCATATTGGCTCAGATGCCTATATTGCTGGTTTATATGAAGCAGGTGCTGGCCATATTCAGCCATTGAAATATCTGCATGGGCTTGCCAAAGCAGCAGCATCACATGGTGCTGATATTCATCAAAATTGCCTAGTGAAAGATATTCAGATTTCCCAAACAGATGCCCCACAGCGCCTTATCTGTGAGGATGGCCGGGTATTTCAAGGTCGCCATCTTTTGATTTGCGGCAATGGCTATATCCAAAAAACAGCCCCAGCTAAGATGCAAAAGACGCTTGCGAATGTGACCTCATCTGTATTGGCTACAAAGCCATTATCTGACAATCTTATCAAAGCCTTGATGCCAACGAATGCGGCAGCTTCAGATGGCAATACAGCCCTGAATTATTATCGAATTGATGCGCAAGGGCGGATGATTTTTGGTGGTCGTGCCAGCTATATGATCCCAGATGATCCAGCTGTGATAGGGCGTGATTTGCGCGGCCGTATGTTATCTGTTTTCCCTGAATTAGATGAGGCAGAAATTGAACATATTTGGTCAGGGCGCATTGGCATCACAGCATCACGTATTCCGCACTATGGCTCACTTGCCCCACATGTCCATTTTGTCCAAGGTTTTTCGGGGCATGGTGTTGCGCTATCTGGCATGTCAGGCAAGATTCTGGCAGATCATATTCTTGGCCGAAATCAAGAATTTGCTATCTTGCAAAAAATCCGCCATTTACCATTTCCAGGTGGCCCGTTGCGCACCCCTATTCTGGCAATTGGCATGGCGTGGTATAAATTACAAGACAGGCTAAAAATGTAACACGGCCTAGCCAGAGCGCCGCTTTTGATCAGCTAATACCGCTAACCAATCATGAGCGATTGTCGCTGCCGCAAGTGCTGTTATCTCTGCGTGATCAAATGGTGGTGAGACTTCCACCAAATCCATACCTATTAGATTTAATCCGCCCAAGCCTCTGATAATCTGTAAGGCTTGCCAGCTAGCAAGGCCGCCTGCAACAGGTGTGCCAGTGCCAGGCGCAAAGGCAGGGTCAAGCACATCAATATCAAAGCTAACATAGCATGGCTTATCACCAACACGTTCTGTGATAGCCTGTAACACAGCATCTGGGCCCATCTGATGCACCTGTGGTGCGGTGATGATTTTCATACCAACATCACGGTCATTATGAGTGCGCAAGCCAATTTGCAAACTAGCATCAACATCAATAATGCCATCTTTGACAGCTTCATAAAACATTGTGCCATGATCAAGACTGCCAAGAGAATCCCAGGTATCTGAATGCGCATCAAATTGCAGCAATGCCACAGGGCCATAAGCTTGTGCATGCGCCTTTAACAAAGGATAGGCGACAAAGTGATCACCGCCAAAGCTCAGCATCTTTGTGCCTGTTTTGATGATATCTGTGGCATGTTGGTAAATCGTATCAAAAATAGAAGATGGCTCATGCGGGTTTAACACCACATCACCAGCATCAACCACATTCAGATAGTCAGATAGCGCAAAACCAAATGGAAAAGCCTCTAGCTCTGCCAGCTGAACAGAGGCTGCCCGAATAGCGCGCGGCCCAAGGCGGCAACCAGGGCGATAGGTAACAGCCCCATCAAAGGGAATGCCTGTGACCGCCACATCAGCATTTGTGAAATCAGACAGATAGGGCTTTCGCAAAAATGATAAGGCACCTGAATAGGTTGGCTCAAAAAAATGTTTATCAGCCTGCTGTGAACGCCATGCCTGATCACCCAAGATAGGCGGTAAGTTTTTATCATTATCTGCCATCTATAGCTGCTCCGATAATGTTGCAAATTCAAATGGCGGTATATGCGCCAAAAAGCACTGATATTCCTGATGTTTGGTGCGCACATATTCGCCCGCTAACTCTGTGCCAAATATATCATGCAAGGGTTTGGATTCTGCCATCAGCATCAGCGCGCTTGCCATATCAGCTGCCAGCGTCTGATGATTTTGCTCATAAGCATTACCCGTAATAGCAGCAGGTGGCATCATCTGATGCGCTATCCCTTTATCAATCTGACAGGCCATATAGGCCAAAATCATATAAGGGTTGGCATCAGCACCAGGCACGCGCATTTCAATGCGCCGCCCTGCTGGCGGGCTATCTGGAACACGCAAAGCAGCTGTGCGGTTATCATAACCCCAGCATATATTCACAGGCGCATGAGATGATGGCACTAAACGCCGATAGCTATTCATCATCGGTGCCATTAATAAACTGGCATCACGTAATGATGATAACAGACCCCCAACCGCATAATGCAATCTGTCCTTGCCTGAGTGTGACACATCTTCATCAAACAGATTAGTGCCTGTTTCATGGTCAACCAAACTAGCATGAATATGCATGCCATTACCTGGCTGACCTTCAAATGGTTTTGCCATGAAGCTAGCGGTGATACCATGCTGTTTTGCCAAACCTTTGACCAGATATTTAAAAACCAAAATATCTTCTGCCAATATGGCTAAATCTGTTTTTGGCATAAAGGTTATCTCGAACTGACCAAAACCAGCTTCTGAGGTGATGGTATCTATTTTGATATCCTGTTCTTCACATAGATTTTTAATAGCAGAAAGAAGCACATCATAATCATCTAGCTGAAGGGCTGATAGGATATTACCACCAACAGGCGGCTTACCAGTGGCAAGGCTAGCAGCTGGCTGATTGGCATTTTCTGTAATCAGGGTAAATTCCATCTCAATGCCGCATGTGAGATGATGCTTGGCTTTATCAGCTTTATGGTGAAGCTCTGCCAGCCTTTTATGCGGGCTTTGTGCAGCATCAAAATACAGCATCAGCAAGGCTGTTGGTTCACTGCAAAAAGGCAAGCGCACTGGCAAGCGTCCTGTGATAACCGCGCTTATATCCTTATCACCTGTGGCAAACACCATTTCATGGCCTTCAATATCATGCCCAAATATATCCAAAAGCTGAATAGAATGCGGCATCTTTAAACCAGATGACAAAATACCATCTAATTTTGAGACTGGCAGGCGTTTGGCACGCAAAATACCATTATAATCAAAAATACCAGCGATAATCTGGGTAATATCAGGATTATCGGCAAACCAATTAGCTATCATATCGTGATGTTGTGTCATGAGGCTATCCTGTTAATTGCCAGCCGAAAAGGCAAGCATTAATCACCCACCGTCACGTGGCACAAGATTTCTAAAATCAGCTGCCAGCTGATGACCATCAAAATCAATCTCGACAACATTTGTCTCATGACGTTGACACCAGACCTGAAAGCCACGTTCGGTAAAACCAACATCAAAACGGCTATAGGCACGCAATGAGCCAGCATCACTTAAGCCTGCAGCAAATTCATCAGCACAGGCTGAACAAATCACAGGTGCTGAAATCTGGTTCAATAGATGGTCCAAAGAGGACATGAAAACACTCACTCTTACATAATCTGGTGATCCCGAGAGGAATCGAACCTCTAATTGGGGATTAGGAATCCCCCGTTATATCCGTTTAACTACGGGACCTCGCTTTGATAATCATAAGGCCTTTCACCATACAGCAAAAGGCCTTATCTGATTTTTTGATATTTGCGACTTTGCGCCTGTTGCTATTAGGCTTTCATCTTCTCATGTGTTGGATCATAAAGCGGCTTCAGGCTGGCAGTGACATCAAACATCTTGCCATTAGCTTGGATCTGATAGGATGAGGCCAGAATATCAGCAGGCTTTTGACCTGCTGCGTCAACATAACCCATGCCAACAGAGCCACCCAAATAATGACCATAATTGCCTGAGGTCAGATAGCCTGCCATCTTGCCATCACGGTAAATCGGCTCATTATGATAGAACATAGCTGATTTATCACCTGCCAAGAATGACAATAGGCGCTTTTGCGGGCCTGTTTCACGCCGCTGCATAACCGCATCATAACCAATGAAATCAGTCTTATCTTTGGCAACAGCAAAGCCAAGACCAGCATCAATAATATGATCTTCATCAGAGATATCATGACCAAAATGACGGAAGGCTTTTTCCATCCGGCACCCATCTAGGACATGCATACCACATGGTCTTAGACCAAAATCAGCTCCAATTTCTGAGATATGCTCATAAATATGGCCAGCCTGATCAGCTGGTGCGTAAATCTCCCAGCCAAGCTCACCAACATAAGAGACACGATGCGCACGCGCCAAACCCATACCAATTTCAATTTCCTGAACGCCGCCAAAGGCAAAGGCTTCATTTGAAAAATCATGAGGGCTAACAGCTGATAGCAAATGACGCGCTTTTGGTCCCATCACAGCGATGACAGCTTCACTGACTGTCATATCAATAATGGCCAGATTCTCATCTGTCATCTGATGACGTTGCAGCCAATCCAAATCACGCTGGATGGTTGCTGCTGGCACAGTTAACAGAAATTCCGTTGCTGATAGACGTGCTACGGTCAAATCTGATTCAATGCCGCCATGCTCATTCAGCATCTGAGTATAGACAAGCCTGCCTGGTTCAATCGCAATTTGTGCCGCACAAACACGGTTCAAAAAGGCCAGTGCATCACGTCCCATCACCTTAATCTTACCAAAGGATGACAAATCAAATACACCGACATTTTCACGCACTGCCATATGTTCAGCACGTGCATTTTCAAACCAGTTTTGTGGCCCCCAGCTATAATCATAGGCGCGCTCTTGGCCATCATTGGCAAACCAGCCAGGGCGTTCCCACCCTGCTGTCTCACTCATCACAGCCCCTTGTGCTAATAGCTGATGATATAGCGGCGTGCGGCGAATACCACGTGAGGTTGCCATCTGCCGATAGGGGTAATGATCAGCATATAACAGGCCTAATGTCTCACTAACCCGTTCTTTGAGATAGGATTTATTACGCTGGAACGGCTGCACACGGCGCACATCATATTCCCAAAGATCATAAGGTGGCTGACCTTTATCAAGCCATTCTGCCAATGCAAAACCAGCCCCGCCAGATGAGACAATACCAATGGAATTATAGCCAGCCGCCACCCAATAGCCTGTTACACCAGGTGCTTGACCAAGATAATGTTTATCATCTGGTGTAAAACTTTCAGGACCATTAAAGAAGGTATGGATCCCAGCTGTTTCCAGAATAGGCATCCGTTCAACCGCTGCTGCCAGAATTGGTTCAAAATGATCAAAATCTTCTGGTAATTGGTCAAAACAGAAATCTTCTGGAATACCCTCAACAGCCCATGGCTTTGCTTTTGGCTCAAACGCACCAAGCAAAATCTTGCCAGCATCTTCTTTGTAATAGGCGCATTCATCAGGCACACGCAACACTGGCAGACGCTGCATATCAGGGATTTGCTCTGTGACAATATAGAAATGCTCACAAGCTTGCAAAGGCAGGCTGACACCTGATTTAGCAGCTAGATCACGAGCCCACATGCCGCCACAATTCACAATCTGATCACAAGCGATTACACCGCTATCACCTGCCTCATCTGACCAGGCAACACCAACCACCTTATCATCTTCAATGAGGACCTCATCAACCTTGACGCCTTCTTGGATAAGTGCGCCGCGCATACGTGCCCCTTTGGCCAATGCCATCGCCACATTGGCAGGATCAGATTGACCATCAGCTGGCAAATAAACAGCGCCTTTGACATCATCAATATTCAGATAAGGATAAAATGCCTTGGCTTCTTCTGGTGAGACAGGACGTGCTTCAACATCAAAGACACCTGCCATTTCAGCTTGTCTTGTGATCTCTTCCATGCGGGCATCTGTTAATGCCACAGTTAAAGAGCCTGTGGCACGCATGCCTGTTGCCACACCTGTTTCAGCTTCAAGATTCATATAGAGATCAGCTGAATATTTAGCGAGCCTTGTTGCATTTTGTGATGAACGCAGCTGGCCAATGAGACCAGCAGCGTGCCATGTTGTACCAGAGGTCAGCTGTTTGCGTTCAAGCAAAACAACATCCTGCCAGCCTAATTTGGTCAGATGATAGGCAACTGAACAGCCTGAGACACCACCGCCAATAATGACGATACGTGCTGATTTTGGCAGTGCCTTTTTTTCGGTTGCCCCACTCATGCTCTTAGCCTTTCATTCTTTGGATCCCAAATCGCTGATGAACCTTGGCTTGTGGCTTTCACATGTGCGCCAAAGATACCAACAGTGACCTCAGTCCCAGCAATGGCTGCCTCTGGTTTCACCATCGCTAATGCAACCAGCTTGCCAGAACGATAACCCATCGCACAGCTTGTGATCTCACCAACAATCTCATCACCCATGCGAACTGGCGACATATAAGGCGCATCATAATCATGATCTTCAAGTGTCAGAATTGTGAAGACCTTGTCAGCACCAGCCTGTTTTTCAGCCAATAGCGCATCACGGCCAACAAAGTCACCTTTGTCAAAATCAATGAAACGACCAAGGCCTGCCTGAATGGCTGTGTAATCTGTTGACAGATCTTGTTTCCATGCACGATAGCCCTTTTCAATGCGCATAGAATTCAGCGCATACATGCCAAATGGCTTGGCACCGCCAGCGATAACCGCATCATAAATAGCTGGCAAATCATCATTTAGACAATGCACTTCCCAGCCTAGCTCACCAGCAAAGCTAACACGTGCAATCGCTGCCTTAGCACCAGCAACCATAGCTGGCTGATGTGACAGCCACGCTTTATCCAAATCACCATCTGTCATACCGCTTAATAGGGTGCGTGATTCTGGACCGCTAATGATCAGGGTTGAATAATCATCTGTATGATCTGTCAGGCTCACACCTTCTGGCAAAGTAGCAGATAGCCAGTCAAAATCATGCCATTGTGCCACAGCTGCTGTAATCAATGTGAAATGATTTTCAGAATGACGCATGATTGATGTTTCTGTTACGATCCGCCCTTGGGCATCACAATAATAGCCAAGACCCATGCGACCAGCAGCTGGCAATTTGCCAGTGATTTGCTGAGATAGCCAATCAGCTGCACCTTCACCATCTAGATTATAGCGTGAGAAACCAACCAGATTCAAAACGCCAACAGAATCTCTAACAGCTTCGACTTCTTCTTTGATGCGCACTTCCCATGGACCGCTGCGTGACCATGTATGTGTGGCTTCCTCAGAGGTATCATCACCTTGCTTGGCAAACCAATTAGCACGCTCCCAGCCATTATAAGCGCCCATAACACCGCCATCAGCTAGCATTCTGTCATGGATGGTTGAACATTTTTTATCACGACCTGCTGGCCATTCATGCTGTGGGTAATGCATGGCATATTCATGACCATAAACTTCCATACCTTTGGCAATGGCATAAGGCTCATCAGCAAAGCCTGTGAAACGGCGTGGGTCACATGACCACATATCCCATTCTGTTGTGCCTTCAGTGACCCATTCAGCTAGCACCTTACCAGCACCGCCAGCCTGGGCGATACCAAAGGTAAAGACACAAGCTTCAAATGCGCCTTTCACACCTGGCATAGGACCAATCAGAGGATGACCATCTGGCGCATAAGGAATAGGGCCATTAATCACATTGCTCATGCCAGCTTCACCTAGCAATGGCACACGAGCCATCGCATCTTCAATATGCCATGAAATACGGTCAATATCTTCCTGCCAAAGCTGGAATGAGAAATCAGCTGGCATTGGGTCACTGGCATCAATCCAATGAGCGCGGCAATTTTCTTCATAAGGACCAAGGTTAAATCCAAATTTTTCCTGACGCAGATAATAGCTAGAATCAACATCACGCAGAATTGGCAGCTTGCCACCTGTTTTCGCTGAATAGTCTTCCAGCTCTTTGGTGTTCTCTGTCAAAAGATATTGGTGAGACATTGAAACGATTGGCAAATCACGGCCAAACATCTGGGCCACCTCGCCAGCACGATAGCCAGCCGCATTCACCACATAATCACATCTAATCTCACCTTTTTCAGTGGTGATGACCCATTCTGTGCCATCGCGGCGCACCGCACTGACAGGGCAGAAACGAACAATGGTTGCACCTAAATCACGGGCACCTTTGGCCAAAGCCTGAGTCAGCTGAGCTGGGTCAATATCACCATCTGTCGGGTCATATAAAGCACCTTCCAGATCATGCGTTTCAACAAAGGGATAAATCTCCTGCAGCTCTGATAATGACAGCATCCGCATATCAATATCGCGGTGGCGTGCCATTTCCAACACATGTTCAAATTCCATCATCCGGTTATGAGAATGTGCCAAACGCACAGAACCAGACACATGGTAATTCATCGGATAATCAACTCTGTCTGCCAATTCGCGATATAAATTGGTCGAATAATTTTGCATATTCATGACAGCCCAATTCGCTGAGAAATTCGGGCAGTTACCAGCAGCATGCCATGTTGAACCAGATGTTAATTCATTCTTTTCAACAAGCACACAATCTGTCCAACCAGCCAAAGCCAGATGATATAGCGCTGAGACACCAACCGCACCACCGCCGATAATGACAACACGCGCTGATGATGGCAGACCTTGATTTTCAACATTGTCACTCATGACATACTCCCTTGGTTTTCAAACTAAATTCAGAATCTAAAAGGTTAATAAACAGGTGGGGCAATGACCCATAAAATCTCGCAATCTTCATCGCCTGGATTGCGCCACTCTATGGCAGCTTCTTTAAAACGAAATGAATCGCCAGCCTCTAGGTGATGCCATGTCCCATCAATGCATAACTCAAAACAGCCAGATAAAATAAAACCTGATTCTTCTGTCGGACGTCTGACAATATCAGCTGAACGGGCATGAGCAGCAAAACAAGAGCGCAGCATCTCAAACGCACCTGATAAATCAGGTGATAATAATTCTTCGCTCAAATCACCTTCTTGACCAATCATCCGCCTGTCGCTGGCACGTAAAATCAGGCCAGCTTCTTCAGGCGATGATGAATGAGGACTTAGGAAAAACGAAAGAGGAATATCAAAAATGCCAGCAATAGCGCGCAAATCTTCCAAAGATGGTGTGCTGATGCCGCGCTCAACTTGCGACAAAAAGCCAACAGACTTACCAAGCTGATCTGCCAGCGATTCCAGCGTCAAGCCGCGACCTTTACGCAAGGCGCGAATATCAGCACCAAGCGCATCAGATGCACCATCTGGCAATGCCACAATATCATCATCAAAGGTATCATCAGTCAAAGCTGATGGCTGTTTCAGCATCTGATACCCCTCCCATAGCGTCCATCAGATATATGAAAATATGATAAACTTTTTCACGGGCATGAAATTTTGTCAAATATTTTCACCAATCTGGCATCTTATCATCTGAAAAAATATATGGCGGATTTGGCATCTCATGATTATGCTGGCGCACAAAAGGTTGGTGTTAATATAGGAAAATGGCAAAATGCGCGTTTTGATAACAGGTGGGGCAGGATATATCGGCTCTCATACTTTGCTTGATATCCTAGAGGATGGCCATGATGCCTTTGTGATTGATAATTATGATAATTCATCACCTGCGGTTCTTGATAAAGTTCATGCTTTGTCAAACAGGCAATTTTCATCTGAACAGGCAAGTATTTTAGATGCATCTGCGCTTGACCAGATTTTTGCTGATTTTAAACCAGAGGCTGTGATTCATTTTGCTGGTAAAAAGGCGGTTGGGGAATCAGAACAAATCCCGCTTGATTATTATGATACTAATTTTGGTGGCACTGTGGCTTTGCTCAAGGCAATGGATCGCCATGATTGCAAGATTATCGTTTTTTCATCTTCTGCGACCGTTTATGGCACGCCGCATTATCTGCCTTATGATGAAAATCACCCGCTAGCGCCGGTAAACCCTTATGGGCGCACCAAATATTTTATTGAGAATCTGATTTCAGATTGGGCAAATACTTCATCTGACAAATCAGCGATGTTGCTTCGTTATTTTAACCCTGTTGGGGCGCATTCATCAGGCCAAATTGGCGAAGATCCAAGCGGCATTCCGAATAATCTGATGCCCTATATCGCTCAGGTAGCAATCGGGAAAAGACAGGCTCTTCAGGTATTTGGCAATGATTATGATACCAGAGATGGCACAGGTATCAGGGATTATATTCATGTCACCGATTTAGCTAAGGGTCATGTTGCTGCCTTGCATTATGCTGCCACTCATCATGGTGTTGAGGCGGTGAATCTTGGTACCGGCAATGGTGTATCAGTGATGGAAATGATCACAGCTTTTGAAACAGCAAGCGGGCGTGAAATCGCATTTCAAATATGCCCACGCCGTGCTGGTGACTTGCCACAATTTTGGGCTGATTCTCAAAAAGCGCAATCATTGCTTGGGTGGCAAGCAGACAAAACCATAGATGATATGTGCCAAGATGTCTGGCGTTGGCAATCACAAAATCCAGATGGCTTTGCCTAACAAGCAATCAATCTTTCGCTGATTTATCTGACACCAAATTGGTTGATGCAAGTGCTAGTGCAACGGCGCTCCACATAAACACATTATTCCATTGCCCGAAGAAATCAGCTGAACTTGTGATAGGCCAAAATAAACCAAAGGGAATAACCCAGGCAGTGGCAAGCACAACATTATCACGGTTTTTGAAACTGGTTCTGAAACAGAACCAAATAATGGACCACATAAAAATCGTCCCAAAAATCAGGCCGATAATCCCTGTTTCAGCAGCAAGTTAGATATAAAAATTATGCGGATGTGGATGACATTGCAACTTTGGCGTATCACCCACAATATCAAGACAGAAATGACGCATGTTGCCTGTGCCAATCCCCAAGATTGGGGCTTCTTGTGCTGCCATTATCCCAGGCTTCATGGTCAGATAATAAGATGATTGAGACCCAGTTGGCAGCTGATCAATAAAGGCATTTAAATAGCGGTTACCCATATCAGGCATTGCTTGAAACACCAAAACAACAGCCATGACCTCAACAAAGACAAGCCCTAGATAGCGCGACCATTTTGGTTTCCAGACAAGGCCTGCTAGCATGCCGCCACAAGCACGGATTAAAAAGTTAATGCGCTCGCCTGTCATCACAGAAATCAGCATTGTCACAAGCGCAATAAAACCAGAAATAGCAGCGATGCGCCCTTTAACAGATACCGCCAAAGCCACCATAACGGTAAAGACTGGCAGCCCCACTTTGGCGACATAATTGCCAGGAACCAAATCACCATAAGGCCACATCAGCCTGCCGCCTTTTTGGCCTTCTATTGCTATTTCTGCTGTCAGGATGCCGCACATGATGATAAGGCCGAAAAAGGTTGCTATTAGCATCGCATAAAGCAGCCTTTTATCTGTTCCAAGCCAGAAAATAGTTGCCATGGCAAATAATGGAAAACGGAACCAGATTAATGCCTCACCTGTTGCTATCAAGGGCAGCTCTGATAAAGCGCCAGCAATAATAGTCACCGCCCAAAAGGCAAAAGCAGCTTTGAC
Source organism: Puniceispirillaceae bacterium (SeqCode) (assembly GCA_049890115.1). Taxonomy (GTDB): domain Bacteria; phylum Pseudomonadota; class Alphaproteobacteria; order Puniceispirillales; family Puniceispirillaceae; genus UBA685. The sequence continues at coordinate 104,317 of JBMHCC010000034.1, read as the reverse complement.
CCAGAAAAACCGCAGCCAAGAGGCATCCTTTTTAACAAATGCCCGAACAGCAAATGCCACTGCCAAAATGGTAACCCAAGCATCTGCTGGGCTTCTTTCAATCAGTAAAATAAACGGACCAAGAAGCCAGAAGATATGAAAACCGCGCTCCCATCCAGACATGCCAGATAAAGCATCTTTCATATCATTATAGAAATGAGCCCCTAATTGTCTGAATGAAAGACTGGCAAAATCTATCTCTTTGGCTTGCATCTTCACTCTTTACCTTTTTCAGACATAATCACAACATCTAGTCGGTTCTGGTCAACCGCCCTAGGATGATAAAGCTAGCGGTGTAAAGGATAAATTCACAAATCACAATCACTAATTTACTGCCGCTTGGCAGATCGAAATACTGTGTAATCCCTATCATAACCGCAATTATCACAAAGGCATCAACCACAAGGATCACTGCTGCCAGCGGATTTGCCAGATTGGCACAAAATGCCGGCATATAAGGTTGCTTTAGACAATGATAAAGACGTGTATGAAGGTGATCATTATCTGGCTGGGTGAGCGGCGAGCTGCGGATAAGACGCCGTACCATTGAGCTCAGAATTTCCCAAGCAGGATAGGCCAGAATAACCAGCGTTAGCGCCTGTGTGACAGCTGATGTGCGCTGCGCCAGCATAATCGCAATGATCGCCAATATGCCACCAATCATATAGGCACCGCCATCACCCAAAAACAACTTGCCAAATGGCCAGTTAAAGACAAAAAATCCAGCCAAAACAGCTATCATCACAAGGCAAATAATACCAATATCCAAAACGCCATTATCAAGTGCCAAATAAGCAAAGAACGAAAAGGCAATCATCGCATAGCCAGATGACAGGCCATTTAAACCATCTAGCATATTCATCGCATTTGATAATGCTGCCACAACAATCATCGAAGCCAGCAAAGATAGCGGCGCATAGCCAAGCATCAGATCAATAAAGCCTATCTCTACGAGACCAATTTCAACACCTGACACCCATGCTAGTAATCCTGTGACAAGACAAGCTAGCAGGCGCAAAGATGGCTTTATCTTATTGGTGATATCTTCTGCCAGACCCAGTAAAAAAGCTGGCAAAACACAAATCAGAATGATGATCAGAGCTTGTCCGGTTGTCGGCGGCGCAATGGCTGGAAACATCGCTAGCAGAAAGGCACAGCAAGATAAGGCCATCATAATGGCAAGGCCGCCTATGCGTGGCACATTGGCTAGATGAATTTTCTGGACGCCTTGCGCGCTATCAGATGTCCATCTGCCATGCCAAGATGCGCTAGCAACGACCAGAGACACCAGCACGGCACTGATGATAAAGCTGGAAAAAATAAAAACAGGCACAACCATGTCTGCTGATATGAAAACCATCTGTTATGCCCTTATTTCAGCCTGAAAATGCGCATATGAGGGAAATCATCATAAACCATTTCAAAGCGCTCATCATCGACCTGCCCTAAATGATATAATTTATGGAAGGTTGTTTGGGCAAGACGTTCATGGAAGGAAAGCACTTCACTTCCCACGCCTGTTTGTTCAGCAAGATGAAGTGCGACTGTGGCATCTTCATTAAATAATCTGCCAGCCATAATATTACCATCAACTGATTTTGTGATAGCACGTAGCACAGGTCTGTTATCAATCGTGCCTTTGTCAAGATCAACAGGCAGATTATTACATATCATCTGTGTTGGTGATGCACCTGCTGTACAATTATTTTTGCCATAAAATAAAAAGGAATCAGGGCGCCTTGCTGCTAGTTGAATCGGTTCCCCTTTTTGGGTATCCCACAAGCCAAGCGTAGAGATAGAGCCTATCCAACCTGCCATCTGTTCAGTCAGAACCAGAAAAACCGGCGGCACATCATTCACAGGCCCTTCACGAAGGCGGCTTTCTATCGCCTCATAAGATTGATTATTAGCCCGAATACCAGCATACCCATCAGCTGCTAGGAAGCGCAAAATATGATGAGCCTCTGTTTGTGTTGGTGCCAGCAAGGCACGTGCCACATAATGTGTCACAGGTGTTGTCTGTGCACCACCATCATGCAAGGTCGCATAACCATTAAAGAACTGAGAGGCATAGCCATAATCCCACCAGCTTGCAATAACACTATCAGCAGGTAAGTTCCCTTTCATAGCCGCAAAGCCACGCATAATTTCCTTTGGGAAAGTCACATTTGGCACAAATTTAGCTGTTGGCGCATAAAGCGCATGAACGCCAAGCATGATGACTATCACACCAGCGCTAAGCAGCTCTCTGTGATAGGTAAATTGATGCCATTTTTCCGGTGCCTTTGACCATATCAGCCTGATGATAATCATCGTCAAAAAGGCAACACCAAACCAGATCATAGGTGCTGAATAGAAAATAGCACGATTACCAACTAGAAAATTCGCCAGCGCAAACACAGAAGCAGGACCATAAACCACCGCCAGAACAGGATGACGCAAACCAAATAACACCAAGCCTGCAACACCATAAATGCCAAGCCAAACAGTCCCTGTTAGATTATCTAGAATATCTAAAAATGGCACGACACGAAGTTCTGTGATTGTGTTAAATGTTTGTGGGAAAATCAGCGCCCCTGTACTCACCTCATCACTCAGATAATTTGATCCAAAAATACCAAGTGATTTAAATGCCAAGCCAGAGATCAAAGCAAATATCACCGCAAGCACCAATGGGCGGCGCCAATCACGGCTGACAATAAATGACAACCAAATCAGGCCGACCGTAAAGGCCCAGCCCATAAAGGCCTGTTCATACCACCAGAAAAACAAGTTCAGCATCAAGCCTGCCAAAACTGTCCAGATGATAGCACTGCGCCATGATTGCGCTCTGCCAGCAAAAATAGTTAATCCCAAAACAGCGTAAAAGAACCCTAGATTTAGGATATCTGTATCAATGCGCCCTATCGATGTGCGCACCAAAAAAGCATAAGATAAGCCAGCACCAGAAGCTGCCATTGCCCCTTCTAGCCAGAAGCCAGAGGCACCAAAAGCAAGCACAATGCCAAGCACCATAACAAATCCGAAAATCGGGATGAGCGCATTACCTATTTTTAATAAAGATTGGCTGCTGCTATCTGGTGACAACTTGGCAATCAGCACAGATAAAAGCGGGAAATCAAAGGCAGAATCAAGCGGCTCTTGGTCTGCTGCTAATTCTTTGTAATAAGGGGTCAGACGCTTTGCATCAAAATCTCTGACATTGCCTGTCTGTTGATATTGGCGCGCTAAACCCAGAAAATAACTCGCATCAGTGGTCGAAAATAACGGCGTATCTTCCAGAAAAAAGATAGGCTTATTATCTTGCCATACCTGATATTGTGATTGGCGTATCTGATAATTGATAATCGCAGCCAGCATGATGGTGACAATCATCAAAAAGACAGAAAGACGGCTTATTTTCACCCTATCAAGAACAGCATAGCCTGTCTGTTTTTGGTGCCACGCCGCCAGCGCATCAAAGGTCTGATTTAACTTATCAAATTGCAGAAATCTAGAAATCATAATAGGTTTTGTACCAATCAACAAATTGCGCCACACCCTCTTTTACAGGCGTATCTGGCCGAAAGCCAACCCAATTATCAAGCCGCGAGGTATCAGCGTTGGTTGCTAATACATCTCCTGGCTGAAGTGGCTGAAAATCTTTCACTGCCACCACCCCAAGCGCATCTTCCAAAGCAGTGATAAAATCCATCAAAGCAGTTGGCTGACCATTGCCAATATTAAAAATGCGATAAGGTGTCGATGAGCATCCTGGATCGGGCTGTTTCGCATCAAATCCATCAAAGCTGGTAGCTGGTTTATCAACCAACCTCACAATGCCTTCGACAATATCATCAATATAGGTGAAATCACGTGCCATTTTGCCATGATTATAAATCGCGATTGGCTCACCTGCTAAAATGGCCTTGGCAAATTTCATTGGCGCCATATCTGGCCGTCCCCATGGACCATAAACCGTGAAAAACCGCAGACCAGTTGTCGGCAAATCATAGAGATTACTATAGCTATGCGCCATCATCTCATTGGCTTTTTTTGTTGCCCCATATAGAGCTAGCGGATGATCTGTTGATTGTGCCTCGCTAAATGGCATTGCCTCACCAAGACCATAGACTGATGATGATGATGCGTAGATCAGATGGCTGACTTTATGATGTCGGCACCCTTCAAGAATATGCAGAAACCCTGTGATATTGCTATCAATATAGCTATGGGGATTATCAAGCGAATAGCGCACACCTGCCTGTGCAGCCAGATTAATCACACAATCAAAATCATGTTCGGCAAATAGCTGTTCCATCGCCAGCCTATCTGCCAAATCAATCTGATGAAAGGCAAATTGATTATCAGAAGCTAAGGTGCGAAGCCGCGCTTGTTTTAATGACACCTCATAATAATCATTCAGATTATCAATGCCTATCACCACATGACCATCAGCCAGCAACCGTGCAGCAACATGCATGCCGATAAACCCAGCCGCGCCTGTAACTAATAGCTTCATTTTGCCTATCCCCATCTGAGAGCTTAACACCATCTCACGCATTAAGAATTTGGTTTGTTTTATCAGATTACAACAAGGCTGCCTATGACAAAGACAGCATTATGACTTTTAGTAATAACGTTCCTTAGCTCTTACCCCCTAGGCAAGAAAACACAATATATTGACAGATTTCATTGGATTTCACTAAATATTGTGTGCATTATAGGTGTATTAGTTAGTCTTAATTGCCTTGATGGTGATGATAACATCACCGCTGATAGAGGATGATAAATGGCGCAGTCTGACCATAATCTGGCACTGGATGAGAGTCTTGAGGTTGTCGAAGCACTTTATCAAGAAGCAGAGCTTATCCGTCCCTCTCATCTCAATGATGATACCATGCCGCAATTAGCAACAACGCCTATCGCCTCTCGTCCTGTTATTCGGTCCTATCAACCAGCTAATCGCACAGCCGCAGCGCAGACAGAGATTTTAACGCGCATCAATGAGATGTTTGATGAAGCTGAATCATTGCGCGATACCAGCAAGTCAGGCCCTGCTTTTACACCGCGTCAGGCACATGATGATGATTTTCAACTGCCAGACAGCTTTGCCAAAACAGATGAACAAGAGCCAATTACGCTTGACAGCTTGCCAGAATTACCAGAGCTGCCAGATGATAATGGGTCAGCTATCCTATTAGATGATGACGCGCCAGATGAAGCCAATCTTGAAGAAGCGCAAGATATCGCATTAGATAACGCAGCTGCTGCTGATACAGATGATGAAATAACACAAATCGATGATAGCATTTCACGCGAGCTTGATGATGTGAAGCAAGCTGTTGAAACCGCTCGTGAACAGCTTGCAGCAGATGATGCCGCCGCTCATGATGTGACAAGTGAGGCTGAGGCAGAAGCTGCGGATATAGCTGATAGAGAGCCTTTGGAAGCCTCTGCGGCAGATGCGCTAGAGGAAGAGGACCCAGAAACTGCCAATAAGGCAGTGCCAGCCTTGCAAGCAGGCCCTGAATTGGCGCGCTTTATTGGCGAGACTGTGCGTGAAGTTTTAGATGAAGAACTGCCAACCATGGTACGTGGTATGGTTGATGAAGCTTTAAATGAGCGCAAAGGCCGTTATGGGCATAGCCATGCGCCTTATCTTGGTTTGCGCACGAAATCTAGCTCAGATCTATCATCATCAAACGCCCAGAATTAAGCCTGACTCTCCAATATAGGCAGGCTTGCCAGCCTATCAACAAATTGCACAATATCACTATCTGTGACCTGTTTGGCACAGGCATTGCGCATTGATTGTGTGTGATCTGATTGCAGTGCTGTGATCAGAGCAGCTTTATCAAAATCAATAAGAGATGCTGGCAGCTTTACCGCGATATCATTATCAGCCATGAAACCTAACCAGAAATCTGGCAAGTCACGATAATCTGTAAGACCAAGATGTGTGGCTATGGCTTGGAACCCTTTTTTTGCATCATCTGACAAGTCCCCTTCAACCAACCATGGCAAGGTAATCGCAAAGCCAAGCATTGTCGCATGACCATGATGTATCGGTGCAATATCAGCTAGCGCATGGCTGATATGATGTGCAACAGATGTGCCGACCTGATCAATCGCTGCCCCTGCCCAGCTTGAGGCCAATAACATAGTGGTTCTGGCATCACGATCATCCCCATCTGCTAGCACCTTTGGCAAAGCTGCCAACCCCATAGATAGTGCCTGCAAGGCATAGGCTCTTGCATTGGCATGACAATAACGATTGCTGGCAGCCTCAAAAGCATGGATAAGCGCATCCATCGCACACCATTTTGTGAAATCAACTGGCAAGCTCATACCAAGGCAGGGGTCAAGGATTATCAAATCTGGCTTTGTTTGAGGGCCCCAAACCCACCCTTTATGACCATCATGATTAGCGATAATATTGGTCGAACAAGCCTCTGAGCCTGTGCCTGCTGTGGTTGGCACCATCACTGATGGCAAGCTGGCCTCTGGCAAGGGGTTCGCCATCATCCAATAATCATCTGCAGGCCTGTCACTGACCAAGGTAATTGACAGTATTTTTGCCATATCAAGAGCTGAACCGCCGCCAATACCTATCACGCCTTTGACGTTATTTTCTCTGGCAAAGGCAACAATCTCTGCCATTTTTGACAATTTTGGCTCACCTGAAAAATCATCATAGTAACAATAGGAAATGCCAGCTTGGTCAAGCGCCTCTTTCAGCGGCGCTAAGTTGCCAGCTTTTTGCAAAAAGGGATCTGCTAACAGGCAAAGCTGCGAGATTTGTTTTTGTTTGAAAAATGCGGCTGCTTCACAAACAGCATCAGGACGGGCTATCAACGCTGGAAACGCGGAAACTTGCATAAGGCGGCTACCTTCACCAAAAAAAATTACACTAATTTAAAGGGGTTATAATTGAGCATAGGCAGGGTCTTCATCATCAAGAACAGCTCTGATCGCTGCCAGATGATGAGGTGCCATTATCTCATAATCTTCCCATTGCTGGGCTGTTTTTTCAGCAACATCATCAGGCATAATTGATAAGGGCAGACCTGTTGATTGTGCTAGCACATAATTGCGGCATGCTAATTCTAGATGATAGAGCAAATCCCATGCCACAGCTGGCGTGCTGCCAGTGGTTAGCACACCGTGATTACCCATCATCAGGACACGCTTATTGCCAAGCAGATGAGATAATCTTTCACCTTCTTCATCAACGCCCATCCCATCAAAACCAGTATCATAGGATAACCTGTTAAAGTAACGGGCACTTGTCTGATCAATCGCTGGCAAGGATGGGTTTTTCAAACAGGTAAAGGCTGTCGCATAGGGTGAATGAAGATGCAAAATCACTCTGGCATTTGGATTATTGCGATGCATCGCACCATGGATACCCCAAGCTGTTTTATCAATAATGCCATCAGCATCATCAGGTTCTTGACCTGCATGAAGTAGTAATAAATCACAAGCGCGAATTTTCGAAAAATGAATGCCATAGGGATTCATCAAAAACCATTGCCCATCAGGGCTCACTGCCATTGAAAAATGATTGGCGATGCCTTCATGCAAATTTTCTCTGGCAGTCCAACGGAACAAGGCAGCCATATCGCATCTAGTCTGGTCAATATCAATGTCAAATACCGGCTGATTATTCCCATCTTTATCAACCATCTTGCCCCCTTGATTTATCTGCCTAGCTTTGCTGTCTTACGTCATGGTAAATCTTTGCATATCTGTTTAAAATCATCAATAATCTCATCAAAGGCAATCAAAAAAATAGGGCGGAGACAAAAGCGATGCAGCGGATACAATCATTGATTAATGGTCAGGCTGTCACAAGCGATAATGGTGTGATCGACAAGGTCTATCCCGCCACTGGTGAGGTCATCGCCCAAATCGAAAAAGCAGATAGTGCTATGCTTGATGATGCTGTCCAAAAAGCAGCGATTGCCCAAACTAAATGGGCCAAAACATCAGGACAAGAGAGAAGCCGTATCTTGCATAAAATCGCCGCAGCCTTAATTGATGCCAATGAAGAGGTATCACGCCTTGAAGTGCGCGATGTTGGCAAATTATACAGCGAGGCGGTTTCTGGTGATGTGCCATCAGGAGCAGAAGCTTTTGAATATTTTGCCAATCTAGCAGCCACAATGACAGGCACCTCTCATCAATGGGATGGCGCTATTGGCTATACTAAAAGAGTGCCGCTTGGTGTTTGTGCAGGGATTGGCGCATGGAATTATCCAGCCCAGATTGCCTGTTGGAAATCTGCCCCTGCTCTGGCTACCGGAAATGCCTTTATCCTGAAACCATCTGAAGAAACACCGCTTGTATCTCAGCGCATCGTCGAAATCATGCATGAGGCTGGCCTGCCAGAGGGGCTAATGCAAATCTTGCATGGTGATCATGAAATTGGTGAAGCCTTATGCCGTCATCCTGGCATTGCGAAAATATCGCTAACAGGCGGAATTGATACAGGCAGGTTTATCATGAAACAATCAGCTGATAGTTTAAAGAAAGTGACGCTTGAGCTAGGTGGTAAAGCACCATTGCTTATTTTTGATGATTGTGATTTTGAACTAGCGGTTCAAACAGCGCTAGATGCCAATTTCTATACCTCTGGCGAGGTCTGTTCCAATGCCACACGTGTCTTTATCCAAAGTGGCATTGCCCCTGATATTATCGCGGCGATGAAAGAGCGCGCTGCTGCCATGCGCATTGGCGACCCGATGGCAGAAGATGTCCAGATTGGCGCAATCATCTCAGCAACCCATCAAAACCATATTCTAGATTATATCAAAATTGGTCTTGATGAAGGAGCAGAGCTAGCAACAGGTGGCAAAGCTGTTCAGCCACAAGGATTTGAAAATGGCTTTTTCATAGAACCAACCATCTTTACAAATTGCCATGATGAGATGCGCATTGTGCGTGAGGAAATTTTCGGCCCTGTTATGTCTGTTTTAACCTTTGATAATGAAGCAGAAGCCATCGCACGCGCTAATGATACTGCTTTTGGTTTGGGTGCTGGCATTATCACATCTGATTTATCGCGTGCCCACAGGGTGGCTGACCAATTACAAGCAGGCAATATCTGGGTTAATAGCTATAATCTTATCCCGCCTGATTGGCCATTTGGCGGCAGCAAGCAATCTGGCTTTGGCCGTGAATCATCAGCCTTTGCGATTGAGGCTTATACAGAGGTTAAGGCAACCTATATCCAGCTATGATAGAGCTATTAATTGCAACATCTGACAGACAAAAAGGTGGCATTCAACGCGCATTGGCTGATCAGCTTTCCTTGCTGGCAGATGATAAAGATATCGCGATAACGGTGCTAAGCCCGCAATCTGATTTTACTGATTTGGCAGATAAAGTTGGTGCTGAAATTATCTATTTATCAGATGCTGGCAGACGCATTGCGCGCATGGCACCTGTTTTATCTGCTGCGATTTTGGGGCAGAGACGCTTTGATAGGATTATCTGCCATAACGGCTTTATGGCAGCTTTTTTGCGTCGTCACCTTCGCCATTCTGGCAGCCTTATTGGCCTATGTCATAATGACAAGCCACAGCAATTCACCAAAGCAGATAAGCTTGTCTGCCTGACGCCAAAGGGCATTGATAATGCGCTATCAACTGGCTGGCCAAAACACAAGCTGACCTCTATTCCGCATTATCACATAGCGGCATCTGATAGAGCAGAACGGCCCCCACAAAGACGCCCATCTGATGCCCCATTACGGATTGGCTGTGCTGGCAGAATGGTGGCGAAAAAGAATCTGGACCTTTTTATTACCATCGCTGGCATTGTGAAACAAACACGGCCGCATTGCCAGTTTCAGCTCGCCGGAACAGGCCAGCTCTCAAAACAGATTGAAGCCAAAAATAATGCCCTTGGCAGGCCTGTTGAAATGCTTGGCTGGACTGATATCACCTCATTTTTGAGTGAGATTGATATCTTTATCGTGCCATCATTTGATGAGCCATTTGGCTATGTCTATCTAGAAGCGATGAGCGCTGCTGTTGCTGTGTTATCAAGTGATAGCTTTGGTGGTGATTTTATCCTAGATGGGGGGGGTGTTGCCCCTGTCCTGGCCGCTGATGATGCACATGGTTTTGCTGATGAAATTGGCCGTCTTGATGATGATCGTGATGCCTTACATATCATGCAACAACAATGTTATCAGCGCGCATTGTCAGATGTTTTTGCCAGAAAAACCGCCTATCAGTCATGGCGCAATCTGATTGGTTGAACCGCGATGATAGCCTAATCACTAGGGTTTGATATGGTCTGGCAATGGCAATGCAGTGGTATATTTAATTTCTTCCATGGCAAAGCTAGAGCTAACATCTTTTAGCTCAATATTGCCAATGAGTTTTTTGTAAAACACATCATAGCTTGCCATATCAGGCACAACAACACGCAGCATATAATCAACCTCGCCTGACATGCGGTAGAATTCCACCACCTCTGGGAAAGATGAGACCGTATCAGCGAATTGTTGCAGCCAGATGGCATTATGTTGATCTGTCTTAATCCCAACAAAAACAGACATGCCCATACCAATTTTTTCACTATCAAGCAGCGCCACACGCCCCCTGATGATACCATCTTCTTCCATTTTCTGAATGCGGCGCCAACAAGGGGTAACAGATAATCCCACTTTGCGGGCAATATCTGCCACAGGTAGTGAGGCATCTTTTTGCAGCAACATCACAATTTCGCGATCAATTTTATCCACTACAAGCCCTTTCTTCTGGCTAGCATGAGCCTTGTTTTTTAGAAATTAATTTCATAATAACAGAAAATAGACGATATAATTAGGATTTTTTTCCAAGCCTTAGGCTTCAGACTTGCATAACAGCGCTGAAATCGGCAATGTCACGAAACAGAAAAGACCGCCATCAGGCGCCTAATAAAGGTATGGATATTTATGACAGGCTTTGGCTTTCAGACAGGTGAAATTCATCTTTGTGATGATTGGCAGGATTATGCATTGCTTGATAGTGGTGAGGGGCTGAAATTAGAACGTTTTGGCCCCTATAGCTTTATCCGCCCTGAACCTCAGGCTTTGTGGCAAAGACGTCTTGATGATGCTGTTTGGCAGAATGCGTCTGGGCGATTTCTGGCATCTTCAGATGACCCTGAAAAAGGCGGCAAATGGCAATTATCTCACCAATTACCAGAGCGTTGGGAAATGACATTTGAGAACGTTCGGTTTTATGCTAGCCCAACACCGTTTCGGCATCTTGCCTTTTTTCCAGAACAATCAGCCCATTGGCAATTTTGTGCCAAAGCCATCTCCGCATTCACAGCACAGCATGGCCGTGCGCCAAAGATATTGAACCTATTTGCCTATAGCGGGGTTGCATCTCTTCACGCTGCCAAGGCAGGGGCAGAAGTGACCCATATTGATGCCTCTAAAAAAGCGATTGCACAGGCGTTTGACAATCGTGATCTCTCTGATCTTCACGATGCGCCTATCCGTTTTATCACAGATGATGTTGTGAAATTTGTGCAACGCGAGGTCAGGCGCGGCAAATCTTATGATGGCATTATTCTGGACCCACCAAAATATGGCAGGGGCCCTAAAGGTGAGGTGTGGCGTCTTGAAAATGATCTGCCAGCCTTATTATCTGATTGTCGGTCCTTATTATCAAATGAGGCACTATTTCTGGTTTTGACGATTTATGCCATTCGCACATCCACACTTGCCAGCCATAGCGCCATGGCAGATATCATGCGTGATCGCGGCGGCAAGCTAACATCTGGTGAGCTTGGCATTATTGAACAACAAGATAATCCACGCGGAATTGGCCAGGCCTTATTTGTGCGCTGGCAAAGCTAATTAGCGACGTTCACGTAACCATTCATATAATGACACACCTGTTGCCACAGCCAGATTAAGGCTATCAGAGCGCCCTTGCATTGGCATTCTGATAAGCTGTGTTGTGGCTGCGATTAAGCTATCTGTCAGCCCAGCTTGCTCATTACCCATCATCATGATGGTTGGCTTGCTGTAATCAGCTTGCCGATAATCAACAGAAGATTGCAGAGCTGTTCCGATAATCTCACCCTGCCAGCTTTTCGCAAAACTGATAAATTCAGCACTACTCATCCGCAATAATTTCACATTAAACACAGCGCCCATAGATGCTCTAACAGCCTCAAGTGAATAAGGATCGCTGCATTCATCAATCAGGATAATGCCTTGTGCGCCGACCGCATCAGCGGTGCGCATAATCGTACCAAGATTTCCTGGATCACGCACTCTGTCCAAAGCAATCCATAGATTATCACGATGGGCGATAATATCATCTGCCTCATGCCAGCTCATGGCAAAAGCACCAATAATCATTTGCGGGTTATCTTTGCGGGAAATACGCCCCAGCAAATCCTCAGTGACAGCCACTGCCCGCCCGCCTTTGGCTTTGCAATCGCTGATAAGGCGGCGCACCCGATTATCATCTTCACGCCCTGCTGCATAAACAAGTCGTTGTGGCACATGGCCAAGGCTGGCAGCTTCTAGGCAAATCCGCAGCCCTTCAGCCAGAAACCAGCCTGTTTGTTTACGGTATTTGCGCTCTGATAGAGATCGCAGCAGCTTAACCTCTTTATTTGTCGCAGATGTGATAACGTCCCTAGTCATGGGGCTAATGCCTAGCAGGTTCAGAGGCAAAATGCAAAAAAGCCCTTGTCAGATAATCATCTAACAAGAGCCTTTTTTAAATCAATGCCTGAGGTGGATTTAGAACAAACCTTCAATCTGGCCATTATCATCAAGCTGGATGGAGACAGCTGATGGGACACGTGGCAAGCCTGGCATCGTCATAATATCACCGCAAATCACCACGATAAAGCCAGCACCAGCTGACAGACGCACTTCACGCACAGGCACGATATGGCCAGTTGGGGCACCGCGCAAATTCGGATCGGTAGAAAAAGAATATTGGGTCTTTGCCATACAAATTGGCAGATTGCCATAACCAGCTGCTTCCCAATCACGAAGCTGATCTCTGATACGCTTATCAGCTGCGACATCATCAGCACGGTAAATGCGTGTTGCCACTGTTTTCACCTTTTCGAAAAGCGGCATATCATCAGCGTAAAGCGGTGCAAATTGTGCTGCGCCAGACTGGCAAACCTCAACCACCTTATGAGCTAGGTCAATCGTGCCCTCAGAGCCTTTGGCCCAATGCTGGCACAAAATAGCATCAACGCCAACTTGCGCTGCTGCCTCTTGTATGGCTGCAACCTCAGCATCTGTATCTGTGATGAAATGATTAATAGCAACCACAACAGGCACGCCAAATTGCTTCAGATTTTCAATATGACGAAGCAGATTAGCAGAGCCTTTTTCCACAGCATCAACATTTTCAGCACCTAACTCATCTTTGGCAATGCCGCCATTCATCTTTAACGCTCTGATAGTCGCAACCAACACAACACAATCAGGCGATAAATCTGCTTTACGACATTTAATATCAAAGAATTTTTCAGCACCCAAATCAGCACCAAAACCAGCTTCTGTCACAACATAATCACCCAGCTTCATAGCTGATTTTGTTGCCACAACTGAATTACAACCATGGGCGATATTGGCAAAAGGACCACCATGAATAAAGGCAGGGTTATTTTCTAATGTCTGAACCAGATTAGGCTGAAGCGCATCTTTCAAAAGAACTGTCATTGCGCCATCTGCTTGGATATCACGGCAGAAAACTGGGCTTTTATCACGGCGATAGGCAATAATGATATCACCAAGACGCTTTTGCAAATCAGCCAGATCAGATGCGAGGCACAAAATCGCCATGATTTCTGAAGCCACTGTGATATCAAAGCCTGTTTCACGCGGAAAGCCATTTGCCACACCGCCCAAAGAAATGGCTGCCTGACGAAGGGCGCGATCATTCATATCAAGAACACGGCGCCATACAACACGGCGAATATCAATTTCTGTCTCATTGCCCCAATAAATATGGTTATCAATCATCGCAGATAACAGATTATGGGCTGATGTGATGGCATGGAAATCGCCTGTGAAATGCAGATTAATATCTTCCATTGGGATAACTTGAGCATAACCGCCACCTGCAGCGCCGCCCTTCATGCCAAAACAAGGCCCAAGTGAAGGCTCGCGCAGACAGATAACAGCCTTTTCCCCAATCGCATTAAGACCATCACCAAGACCAACTGTTGTTGTTGTCTTGCCTTCACCTGCTGGGGTCGGGTTAATCGCGGTAACCAGAACAAGCTTTGTATCTGTTTTTTCTGGCTGATTCTCAATCCATGATAAATCCACTTTCGCTTTATCATGACCAAAAGGCTTTAAGGCATGTGCTGGAATTGCCAGCTTATCACCGATTTCCATGATTGGTTTGCCTGTTGCGGCGCGTGCGATTTCGATATCACTCATCTGATTTCAGTCCCATTTCCTAAGCTATGCTGTTTGATTACCTGCTGACATAGCAAATAATATCCTCAACAAACACCTAAAATTACAAGTAAAGCATTTTCAGCAGGCGACATTGACTATTGAAAAATCGCCTTTGCGATCGCTTTTTACCCTTCCCTTTTCTTAAAATTGCTCTATCAGTTAAAAATAGAGCTTTATTGAGGGTTTAGTGACAAAGTGATTACCGGCGAAAAAATTAAAGAGGCTTTATTATCAAGCAAAACAGCTGGCACGATTAAGGTCGGTTTTTTGATGGTGCCTAATTTTTCGATGATTGCCTTTTCAGCAGCGATTGAGCCTTTGCGTGTTGCTAATCGGATGTCTGGCGAAACCTTGTTTCAATGGATTATTGCTGGCGCATCAGAAGGGCCAATTCAAGCCTCAAATGGCGTCACCATCCAAAGCAACCATACTGTTGATGATTTGGCTGATTGCCGGCTTGTTTTTGTCTGTGGCGGGCTTGATATCAAACAATATACCTCCCAAAATATTCTGAATGTGACAAGACGTCTTGACCGGCAGGGCGCGGTTGTTGGTGCGATTTGCACAGGCACCTATGTGCTGGCATCCGCTGGGCTTTTAAATGACATCAGATGCACAATACATTGGGAAAATATTGACGGGCTTGCCGAAGAATTTCCGCATCTGGAAATCACTAATGAGCTATTTGAGATTTATGATAATCGGGTCACCTGCTCAGGCGGAACAGCCTCTCTTGATATGATGCTTTATCTGATCTCGCAGACCCACGGTCAGGCCTTGGCAGCACAGGTATCAGATCAGTTTATCCATGATCGTATCCGTGACCCATCTGACAGGCAAAGAATGGAATTGCGCTCTCGTATTGGGGTCTCGCATCCAAAATTACTCACCGTTGTCAGCTTGATGGAAAGCAACCTTGAAGAGCCAATGTCGCAAACAGAATTGGCATCAGAAGCCGCTTTATCAACACGCCAGCTAGAGCGTCTATTCCGGAAATATCTATCGACCACACCAACTAGATATTATCTGAATTTGCGCCTTAAGCGTGCCAGACAATTATTGCGTCAAACATCATTATCAATTTTGTCTGTGGCACTGGCATGTGGCTTTGTTTCAGCATCACATTTTTCCAAATGCTATCGGGAAACCTATGGCAAGACACCGCGCGCTGAACGAAATCCATCATAGCAAAAGATAGCCTATTATAATGGCAGAAAGCCTAGGCGCTCATTGCGGCTTCATGAATGGCTGTCACCATAGATGCCAGCCCTGTTTTACGTGTCGCTGAAAGATGTTTATCAAGGCCAATTTCAGCAAGAAAGCTAGCATCTTGTGCCATGATATCTTGCGGCATCTGTGCTGAATAAACACGCAATAATAGTGCAACAAGACCTTGCACAATCGCAGCATCAGAGGCGGCATAAAAGACCAGCTGGCCAGCCTCATTTTTTTCATGTGCAAAATACACAACTGACTGACAACCTTTTAAAATATAGCTGTCATTGTGAAATCGTTCAGGCAAATCTGGCAAATGGCGCCCTTGATCAATCAGATGTTGATAGCGATCTGCCCAATCATCAAAAAAGGAAAATTCATCAATAATATCTGTTGCAATTTCTTGTGGCAGCATTGCATTTCGCCTTATTTTGGTGGAGTCTGCAGATGGTTATACTTGCTATATAGCAGCTATCTGACATAAAGCTAGTAGCAGCAGCCCTTTATCACCTGCACTCTTTTTAGCAGAATATGACAAAATGAAATGGTACAGTGAGCCCTATGACGCCCTCAAATATGCCTTCTTTGTCACACTCTCTTAGCCTGACGCGACTATTGGCGCATGAGCGGCTATTTTTTAGCAGTTTGCTTGTGATAACAGGCATTCGTCTTGCTGCGATTCTGGCAAGCCCACTTGAGCTAGGTGTTGATGAGGCACAATATTGGCTGTGGGGGCAATCACTAGATTTTGGCTATTACTCAAAACCACCGCTTATTGGCTGGTTTTTATTTCTAACTGATAGCTTATTGGGGTCATCTGCAGCAGCAACACGTTTTTTTGCACCGCTCTTACATCTGGTAATCGCATTGCTGTTATATCATATCGGGCGAGCCCATCATGGTGATAAAGCTGGCAAGCTGGCAGCCTTATTCTGGCTATCATTGCCGATAGTCTCTCTTGGCAGCTTCGTAATTTCCACAGATACGATATTGCTTGTGCCATGGGTGTTGGCACTGGCCTTTTTCCTGAAAGCCCAAACCACAGATAAATTTCGTGATTACGTTATTGCCGGATTGATTATTGGTGTCGGATTATTGGCAAAATATGCGGCAAGCTATTTCATCCTTGGTGCTTCGTTATCACTGTTTTGTTTTACTGCGAAAGATATAAGGCACAAACTTGTCTCACTTCTCTGTTTAATAGGTGGTGCCTTAGTTAGTTTTTCACCGAACCTTATCTGGAATGTGGTCAATGGCGGGGTGACCTTTAACCATATTGGCGAAAATGCAGATCTTGCCGAGCCAAGTTACAGCTTTGTGAATGCGTTTGAATTTTTACTATCGCAAATCGCTGTTATTGGGCCTGTGATGGCGATTATTTTGATAGCATCTGGCCTGCGTGTGAAACATCATAAGCTGATGTCCCATCTGCTCTGTTTTATCGTGCCTGTTGTGATCTTCATGACCATTCAAGCCTATTTGAAAACAGCTAATGCTAATTGGGCCGCAACAGCCTGGCCAGCTGCTTGTTTGCTTGTGGCCATAGGGCTTGCTGATTTTATACCGCGCATTTGGGGACGCATGGCACTATCTGTGAATTATTGTGCTGCTCTTATCATCGCATTTGGTCTTGGTATGGGTGATTTTTATCAACTTACCCCCTCATCAGACCCGTTGCGGCGCATGCGTGGCTGGCAGGCTTTGGCAGATGATGTAAGCCAGAAAGCCACAGAAGTGGGGGCGCAAATCATCATCGCAGATAGACGTGCTGAAGCAGCTTTATTATCCTGGCATCTGGCTGATAGCGGGCTTGTGGTGCGCGTGATTGATGAAGATGGTGTCATTGGAAGCCATTTTGAATTGACAAGCACGCTTTCACAAACAGACCCGAAACCCTATCTTATCCTGAGCGAGACAGGGGCAAAGTTGCCTAATAGCATCGAAAATGCTGAGGGACCTATTGGTACATCTGAGGTGACAATCAGCCAAAAAAGACAACGCCAGAAACTTTTTTATCTGCTGCCCTAATATCCCCTCAAAAAAATAGCGAAAACAGAGCTTTTTTTAAAAAACGCTATAAAAATGAAGTCTGAATCACTTATTGTGATTTTTTGATGGCTTTTTGAAAGAGCGACAAAGTTTCATCAGAGATATGATGTTCCATGCCCTCAGCATCGGCATCTGCCACTTCTTCAGATACGCCCATCATCACCAGAAAATCACGCACAATCTTATGACGCTCACGGCAGGCATCTGCTAATTGCTGGCCTTTTTCGGTAAGGAAAATGGAACGATAGGGACGTGTTTCAACAAGCCCCTCACGCTGCAGACGCTGGATGGTGGCATTAACAGTTGGGCTAGTGACGCCAAAACGCGCTGCTAGATCAACAGCTCGTGCTTCACCTGTTTCAGCAATCAAATCAGATATCATTTCGACATAATCTTCCATGACCTCTGATTGATGCGCTGTGCGGATTCTCTCAAATTTTGCTGCTGAAACAGAATCACTCATCTTTTTTACTTTCGCTTAACCATCCCCTTAGGTGCAAAGATTATTACAAATTTTAGCCAAGGCAAAGTTTTTTTAATTGATTGCAAAATTCTGGTATGTCTTTTGGTTTTGCTATCTTTTCAAAGAGGGTGAAAAGCGGTAAGGTGGAGGCGTTTTGTATAATGTAATCCAGCTTTAATAAAAGGTGTTTTTATGAGCGATACTACCACAGAATTAGAAGCCGCTGCCTTTCGCCGGCTGGTAGCTCACTTGCGCGAACGTCATGATGTGCAAAATATTGATTTGATGAATCTCTCTGGGTTTTGCCGTAACTGTTTATCGCGCTGGTATATGGAAGCGGCAGCGGAAAATGGTCTTGCAATGGATAAAGAAGAGGCACGCCACATCATTTATGGTATGGCTTATGATGATTGGAAATCACAATATCAAACCGAAGCTACACCAGAACAAAAAGCTGCTTTTGCCGCAAAACATCAATCATGATCGCAATTAAGAAAGACCCCATTACATGAGTGTCACAGGACAGACAGGCGCTGATCAGCTGCGCCAATATATTGAACGCATCGAACGCCTTGAAGAAGAAAAGCGCGCCCTTATGGCAGATATCAGGGATATTTATTCAGAGGCAAAGGCCACAGGTTTTGAGCCTAAGATTATGCGTCAGCTGATTAAATTGCGTGCCATGGATACTGATATTTTGGCTGAACAAGATATGTTGCTATCGACCTATCGCGATGCGATTGGCCTTATCAGCAACGAGTAAACTGAGATGACAGACCATTTCGGTGACAGGCTGGCAGAAGCACTCAAGATAACAGGCACTCCTCTTTGTGTTGGCATAGACCCGCATAAAGATCTTCTTGGCGATTTATTTTGTCACCAAGGCAAACCATCTATCGCTGGCCTTCGTGATTTTGCTATGGCAGCTGTCAAAGCAGCAACAGGCCTTGTGCCAGCGGTCAAGCCACAAGCAGCTATGTTTGAAGCATTTGGCCCTGAAGGTGTTGGGATATTACAAGAAACAGCCCATGCGGCAAAACAAGCTGGGCTGCTTGTCATTATGGATGCCAAACGAGGTGATATTGGCTCAACATCAGCAGCCTATGCCAGTGCTTATCTTGGTGATGATGCCCCTTTTGTAAGTGATGCTCTGACCATCAATCCTTGGATGGGGCTTGATACGCTTGCCCCTTTTATTGAACGTGCCAAACAGACTAATAGCGGGCTATTTATTCTGGTGCGCACCTCAAATAAAGGCGCATCAGATTTACAAGAATTATCCGTGAATGGCACAGCTATTTATCAGCATCTGGCAAAATCACTTGCCCCAATAGCCGCATCAATGATGGGTCAATCAGGCACCTCATCTATTGGTATTGTGGCTGGTGCCACAGTACCAGAACAAGCTGAAACATTGCGCGCAATCTTGCCATCAGCACCGTTTTTAATTCCTGGTTTTGGTGCACAGGGCGCAGGTGCTGCCCATGCGACTATCGCGCTCTCACGCCAAGATGGCCAATTTGGTCACGGCCTTGTGAACTCATCACGCGCTATTTTATTTTGTGATGAAGCACAACAAGCAACATCACTAGATGATTATAGCACCGCAATGCGCAATGCCATCAAAACACAAATAGCCTTACTAAAAAGCGCCTATTAGCATCATATTTGTCCGTTTAGGCCTTTAGCTTATCTCATTTATTACTATTTTTGATAGAAATTAACCTTTTTTTAACACCATAGATTTATCATTTTGTCTTAATCGATATGGCAGGTGGCTTTGAAATGGTTAAGACTGGTTTAACAACAGGTGAAGTTGTTTGGTATAATGACAGGCGTGGTTATGGGTTTGTGAGATTAGAAGATGACGAAATCTTCATTCATCGATCTGTTCTGGTACGTTTTGGGCTAAATTTTCTTTATTCTGGAGATGAAATAACGGTGCAAATTGTGGAAGGACCAGATGGCCCTTTCATTCAAGATATTCGTGCTGTGTCCCGCAAAGCTCCAGAATCGCTGCCAAAAGATACACCGCCAAAACAAGATGAGGTGCGTGGCATCGTCAAATTCTTTAACCCGTTAAAAGGCTATGGCTTTATCTCAGTTGAAGATCAGCCTGATATGTCTGATGTGTTTATTCATTCACGGACATTACAGGCATGTGGGTTACGCACCATCGCAGAAGGCCAACCCTTATTGCTTCATATCTCAGATGATGGGAAAGGCCCACAGGCAACTGAGGTGCGAATCTTAGCGGTTGATTAAGCTGCTCTTTCGACCAGTAATCTACCCTTCTAATGCACCAAGATAGCGTTCAGCATCTAACGCTGCCATACAACCCATGCCAGCTGCTGTTACTGCCTGACGATAAATCTTATCAACACAATCACCAGCAGCGAACACGCCATCAATATTGGTTAAGGTGCTGCCAGTTTCAACCATGATATAGCCTTCATCATCCAAATGAATGCTACCTTTGAAAGGCGCAGTGGCAGGGTCATGGCCAATCGCCACAAACACACCATCAGCTGAAATCGTTTCACCCTCACTGCCATCTGTTGCCTTCAGGCGCACAGAGGTAACCCCTTTATCATCACCTAGCACCTCATCAATTTCACGATTCCATGCCACGGCAATCTTCGGATGCTTTAGCAATCTATCTTGCATAATCTGTTCAGCACGCAGCGTATCGCGGCGATGAACCAAAGTAACAGACTGGCAGATATTGGCCAGATAAAGAGCTTCTTCAACAGCGGTATTGCCGCCGCCAACCACAACCACATCACGGTCACGAAAGAAAAAGCCGTCACAAGTTGCACAAGCAGAAACACCACGCCCATTAAAGGCCTGTTCTGATTCAAGACCAAGCCAGCGTGCCTGTGCCCCTGTTGCAATAATCACAGCATCTGCGGTAAGCGTCTTGCCACCATCTGTTGTCAGCGAATATGGTTTTTGCGAAAAATCAACCTGTGTGATGATATCATATTCAATTCTGGTGCCGACATTAATAGCTTGCGCTTCCATTTGCTGCATCAGCCATGGCCCTTGCACAGCTTCGGCAAAACCTGGATAATTTTCAACATCTGTTGTGATTGTCAGCTGGCCACCTGGTTGTAATCCTGTATAAATGACAGGTTTCATATTGGCTCTTGCTGCATAAATCGCTGCTGTATAGCCAGCAGCACCAGCACCTATGATAACAATTTTTTCATGTAGATCAGACATTGACAAAATCTCTTTATCGCAAAAAAGTAATGAGGCTTATCCCTATGGTTAAACCTGCCCCACTATCATAAGTCAAGGATGATTCCATTTCATGAAACAAGCTTTATCATCTTGTCTTTTATTCCTGTGCTTACTCAGCCTGTTATCTAATCCTAGCAAGGCTGAGACACCTGAAATTG
This sequence comes from Puniceispirillaceae bacterium (SeqCode), assembly GCA_049890115.1. GTDB lineage: Bacteria > Pseudomonadota > Alphaproteobacteria > Puniceispirillales > Puniceispirillaceae > UBA685. Next base: position 82,713 of record JBMHCC010000034.1, on the reverse strand, counting down.
CGGGTGCCATCTGGCAAGATGGTCATGTGACACAAGGCGGGCTTGTGACATTTCTAATGCCGAGGAATGCCACAGCAACCCTAGATGGCGAGATGTTGGCGACAAGCCAGCAAGGCTATGGTGCCTTTGGGTTTCATCGTGATGATGAAAAGGCTGTTACGATTATCATCACAATGCCAGATAATAGCCAGCATATTACCAGCCTCACCCCAACCAAGCGCAGCTATCAGACACAATCCATTACCGGCTTGGCAGGAAAATATGTCAGCCCACCTGAAAAGGTGCTTAAGCGTATTAGCAATGACAGAGAGGCTGTTATGAAAGCGCGCGCTATCACATCATTGCAAGATGATTTTGTCACATCTTCTTTTGATTGGCCCGTCACAGGCACCATCACAGGCATTTATGGCTCGCAGCGTATTTTAAATGGCAAGCCAAGAGCCCCACATTATGGCATTGATATCGCAGCTAGCACTGGCACACCTGTTATTGCGCCCGCAAATGGCACTGTCACATTGGTTGAGGATCTCTATTATACGGGCTGGACGATCATTATTGATCACGGGCTTGGCATCTCATCAACCATGCTTCATCTGAAATCAGCATCAGTTAACATAGGTGATGACATATCTCAAGGTGATGTCATTGGGTTTGTGGGGTCAACTGGCCGTTCTACTGGCCCGCATCTAGACTGGCGGCTAAATTGGTTGCAAAAGCGACTTGACCCTCAATTAGCAGCCATTACAAGACAACCGTGAAAAATCGGTTTGCCACTAGCGCGTGATAAGAGTTTTTTGATAATGATGATCTAGGGCTATTTTGCCTGACGTATCAAAGGCATAATGTGAGTAACAAGGTGGGTTCCTTATGAATAGATGGTTGTTTTTATGCGGTTTCATTGGGTCTGTTGTAACCAGCCAATCTGTTTTTGCCACATCATCACAAAGCCATGAGCTGGAATATCGCGTGCAATGGGGCAATTCCTTTTTGGGACGGACAGTTGCTAGCTGGGAGTTTGATGCTAATAGCTATCAGCTAAGCGGCACTGCCAAAAGCGAGGGCGCCTTATCATTTTTCTATGATTTTACCGGCGATAACCAACTATCAGGTAAGATGGTGAATGGCACCTATCAGCCAGTTCGTTTCAGCTCACAATCTGCCTATAATAAAGAAGCTTATGATACTGAAATCACCTGGCAGGATGGCCAAGACAGGCCTGATTATCGCACTGTGCCAGAACCTGATCTGGAAAAATATTTCCCACTTGATGAAGCAACATTAGATAATGTCACAGATCCTTATTCTGCGATGCTAACCGCACTTGATGTACTAGCCAAGACAGGGTCATGTGATGGCACCTATCGCCTATTCGATGGCCGCCGACGCTCTGATCTGACCTTGGTTGATCTTGGTAACGCCACCTTGGAAGCTGATAGGCCGTGGTCATTTAGTGGTGATGCTGTGATTTGCGGCTCTGCCAATAAACTGCTTGGTGGTCATCAGCGTGATAGCGATTTTGACAATGATGAAGAACCTGATTTTGAAAAGGTTAAAATCTATGTCGCAAAGCTGCATGATAAGCTGATGCCTGTCCGCATTGAAATTGACAATTTTTTTGGTGATGTGATTGTCAGGCTGAATGTGCGTGATTCGCGCTTTTAGCACAGTATCACGCCTATCCAATTATCTCACATCATCAGCCCGCCATTTATCGGCACGCCTATCAGGCAGATAACGCAGCTGGCCGTATCACAGGGTCAAGTGCGCCAGCTTGATAACGCTCTGCCATCACTGCTAGCGGCAGAGGCGTTATTTTATCAGCCATACCAGCACAACCAAATCGCTCAAAGCGGTCACGGCACAAAGCTTCCATTGCTTCACCAGCTGGCTTCATGAATTTGCGTAAATCAAATTCGCTAGGGTTTGTCATCGCCACTTTACGAATAACGCCAGCCATTGCCAAACGGCAATCAGTATCAATATTGACCTTGCGCACACCAGAGCGGATGCCGCGTTCGATTTCATCCAAAGGCACACCATAGGTTTGTGGCATCTCACCACCAAATTCATTGAATATATCCTGTAATTCCTGTGGCACAGATGATGAGCCATGCATCACCAGATGGGTATCTGGCAGCCGTCTATGGATTTCTTCAATCACTGACATAGCAAGGATTTCACCATCTGGCTTGCGCGAGAATTTATAGGCGCCATGGCTGGTGCCCATCGCGATTGCCAACGCATCAACCTTGGTCTCAGACACAAATGCAACAGCCTCATCAGGATTGGTCAAAAGCTGCTCAGATGACAGAACACCTTCTGCACCATGACCATCTTCTGCCTCACCCATCCCTGTTTCAAGAGACCCTAAAACACCTAATTCACCTTCGATAGATGCCCCTCTTTGATGCGCCATCTCAGCCACTTTTTTGGTGACGGCTTCATTATAATCATAGCTGGCTGGCGTTTTACCATCCTCATGTAAAGAGCCATCCATCATCACAGAGGTAAAACCATAATCTAGGGCAGATTGGCAGGTCGCTTCATTATTACCATGATCTTGATGCATGCAAATCGGAATATAAGGATAGAGCTCAACAAGTGCTTTGATGAGATGTGATAGCATAATATCACCCGCATAAGAGCGGGCACCACGTGATGCCTGAATAATCACAGGCGATTTTGTCGCTGATGCTGCTCGTAAAATCGCTGCTCCTTGTTCCATATTATTGATGTTGAATGCTGGAACGCCATAAGAATAAGTTGCTGCATGATCAAGCAGCTGGCGAAGTGTAATCATCATGACCGATATCCTTTCTCAAATCATTAGGCTGTGGGAGAGGTGAATGTGAGAAGCTTTGTGACTTCATCACGGGAACCAAAAAATAACGGGATACGCTGATGCAATGTCGTAACAGGAGCATCCAAAATAGCATTTGTGCCATCACTGGCACTGCCACCTGCTGCTTCAATTAACATCGCAATGGGGTTTGCTTCATAAACCAATCGAAGGCGTCCTTGCTCATAGCCTGGCCGACTATCTTGCGGATATAGGAAAATGCCGCCACGGCGCAAAATGCGATAAGCTTCCGCAACAAGCGAGCCAACCCACCTCATATTGGCAGCTGGCTTGGCTGTCCTGCCTAGTCTATCATCAATATAGGCTGTTATCGTTTCTGACCATAATGGCGCATTGGCAGCATTAATCGCAAATTCATGACTGGTCTGGCTAATGGCTACTTGCCAGATCATCTTTGTAAATTGCCTATCATCGTTAAGCGCAAAAGCCAGCACCTCATCACCAAAGGTAAATAGCAACACTGTCTGAGGCCCATAGACAATCATACCTGCGGCAAGCTGATATCTGCCAGAAGGTGGCAAACCATTTGAGATATCATCTGCTTTGAAAATTGAAAAAATAGTGCCAATGGCGATATTCACATCAATATTTGATGAGCCATCAAGAGGGTCTGCTGCGAGAGCGAGCCTGCCATCTGGATGAAGGGCGATGGCGTCATCTTGTTCTTCTGAGAAATAAATGGCTGCCTTTGCATCTTTGGCTGCCTTTGCCACCAGCTCATCTGCTAGAATATCTAGCTGTTTTTGATCATCACCATCATCATTTTGAGACCCTGTTGCACTGCCAAGAGATGCCCCATCAACACCATTTTGGGAAGCAAGCTTGGCAATAGCAATCCCAGCATCTGCCACAGCAACAATCAGCGCTTTCAGGTCATTTTGCGTATCACATCTCTGGTCTAAAAATTGATAAAGAGTTGTCATCATTCAACTTTCTGGAATTAATCAAGTCATTTTAGTAAAAAAAAACCCGGCAAGGTAACTTGCCGGGCTCATTCCGAATTTTCGATAATATCGCAGCCTTCTAGCCGCCATGTGCGAAAACTCCTTTATTCGCGGTTCCCAATCAATCTGACCAAGAACAAGAACATATTGATGAAATCAAGATATAAGGTCAAAGCCCCAAAAATTGATTTACGACCTGCTGTTGCCGCATCATCACCTGCCGCATAAAGCGACTTAATCTTTTGGGTGTCATAAGCTGTCAGACCAGCAAATAACAAAACACCGACGATTGAAATGGCAAATTCAAACTGTGCTGAGGCAACGAAGATATTTACGATTGATGCCAATATCAAACCAACCAGGCCCACAACGAAAAACGCACCTAACGCTGATAGATTGCGCTTTGTGGTATAGCCGTAAATAGATAGGCCAGCAAAAGCACCAGCGGTGATAAAGAATGCCCGCGCCACTGATGCCCCTGTATAGGTCAGCAAAATAGTCGCAAGCGAAACACCCATTATCGCAGCGTAAAAATAAAAGCGGTTACGTGCGGCTGCTGGCGAAATTTTGTGAATGGTTGCGCTAAGCCAGAACACCATACCAAGTGGCGCCAACATCACAACAAATGCCAAAGGTGAGCCAAATAGCAACTGGCCAACACCTGGCACAGACAAAACAGCCCATTTTGTGGCAAAAGCAGCAAGGCCTGTGAAAGCCAAGGCGGTTGTCATATGGTTATAAACACCAAGCATATAGGCGCGCAGACCAGCATCGATTGATGCAGCCTGTGCGGCAGCTGGTGACATAAATGATTTATCTTGCATCTCTTTGTCTCCTAATGAGGCATGATTACAATTTCGATGGCTTAAATGTAAACGCTGTTTATGACCTTTTCAAGGCAAAGCGTCAGAAGAATTTATTTCAGTTATAACTATCCTTATGTTTCAGCTGATAAAGCTGCCTGTTGCGATTTACGCAATCTGACAGATTCGCTCTTTAGCTGGCCACAAGCTGCCAAAATATCGCGGCCACGCGGCGTGCGCACAGGGCTAGCATAGCCCGCTTTCATCACAATTTTAGCAAAGGCATTAATAGCCTCATCAGATGAACATTCATAATCAGTGCCAGGCCATGGATTAAAGGGAATCAGGTTGATTTTCGATGGGATACCTTTGATAAGCCTGACCAATTCTTTGGCATCTTGCGGGCTATCATTGACGCCTTTGATCATCACATATTCCCATGTAACACGCCGTGCATTTGATAAAACAGGATAGCGGCGCACACAATCAATCAGCTCTTTGAGATTATATTTACGATTAATTGGCACCAGCACATCGCGCAAATCATCACGCACAGCATGAAGTGAAATAGCCAGATTAACACCTAGCTCATCACCACATCTTTCAATTTCAGGCACAATACCAGATGTGGATAGAGTCACACGGCGCTTTGATAGGCCAAGCCCCTCGCCCCACATAATCAGCTGCAGACCTTTTTTCACTTCTTCATAATTAAATAAGGGCTCACCCATCCCCATCAGGACGATATTGGTCAGCCTTCTATCTGGTTTGCCAGCTGGCCAGTCACCTAGCTCATCCATCGCCAGCAACACCTGACCACAAATCTCTGAGGCCTTCAGATTACGCACCAGCCTTTGCGTACCTGTATGACAAAAAGAACAGGTCAGCGTGCATCCAATCTGGCTTGAAATACACAATGTTCCCCTATCATCTTCAGGGATATAGACCATCTCAGCTTCTTGACCATCATCCATACGAATAAGCCATTTGATTGTGCCATCCGTTGATTGCTGACGGTTGGTAATCATCGGCCTATCAGCATGTAAGATAGCTGATAATGTTTCGCGCGCCTCTTTGCCAAGCTCTGTCATATCATCAAAATCAGTCTGGCCATGACGCCAGATACGCCGCCATAGCTGGCGTGCTCTGAAACGTGGCAAACCTTGTTCTGTGATAATGGCTTCCACCTCATCAAAAGACAGACCAAGCAAGCTTGTGCGTGTGTGAGGCTGGCTTGTGATTGTCTGGTCTTCTGATAAAGCTGCTATCGGCATTTTTGATCCATAAAGGCCTTTGCCTTGGTAAAGCCAGATAATGAATAATCATCAATCGTCACATTGCCTCTGCTGGAAGTGCCTGTGACAGTCAGCTTTGAGCCACGCTTCATGCGCGTTACCAAAGTGGCATCATCTTCTGGGCCAAGTGACCAGCCCCGATTATCCATGGTGAATAAAATAGTCTCGCGCCCATCAATTTTGAACACAACATCACTTTGCTTTTTATATTTATATCCAGCTAGGACTGAGACCACATTGCGATCTGCCTTGCCAGGGCCGTGCGTTACAAAAACACGTGTCTCACCGCGATTATTTCTGTCATAATCACCACGCAGCTTTTTTGGCTCTGATGACATATAGCAAATACGCCCCGCATCAGAATCATCGCGGTAAACTGACCAATCTTTGAAAGTTTCCATCTTTATGATTTCAGCGCTCAATGAGGTGCTAAACACCATCATCATGCCAAATCCTGTCATCATGGCATATTTGGCAAATTGTTTCGATGATGTGAAAAAAGAAAATGAAAATGGCATTTGCAAAGTCCTTGCTATCAAATAACGCCTAACATGCGACATTATCCCCTTGAAACTTGCCTTGTTTTATCAAAGCTGAGCTTATTTTGCAAAGAGATGATGGTGAAAAATGTCACAAAAAAGCCGCGCCTCACTCTAGAGCAGAATAACCATGATCTTTTCAGATTGCGAAAAAACAACGCAATTTGACCCAAAAGAATCATTTTTCCCCTGACAGATGACAATTTTGCCCCACATTATATTAGATAAGTATGAAATATTTTTCGCGCGGATGAGAAAAAAAACAAATCCAGCGAAAACAAGGGCTTGTAGATAAATCGTGGAAAACATTTCCAACATGCGGAAAATTGATCTTGTGTCAGGCGGCGCGACATCGTTTAATCAGACCATGGGAACCGGCATTGTAAATGATAATGTCAATACTCGTGCAGAATTGGACGAGCTGTTGATGCGTGTGGGGCGCGATCGTGATAGATCCGCCTTTGCTGAGCTTTTTTCTTATTTTGCACCACGATTAAAGTCTTTTTTGTTGCGCCTTGGCACAGATATGTCAACAGCTGAAGAGCTGGCACAAGAAGCGATGATCATGGTGTGGCGTAGGGCAGAAACTTATGATCCAGCGCAAGCTGGGGCAAGCACATGGATTTTCACAATCGCCAGAAATAAACGCATTGATCGTCTTCGCCGTGATGGCAGACCATTACCTGATATGCTTGATCCAGCCATGATGCCAGATCAACCAGAAACAGGTGATCAGGCTGTTAGCCGTCATGAAGAAGAAGAAAAATTGCGTTTGGCATTAAAAAAATTGCCGGAAGAGCAAGCCAAAATGATTTTTGCTGCGTACTACGAGGAAAAGTCACATCGCGAAATAGCTGAAGAGAGCGGTTTGCCGCTTGGTACAGTGAAGTCTCGCATCAGACTTGCCCTGTCGCGTATGCGCACCGGATTGAATGAAATGGAAAGGTAGTGCTGAGTTCCCATGAACGAGCCTAATAGTGAAAAATTGAAAAAAGATGAGATGGTCGCTGCGCTTTTGCTTGATTATGCATCAGGCAATTTAGTGCGCCCTTTAGAAGTTTTGGTTGAAACACATGTCTCTTTAAATCAAGAAAGCGCACGCCAGCTTAACATGCTAATGCAGCTAGGCGGCATATTGCTTGAAGATAGTGAGCCAGTCTCGTTATCAGAAGGCGCACTTGATGCGGTGATGGCAGAGATTGAAAAATCAGAAGCAGAGAATGTGGTACAGCTTTACAGCAAGACAAAGCAAACCAAATCACAAGATTTACTGCCACGCCCTCTAGCTGATTATATCCCTGACCTTGATTGTGACAAGAGCTGGCGCAAATTATCGCGTGGCCTAAGCCAGTGCCGCATTGAATTTGAAGGCACAGAGCTTGAGGCTAATATTTATCGCATTGCCCCTGGTGTTGCTGTGCCTGTGCATTCCCATGAAGGCGCCGAAGTCACGCTAGTACTAACAGGCGGCTTTACTGACGAAACGGGTAATTATGGCCCAGGTGATATCGCCATCCAAGAAACAGGCGCGACCCATCAGCCTGTCGCAGATGATGATGGTGAATGTATCGTTTTTGCCATTAATGAAGGCAGCATCAAGCTGGCTAATCCAATTGGCCGCGTATTAAGCTATTTGGTTAATTAACCAAACAAGCTTGGCGGCACGAACACGCTCGCAAGGCTGAAGCAGGCAATCACGGTAAGATGAAGACGAAGGCGTCCTAGCCATTGTGGCCAGACGCCTTTTTTAACAAGCTGCCTGTCAATCAGCCAACAGACTAAAAACCCGACAATCAACATCATGCTAGCAATCGCTGACGGCATCATAAAGGCTACCCAACCAAGCAAGGCTGGCATCACAGACCAGATATAACGCCAGCTTTGTTTTGTCTTTTGCTGTATCTGATCACCCCAATGCAGTGCCCCAACAAAGGTAAGGATTACCACACCATAACCGATCAAAAGGGCTCTGGCTGGCGCAAATGGCAGAACAAGGTCAAGCAAAGTAGCCATAGCCAAAAACACAAATGGCAATACCCCGCCATAGCCAAGCAAAGCTGTTAGCTGAATTTCAGAACGCGCATTGTCACTTAACACTGTTTGGGCAACTGAAATTTGTGGAGCTGATTGAGAGGCAGGTTTTTGATGTTCCATTATTGGCTCTTTTTCACTAATTGTTCGACATAAGGCAGAATATTATTAACCATGACATCAACACCTGCCTGATTAGGATGCAAGCCATCTGGCTGGTTCAATTCATTGACCAATGCCACATCTTGCAAAAAGAATGGAAAGAATATCACATCAAATTCATCAGCTAGCGTCACATATAGCCCGTCAAATGCCTGTTGAAATTCAGCCCCCATATTCAAAGGGGCACGCATCCCAGCTAGCAAAACTGGAATAGCTTCATCCTGAAAACGTTGTAAAATCGCTTTCAAATTATCATAGCTTTGCTCTGGAGACAGACCACGCAGCAAGTCATTTCCCCCCAATGCGACCATCGCCAGATCAGGGCGTTCAGCCAGCATCCAGTCAAGGCGCGCCAAACCGCCCTTTGTTGTATCACCAGACACACCGCCATTTAGCACAATCACATCATGGCCTTTTTGCAGGAGCGCTTCTTGTAATTTATCAGCAAAACCATCACCAGGAGGCAAGCCGTAACCAGCGGTTAAAGAATCGCCCAGAGCGAGTAATTTTGGTGTTGATTTGGTTGCGGCATGAGCTTGTGAGGCGGTGAACTGCCAAGCAAAAATTACCGTAAATAAAAAGGTAAAAAATGCTGGCAATAGCGATTTGTCAACATGATATTTTGTGCTAATTCTAACCACGATAACCTATTAAACACTCTTCTTTTTTCTCAAAGTCTGAAATGGTCTTGCACCTTATGATGACTGCCAAGAGAGCTAGGATCACAATGAGCGCTAAACCAACCTTATCTAAACAGAACGATAATGAAAAGCAAGCGGCTGTCATTTCTCTGTCCCAGCTATCTCTATCGCTTGGTGCGCAAGGTCACATGACAGATATCTTGCATGATATCACACTTGATATCGCACCAGCCCAGCATGTGGCTATTTTGGGGCCATCTGGTGCTGGCAAAACCAGCTTATTAATGATAATGGCAGGCCTTGAACAAGCAAGCACAGGCACTGTGAAAATGGCAGGTCATGACATCACCATGATGGGCGAAGATGATTTGGCAGCATTGCGCCGTGATAATGTGGGGATTATTTTTCAAGCATTTCGCCTTATCCCATCTATGACAGCTTTGCAGAATGTGGCTGTGCCGATGGAGCTAGCAGGGCGCAAAGATGCCTCTGAGGTTGCTGCACAAGCTCTTGAGCAGGTGGGCCTTGGTCACAGGCTATCACATCTGCCAGATCAGCTATCAGGTGGTGAACAGCAGCGCGTCGCGATTGCCAGAGCCATTGCCCCGCGCCCGCGCATTTTGCTAGCTGATGAGCCAACAGGCAATCTTGATTCCAAAACTGGTGCCTTGGTGATTGACACCCTATTTGAAGCGACAAAATCAGTTGGTGCAGCCCTTATCCTAATCACCCATGATGTCTCTTTGGCTGGCCAATGTGAACGCATTTTGACCATCGAAGATGGCAAATTGGTCAAAGATAAGACAAGCTCATGAGTAGTAAAGTTGACACAAGCTGGCGGCTAGCATGGTCTTTGGCACGGCGCGAAATGAAAGGCAGCCTGTCAAAATTTCGCATCTTTTTATCAGCACTGGTTCTTGGTGTCGCAGCGATTGGCGCTGTTGGCTCTGTTGCAGAATCAATGCGTGCTGGCATTAAGGGCAATGCGCAGATTCTGCTTGGCGGTGATCTTGAAATCTCATCACGCCACATGCCTGCAGAAGCTGACATCCAAGACAAAGCGCGATCATTTGGCAAAACCACAGATATCACCCGCATGCGTGCGATGCTTCATTCTGGCAAAGGTGATGACCGTAAACTGGTTGAATTAAAAGCGGTTGATGATGGCTGGCCTCTGGTTGGCACAGCAGGGATTGATGGACCAGCAACGCTAGCGCAAGGTCTGGCAAAAGGTTATGTCTTGTTGCAACCATCTTTAATGCGCAGCTTTGGATTAGTTCCAGGTGATAAGGTGCGCCTTGGTGATGCTCATTTAACGGTGGCAGGTGCGCTGACATCAGAGCCAGATAGAACGATTAATTTTGCTGGCTTTGGCCCGCGCGTTTTAATCAGCCAAGAAACGCTCGCATTAACAGGCCTAGAACAGCCAGGTTCATTCATCAGCTATCGTACGAAAATCCTGTTACATGATGATATCTCATTGGCAGAAGCTGAAGCTGATATCAAACCAATATTGGCAGAAACACATGTCAGATTGCGTACAACCAAAGATGCCTCACCTGGTTTTGATGCTTTTGTGGGTCGTGCTGAAACTTTTTTAATATTGGTTGGTCTGACAGCCTTATTAATTGGCGGCCTTGGTGTTGGCTCTGCTGTGCGTGCGTGGCTTCAGGCCAGAATGCCTGTGATTGCCACATTAAAATGCCTTGGCGCACCAGCCCAATTAATCTTTCGCATCTATCTTTTACAAATCATGGCAATCGCTGCCATTGGCGTTCTGATAGGTCTGATTGTTGCTGCTTTAACACCAGCTTTGGTGTCATCCATTCTATCACGTTATATTTCAGTGCCGCCAGTGATAGCCTTATTTCCAAAGCCATTAATGATAGCAGGTGGATTTGGCCTTCTAACAGCTTTTATTTTCACGCTATTGCCGCTAGCACGTGCCCAGACAATTAAAGCAAGCCAGCTTTTCAGAGCTTTGATTATACCGCCATCAGGCCTGCCACCTTTTGGCATTATCATCAGAATTATTCTGGCAGCGATGGCATTGGCAGCTTTGGCATTACTTGCCACAAATGATGTCTTTTTAACCTTTGGTTTCATGAGTGGTGCGCTTGCCTCACTTGGCCTGCTTGCCCTTCTTGGTGAAGGCACTTTGCAGCTTTTACGACGCCTTCCTGCACCATCTTATGTGCCTGGCAGGCTGGCATTATCTGCTATTACGCGCCAAGGGTCACCTTTACGTGCTATCATCATTGCCTTTGGCCTTGGCCTGTCAGTGCTCGTGGCGGTGGCATTAACACGTCATAATCTGGATAATCAGATTTCAACAAGAGTGGCTGATAAAGCACCTGACTGGTTTTTCATTGATATTCAGCCTGATCAAATTGACCGCTTTGAAGCCATCACAGCTTCGATAGATGGCATTAGTGATGTGCAAAAAACACCAATGTTGCGCGGCCGTGTGTCAGCGATTGCTGGCATTGATGCTGCTGATGTGACAGTTGATGAGGGCTCTGCCTGGATTTTGCGAGGTGACAGAGCGCTAACTTGGACAGGCGCAGCACCAAAAGATTTAAAGTTGGTTCATGGCCAATGGTGGGATGCTGATTATCAAGGGCCACCTTTAATATCGATTGATAAAGATGCCTTTGATGATTTTGGCCTCTCATTGGGTGATACCATCACAGTGAATGTGCTTGGCAGGCCTATCACAGCCACCATCGCCAATGTCAGGCTGGTAGAATGGGAAAGTTTTTCCATTAATTTTGTCTTTATCCTGTCACCTGGCATTTTGGATAATGCGCCCCATAGCTGGATTGCCACAACCTATGCTGATACTGAAAAAGCGATTGATGATGTGGAACGTGCTGTGACAGATGCTTTTGGCAATGTATCAGCTATCTCTGTTAGGGAAGCTGTAGCCAGTGCCACCCGCATATTGGATTTGCTAGGCGGTGCTATTCGGCTGACAGCTTTGGTGACACTGATTTCTGGCATTGCGGTTCTAGCTGGTACAGTGGCAAGTTCCGAAGCACAAAGATTATCAGATTCCATCATTTTAAAAGTACTTGGCGCACGTCGCAAAGATATCGTGATGGCCTGGCTTTTAGAATATGCGCTGCTTGGGCTATTAACTGCCCTATGTGCTTCATTCATTGGCACAGCCGCATCATGGGCGCTGATAACTGGCTTTTTAAATGCGTCTTTTTCACCCAATTTAACCGTGATTGCCTCAACAGCATTTCTGGGAGCGATTGCCACATGCTTGCTTGGTTTATTTGGGGCGTGGCGCTCATTAGGTCACAGGCCAGCACCGCATTTACGCGAACTTGCTTAAATTTGGTACAGCAAAACGACAAGACAGTTTTTGCGCATTTGTGAAAACTTTGCTAAAGACGCATCAAACAGACAGTATAAAAGCGTACCGTTTAGGTAAAAGGAACATCAGATGACAACACATCAATCCATCAAAAAAGTGGTTCTGGCTTATTCAGGGGGGCTGGATACATCAGTCATTTTGAAATGGTTGCAAGAAACCTATCAATGTGAGGTTATCACCTTTACCGCAGATTTAGGCCAAGGTGAGGATATCGAACCTGCCAGAGCCAAAGCTGAAATGCTAGGAATTAAGCAGATCTATATTGAAGATTTGCGTGAAGAATTTGTCTCTGATTATGTATTTCCAATGTTCCGTGCCAATGCGCTTTATGAAGGGCTATATCTGCTTGGTACATCGATTGCACGCCCTCTCATTGCCAAGCGCCAAATTGAAATCGCACGCGAAGTTGGCGCGGATGCTGTCTCGCATGGCGCAACAGGCAAAGGTAATGATCAGGTGCGCTTCGAGCTTGGCTATTATGCGCTGAACCCTGATATTAAGGTGATTGCACCATGGCGTGAATGGGATTTGGCATCACGCACAAAGCTGATTGCTTATGCTGAAAAGCACCAAATACCTGTGCCAAAGGATAAGCGTGGTGAGGCACCTTTCTCAGTTGATGCGAATTTGCTTCATATCTCTGCTGAAGGCAAAGTGCTGGAAGACCCATGGGTTGGCCCTGAAGAATATGTCTTCTCTCGTTCTGTTTCACCAGAAGATGCACCAGATAGCCCAACCGAGATTGAAATCACCTTCCATCATGGTGACCCTGTTGCCATTAATGGCAAAGCATTATCACCTGCTGCGCTTTTGACAGAATTGAATAAATTAGGTGGTGATAATGGTATTGGCCGCCTTGATCTGGTTGAAAATCGCTTTGTTGGCATGAAATCACGTGGTGTGTATGAAACACCAGGCGGCACTATCTTGCTTGAAGCACGTCGTGCGATTGAATCAATCACATTAGATAGAGGCGCTGCCCATTTAAAAGATGAGCTGATGCCACGCTATGCTGAATTGGTTTATAATGGGTTCTGGTTCAGCCCTGAACGTGAAATGTTGCAAGCAGCGATTGATGCAAGCCAGCCTGTCGTTAATGGCACAGTCAGATTAAAGCTCTATAAAGGCAATGTGATTGTCACAGGCAGACAGTCACCAAATTCTCTTTATTCCGAAGATTTGGTAACCTTTGAAGAAGGTCAGGGTGATTATGATCACCGTGACGCTCATGGTTTTATCAGATTACAAGCCTTGCGTCTGCGAGTGCGGGAAATGGCACGCCGCAAATTAGCCAAAGACTAACATAGCTGGCAATAGCGCAAAAAAGCGGTTATTCATCTGAACAGACGGGGCCAATGGTGCCGTCTGTATTTTCTTGTTTCAGGACAACACCGCCAGCGACTGACCATGAATAACCTGTCTCACGCAATCCAGATGGACATTTGCGCGGGCGCACAATCTCATAAGACGCAATACCATTACTATGTTTTGCAAATTGCTGTGCACTGTCAGATTCACCAATAGCAATAAAGCCAAATAACGCGATAACAATACCCAAGAAAGCCTCCTAGTCTTTTTAATTTTTATATGCTCTGCTTTACGAAATAGGCAGCCAAATTCAAAGAAACTAGCAAAGCTTATCTAAAACTATGGTGTTTCATCTTTTAATGCAAATCCTATGATAGGGTTTTGCATCTGAAATAAGGCTGGATTTTGACCAAAAAGAGAAAAAAATGCGCCCTTTTGGCAGTTAAGCAAAAGAGCGCATTATCAAAATAAAGCTGATACTATCAGGCTATGGCCTAGCTCATGCGAGAGGCAACATTTTCCCAATTCACCAGATTATCAAAGAAATTAGTCAAATAAGCAGGACGCTTATTACGGAAATCAATATAGTAAGAATGTTCCCATACATCGCAACCAAGCAGAGCTGTCTGACCAAAACAAAGCGGGTTAACGCCATTTTCAGTCTTAGTGACCTTTAATGCACCACCTTCTTCTTGAACAAGCCAGCACCAGCCAGCACCAAATTGGGATGCACCAGCGGCGCAAAACTCATCTTTAAAGGCTTCAACAGAGCTGAAATTTTCAATGATTGCTTTTTCTAGCTCAGTTGGCATAGCACGCCCGCTTGGCCCCATCATTTCCCAAAACTGGATATGGTTCCAATGCTGTGAGGCATTATTGAAGATACCATTTTGCGCAACTGCACCAGCCTGATAGGTGCCTGTTACGATATCTTCTAATGATTTGCCTTCCCATTCTGTGCCAGCGATCAGCTTATTACCATTATCGACATAGGCTTTGTGGTGCAGATCATGGTGAAATTCCAGTGTTTCCTGGCTCATGCCATTAGCAGCAAGCGCATCATAAGCATAAGGCAAGTTCGGTAGTTCAAAAGCCATTTTCATCTCCTGTAAAAAAGGGGGTTTTTATTTTCCAGAGCCAGACCTGTCATACCATAAAAGCGAACAGGCATTAACATTAATCATATGAGGAGCAAGACACTGGTCAAATACCAGTGAAATGCGTTATCCTTTACTATCAGATAAACCAGAATTTGGGAAATCAAGATGTCAGATAAATCAATAAAACAAACAGCACTGATTGAAGAATTTTTGGGTCTCTATCCAGAGATAGATGAAACAGCCTATATTGCAGGGTCGGCCGTGGTCTCAGGGGCGGTGCGCATTGGCGCTGATAGCAGTATCTGGCATAATGTCACATTACGTGGTGATGGCAATTATATCACCATTGGTGCTGGCACTAATATTCAAGATAATAGCTGTGTTCATATTGATTCTGCTAACTATCCCACCATCATTGGCAATCATGTCACAATTGGCCATAGCGCGATTATCCATGCTTGTGAACTGCAAGATAGCTGTTTTGTTGGGATGGGCGCTATTGTGATGGATGGGGCGGTTGTCGAGGAAAAAGCCATGGTGGCAGCTGGTGCGATGGTAACGCCAAATAAAAGAGTGCCATCTGGTGAGTTATGGGCAGGCAGACCTGCGAAAAAAATGCGTGATTTAACAGATGATGAGATAAAAAATTTAACGCTATCAGCTGAACGTTATATCGAGTTTGGCCGTGCCTATCGCCTTGGTAAGGCAGGAGGCCCTTATAAACATCTCAACCCGCGCCCTCTACCTCAGGGTGATGGATAAAGCAGATTAGCCTGTGATAAAAGCAAGCCCGCCTGCCATGATACCGCTATAGACAAGCCGTCCGCCAACAATCAGCAAAAACAGCCCAAAGATTTTACGTAACAGATCTTTGTCAAGCTTTGCCACAAATCGCGCCCCTATTGGTGCTGTTAAATAAGCAGCACCAGCAATGATAACAAAAGCTGGCAACCAGACATAACCAATAGCATAAGGCAGATCTGACACAGCGCCTTGTCCGACCACCATAAAGCTGATGACACCTGGCACAGCGATGACAAGGCCGATAAGTGACGATGTGCCAACCGCCTTTCGCATATCAAAATGACATGCCACCAGAAATGGCACCATCAAAGAGCCACCGCCAATGCCAAGCAGTGCTGATATTTGGCCTATGAAAAAGCCGAGCACACCTCTTGATGCAAAAGATGGCAGACCATCACGCACAATCAAAGGCTTTGAGAAGAACACAAAAGCGACCATAACAGCCATCATTCCAAAGGCGACTTTTAGTGAGCTGTTATCAAGATAGTCAGCCACAATAGCGCCGCCTGATGCACCGATAAATATAGAAGGCGCCATTTTGACAATCACTGATTTATCAATATTGCCAAGCTTGAAGTGAGTCCAGGCTGAGATCATAGAGGTTGGCACTATGACAGCCAGCGAGCTGGCAATAGCCACATGCATTGGCGTGGCACTATGGATATCAGCTGCCACTAGCAAATAGGATAAAATTGGCACAATCACAATACCGCCGCCAACCCCAAGCAACCCTGCCACAAAGCCAGAGATTACACCTGTGATGACCAGAGCAATCATGAAGGGGGCTAGTTCGATAATAACAGAGGCCATGAACAAAAATTCCAAAATCGCGGCATATACAACCAGTTGGCTGTGACAGCATAATGATAAAAGAGCTTGTTTATATTTACCCCTGATTGGCAAGATGATACAAGCTGTGTAATGAGTCTTTGTTATGACATAGCAGCTCACAACAAACTAGCATAGTCGCACCGAAACCACGATGATAAGGACAATAGCCATGGGAAATCTCAGCCTTGTAACAGATAAATCTCTTATCAAAACACAAGCCTATATTAATGGGGCATTTGTGCCAGCAGATGGTGGTGCCACTTTTGATGTAACCAACCCTGCTAGTGGTGATGTGATTGCCAGCGTGGCTGATTGCAGCGCTGCCCAAATTTCAGCTGCTATTGATGCCGCAGAGGCAGCACAGCCTTTATGGGCAGCCAAAACAGCCAAAGAACGCGCTGCTATTTTGCGTAAATGGCATGATCTCTGTCTTGAGAATGCTGATGATCTGGCGATTATCCTCACTGCTGAAATGGGTAAGCCACTAGCAGAAGCCAAGGGTGAAATCGCCTATGGCACCAGTTTTATCGAATGGTTTGCTGAACAGGCAAAACGTGTTCAAGGTGAGGTTCTGGAAAGCCCATTTGCTGATAAAAAATTCCTTACTTTGCGTCAGCCAGTTGGTGTGTTTGGTGCGATTACCCCATGGAATTTCCCAAATGCAATGATTACCCGCAAAGTCGCACCTGGTATCGCTGTTGGCTGTGCTTGTGTGTTAAAGCCTGCTGAACAGACACCTTTATCAGCATTGGCGCTAGCTGAATTAGCGCATCGTGCTGGCATTCCAGCTGGCATTATCAATATTGTCACAGGCATGGATGCACCAGCATTAGGCAAGACATTATGTGATGATGAAAGAGTGCGTAAAATCACCTTTACTGGCTCAACTGAGGTGGGCCGTATCCTGATGCGTCAATCAGCTGATACGATCAAGAAAATCTCGCTAGAGCTTGGTGGCAATGCGCCATTAATCGTATTTGATGATGCCGATTTGGATGAAGCTGTCGAAGGTGCGATTGCATCGAAATACCGTAATGCTGGTCAGACTTGTGTTTGTGCAAACCGTGTATTTGTTCAAAGCGGTATTTATGATGAATTTGCCGCTGCCTTATCAGCGAAAGTGGCTGAAATGAAGGTCGGTGATGGTTTTGAAGATGATGTGGTACAAGGCCCGCTGATTGACCAGCAAGGCTTTGAAAAAGTGCAAAGTCATGTCGCTGATGCGATTGCCAAAGGTGGTAATGTGCTAACAGGTGGTGAGCCTCATGAAAAAGGTGGCACATTCTTCCAGCCAACAGTTATCACAGGCGCATCATCGCAAATGGCACTTTATAGCGAAGAAACATTTGGCCCTGTGGCAGCCTTGTTCAAATTTGAAACAGAAGAAGAAGCCATTACAGCAGCTAATGATACGATTTTTGGTCTCGCAGCTTATTATTTCACCAAAGATGTTGGCCGCCTATTCCGTGTTGGCGAAGCGCTGGAATATGGTATGGTGGTTGCCAATACAGGTGCTTACTCATCTGAG
This sequence comes from Puniceispirillaceae bacterium (SeqCode), assembly GCA_049890115.1. Taxonomy (GTDB): domain Bacteria; phylum Pseudomonadota; class Alphaproteobacteria; order Puniceispirillales; family Puniceispirillaceae; genus UBA685. The sequence goes on along the minus strand of JBMHCC010000034.1, from coordinate 64,482 downwards.
ATTGGGCCTTTTGGCGGCATGAAAGCATCAGGCCTTGGCAAAGAAGGCTCACAACATGGTGTTGATGAATTCTTAGAAATGAAGCTGATGGTCGTAGGCGGCGTTTAAACCGCCTACTCCCTTTTTTAAAAAAGATCTTGGTTATTTGTGGCGCAGTAATTTAATCAGCGCTGAGGTATCATTGCGTCCAAAACCACGCTCTGAGAGCATGGCATAAAATTGTGCCACCTGTGCTGTAACAGGCAGAGGTGAGCCATTATTGGCAGCTTCTTCAAAACAGATACGCAAATCTTTGCGCATCCAATCAAGCGCAAAACCAAAATCAAATTCATCCCTGACCATCGTATTACCACGATTCACCATCTGCCAGCTTTGCGCAGCACCACCTGAAATCACATCCAAAACCCTATCCATATCAAGGCCAGCATTTTGGCCAAAATTAAGAGCTTCAGACAGGCCTTGCACCAAACCAGCAATACAAATCTGATTAACCATCTTGGTAAGCTGGCCAGCGCCTGATGGTCCCATTAATGTCACTTTGGCGCCATAGCATCCCATTAGGGGTTCTGCTTTGCTAAAATCATCTTCAGCACCGCCAACCATCACAGTTAGCTTGCCATTTTCAGCGCCAGCCTGACCGCCAGAGACAGGCGCATCCAAAAAACCAATACCGCTATCTGAGGCAATCGCCGATAATTCACGAGCCACACCAGCAGATGCGGTTGTATTATCAATAAAGACACTGCCTGCTGCCATAGCGTGAAACGCCCCATCAGGGCCTGTTGTGACAGCCCGCACATCATTATCATCACCAACACAAGCAAATACAAAATCAGCGCCATCTGCTGCTTGTGCAGGTGTATCAGCGGCACTGCCACCATAGGCTTTCACCCAGTCATCTGCCTTTGATTTGGTGCGATTATAAACCACAAGCTGATGACCGGCATTTGCCAGATGGCCTGCCATTGGTCCGCCCATAACACCTAATCCTAAAAATGCAATTTTTGCCATGTCATATCTCCTGATAGATAAATCGTGAACTGAATGTTCGCCCAAAGCCACATCTAGCATAGTGAACAAAATATGCTGGTCAATCAGCCTGTCATAATGCTAGATATGGGCTAAGCGATGATAATGACAATCACAATCTAGAAAAGAATGTGACTTATTGGGATTTTGGTGGGGCTATGTCTGTTTTATCAACTGGAGAAACAATCGATATCCTGATTAGTGAGGCAGAAATTGCCGCACGCCTTGGCGAATTATCACAAGCTATTTCAGAAAATTATGAAAATACAGATCAGCTGGTTGTGGTTGGATTATTACGCGGCTCATTTGTGTTTATCGCTGATTTGGTTCGCCATCTTGATCTGCCTGTGGAAGTTGATTTCATGACTGTGGCATCTTATGGCAATGAGATGGTGTCATCACGTCAGGTGCGGATTATTCAAGATCTCGAAACCAGCATTAAAGATCGTGATGTGCTGATTATTGAAGATATCATTGATACTGGCCATACCTTGTCGCAGGTGGTTAATATTCTGAAAACAAGAGAGCCAAAGAGTCTATCTATCTGCACGCTTTTAAACAAACCATCACGGCGTGAAGTAGATGTTGCCATTGATTGGGTTGGCTTTGAAATTCCAGATGATTTTGTCATTGGCTATGGCATTGATTATGCCCAGCAGGGGCGCAATTTGCCTCATATTGCGATTGTCCGCAAATAAGAGATGACAACAAAAAGACGCCCCTTTTCAAAAAAGGCGTCTTTGGTTATGCAAGCATAAACAGGCTTGATTTACCCAAGCAAATCATCTTCATAGCGATATTGTGATAACGGCACACACCCTTTATCAGTGACAACAACCTGTTCTTCTAGCTTGACGCCTTCCTTGCCGCCTTCTTCACCGCAATAAGCCTCAACACATAAGGTCATGCCGACCTCAACTGTGCCACCATAGCCATGATCATCAACATCTTCAGGATACCGGATTGATGGATATTCATCGCAAAGACCAATACCATGTGCCAATACACCATAGCGCAAGGCACGATATTTTTCTGGCAGACGGTGCGCTTGTTTTGTGACCTCAGCAAAGCTCATGCCAGGCTGGATAATCTGGATATTCGTCATCACATGCTCATGCGCATCACGATAAAGCGTTTTTTGTGCCTCTGTCGGCTTGGCATCACCAACTAGCCATGTACGTGAAATATCACAACAATAACCATAGGTCGAAATCAGATCAGTATCAAATGCCAGCAAATCACCATCTTCCATAATGCGCGGGCCAGATTCCTGAAACCACGGATTTGTCCGCGGCCCTGATGATAAAATGCGTGTTTCAATCCATTCACCGCCACGTCTGATATTACCAGCATGAAGCGCTGCCCAAACATCATTTTCTGTCACACCAGGACGGACAAGCTGACGCATTTCTTCAACAGCCATTTCACAAGCATGAATGGCACATCTCATCGCATTTAGTTCATTTTCATTCTTAATGGCGCGTCCTAATTCGGTTAAAACCTGACCATCCAGAATCTCAACATTATGGCCTAATAAGGCGGCATAGCCAGCATTTTCAATCTTATCAATCGCAATGCGTTTATTATTTGGCGCGTAATGATGCATGATATCGACAAGCTCAGCAGCGAAATGGTCAGCGTGCTTTTGTGTCTGATCACCTGTTTCAAAATAGAAAAAAGACGCACCGCCACGCAGCTCACCAACTAATGGCAAATGGGCTGAAAGATGCTCACAATTATGGAAATCCCACAAGATCATCTTACCTTCAGGCGGCACAAAACAGGCTCTGGCAGCATTATGTGTCGTCCAAAGCTGCATATTGGTTGTGTCAGTCGCATAGCGGATATTAAGCGGGTCAAAGAGCAACAAGCCAGCACAATCAGCTTTACGGATCTGCTCTTGCAAGCGGCGCAAGCGATACTCACGTAAAGCTGGCATATCAGGGGCAGTCAGCCCAGCTTCTGCCCATTCAGCAAAAGCAAGACCTGTTGGTCCAATTTCAACCCGATTATTATCATCAGGTGTCATATCCGGCTTTAAATGCGCACGGCGTGTAGGGTCAATTTTACGGTTTGAACCGACAATCAAGCTATCCACTTCAACCAATCCTTTATCTGTCTTTAGCCACATTTCACAATAAAGATGCCGTCCCAGACTATCTGATGATGCCCGCACAAAGGCGATGCAACATCATCACATAACCGTCCTCTATCTTCACGGTAACCAATATTAAGCAGGCCTAATTTGAATATTTACGCCCTATGATGTCGAAATTGCGCTTATTGCGGCTCATTAAGACTGGTCGATATCGCAATGCCAGCCTCTAATGATTTATGAACCGGGCATTTATCTGCGATTTCAAGCAATCTTGCGCGCTGTTCCTCATCAAGCTGGCCAGTAATGGTAATCAGGCGCTGCATGTGATCAAGCCTGTTATCAGCTGCCTCACCTGTGTGGCCGGCATCTATTTTGTGGCGTTTTTCATGCAAAAGCGTCACATCAACATCCTCTAGCGGCCAGTTTTTGCGTGCGGCATACATGCGCAAGGTCATCGCTGTACAGGCACCAAGACCAGATAGCAGAAAATCATAAGGCGCTGGCCCTGAATCAAGGCCGCCTGGCACATCAACAGGTTCATCAGCACGCATCAGATGCGCCCCTGCTGCAATATTAAGGGCAAAAGGACCATCAGGGCTGGTTCGCACCACCACATGGCCTTCGGCTGCTTCAGGCAAGGCCGTTTGCGGCGCCATAAGGCGTTTTGCCCAGCTAGCTATCATTGCTGCAACAAAGCTGGCATCTGCTTTATCTGTTAGTAAATGATTAGCCTTATCAAGCGAGATAAAACTTTTCGGGTGTCTGGCAGCGGTAAAAATCTCAGCAGCATTTTCAATCCCCACAATCGTGTCTTGTGGGGCATGCAAAATCAATAAATCAGCTTTCAGAGCTGTGATATGATCAAGGCTTGTTCGTTGCCTTAAATCATCAATAAAGGCTTTGCCAACCGAAAAAGGACGCCCGCCAATCATCACCTCAGCACGTCCTGTTGTGCTAATCGTCTCATCTGCACCGTCAAATAGATGTAAAACATGAGATGCCACAGCTGGTGCGCCGATCGTGGCAACACCTTTAAATTGCGGACGCTGTGAGGCAAGTGCCAAAACAGCTGCCCCACCAAGCGAATGACCAATGAGAATATCTGGGGCTTGCAACGCATCACCAAGCCACTGACAGACATCTTCTAAATCAGATAGATTACCACCAAAACCAGAGCTGCCAAAATCACCTTCAGACTGACCAAGCCCGGTAAAATCAAATCGCAATACAGCAATGCCTTGCTCTGCCAGCCCTTGTGCTACGCGCGCAGCAGCCAGTGTATCTTTTGAACAGGTAAAACAATGTGCGAAAACAGCTGTGCCACACATCTGACCTTGTGGCATATTCAGCTTTGCTGCCAGCTGGCTGCCATTTCGGTTTGTGATTGTAACCTGTTTAATGACAGCCATTTTCTATCTCCTTATAGTTTTACGAAGCCTTAGCTTTGATTGACATCAACAATGATGCGGCCTTTTATCTGGCCTTTCAGAATATCCTGACCAGTTTGTATCACCTCATTCAGGCCAATAATGCTTGTCATATCTGCCAGCTTGTCACGTGGCATATCAGATGCCACACGCTGCCAAGCAGCAATGCGTTGCTCATAAGGGCGCATCACAGAATCAATACCAAGCAAATTCACACCGCGAAGCAAAAACGGTATCACATTGGCAGGAACGGCCACACCGCCAGCATTACCAATCGCTGCCACTGATCCGCCATATTGTAATTGGCCCAAAATCCGTGCCAGCATTGCACCACCAACAGAATCAATACAGCCAGCCCATCTAGCGCTTTCCATTGGCCGCTCGCTCGCCTCTGCAATCTCTGCTCTGTCAATGATGGTGGAGACCCCAAGAGATGTGAGATAATCACCATGCTGATCAGCCCTGCCAGTAACACCAGCCACCTGATAGCCAGATGCTGCCAGCATCATCGCAGCAACAGAGCCAACACCGCCTGTTACACCTGTGACCAATACAGGCCCATTATCAGCGCGAAGACCATGCGCCTCTAGGGCATCAATGCCAAAAATCGCTGTCAGGCCAGCTGTGCCAAGTGCCATCGCATCTTGCAAAGACAGACCATCAGGACATGGCACAAGCCAATCTGCCTTAACACGTGCTTTTTGCGCCAACCCGCCATGCCATGCTTCACCCACACGCCAGCCTGTCAAGATAACCTTATCTCCGATTTGATAGCGTGTATCTGATGATGCTGACACAACACCAGCAAAATCAATGCCTGGAATGCGCGGATAATCGCGCACCAAACGCCCCTTGCCAGCCAACACCAGACCATCTTTGTAATTGATTGTGCTATAGTGAATATCAACTGTGACATCACCATCTTCTGAGAGGAAATTATCGTCAACTTCTTCAACTGAAGCGGTAACGGGTTGATCATCTATTTCTGACACAATAACGGCTTTAAACATGACTATTTACCTGTAACAAAGAAAAAATAAGGAGAGTTTTGCATTCCTGACGCCATGTTGATACCATTCATAGATAGAGGCAAGTTATTTTGCCAAGAAGACAGGTTGTCAGGTGAAAAAAAGGGGTGGCGCTATGATGAAAGAGGCAAATCCGCAAGATTGTTATGAAATGCTGCAAAATGATGCCAAAGCACTTCTGATAGATTGCCGTGCGACGATTGAATGGCAATTACTTGGCACTCCCAACCTTGACTCTATTGGTAAAAAAGCACTGCTGATTGAATGGACCTCAATGTCTAATCAGCTCAATACTAATTTTGTTGATAATGTCTCAACCTATGCCTCTAAAGATACACCTATCATCATCATGTGCCGGATTGGCGGGCGTTCAGCTGCTGCTGCACAAAGCCTAATCGAAGCTGGTTATACCGATGTCACAAATATGACAGAAGGCTATGAGGGACGCACTGATGAGAATGGTCATCGCAATTCTATCGAAGGATGGCGTGCCAGAGGGCTGCCTTGGCATCAATCTTAAGCATCAAAAGTCTGTTTTTGCTTGAACTTTAGTTTTAATGCAACCATCTTAGAGGTAACGCTTTTAACTGGCATGTGACAGATGGATTTTGATCGTTTTAACCAATTCAGTCAGCTATTGCTCAAGGATGAATTTGTCCTGAGTTATTCTGGCTATGTTTCCGAAGATATTTTGCGTGCCGTTGGTGATACATTGCGCGAACGGCTATCGAATCACGTCAATGATGACCATCAGATTCGCAATGTGTTTTCTATCTTTGTGGAATTGATGCAGAACATTATTCGTTATGGCGATGATGGCCCGCAGCCTGTGGCACTTGATACTGGTGCCAAGCCATCTTTTGGCATTGTTCTGATTTCAGAAAATAGCGGCAAGCTGAATGTGCTAGCTGGTAATTTTGTGACCAATGAAGAAGCCACTGATTTATCATTGCGTATTGATGAGCTTGCCAATTCATCATCTGATGAGCTGCGTGCTATGTATCGTCAAAAATTACGTCAGCCAAGTGAAGAAACATCTAAAGGTGCCTCGCTAGGGCTTATTGAGATCGCAAGACGAGCATCCCTGCCTCTCACCTTTGAGGTGCAAGATGGCATTGATGGTTTCAAATTCTTCATGATCAAAGCGATTGTGTAAGTGCAGCACTGGATGGGATGACAGGACTATGAGATTTTCACTAGATGCTACCGCAAGAACACCAGCGATTTTATTAGATGATGAGGCTGCTAAATTATCATTGATCGGCGAATCATATCCAGAAGATGTACCAACATTTTATGAGCAAATCCATAATCAGCTAGAAAGCTATTTTGCTGACTATAAGGGTGCGTTTTCTGTTGATATTAAACTCACCTATTTTAATTCCAGCTCTGCCAGAGCCTTAATGGAATTTTTAGACATGCTAGATAGCGAAGCAGAAACAGGCCGCCAGATCACGATTGCGTGGTATTGTGACCCAGATGATGATATCACACGCGAATTTGCCGAAGATATATCTGCTGACGTGGATAATATTAGCGTTGATATTATGGAACTTGAAAGCAACGCATGAAGCCTGAAGCTCTTCTGGAACAGATCAAAGATTTACTGGCAGATGAGGCAACTGATAAAGAGGCACTTGCCACATCGCTGGCGCAACTCAGCAAACAATATGAACGTCATCTGCGCCAGCTTAACAGGCTGGTAAAATTATCAGATGCTAACGAAGCCAAATTAACAGAAGCCAATAGTAAGCTTGGCAAAATAACGCAGAATTTGTCACGCTTTGTTCCTGAAACAGTGGTCAGCGCCCTTATGCGTGATGGCGAGGAACAACTGCCGCGCAATAAGCGCGAAGAGATTACCGTTTTTTTCTCTGATATTGTCGGTTTCACCTCTATCACAGAGCGTCTAGAGCCTGAACAGCTTGCCAGATTAATGACAGATTATTTCACTGAGATGGCCATGATATGTTCACGGTGGGGCGGAACGCTTGATCAATTTATTGGTGATGCGATTGTCATATTTTTTGGCGCTCCGCAATCGAAAGGGCCAGATAATGATGCCAGAGCTGCGGTTGCCATGGCACTTGAAATGCAAGAAAAGCTTCAGCTTTTACGGATGAAATGGGCTGATGAAGGTGTCAGCCTGCCTGTGCATGTGCGGATGGGATTATCAACAGGCTATTGTAATGTTGGCAATTTTGGTTCTACCGAAAGATTACATTATACCGCCATTGGCAATGTGGTGAATGAAGCATCGCGCATTCAGGCATTATGTGACCCTGATAGCGTTTTATTATCTGAAGACACATCAATGTTGGTACGAAGCCATTTTCGCTGTCAGGAAGTGATGACAACCACCTTGCAAGGACGCAAACATGAAGTCACCCTTTACCAAGCCCAAGCTAATCAGGATGGCATGAATAAAGCGATTATTACCGATTCAGGCCCTGGCTATCGTCTCTATCTTGATACCGCATCCCTTGAAGATAAAAAAGAAGTGTCGCTGATTCTCAAAGAAGCTTTGGCACAAATTGAAATAGACTCCTTTTAGGATGAAGAAGAGTAGTTTGTTATGAAACCTGCCATTGCACGATTATATCAAAGACAATTTAAATCAGCTGCTGATGTGGCTGCCTTCTTAGAAGCTGTCCATCTGATCGAAGATCGCATCACCGCAGTTGATATGAAATATCGACTCTATCAATGTGAAGATGACCCGCTGACTATATTCGAGATTTGGGAATATCCAGATGAAGATGCAATGGAATGGGTAAGAGCATCAATGGAAGGTGCATCTGCCATACCGCGCCGCTTTAGCCCAGAGACCACCAGCTGGACAACCGCTGTTAAAATCGCCATCGATAAAGAAGAATAGGCTGCTAATCAGACATTAAATCAAATGTCAAAATAGTCACATCATCACGGCGCTCTTCACTGCCCTGCCAATTTTTCAGCAACATACCTAGCGTGCGCACCAATTTTGCAGGTGCAGATGAACCGGCATTTTCCAGTGCTTCGATAATGCGTCTTGTGCCAAGCACTCTTTTTGTCTGCTCGCCAATCTGCGTTGACAGACCATCTGTAATCATCACAAAACTCTGTCCCATAATCGGGATTTGATGAGATGTGAATTGACGTGCCTTGTCATAGGATTGATAGCCAAGCGATAACCGATCACCACGATAGCGTGTCACCTGATTGGTTTTGCTAACCGCAAATAGATCAAGAGAGGCGCCTGCAAACTCTAACCCACCTTCGGTGCGATCGATTTTGACAATACCGCAATCAAGCCCATCATGACCTTGTTTATCTGGTGTGATGCCAAGCTGTTCCACCACACCTCTATGCACTTGCTCTAACATCTGTGCTGCTGGCATTGCCATTGGCGAAGCAGCAACAATTTTTTCAAGCACTGAGACTGTTATCAAAGTCATAAAGGCACCTGGCACGCCATGGCCTGTGCAATCAAAAAAGACAAGATATTGTGAGCCGCCAATCTGGCCAATCCAATAAAAATCCCCACCCACAACATCTTTTGGCTGCCAGACTGTGGCAGCCTTACCCAAATGCTCTTTCAATGTCTCAGGACGCACCAATAAGCTGCGCTGGATTGTGCTGGCATAGGTAACAGAATCACCGAAATTACGGTTGGTATCTTCAAGCATTTTACGATCATTGGTGATTTGCGTCACATCGGCACCTGTACCGCGATAACCACGAAAATCACCAGCATCATTAAAGATAGGCTTGCCGCTAATATTCACCATGAATGCGCCGCCATCAACCTGAAGCAGATATTCAAAATTGCGGAATTCACGATGCGCCTCTAAATCTGCCAGATGCGCTCGCCAATGAGAATTATCTACATATTGTCTGGCAAGCTCTCTGCGTGATGCACCGATAATCTGATTTCGATCAGCATTCGTGATCTCAAAAAATCTGTCAGATACATAGGTCAAACGATAATCAGCATCCATTTCATAGAACCAATCTCCTGAAATTTCTGCCATATCTTTAAATTTTGATTCTGATTCACTCAGCTTGCGTTGCGATTTTTCAAGCCGTGCAAAATAAATCCGTGATGCTGCTGCCAGCTTGTTAAAAGAGCGCGCCACAGACCCAATTTCATCGTCATGATAAATTCGCGCCAATACAGGCTTTGACGGTTTTGATGATGTCATAGCATCTTGCAGATTCGCCAAAGGTGCTAGAACATAGCTGCGGAAAAACACCCCTAAAACACCAAGAAATATCGCAATCATGATAAAGGTCATCATTGTGATATTAAAAATCTGACTATTGCGTGCCTCAGCAACAAAGCTGGCATCAAAAATGATCACAAATGACCCGCCCTGTTCTGGTCGTGCGGTCATTTCAACAAAATCGTAATTGTCTTTTTTAACCACAGCACAACCACCAACAGGCTGGCTTATCATAAGCTCTTTAGTGCTGCTATAATCAACACAGACAACACCAGCTTCAGCGATGAAATTTAACAAAATATTCTGCGCCCTCTGGCGCTCACCATCTTGTAAGGAGGTTTCGATCAAGGGACCCAAGATTGAGGTTGATAATGATAATCTTTTTTCCGCCTGCGATAATGCCATCTTATCCAGATAGATGGTAAAGCCTGCCAGCATCACAATCATCACAAGCACCGTAATGCCCATCGCCACCCGAAAAAAGCGGGTAAATAAACTGGTGATGTTTTTATCTCTGCCAGATGATTCTTTATCAGGCTGACGTGACGAGCCCTGTTTCGACAAGCCCTTATCACCAGCCTGTTTTGTGGCGTCAGGCTGATCATCAGTTTCAGTCTTATTTGTCACCTGCTCGCCTGTCACGCTTTACAACCAATGTAATTCCACTATCCACTTGCAGAAGCCAGGAACATCGCTGTCTTCCTTATTTGATTTAGCATAACATAAATTAGATATCCGCCTAGCAGTCTTTATGCAAAACGGCCAGCTCTGAAATCTTGTACTGCCTGGCGAATTTCAGCTTCGGTATTCATCACAAAAGGGCCCATTTTAGCGACAGGTTCACCAATTGGCTTGCCTGCCATGACCAGAAAACCTGCCCCTTCTTCAGAAGCGGTAATCTCTAGCGTGCCTTCTTGCGCAAAAACGCCAAGCTGTTTGGTGCCAATGCTGCCACCTTCTGCTGTGACAGTGCCGTCATAGACAAAAATCATAACATTATGACCATCTGGTATATCATGTCTGAAAACAGCACCTGATTGTGCCATCACATCCATATATTCAACAGGCCATAATGTTTGTGATGCGCCTTCTGTGCCAGCATAGTTACCTGCCATAATCCGCACATGAAGATCATCTGTTATCACTTCAGGGATGCCTTCTTTTTGAATATCTTGATAACGTGGTTCTGTCATTTTCTGGCTGGCTGGCAAGTTTACCCATAGCTGATAGCCCCATAACAGACCATCTGTCTGTTCTGGCATTTCGGAATGGATAATGCCTCTGCCAGCTGTCATCCATTGCACACCGCCATCTTGAATGACACCTTCATTACCAGCTGAATCACGGTGACGCATAGCACCCTGTTTCATATAGGATACGGTTTCAAAACCACGATGAGGATGTTCTGGAAAACCAGCCACATAAGCACCTGGATCATCATTTTTAAATTCATCAAGCATCAAAAAGGGATCAAGATAATCGATTTGCTGCGTGCCAACCACCCGCAATAATGATACGCCAGCCCCATCTGAGGTTGGAAGACCATTAACGGCTCCTAAAAGACGGCGATGAGATGTCATGATTCACTCCTTAAAACGCATTCTCACGATAGCTATGATATCATAGCTCATTGCCTATTTTTCAAGCACCTTGCTTCAAAAGGGCTTTTCATTTTTGATTAATGACATACATCATTAAGCATGAGACAGTTTTTACGACAGATAATCATAGCCGTTTTTTGCACCAGCATAGCCATCATGCCTGTACAAATTAGTTTGGCACAGGCGGCAGATCCCGCCCTTGATGTCTTATTTGATGACCTTCGCAATGTCAGCGATCCAGCTGATATAGACAGGGTTGTTGCTGCTATTTGGTCAAAATGGTCAACTCACCCCACTGAAGAGGGGCTAACAGAGCGTCTTGGGCGTGGCTTGATTATGATGAATCAGGGTGATTTTGTGAATGCTGAGATGCTTTTCACAGATGTAATTGAAGCTGATCCCACTTTTGCTGAGGCATGGAATAAACGCGCTACGTTATATTTCTTGATTGGTAATTTTGATGCGTCTCGCAATGATATTGCTCAAACATTAGCCATTGAACCACGTCATTTTGGTGCCTTGGCAGGTCTTGGCCTGATCGAATTACATCTAGAAAATTATGAATTATCGTTGCGTGCCTATGAAAAAGCACAACAGATAAATCCGCATTTACGTGATGTGAATTCGATTATTGATATGCTGACAGAACGTTTGCGTGGTCTGGCACTCTAGGTTATTTCCTGACCTGAAATAGCGCTTAATTTTCCAACAAAGATAATGGTCCGATTGCTTCAGCATCATCTGTGACAGCAGCGATTGGCGCACCTTCAATAGCATCTTCATCATCTGCTGTTTCAGCTGGCTCTTCGGTTTCTTCATCATCTTCTTCTTGCGCCTCTGGCAATGCAGCAGGAAGGGTGAATAAGGTCGGCAGACCAAGCTGGATAATCTGGTCAGTATTCACTTGCACCACACCGATAGATGATGTCTCTCTCACAGCAAAGGTTTCAGCAAATTCTGCGGCTAATGCTGTATCTGCTAGCCCCAGATTTTGCGCCACATCAGCCAAAGTGATTTCAGGTGCGATACCAGAAGCTATCTGTGCCACATTACGATTTGTTGCTTGGATTGACTGAGCCAGCCTTGTGACTGCCACAGGATTAATTGCAACATTACCTGCATTGCTGATGGTCTGCATGTAATTGCCTAGCTGCTGTTCAGATGATTGCTGAATATTCTGCAACACATAAGGCAGGCGGTAATAGGTCAAAACACCTGAACAATCAACAAGCGGGTCATCAAAGCTGAAAGAGAAGTTTAAAATAGCATTGGCATTACCAAGATAGCTTGGCGTGCCTGTACAACGGTAATCTTCAGCACGCAGCCCATCATCAGCACTGGCTGTCACAAAGAAATCTGAATCTTCAGCATCTTCCACCCAGCTAGCAGGGACAAGCTGGTTATCTTCCAGACGGCCAATACGTGCATCAAAATCACCAACATTCAGGAATAACTCATCACGCACCCGGCCATCAGCAATCGTCAAATCAGATGAAAGACCAGCTGCAATAGAGGTGTTGCGTGAATATAATTTTGAGATATCAATGCCAGCTTCAGCATCAATATCCAGAACAATCGCCGCCGCACTGGCACCAGGCGTTGCACTTGTCAAAGACAGTCCCAAATTTTCGCTGCCATTATAATCAATCTTATTCAGGTTGATATATTTAAAGGCACGCAAATCAAGGTTACCATTACTGTTAATGGTAATATCATTATTGGTATCACCAGAATCTTGAATGGTTCTAGCAACAATCACAGTCGCATTATCAGAGGCATTGCTTGTGGTAAGGCCTGTAATGGATGCCTCGCCAGATGCCGCAATATCAAACCAACCAGAGCCAGCATCAATCGTTGCTGTATCTTCGATGATGATATCTTGCTGCAGTCCCTTTGATGACACTAGGCGCACATTACCATTATTTGTCGCAATCGCTGAATTTGCCAAGACTCTGATGGTTTGACCAACGCCTACCACATCGCTGCTCATCAGCAAGTCAGCACCTGTTGTGGTTAAGCTGCCACCAAAGGTGATATTATCATCCGCTGTGACTGATACATTTCCTGTGCCTGTTCTATAGGTGCCTTGGAATGAGATATCACGCGCTGCCAAGGTTAGGCTGCCATTATCAGATGTCATATTTGTCGTGGTTGCAAAATCAATTTCATCAGTTGCCAGCAATGAGACATTACCGCCATTCGTCGCATAAGTACCTGAACCAGTCATATCATCTAGTGCTGTCAGCGATAATGTGCCGCCATCAGATGAGATTGAACCAGAGGTCACAATATCAGCATCAGCAAATCCAGTAGATGTTAGACCAGCCACTAGAGAGACATTACCGCCAGAAGTGGTAATCGTACCTGATTGTGTCACATCTTCTGTTGACGTTAGTGAAACATTGGCACCACCAGAAGTGATGGTCCCTGACTGCACTAATGCCACATCAGCAAATGCGGTATCATTATCACCAGCTGTCAGCGTTACCACACCGCCTGATGTGGTGATTGTGCCTGATTGTGTTACATCATCTGTGGCTTTTAACGAAACATCAGCCCCGCCAGAGGTGATATCACCAGACTGCACCAATACCGCATCAGCAAAGCCAGTGGCATTATCACCAGCTGCCAGAACAACAACACCGCCCGTGGTGGTGATTGTGCCTGATTGCGTCACATCTTCTGTTGATTGCAATGATACCGCAGCAGCCCCTGATGTGATTGTTCCAGACTGAATTAATGTCGCATCAGCAAGCGCTGTTTGATTATCACCAGCTTGCAGAAGCACAGTTGCGCCATCTGTTGTGATAGTGCCAGATTGTGTCACATCACCAGCAGAAATCAGAGTAACCTTGCCGCCAGATGTTGTGATAGTGCCAGATTGTGTCAGGCTGGCAGATTGCACCCAATAATCAGAGCCACTTGTTGAATTATCAGATGCCTGCAGATACACCTCCGCACCACCTGTTGTGATGGTGCCGCTTGTTGTCAGGCCAGCTGTGCGAACCGCACTGCGGTTATCACCTGCGAAGAATTTCACAGTGGCATTATCAGTTGTGATTGAGCCCTGATGCGTAATCGTGCTGCCAGCGGCAAATTCTATTGTGCCATTATCCGTATCAATCGCAGAACCAGACCCAAATGACAGATTATCAATCGTTGAAACGGTAAAGATACCGCCAACTGTATTCAAGGCACCATCAAGCTCTGTATTGCCGCCAGATATCACAGCCACTTGACCACCAGCGGTATTCAAGCCGCCTGTCATATCCAAATCAACACCGCCAGTGCCACCCCAAACTGTGATGTTATCTTGGCCTGTTGTAAAGCTGCCAGTGGCATAGACAGCAGCGTTTGTGCCCATCCCAATACGCAGATCATCATCCACAGTGATATCTGTCAGACGGACAAATTTCTCACCTTCAACATAGAGATAAGCACCGCCATTAGCTGATGTGATGGTAAAGGTTGAATTATCATTACGCTGTGACTGAATATCCAACGCCTTATTCGCTTCAACTGTCAGATTATCAGATGCGCCAGGTGCCAGACCAATACCATTTGGTGCTGTCAGATTAATCACTGATGCTTTCATATCTGTGTATAAATCAGAATCAGCGTCCAGAATTTGATCTTGTGAAACAAGTGTTAATGTTTCAGGCGTGAAGATTTGCCCTACCCTGATATCACCTGAATTTTCGGTAATATAAATGCCTTCTTTCGCTCTGGCTGTCAGCTTATAGCCATCACGTACATTCAGATATAGCGGCTTTGAAGCGGTACCGATTGTCCCTGTGGCTGCTTCTAGCACCAGATTATCTGATGTCACAGCGGCATTATTATCACTGCGGATATTAATGATATCACCATTAATCTTAAAGCGAACTTCACCATCAGCTGAGATAGTATTAACATTAACGCTTGTCTCACCACCCAAGAAAACATAACCATCTGGTACATTGACGGTGACAACTGAATCAGCATTTAGCGTGTTGATATCAAGATCTTCACGCTGTGTTAAGGTGACGATATTGGTTGTTTCATTCAGCTCCACATCATCAGCTTCAGCAGCCATCAGCTTGATTTTAGAATCATTATCTAATGTGCCTGCTTGAACATCGCTAAGCGCAAAGGTTGCTGTATCTGTGAAGGTACCAATATTACCACCTGTCACATTCAGCGTGATATTATCACCAATGATATTGGCTGTTTCAATATAGGCTGTTGAATCTGTAACCTCTTTAAAGGCCTGACCTGGCAGTGGTGCTTCAAGATGCTCATCACTCCATAGATAGCCATCTGTCTGGCTGGCAATATCACTTGATGTCAGATTAGAGGTGAAATTATCAATATAGCTTGTTGCACCAAAGGCAGCATAACCAGCCTGATAGCGTTCTTCTCTTTCTGTTTCAAATGCTGCAATCGCTGTTGCCGCATAGCTTGATGACAAATTATCAAGCTCTGATTGCGGCACCACATATTCATAGCCAGCTACATAATTATCAGAGCCAAATTTGCTATGGCCTTGCTGATAATCAGCGATTTTTTCAGCCTCATAATCTGCAATAGCAGCAGCGTCATTATCTAGCGCATCACGCTCATCTGCTGTGGCTGTATAGGTGAAGTTCGGATCATAGGCTTCAGCAATATAATTACCATCAGCATCTTGGGTTACATTGCGTAAATCCCAATAGGTATCATAGAGGTCATTCATTTCCTCTGCATAACGGTTGGCGCGGATATTATTGCGCTCTTCAGTGCTTGCTGTGTAATCAAAATTGGCATCATAAGCATCACTTGTCGCTGTACCATTATCATCAATCGATACATTACGAAGCTCAAAATAATCAGCATAAAGCGCTTCTTGGCCATCATTATAAGAGGCAACCTGATCTGTTAGCTTGGTTGTTGCATTATCGCCGCGCAGGCCTAAATCATCCCAAATTGAAAGGAGCGCAGATTGCGTTTCTTCATCATTGGTTTGCGCGCTATTCGCATCAAGGATAGAACCGCTATTGGTTGTGATATCAACATTGCCGATTGTATCAATAGATTCGATATATAAATCACCGCTTAGCTCTGTGATATTAATTGAGCCTTCACGTGAATAGGCATTAATGACACCACCTGTTAGCGTATTCACACGCAATGTGCCGCCGCCTTGGTTGCTAATTGAACCATATTGCGCTTTTAAGGTGATATTATCACCCTGAAGGGCTGTTGAGCTGGTATCAATCACAATATCTTCACCAGCATAGAGATTGATATTGCCAGATGTATTTGACAGGCTGCTAAAGCGCAGATCATCTGTTTCAGCCTTGAAATAAGCGCCTGTTCCAGATGTGGAATCAATCGTTGCACCTGAATTAAAGACAGCCTTGAACGGATTATCAGCCGTGCCAATCGCGCCATCTGCCTCAATCGTCAGATTAGCAAGCTGGATATCAGCATCACTCTTGGTAATCGCAATAGAACCACCAGTTGACCGTAATGTTGTCAGGCCGCCATCATTGATCAAATCACCGCCAATATTAATGCCGCCATCAGATACCACTGTCAGGCTGCTTGTATCAGAGCCGATGAATTTAATATCAACCGCTCGGTCAGCGCGCACGTCCTGATAATAGAACATGGTTCCATTATCATTTTCGGTTGTATGGACATCCCACCAACATTTTTCAACAAAGAACGGAATACCTTTACAGTGGTAATTCTGAACTGTGCTGGCGATAGCATAGCCATCACGTTCATAATCCCAGCGGAAATTATAATCATTTGATGATGATGATTCAGCCGCATAATCAGCCATTGGCAAATCACTTGCCGGCAATGTCTGTGACGGTGTGATAGAGCTAGGCGGACGGAAGCTAGAAGTATAGCTATGGTTAATCGTAAAGGTCTTCCAATTTGATTGCGGCGTCACATAATTTCTAGTGATTTGAACCGATTCACCATCAATCCAGAAATAGCGCATATTTGATTTCGGATCATAGGTGGTTGTCCGGCCAGTTGTGCCATGCTTGCCTGATAGTGTCTGGGTCGCTGCTGTCGAATTGACGCCGTCATTCGTATAGACATTAATGGTATTACCAATTCTGGTATATTGGGTGACCACAGGCTCGCCAAAGCCATTATCCTTGGCATTATCAACCAGCGTCACCTTGCCTTCGACCTCGCCTGTATTAATGCCGCTTAATTTTAATGTCTTTGATGAATTATTGGTAATATCAAATGTGCCATAACCATCAAGCACGTTAATCTGGCCACGGCCTGTTGAGATCAGTTTGCCGACAACTGTGACATCACCGCCTGAAGCCTGGAAACCTGATAATTCAATAATATCATCATCAGCATTGTAATAGGCAAAGACACCATCTGTGCCCTCACGACCAAGGCCGTTACCATTATTATAAGAAATATTATCAGAAACCAGCGTATGAGTGCCGCTTGTCTGAGAGAAGGCAGAATGGCTTGCTGGAATAACAATATCTTTATCAGCAATGCCAGACTGAATCAGACCATTTAGGTTAACCGTATTGGCCACGATAAAGACACGTCCACCAACAATGGAATAAGAATCTTCACCAGCTTGTGTTGCGGTAGACACCGAACAGCTATCAGAGTTATTTGGATCCCATGGCATACCATTATTGCCACAACCACCTAGGTCATTATCTTGCTGACCAATACCATCTAATCTGCCATTAGCCTGTGTCGCAAAACCCTCAGCAGCTGATGGATGTGGGCCAATATTATAAATGCCAGGATCTTTCGATGATACAAATAAAGAGCCACCTGCTGTGACACGCACCGTATCAGCATTCAAATTACCATTTTGGTGAATGCCACCAAATTTATTTGAAATCGTCACTGTGCCAGCGCGATTTTCAATCGTGCCATCAATGATAACCTCTGGTGCCTTGATATTCAGGCTGTCAGGGTTATAGGCTGTGGTGTTCGGATCATAATTGCTTGTCACTGTAACATTGGTGACAAAATTATCAGGATCATGTTCCAGCGTCATATCTGTTGATGCAGATTGATCAATATTAATCGAAGCGATTTCAGCTGTTGAATTAATTTCCTGCTGATTAAAGTAAATCGCACCGCCGCGATCATTCGGAATTTCGATATCACCAACCTCTAGCGGGTTACCACTATCATTGCGGATGCTGACATTGACTTCATTTTCAGACAGGATCTTACCACCTGTTGAACCTGACAATGTATCAGCTTCGAAATAGACATTACCTGTGGCTGCAAAAATATCATCAACGACATAGACATCAACAAGCCCTGTATTGAGCGCATCTTTTTTAGCCTGAAGGAAAGCAATTTCATTATTGATATTGGTTGAGGTATCACTATCACCTAGGGCCGCGATTTTATCATCCACATCATCAATCTGTGCATTAATACTCGCCAGCAAATCAGTATTTGAGCTGACATCATCGCTATTATCACCATTTGTCATATTATCGATGGTGGTGGTCAGTGAACTAATCTCAGAGGTTAAAGTGTTAATCTCAGTCGTCAGGCTGGCTGCCAGAACGGTATCATTATCATTTTGCGCTTGTGTGCGATCAGCTTCTTTTTGTGTTTTCAGCGTTTGTTTAGCTGTCTTTTGTGCCGTTAGATTATCGATAGCCTGTTGCTGTGTCTGCGTTGAACCAAGGCTTTGAATATAGGTGCGGTTATCAACTAATTGCTGACGCTGGGCTGATAAGACAGAATAGCTTTCATTATCTGAGGCGGCTGCTAATGCTGATTGCAATGCCAGAATTTCATCATCAATATCATTGGCAAAGCTGCGATCTTGTTCAATCGTCCATTCAATGAAATCAGATGATTTAAAGGTGACATCACGATCATCGCTATATTCGCCAATCGGCACATCTAGCTGGCTGCCATTATCCCTAAACCAAAGATTATTTGTCTGAACCAATAGCTGTTTTTTCGCTGCAGATGCATTATCAGGATCTGGTATCCAGGTTGTCATATCTGTACCAAAACCAATATGCTGTTCTGCGTGAACACCTGTGCGAACCAGACCATCCACATTAATCTTGGAATTAGCATTTTTCGTAGAGCGGCCAAAATCACTTGATAATGGCACAATCGCAATGCCCACATATTGCAGCCATTGTTTAAAGCCATCACCAGACACATTGCGCAAGCCTTTTGACGCACGCAATGTCATGTGACGCGCTGATTGCAGCTTGGCATCTGATTTAATATCCAGCAGGTTTGTCTGATTTAATGTGGCATCAGCTTTTTCACCAAAAATCGCAGCAATAATCGTATTATTATAAATCTTGGTATCTGCTGTGACATTTAAAGCACTTGTTGCTTTACCAGCATTCACTGTCAGATAGCCATTTGCTGTGACAGTTGACCCTGTATCAAGGATAATCTGATTGCTGTTTGTTAGCTTGGCTGCTGACAGGCCTGTAGCACCAATACCAGCACCACCCCATACAGATGTCCGCGCCTTTGATAACACATCTGATGTGGTATCAGCGGTGATGGTCATATCACCCCATCTTGTTGCCACAGACGCATTATCGTCAAATAAGATACGTGATGTCGCATTAGCGGTAACAGCTGTATTAGAGACAGGAACGCCAACTAATGCCCCTGTATTAATTTCTGCTTTATCTTTGGCTATCACAGAGTTTGTGGCGACAATTTCAGCCTCACCTTTATTTGAGCCTGTGCCATAAACATAGACATCACTAAATTCACCAAAGGTGACATCTGAATATTGTGATTGGGTTGCACGGCTATCACCCACAGTGACAGATATTGCACCGCCGCCTGCGAAATAGAAGTTATTATCAAGGCCAGTTTTCGCCAGATTATTAGCAGAAGTAATCGTTAGGCCAGAGACATCTACATCAGCATAATCACCAATTTGAATACGTGATGTCGCACTGCCTGTTGACCGTAATTTCGCACCTGTCACACCTGCCAATGCCACCGCACCAGCATCTATCGAACCGTCATAGGTGTCATTATTCTTAGAATTTATAATCAGATTATCGCTGGCATCAATATCAGCACCTGTCAGCGTGCTTGAACCATCACCAATAATCACACGTGAATTGGAGATATGAGAGACAATCGCCTCACCACCAGTTGCAGCAATCGCACCACCAGCACCAGCTACTGAAACAGCCTTGGTATCACGATCTGAGTTCGCTTCTAGGGTAATAGAGGCTTTTGAATTCAGCGTTAAATTTTCACCTGATGTGATCTCAGCATTACCGCTTTGTGATGATCTTGTAACATGCACACCAAGAGCCGCTGCACCAAGGGTAAAGGCATTACTGTCATTATACACATTTGTATTATTGGTAGCTGTGATAGTTAGGTTATCACCTGCCACTTCATTGCCACCAGATAGCGCGTTACTTTTAACCGTGACGTCATCACCAAGTGTGACGGTGGAGCTAGCTGTGGCTGCGACAATGCTTTCTGAGCCTGTGACACCAACTAAGGCACCACCAGATGCACCAATCACTTCAGAATCTGCCATACGCTGGCCAAGTTCACCAGCATTTGATGTCACCGTTACACCATCACCAACCAGCGTTGTATCATCACCAATAATGGTTTCAGCAGAACGAGACGCTGTTACCTTTGATGAGATAATACCCAATGCCACACCACCAGAGACAGCGACACCAACAGCTTCACCTTTATTGCGTGCTTTTTCAAAAGATTGCACCTTTAACGTGTCGCCAGCATAGATAGCGGTATCACTGCCAACTTGTGCACGTGTTGTACCTGTATCACTGATATTGATAATCGCACCAACAGCTGAGCCATATAGGCCACCTGAGGCAGAGACAGCACGTCCTGTCTGGGTTGAATTATTGCGTGCTCTAATCAGCACATCATTCACCCGTGTTGTATTGCTGCCAATCGTACTATCATTGCCAAGAGAGGCGATGGCATCACCACTTGCCTTGATGCCAGTAGATGAGATACCAGCGGCAATAATACCAGCTGCCACTGCCACCACATTGACCTCAGCATCAACATCTCTTGTGGCATCAATCGTTACATCTTGATTAGAACCAGACATTGTGATGGTTACATTATCACCGATGCTAGCATTCGCTGTTTCTGACAGATTGGTCTGGGCAATCGCTGCTGTCAGACCAACAAGACCAACAGAGGCACCGATCACAGTCGAGTTCACAGCCTTCACTGTGATATTATCATTATCTGGCAGAGCGATAACAATATCATCACCGCTATTAATGGTCGCATTTACAGTGAGCGATGTGATGTTATCAATTTGGCTATTATCACCAATACGGGCTGTGACAGAGCCGGCATAATCAGCCACCGCGACAAAGCCGCCAACACCAACACTACCAACAGCAGCACCGCCAGCAATCTGTGATAGGCTTAATGTTTCTTCAGCTTCAACCGTTAAATCACCTTGCGCATTAATCTGTGCGCCAGATCCAATTTCTGCCAATGTTGAATGGCTGGCAGACCCTCTAATATCATTTTCAATGCCAGCTGTCTGAGCGCTAACCAACGCGATGGTCTCATTATCATCAGCTTCGGTATAAGCAGCTGTGTTTGATTTGGCACTGTCATTATCATAATTGCCTCTATTATCACCTGCCTTTGATGATATTTCAGTGACCATATCACCATTATCATTTGACAGATTCTCTGACGCATTATCTGACATAGAGCCACCAATGAGCGTCAATGCCATAGAGCCTGCTGCACCAAGACCAACACCACCGCCAGCTGCAATACCCTGATTAGAGATATTTTTAGTCACATCAGCTTTAACAGTAATGTCATTTTGCGCATCCATGACAACATTATCGCCAATGCGCGCTTTGACTGTATTGCGCGTAACAGTGGCTGTGACACCAATACCGATACCAGCAGAGCCGCCAATCGCACCAGCACCAGCAGCACCTTGGACTGTGATATTATCTTCTGCTTTTACTGTGATATTTTGCGTTGCAACATCATTATAAGATGCCACCTGGTTAATCGAAGCACCATCATCAATTTCAGCAGTTGTAGTGGTCTTCAGGATATTAACGCCCAAGGTGCCAGAGATAGCCGCTGTAGCACCGCCAGCAAAACCGATGATATTCTGATTTAAATCTGTGTCAGTATTTGCCAGAACTGACAGCTGATCACGCACAGCAATATCAGAATCTTCACCAATGCGCGCAATATTGCTGCCTTTGGCAACAAGCACACCTAGGGTAGAGCCCATACCTGTGCTACCTGCTGCGATATTGGCACTTGTTTGCACCAAATTCATATCTTGTTCTGATGTCAGGGTCAGATTATCACCAGCACGCAATGTGGCATCATCACCAATTTGTGCTTTGACATTATCATTAATGACAGACACACCAACAACACCACCTGTGCCAGAGCCGCCAGCTGCGAATGAGACCATTGTTTGATAGATACGGTCAGTGCTATTAGCCTTGATATCGATATTCTGATTGGCTTTCATGGTGACATTATCACCAACCACAGCTTCGACTGTTTTGGTAAAGACTTGCGTATCAATATCAAGCGAGACTGCCGCTGCACCAGCTGAAATACCAGAAGAGATATTATTTAACAGCGTGTTTGATTGGGCAACCATCCGCACATCTTGCGCAGAAGACGCACCTGTTAAATCCTCATTAATACGGGTATTATCGCCAATTTTGGCTCTTGTTGTCGATGATGCAACAGTGGTTGCCACCACACCAGCAACACCAACCGCACCAAAGCCAAGACCAACTGGTGCGAAATTCACATCCTCATTTGTTACAGCCGCAATGCTAAGACCTCTGGCAGTTTCATTATCAAAGCTAGCGTCAACAACTGTGAAATTATCTGTCTTGATGTTACCATCTTGATCACGTGTATCTTTGCTTGTGATAGCTGAGGAACTATTATCAACAGAGCCGCTAGCAGCGATGATACCGCCGCCAGTTGCCAAAGCTGTCACAGAGACATTATCGCCAATGGCTGCTTCGGTTGTGGACTTAAAGACATAAGTACCAAACGCACCTGATACGCCAACAGCACCACCAGCACCTGCGACCACAACAGCATCAATTTCAGTATCATCTTTTGCTTCTAGGCGAACTGAATCACGTGCATAAATCAGCGCATCATCACCAATAAGAGCCTGTGTTCTGTTCTTGGCAACCACAATACCAGCGGCACCTGTTACACCAACAAGACCACCATTAATTGACAAGGCAACCTGAATGATATCTGCCTCAGCTTCAGCATCAACAGAGATATCACCACCAGCATAGACATTTGCACCATCACCGATATAGGCCTTTGTTTCCTTATTCAAAACAACCGCATCACCAGTGATACCAACACCAACTAATGCACCGCCGCCTG
The DNA here is from genome assembly GCA_049890115.1 of Puniceispirillaceae bacterium (SeqCode). Classification (GTDB taxonomy): domain Bacteria; phylum Pseudomonadota; class Alphaproteobacteria; order Puniceispirillales; family Puniceispirillaceae; genus UBA685. The sequence continues at coordinate 40,686 of JBMHCC010000034.1, read as the reverse complement.
AACCAGATACTGATAACAAATCACTATCTGATGTGGCTTCAACGGCAACATTCTGATTAGCTGAGCTATAATTATCAGCATTCACTGACGCATTATCATCAATATAGGCTTTGGTGATGGAGTTTGTGACCTGCGCCATGACCACACCTTGAACAGATGTGATACCAGCACCACCAGCTGAAATCGCACCTGAATTCACAGATTCAGATGTGCGTGCTTTAATCAGCGTATCACCACCCACATTCACAGTTGCATTCTGACCGATATAGGCTTCTGCTGTATTATTGGCTAGCAAAACACCAACGGTTACGCCAACGCCTACCACACCTGCGCCTCCCAAAGCGCCAGCGGTAAAGATAGAATTGGTGGTATCTGTAGCTGTGACAGATAAATCATTACCAGCTTTCACAACAGAGCCGCTCGATATGTAAGCCTTTGTCTGGTTCAGTGATGTGGTTGAACCAGTATCATTAAAGTTTGACCCGACATTGGTCTCAGATTGTTTCGCATCAATTTCAGTGCCAACTTCTGAATAGGCTGTGCCTGTGCGGCTATAATCACCAGATGAATTATCATCATTGAGAATATCAGCTAGGAATAGAGAATTATTTCTGTCATCACCCTGATCAGCCAGATTGCTGTCGCCAGAGCCTGTCATCTGGCCATCAGTTTCTTCATCAGCCTGCGCACCAACTAGCACCACTGCCACATTACCAGCAACCGCAACTGTACCACCAGCAGCACCTGCAAGCGTGAAATTCTTGGTTGTCTTATTACTTTCGGCTGTCACATCAATGTCATTTTCAGCACTGACCGTCCCATTAATATAAGCTTGCGCTTTATTATGAACGACCAAGGCATTGAGTGTTACACCAACACCAACGGTACCACCACCGCCAATACCACCTGTGACATCAATGGTTTTGACATCGTTAGTCGCACGCACAATGACATTTTGATCAGCATTACCAGAGGTGAAAGTCTGGTTCACATCACCCAATATATAGGCTTTAGAGTCTGATTGATGAACTTTGATGCCAGCTGAAACAGAGACACCAACTGTGCCACCAATACCGCCTGCAATTACAGCTGCAATTGAATTTTCCTGTGCATCAGCTGCGACTGTGGTTGTGCCTTTGGCATCAGTTGTCGCATTGTCACCAATATAGCCCTTGGTCTCACTTTTCACGACACCAATACCAAAAGACGCCCCAATACCAGCTGTACCGCCGCCGCCAATCGCACCAGCAATTTGGATTAATTCTGACTCAGCTCTGCCCTGTACGGTGATATTATCTTCTGCCTGAACCGTGCCTTCAATATAGGCATTTGTGTTATTGACCAGAACACCAACTGCTGCTGTACCGCCAACACCTGCGGTTGAACCAATCCCTATTGTGGCAGCTGAATTAATAATCCTATCTTTGGCAGATGCTAATACTTCGACATTGCCATTGGCTTTCACTGTTGCACCTGTGCCGATAAAGGCATTTGTATTTTTAACCTGAACAACAACATCACCACCAACACCAACACCAGCAGAACCAGTACCAACGCCAAGAGCTGCTGATAAATCAACCCAATATGTATCTGAGATAGCGCGGACAATCACATCTTGATCATCATGTGCAGATGTTAAATCATTATTCACCGTTGCGCCTGATGCGATAGAGGCCTCTGTTGTGCCAACACCAACACCTGCTGACAAAGATATCGCAATGGCTGAATCAGATGAAACAGCACCTGATGCGGCAATGGAAATCACATCTTGATCTTGAACCGCTGTCACAGAGACACCGCGCTTTGTTTCAGTATCTCGTGTTTCTGTTAAGAACAGATTTTTGATATTATCAAATGTGAAATTATCATTGAATGATGCCAAGGCCTCTCTTGTTTCATTATCACCGCCACCTGAAATATTCTCCAGCAATGGTGAAGATGTTGTCACAGAGGTGGTTTCAATGGTTAAGGTTTCCTGACCTTTGGCAGAGACAATCGCATTATCTAGAATTTGCGCTTTCGTTGAGCCAACGAACACCGCTGCGCCAACCGCACCAGCCAGCGCCACCCCACCAGATGAGAAGCTAGCAGCAGGTTCAAGCATAAAGATATCAGTATCATCACCAGCATGAAGCTGAACAGAGCCAAGTGTTTCAATATCAGCCTGTGATCCGATTTGTGCTGTGGTAGTTGATTTAATCAAACCAACAGACACAGAGCCTGCACCAGATGTGCCGCCAGTTGATGCCGCAATACCAACTGTGGTTGCGGTTAGATTTTGCACCGTATCAGCAGTGATAATTACATTATCATCTGCTTTAATCGTTGAATTGACGCTGGCTGCCACATCTTTCCAGAACACATTCGTGCCAAGAGCCACACCAATAGACGTGCTTGAAGATGCTGCCAGCGTTCCTGTTAAATCAGTGATGGTTGAATTATCATCAGCTGTCACAGATAGCGCCTGTGTATTTGATGTAACGCTTGTATCAGTATTGATATCAGCGCCTTGTTGCACCAATGCCTTGCTTTCACCTTTGATGATATTAGCTGAAAGCGCGCCCGAGATAGCATTACTTGATGTTGAGACAGATGCCGAAATCACACCATTTAGGATTTCCTGTTTGGCGGTTACACCCACTGAAATATTATCAGAGGCTGTCATTGTGATATTATTATCAACTGATGCGTTATCACCTACAACCGCTTTTTTATCTGTCAAAAATAAGTTTAATGCGAGCGAGCCACCAACAGAATTTGCGCCGCCAGAGCCAGCAACAGCGATGGCAAAATTGCGTATATCTGTCAGGCTGGTGGCGTTCACATCAATATTGCCGCCAGTGGTTTTAATCTCTGTATTTTGGCGCACACGTGCTTCAACATCCGTATCCATGACGTTAAAACCAAAGGCACCAGCAAGAGCGAGGTCATTTGATGATACGCCGCCAGCAGCCTTGATGGTCAGCGCTTCTTGATCTGCTGTTGCGGTAATGGCGATATCTTCTGACATGGTGGCAGTGACATTATCAGATGAGCCGCTTGATAAATCTTCTGCCACAATAGCCCGGACATCTTCGCGCAAATAAATACCAGATATCGAGGCACCTATTGCTTTTTTATCTGCCAGCGCAACCGCACCAACCACATGACGAGCATCTGATTCATTATAGGCATTAACGGTCAGGTTTTTACCTGTGATATTAACACCTTCACCGACCAGCGCCTCTGTCTTACCAACTGAAACAGTGACAGCTAATGAGCCTGTGCCAGCATTACCATTTTGGGCAGCACCACCAGCGATTGCTTCTGCATAATAGGATGAATTCTGTAATGTCGCTGTGTAATTTGCGGTCAAATAATCTTCAGTAGATGTTGTATTATCTGATGGATCAAGCAAGAAAGCAGCATTTGATGGGCTGAGATCTTTTGCCTCGACCGTGACATTATCTGTATTACTTGCCAGTGAGACATCTTCTTCGATAATGGCTGAGTTATTATCAATCACGATATTGACAGCGATTGACGCACCAACAGCTGTTTTATCACCTGATGAAGAGCCACAATTACCAGGGTCATCACAAGTCGCATCTGATGCCAATGCCATTGCCCAGGCTCTGGTAACCAATTTATTGGTCGCCTGTGATGTGACGCTGACATTGCGGCTTGATGTTATGCTTGTGCCAGTGCCAATAATGGCTGACTGGCTGTCATAAGAAAATGAAAGCGCAAGCGAGCCAGCAACACCCAGCTCACCACCACCGGCACCTGCGATACCTTCTGCACTGGCATAACCGCCAAAGCTGATTGATGAATTATCAGGGTCTGTGCCTTGGTTTTCAGATGAAATAGCACGGACAATCACATCACCGCCAGAGCCTGTGATAGTGACAGACTCATCAATTTTTGCATGTGTTTGCTGGCCTGTTTTTAATAAGCCAACACCGACCCCGATTGACTTGTCAGAAAAGACTGACATGCCTGAGCCTCTGGTGCGGTAATTCGCATCATTGGTTGCTTCAACAATCACATCATCAGCAGCTGAGATAGTTAGCCCATCTTTGATAATGGCATTGGCTTTATGATCAGACCAATTCGCCGCCACAGACGCCGCAATATTAATCGAACCTGACTGTTTTGATTCACCAGCTTCACCATTTGGTGTGTCTGTATTAGACCCTGTTGTATCAAAATCTGCACCTTGCCCGCCTGTGAAATCACCATTAAGCGCGCTCATTGATGTTGGGGTATCATTATTTGAAGAGCCGGCGCGGCTGCTGCCTAGCAAATCTGATTTTGAGACACCCAACTTATTGGAATATTTATCAAGTGCTGCACCAGCTGCTGTGGCATCAGCCAGCACAATATCGGTTGAATCTGAATCAGCCTTGATTTCAAGATCACCACTTGTCAGCTGAAGATTGCTGTTTAATGTGGCGTCATTTGATTCAAGCACAACCCCAACTGCTACAGAGGCACCAACCGCTGTTTCAGAGGCTGTTACCTCACCTTTGGCAGTTGTTTTTGAATCACTTTTGGCTGTTGAGATAACATCAATGTCACCATTTGATCTGAAAGTTGATGAGCTGCCAAAATAAGCATCAACATCTTTGATCAACACCCCAACTGAAACAGCCGCATCAAGCGATGTCTTTGCCTTTGGATCATTGCCTGAGCCTGGCTTTGCACCAGCAAAGGAATCAGTGCCCATTTGTGTTGTGGCGGTTGCTGCGACACGCACAGAAGATGCGCCTGTGCCAGAGCTTGTGACATTATCATTAATCTCAGCTCGTGTTTTTTCACGCGTAATCGCATTGATAGAGATACCAGCACCAACACCGATACCGCCCTCATCACCGCCGCCACCAGATTCTTCTGAATCACCGCCGCCATCAGAGAATAAGGTGCCTTCTGAATAGGCCTTATTCACAGCAGATGTTGTCAGATTGGTAAATTGCTTTGAGATATGCGATGTCCAGACTGTAATATCCTGCAAGCCTGATAGAGCAGCATCAATACCAGCAAATAAAGCAGCCTCTTTACCAACGGTGGCCTTTGATGCGGCATTATAAGAGTTGGTCGCTGTTGCTTCGACAACCAAATCACCATTGCCAAGCGTTAGGCTAGCATTATCCTGAATTTCTGCTTGGGTATCATTTTCCAACACAATATTAAGTGCCACCGCACCAGCAAGAGCAAACTCACCTGTGCCAGAACCTGAGGTTGCTGTCGCTGCAATCGTGTTGACATCATCTGTGTCATTATCAGCTGTTAGCTGAGAGCGCATACCAGCTGTCACATTCACACCAGCTGCTGTCAAAGAGGTATCGCCAGCCACCAAGGCCTTATTTGATGATTTGGCAATATTCAAGCTGACGCCGCCGCCAATATTATAATCAGACCCACCTGTTGAGGCATCGCCTGTTGCCAGCATATCAGTATTTTTCAAAGAGCTGACTGAGATATTATCAGAGCTGGCATTCACGCTAACACCAGAGGCAATCTCTGCTACAGCACGAGATTCAGCATAGGTCACACCAAGTGCACCAGCGATTGCAATCGCACTGCCTTCATCAGAATCAGACGGTCCGCCAACATCTGAAATGCCGCCACCAGATGCATCTGTGAAATTGGTATTCATCTTGCCCTTAATGGCATCAACATTAACCACTTTACCTGACTGGGCATTGGTTGTGCCAAATAGGGAATCGACGGCATCAGTCGCACTGTTATTTGTCCCATTATCAGGCTCTGAATCGTCTTCTTCAGGCTCATCAGCATCTTCAATCAATTCAGGATCTAATTTTTCTGAAACAGATTGTGCGCCAGACTGAATATCATGTGTGGTCAATGCCGCAATGGTCAGACCACCAGGAACTGTCAGATTACGCTGCAGTGATGCTGTATTATTATCAAAGCTAACAGCGACACCAGCTGCCAAACCAATAGCAAGCTGTAATGAGCTATCACCACCCGTATCTGCCCCGCCATTACCAACAGATGTTGTTAGCACATTCTGTGTTGAAGAAATCGTTGCAGCATTATCAATAGATAGGGTTGTTGTGCCGCTTTCAATCAAAGCAAGCGCATTATTTCGTGCCACCGAAATAGCCGCAACAGGCACAACAGCGATACCACCACCACCAGAGGCACGCGCTTCTGTTTCTGTGGTTGATGTCTGCTCAGCTGTGACAGTCAAATCATCTGTGCCAGTAAAGACAGCCCCGCCAGCGACCTTGGCAGTCACATCATTTTCCGTAATGGCAAAGGCAAGTGATGCCCCAATACCAAGCTTGCCAGAGGCAGAGCCAGTTTTGACCACCTCATCACTTGGCGTGCTATCACCAAGAGCAGCAAAGAAATGATCAGAGGCTGCTTGCGCGCCTTTCGAGCCATCGGCTTTGACTTTGACTTCGGTATTATTGGTGGCAGATACTGTGACATCTTCAGATGCAATTACTGAAACATTATCGCCAATTTCAGCTGTTACATCGTTTACATTTGATATCTGAACACCAAGCGCACCTGAAATACCAACCTCATCAGCATCACCATCATTGCTCACACCAGATGAAGCAAAGATAGAATATTTATTCAAATCAGAGATATTATCTTCATAGGCTTCGGTTAAAGCCGCCACGGTCAAATTGTCACTAGTCAATGACACATTAACCAAATCTGACCCATATACCTTGGCATCAAGGCGATTTTCGACCAGCTGAATACCAATACCAGCAGAGCCACCAACTGACGCATTATCACTTCTGCCTGACGCAACAGATTGGGTCTGCAAAATAGAACGCGCTTTTAAGGTAATCGCACCATTTGATGCGGTAAGAGATGGCGCATCTGTCGCGGTCGTTGTATTCGCTGATTTGATATAGGCCTCTGTATCATTTTTAACATCAGCATAGGTGAGAGCGCCGCCTAGCTGAACGCCGCCGCCGCCACTGCCAGTCATATTGCCTGTCACATCACCCAAGGCAGAGGCAAAACCTGATTTCAGAAAATTACCAATATTAAAGCCCATGAAATCCTGATTCAGAACAGGCGTATCATCAATGCCAGCATCAAATTTGCTTTGTGCTGTTGCGGTAAAATTATCATCATTACCAGCTCTAGCACCAAAAACGGTTTGCACCTGACTATCTGCCAGAACATCAATATTACCTGTAGATGCTGTGATGGTTGAGGCATCATTGACAATGGTTGATGTGTTATCTCTGGCAATACCAACACCAACAGCAATCGAACCTGATAAATTTGCCACTGACCCAGCAGACGCATCACCCATGCTTGTGATTTGTGTCTTACCTTTGGATTTCAGCCTGACATTATCAGATGCAAAAATGGATGAATTATCTTCAACCAGCAAGGTTGCTCTATTTTCGGTCACTGAAATCGCCGCCACCAAAGCAGCACCAACTGAATTTGATTGTGATACAATCGTGCTTTGCGTTACAGCAGAGCTATCAACTGTGACATCACCACTGGCAGACAGGCTTGTGCCATCATCAATGATAATATCTGATTGTGAATAGGTCACAGCCACTGCCACATTCAAAGGCAATAAAGTTGATAATTGTGACCATCCTGTGGGTGTCATATCAGTCTGAATAGTCGAAGCAGAGCCAATCGCTATATTCTCTGACGCGCTCAGGCTGGCATTTGATAAATCAATTTTCGCAGTGGCATGACGTGCATCAAATTGCACCAAAACGCCGCCTGTATATGCAGGGCTATTTTGCAGTGCGATTGCGCTAAGGGTGATATTATCAGAGGCCAGAATCTGAGATGATGAATTTAAAATGATCTCAGCATTGGCTTGTGCTGTTGGATTGGAATAGACACTGCTAGGGCTGTATGACGCATTCGCATCCAAGACAACATTACCACCTGATATAGTGGCGCCATTTAAGATGATAGAGGCATTATCCACATTATCAGCATCAAGCGTAATGGTTCCAGCAGAGCCTGTGCCAGATGCTACAGCTGATAGCTGGGCATCATTATTTAATGTGATACGCTCACCATCCAATGTTATCGAGCCAGCATCAAAGGTGCCGTCAGCAGCAGCGGTAATAACCGCATTCGTACCCAAAGTGATATTATCAGCTTCGATTGTGATATCGCCTGAATTGGCTAATGAGGCAGCTGTGCGATGGGCTGATGCATTATCAGCGTCTGAAACACGTCTGCTTGAAATGGTCACATTATCAGATAGTGTTATCGAATTATCAGCTTGCAAGGTTAGTGAGCCAGCGCTCCAGCTTGTATTATTATCGCCTGAGCCGCCTGCTGATGTGGCATTACGCAATAAATCAGCTGATACAATCAAATCTTCGGGGTCAATCAGGATAGCACCATCTGTGCCATTGCTGGCAGATGCTGAAAGCTGACCACCAGCTAGCTCAACTGTGCGCGTTGCTGAAAACTCAACAAAGCCACCATCACCAGATGTGCCACCATCAGCTGATAGACGCGCGCCTTGACCAAGCACTGCTTTATCTTGTGCAAAGACAATAACGCTGCCACCATCGCTATTGGCGCCAGTACCATCAGCTGACAGATCAGCCCCTTGTGAGACGGTAATCGAACCATCAGCGCGCACATCAATAGCGCCAGCATCATTACCAGCACTGCCATCAGCGCCTAACCTGCCTGTGATGGTGATATCACTTTCAGCTGACAGCGATACCATTGGCGCTACATCATCTAAATCAATATGGCTGCCTGCCATATTCACCAGATTGGAAATAGCCACAACAGCCTTGTCACCTGTTTCGACTGTACCTTCAATATCAATTTGGCCAGCTGCAATCGTCGCTCCGCCAGTGGCATTCACTGTGCCTCTAACAGCAATCAGGCCTGTTTGTGATAATGGTACATCACTATCTAGAACGCGCATTACTTGTGGTGCGCGGATCATGCCATTAGCGGTGAACATGTTATTCATGAAATCTTGTGTTGGTGCCTGCAACGATAATCTGCCAACATTCACAACACCTGTGTTGCCAACCACTACACCATGCGGATTCAAGAAATAAACATCGCCGCCAATCTTGCCATCCTTATAGGCATTCAGATAACCATCAATGACAGATTGCTGATCATGCACCATATTCATCAAGGCAGCAGCACCATCTGGCACATATAAATTCACCTCATTGCCTTCATAGACATTGAAGATCGAAAATGAATTTAAACCAGTCGACCCAAGCACTGTGCTGGTATAGACATCAGTGACATTCTGATTGATTGAAAGAGAGCTATTTGTGCGGCCATCAAGGACAATTTGCGGGCCATTTTGCTGGGCAATGGCAAAAGGCGGAAACGCAAATTGCAGCATACCTGTCAGATATGCTGCAATCTTAAATCGTTTCGTTTTTCGCCATCTGGCCAGCATATTAGCTATCCCTGCTCATGCTTAGCCTCGATTTTCATCTGGGTTGACAGCATCTTGAACTGGTGGCTGTGTGACCTGAAGACACTGCACATTAATCAAATCAACACGTCGGCCATCATATTGGATAAAAACCGTATTACATTGGTCATTGGCAGCTTTATTAATGATATCATTATAAATCTGAGCTGATGCCTGGCTTGCGCCATTTTCAAGACCTGTCTGCAAGCCTGATTTATAGATATTATTCTGCAAATATGACCAACCAATCAGCAAAAAAGCCATGATCGACAAAACAAACCAGCCTGTCAGAAACACAGCGACGATATTAGTGCCTTCACGAAACATTTTTTGAATCCCACATTTATTAAATAAATTAATACTTAATTAACATATTCTGATTCTTTACTGCAAGACTAACTTATATCCGACCAAACTCTATCACTGCAGCCTGAATCGGGCTGAAAGTGAGAATTGGAATAATTCTTCGTCATAGAATTCTTTTTCGGCCTCATGAATAGAGCCATCTAGCGGTTCAGACCAATAAACATCAAAGGTTAACAGATTGAAAATAGACGGAATTCTAAGGCCTACACCAACACCAGACCAATAGTCACCGCGATTACGAACTTTATATTGTGTTTGTGCCATCATGTGATCAGCAAACAGATAAAGCTGCGCACTTGGCATAAATTCTGGCAAGCTAACTTCTTCCCAATTTGCCAAATCAGTGCGCATTTCGCCTGACAGGAAATAACCCTGATACCCTGAAGACTCCCCAGGTTGATAGGCTCTAACCGAGCTAGAGCCACCAACTGACAGGATCTCAGATGGCATATTGATCATATCTCTGGCATCTGTATAGAGGAACTTGGCTTTTAGATTAGCTGTCCATTTCTCTGACAAAAATTGTGATAGCGAGATATCGCCATCAATTTTCTGCACCCATTTATCTGTGACCGGGATCTCTGTGGTTGAGTTAATGACATGCCAAGCAGGCGCGAATGAGAAAGAGGTTGTCCCATTATTATAGCTATAGGGCAGGCCAAGTGTGAATTTGCGCACATGGCTTTTTGATAGCATCAGACCTGTTTCAGGCTGCACCAAATCAGATTTTGAACTGCCTAATGTGCCTGATAAATAAATCGAATATTCATCACCCACTAGCATCGGTGTTGAATAGGACACAGAGCTAGCTGTTGACGAGCCGCGATAGCCAACTGTTTCAGCAGAACCAGCCACGATTTTGGTATCTGAATTGGTTAACGCCAATGACAGATTAGAGCCTTTATAATCAACTGGCATTGAAAAGCTGACAGATTGTGTTGAAGAGCCGCTGGCATCTGAGAATGAAAAGGCTGTTTCATCATCAAAGCCGAATAAATTATTGGCTGTGAATGAAAAGGTATTATTGCGCCAATCAGATGTCTTATTAGCATGGTTATTCACTGAAACAGATGGCAGCTCCACTATATCAGGCTCTGCCACATCAACAAAAATATCTGTTTCACCAAAAGCTTCACCTGGTGCTAATTCTGTTGCCAGATTTGATTTATTCGACATGTTATAGATGCGAATTGATTTTTCCAGCTGCGCTAGCGAGATAAAGCCACCTTCTTCTGCTGCCAGATGATTTCTGATGAAATCTTCATCAAGCGCATCTCTATTTTCCAGAATGATTTTACCAACTTTCGCCTCAACCAGCTGAATAGCAACCACACCATCATCAACGGTCTGCTCTGGCAATAAGGCACGCGATAATTCAAACCCATAAGCCAAATAAAGCGCATTTACTTCATCTAAAACTGTCTTAATCGCTGGCAGCTGGATAGGCATGCCCTTGACAGCTCTTTCGATGTTTTTCAAATCTGTTTCAAGCAGAATATTGGAAGGCGTAAATGATAATCCGGTGAAAATTTTCGGCGAATTATGCGTAATTTCAAAACCCTCTGTCAGCACAGTTGGCGGCGGTACTGGCGCAATGATGACAGGCTCTTTTTCGGCTTCTAGCTCGTCATCTTGGCGTGGTTTATCTGTTTTATCTTCATCATCTAGCGGCTTGATAATAATTGCTGGTTTATCAGCTTGTGCAATGTCAGATGCTGGCTCTTTTTCGGCCTCTTCTGGTTGTGCCAAGCTTTCACGCTCTGCCTCTGTTGGGGCGCGAATAATCAGCTGAGGCGCTTTATCATCATCACTTTTAGCTAGTTTAGTATCATCATCCACTGGTGCAATCTGCGGCTTAGCAGGGCGTGGGGCAGGCTTGCCAATCGTCACAATTTGTTCTGCTATTTCGGCTGAATCTGACTTATCTTCCGCTTTTGTGATTATGGCTTTTTCATCGCTATCATCAGCTATCTTGGCTGATGTTTCGGCCTCTGATGTTTCATCTGTTTCAATCGCAGCCGCGATCCGACCCTCTAACGCATCAGCATCTAGGGCCTTTCCATCTGCTAGCTGAACGGTATCTTGATCAACCTCTACAGGCTTAGCAAGCACAATCTCAGCCAGGCTAGCTGTCTTGGCAGCCCCTGCCATACCATCTTGAGAGCGTGGCTGTACTCTAACTGATATTTGCGCGCCAATATCCGATGCGCCTGTCTGATAGCTTGGCCCTGTGGCACCAGCAATCGCCATATTATCACGCAACCAGATAAAGCTGGTATCACCCTCGCTATCACCTTCATTATCATCATTAAAAATATAGGTGGCAGTCAATGTCTGACCTGTTTCAGCATCACCTGTAATGGTCAAATCACGGATAGAGGGCGGATAATTAGCAGCAGCGATAAGGCTTGTGATACGTGCTGTTTTTTCATCAAATGAATGTGGCGCACCTTCGCTATAGGTAAGCTTGGCAGAGATCTGACGCCCAACATCACTACGCTGCAAAATATAGCGGCTGCGCCCTGCATTCTCGATTGGCTGGCCATCACGCAACCATTCAATTACCAACTTGCCACCATTAGCCTGATAGCGATTTTCATTAATGGTATAGCGTGCGATCAGCTCTTCATTTTCAACTGCCTCGCCAATCACATCCAGACTGGTAATAATCTGACCAGAGGCTGGTTGCTGCAAAGGCACAAGAATATTGGCATCAAAAGCATCTGAATCAGCTTTGGTCACCAATTTGATAGATATCACCTTGCGGCTATTTTCAGGCATAACCAGAATTTGACGCGGCTTGATATTCTGTTCCATCAAAGCAGTTTCAAGAGCTGATGTCAGATTTTTGATAAAAGACGCAGATCGGCATTCACTAGCAATAATATTGCTAAGGCGCGCTTGATCATCTGGCTGCCAGGCAAAAGAATAGGATAACTGAATATGGGTCGGCTTAATCGTGCAACTCTCATGAGCCGCTTGTGCTGGTGACAAAAGCGCAAATGACAAAGTCGCCACTGCCCCAAAAGTCAAAAAAGCGGATGGAATTTTTTTATCCAAGTTGCTGATATTCAATATTTTTTTAATCAAATACTTGCCACTTTTCTTCGCCGATCCAACGGATGATATCTATCCATATTGGTAAATTGCTAGACTATAATTAAGTTTATGCTAAAAAATAGATAACTAAGCAAGCTAATGCTGAAGAATAAGGTGTCATTTCAATGTCTAACGCTCCAGAACAAATTGATCAGCCAATGGCCGCCAATGGTCACGGGTCTTTTCTGGCAAGTGGTACTTGCCCAGAATGTCAATCTGTGTGTGAATTTGAATTGCCCTCATCAGACGGGCATTTTGACATAGCCTGTTTCCAATGCAGCACAATTTACAGCATTGATGCGAGGTCTGCTATTGCGCAAATTCAGGCTATGCAGGCAGTTGATACTAGCCGTAATGCATTGGATGATATGCTTGCAGATGCTGAGGCAGAGGCTGAGCGTTCAGTCATTGCCTGTTTGGAATGTGGCACTGAAATTGATGTATCCCATCAGGATATCACAGCTGATGATTTTGTGCCTGATTGCCCAAATTGTAATGCCAACCCTGTTGCGACACCCTCTTTTGAGAGGCCAATGCCATCACCACGTAAGGGGCGTGCCGGCATCATCATGGTGTCTATCATCTCACTTGCTTTGGTGTTGTCAGCTGGCATGGTGACACTTGGCATGTATTTTGTGATGCAAGGACCAGATAGCTCTGCTGCACGTTATATTGAAACCAACATCTTGCAGCTACGCCCTGCTAGTTTTATCGTTGAATCAGCCACTTATGAGGTATCAGAAACAGATCTTGGCACCTCATTATTAGTGACCATCAAGGTGGCGAATACTGGTGAAATTGAAGGCACGCCAGATGCCATGCAGATTGTGCTAACAGATAGTGGTGACCAACCGCTGGTGAGCTGGCCACTTGATACAGCAGGCCAGATTATCACGCCAGGCCAGAGCGTTCAGCTTTATACAAGGCTTTATGAGCCGCCTGCAGATTTTGCCAATTTGCGTGTCTTTACGCGCTAATTATCAGCACAATATAGCGGATTACAGCGTAAATCACCGCGCCAATCATCACTATTATGCAGATGATCGATTTGCTTGGCTGTTTCCTCTAGCCTGATGTCACGCTTTTCATCAGGCGGGTGCGTTGCGGTAAATAGGTTGAATTTTTGGCGATGCCCAATTTTGCCAAGCGTTTCCCAAATCTCAGCTGCCTTGCTCGCATCATAGCCAGCCAATGTGGCATATAGCAGGCCAATTCTGTCTGCTTCATATTCAGCTTCAATGGCATAAAACCCTGAAAGGCGTGCTTCATCTGTCGCAATTTCTGATAAATTCACGACATCACGGCTGACCTGTTCAACAGCATGTCCAGCTGCGATATGGGCAATTTCATGACCAATAATAATAGCAAGCCCATCATCAGATAGGCTGTCTGTTAAACCGGTATAAAATACGATTTCAAGGCCACCAAGCGTATAGGCCTGAAACACATCACGTTCAATCAAAACAGGTCGCAAATCCATTTTCGCTAAATGCGTTCTCAGATGCACTTTTTCAAAAATCTGTTCAAGGCGGCGCATACGTTTATCATCGCTGGGCACTTCATTAAAACCCTGGCGTTGATAGCTTGCAAGGCGCATCTCAAGTGCTTGTTTTGCCAGTTCATTCTGTGTCATCTGATCACGCAAATGAAGCACATTATCTGCGGTAATACGGTCTTTCGATAAAGGCACCGCATCAGCTGCTTTCACAGGGCTTTGTGCAATGCCAGTTGGCTCAATCCTGATTTGGGACTGACAGCCAGCCAAAGCCAGCACCATAGCACAACCAATAATGAGATGATTACCTGAACGAAAACCCATCATATTTCACATATCACTATCTGTTACACTCGAAAAAGCCAGCACGCACTGCTGCGCTTCAAAGAACGAAAATCACCGGCCTGTTGGCACAACCTCATAACCAGCTTCTTCAGGTTCATCATCAACTATCTCAGCAGGAAAGCCAGCTGCTGTCACATGCAAGCCTGCTGGCTCTTCATAGCGTCTGATGATATTTGGCGAGAATTCGCGTGGCCCATAATCATTAATTGCTTGTTGAAATAGATCGACCAGCATGGGTGACAATGCCAGATTTAAACCAGCACGCTGTGCCACCTCATCAAACAGGCCAATATCCTTTAGCACCAAATCCATCGTAAAATTAATATCACGGCTACCATTTAAAATAACCTGGCTTTCTGTTTCATGAACAAAGCTGTTGCCGCTGGAAACTTTAATCGCTTCAAAGGCGGTATTCATATCCATGCCAGCTGCTTTACAAGTGGTAAGCGCCTCTGACAAAGACACCAAATTCGCTGTTGCCAGATAATTGGTTACCACCTTCAAAATAGAAGCTGACCCAAGCGGGCCTGTGTGCAAAATGCGGCGCCCCATCTTGGTCAAATAAGGCAGCATCTCATCAAAAACAGAACGCTCACAACCAGCAAAAATAGCAATATTACCAGTGGCAGCACGATGACACCCCCCTGATACAGGGCAATCAACAGCATGACCGCCCTTGGCAGCAACCAATGCGCCAAGCCGCAATACTTCAGCTTCATCTGTGGTGCTCATCTCAGCCCAGATAGCACCCTGTTTCATACCAGCCAAAATGCCATCTTCTGCTTCCATCACCGCAGCTGAAATAGCAGGTGAAGGCAGGCAGGTGATGATAATATCACAATTTTGCGCCATTTCCTTTGGACTATCAGCCCATTTCGCCCCTGCATCTAGCAAAGGCTGTGCTGCCTTTTTATCAAGATCACGAATGGTCAGATCTACCTTGTTTCGCAATAATGTACCTGCCAGCTTGGCACCAACATTGCCAAGGCCGATAAATCCGACTGATTTCATCTATCTATTCCTTTGCTGATTTAAAAAAACGATTACAAATCAACCACACGCATTGAATTTGTTGTACCAGACAACCCAAAAGGCATCCCAGCAACAACAACAATTTGCTGGCCAATAGACCCTAATTTATGTTCGATAACGCGTTTTCTTGCCTCTTCAACTGCCTCATCATATCCTGTTTGTGCCTGATGGGCTGTTTGCGCACCCCATAACAGGCAAAGGCGTCTTTCAACCTGCTTATCTGGTGTTAGCACCAACATCGGAACAGATGGCCGCTCTCTTGCGATACGAACAGCCGTATTGCCAGAGGCGGTAAACATAACCAATGCTTTTGCCTCGATATCTTCAGCTAATTTAACAGCTGATTGCGCGACAGCGTGATAGACTGACTTTTCCACTGTCAAAGCAGGAGGCCCATCTTCTGGATAGGTGGCAATATGCGCCTCAGCTTCTTCAATAATTGCAGCCATAATTGACACTGCCTCTAGCGGATAGTCACCTGCAGCTGTTTCAGCCGATAACATCACAGTATCTGCCCCATCAAACACTGCATTGGCCACATCAGATGCCTCAGCTCTGGTTGGGGCTGGTGCTGATATCATTGATTCTAGCATCTGGGTTGCCACGATAACCGGCTTGCCAACTTGGCGGCATTGGCCAAGCAATTTTTTCTGAACAGATGGCACAAGCTGCGGTGGTAATTCGACGCCCAAATCACCTCTGGCAATCATAATCGCATCACTCGCTGATATGATATCATCAATATCATCAAGAGCCGCTGGCTTTTCAATTTTTGAACAGATAAAGGCTCTATCTTTGATAATGGCTCTAGCATCAATCACATCACTGGCACGCTGAACAAATGATAGCGCGATACCATCCACACCATGTGATAACGCAAATTCCAAATCAGAGAGATCTTTTTCAGTCAACGGCTTTGTATCAAGCAAAACATCTGGCAAGTTGACACCTTTACGGCTTTTTAAAGGCCCGCCTGTAATCACTTTTGCGGTAAAGCTGCGTTCTGAAATGCTGCTGACTTTCAAACGCAATTTGCCATCATCCATTAAAATAAATGTGCCTGGTAAAATCGCTTTGAAAATATCTTCATGAGGCAGATAGACACCTGATTTATCACCTTCTTTTTCATCAAGGGTGAAGGTAAAATCATCACCAGCTGACAGCTCAACACCATTTTTGACCGTACCGATACGATATTTTGGCCCCTGCATATCAGCTAAAATACCAATCGGTTTACCTGTTTTTGCTTCAACTTCTCTGATATTGGCAATTCTTTTGGCATGCTCATCTTGCGTGCCATGGCTGAAATTTAACCTGATCATATTGACACCAGCAGCCACCAGCTTTTCCAGCATCTCAACTGAACCTGTTGCATCGCCAATTGTGGCCAATATCTTTGTTGAACGCTGTGTCATGTTTTAAAACCCCAAATCCCTATTTTACATAGCTGGCCTTATTTTAGCGATTTTGGTCGTGATTTCGATAACAAAATGCAACATTGTCACACTATTTTTATATTTGAATTGTTACCAATAGATAGGTAACGTCTGAGAAGGCGTTTACGCATTTATGTGTTAACGGGTATAATTGGGAGAGAAATTATGAAAAAGTTTTTAACAACTGCTGCTATGGCAGCGATGTTGTCATCACCAGCAATGGCTGATGGTCACGCTGTTAAGATCGGGGTTTTCCTTGGCTTTACTGGTCCGATTGAATCAATCGTCGCCAATATGGGTCCTGCTGCTGAAATGGCAATCAATGAAGTATCTGAAAGCGGCGCGCTTTTAGGTGGTAAAAAAGTCATGGCCGTTCGCGGTGATACAACTTGTGTGGATGCTGGTGCAGCCACAGCAACAGCTGAACGTCTGATCACAACAGATGGCATTGCTGCTATGGTCGGTGGTGACTGTTCAGGTGTAACAGGCGCAACATTGCAGAATGTAGCACGTCCAAATGGTATTGTGATGATTTCACCATCAGCAACATCACCAGCACTGACAACAGCAGAAGATGATGGTCTGTTCTTCCGTACAGCCCCATCAGATGCACGTCAGGGTGAAGTGGTTGCTGACATCCTGAAAGAAAAGGGTGTTGGTTCAATCGCAATCACATACACAAATAACGACTATGGTAAGGGTCTAGCTGATTCTATTGCTATGAACTCTGAAAAAGCTGGCATTGAAGTTACAATTTCTGCTGCTCATGAAGATGGCAAGGGTGACTATTCAGCTGAAGTTGGTGCATTGGCACAGGCTGGCGGTGATGTGCTAGTCGTAGCAGGTTACCTTGACCAGGGTGGTAAAGGCATCATCCAAGGTTCATTAGATACAGGCGCATTTGATACATTCTATCTGCCAGATGGCATGGTTGGTGATTCACTACCAGCAGCGATTGGCTCAGCATTAGATGGCTCTTATGGTGCTAACCCAGGTACAGACAGCCCAGGTGCTGCAAAGTTCCAGTCAATGGCAGATGGCTTTGATGGCACATCAGCTTTCGCAGCTGAATCATATGATGCTGCTGCTCTGATCATGCTTGCAATGCAGGCAGCTGGTTCACATGACAGCCAGACATTCAAATCAAAGGTATTTGAAGTCGCAAACGCACCAGGTACAAAAATCTATCCTGGCGAGCTGGCAAAGGCACTAAAAATTATTGCTGATGGCGGTGATGTTGACTATGTCGGCGCATCTGCAGTTGAGCTGATTGGCCCAGGTGAAAGTGCTGGTAACTACCGTCAGGTTGAAATCAAAGATGGTGGTATCTCAGTGGTTGGTTACCGCTAGGTACTTGCATTACCAAAATGAAACAGCCCGGTCTTTATTCGGGCTGTTTTTTTATCTTTATCTTTTTGTAGTATGATTTTTAAAAGGTGTGTTGTCCGATGATTATTGTTGAGGATATTCACAAACATTTTGGCGGACTTCACGCCGTTGATGGGGCATCTCTGACGATTGAGACAGGCACCATCACAGGTCTTATCGGGCCAAATGGGGCAGGCAAAACAACCTTATTTAACGTCATTGCTGGCCATTATAAACCAACCTCAGGGCGCGTTTTATTAGATGGTGAGGATATTAGCGGCCTTGCGCCACATGAATTATTTGCCAAAGGCTTGTTGCGCACCTTTCAGATTGCCCATGAATTTTCAACATTAACAGTGCGTGATAATCTGATGATGGTACCACCATCACAATCTGGCGAAAAGCTGTTAAGCACTTGGATAAATCGTAAAAAAGTAGCTGAAGAAGAAGAAGCTGTTAGAGCCAAAGCAGATGAGGTGCTGGCCTTTTTAGAGATTAGCCATGTCGCTGATGAGCTGGCAGGTAATTTATCTGGTGGCCAAAAGAAACTATTAGAATTAGGTCGCACCATGATGGTTGATGCCAAAATCGTCTTTTTGGATGAGGTTGGTGCTGGTGTTAACCGCACGTTGCTCAATACCATTGGTGATGCCATTTTGCGCCTCAATAAAGAGCGCGGCTATACATTTTGCATGATCGAACATGATATGGAATTTATCTCACGACTTTGCGACCCTGTCATTTGTATGGCAGAGGGGCGTGTGCTGGCACAGGGGACAGCAGAAGACGTGAAAAATAACGAAGATGTGATCGAGGCCTATCTCGGTACCGGGCTTAAAAATAAGTAGAAAACATAATTAAAGGACGGTTATGGCCTTTTTAATTGGACAAAATATGACAGGTGGTTATGGCGGTGCAGATATTCTGCATGACTGCACAATCGGTGTTGAAAAAGGGGAAATTGCTGTTGTGGTTGGCCCAAATGGGGCAGGCAAATCAACAGCCATGAAAGCTGTCTTTGGCATGCTATCTTTGCGTGAAGGTCAGGTGTTAATGAATGGCGAGGATATCAGCCATTTATCACCGCAAGCCCGCGTTAATAAAGGGATGGGGTTTGTCCCGCAGACCCAGAATGTCTTCACCTCTATGACGGTTGAAGAAAATTTGGAAATGGGTGCCTTTATCCGCGAAGATGATTTTTCTGAAACATTGGAACAAGTCTTTGATTTATTCCCCATCTTGAAAGAAAAGCGCCGCCAACCAGCAGGCGAATTATCAGGTGGTCAACGCCAACAAGTCGCTGTTGGCAGAGCCTTGATGACGAAACCAGATATTCTGATGCTTGATGAGCCAACAGCTGGTGTATCTCCGATTGTGATGGATGAATTATTTGACCGTATCATTGAGATAGCCAAAACAGGCATTGCCATTTTGATGGTTGAACAAAACGCCAAACAAGCACTGAATATCGCTGATAAGGGTTATGTTCTGGTTCAGGGTCGCAATCGCTACACAGATACAGGTGCCGCTTTGATGGCTGATCCTGATGTGCGTAAAGCGTTTTTAGGGGGCTAGCAAAATGGATATATTAAACGCTTTTGTATTGCTATCTAATTTTGTCCTTGTGCCAGGCATTACCTATGGGTGCCAGCTGGCACTTGGTGCGCTTGGCGTCACATTAATCTATGGCATTTTGCGCTTTTCAAATTTCGCCCATGGTGAGGCAATGTCCTTTGGTGCGATGGTTGCTATTTTATTCACATGGGCATTACAAAGCTGGGGCATCAGCCTTAATCCGCTGCCAACTGCTTTGCTTGGTATTCCAGCTGGTATTATCGCCACTATTATTTTGTTACTTGGCACTGACAAGGTGATTTATCGTTTTCATCGCACGGTCAAAGCTAGCCCTGTGATCTTGATGATCGCATCACTTGGTGTGATGTTTTTCTATAATGGCCTTATCCGCTTTATCATTGGTCCACAAGATCGCAATTTTACAGATGGTGAACGTTTCATCATCAAAGCACGTGCATTCAAAGAAATGACAGGCCTCAGCCAAGGTTTATCAATTAAGATGACACAAGGTATTACAGTCTTTGTGACCATCATTTGTGTGATTGCCTTATTCTGGTTTTTAAATCGCACCCGCACAGGCAAATCAATGCGTGCTTATTCAGATAATGAAAATCTAGCGCTATTATCAGGCATTAATCCTGACAGAGTTGTGATGATTACCTGGATTTTAGTAGCAGCACTTGTCACCATTGCTGGCACATTATATGGGCTTGATAAATCTTATAAGCCATTTACCTATCTACAGCTATTATTGCCTATTTTTGCTGCTGCTATTGTTGGCGGTCTTGGTAACCCGCTTGGGGCGATTGCTGGCGGTTTTGTGATTGCCTTATCAGAGGTGCTAATAACCTTTGCTTATAAACGCTTCCTTGGTTTTCTTTTGCCAGATGAATGGGCACCAGACAGCTTCATGCAGCTTTTATCAACCGATTATAAATTTGCGGTGTCATTCTCTGTTTTGGTGATTGTCTTACTGGTTCGCCCAACAGGTATTTTTAAGGGGCAGTCGCTATGATAAAAGACCGTTTCTCACAACATCGCACTGCTATTTTATTTGCTGGCATGGCTGGCTTATTGCTTATGGTTGGCTTTCTGCAAAGCTGGAATTTGTCATTAGCGATTGTCAATTTATGTTTAATTTCAGCGATTATGGCACTTGGCATCAATATCCAATGGGGCTATGCAGGGCTGTTAAATGTCGGCGTTATGGGCTTTGTGGCACTTGGCGGTCTTGCTGCTGTTTTGGTATCAGCTCCACCTGTCCAAGAAGCTTGGGAAGCAGGCGGCTCTGGCATTATCGTCTCTGCCATTGCGTTAACGCTGACGATCACAGCTATGTGGTTTGTCCATGGCAGAACAAGTGGGCGTAACAGATTACTGATAAAGACAGCGATTGGTGTTGCTGGCTATTTCATAACACGTGCTTTTTTCACACCTGCGGTTGAAGCGATTGAAGTGATTAACCCTGCGACATCTGGTTATTTAGGCGGCCTTGGTCTGCCTATTTTATTGTCATGGATTGTCGGCGGTATTTTTGCAGCAGGTGCTGCCTTTGTAGTTGGCAAAGTGGCTCTTGGTCTTCGCTCAGATTATTTGGCGATTGCCACTTTGGGTATTTCTGAGATCATCATTGCTATTCTGAAATTTGAAGATTGGATGACCAGAGGTGTGAAGAATGTGATCGGCCTGCCGCGTCCTGTTCCTTATGAGGTGAATATTCAGAAATCACCTTTCTTTCAGGAACTAGCAGCTGATTTTAATATTCCACTGATTGAGTTTTCATCCATCATTGTCAAATTATGCTATGCTAGCTTATTTGGTATTGTGTTGCTGTTTTTACTTTATTTGGCTGAAAAAGCGCTCAATTCGCCTTGGGGCCGGATGATGCGTGCTATTCGCGATAATGAAACAGCTGCTGAGGCTATGGGCAAAAATGTCACTGGCCGCCATTTACAGGTTTTTGTGCTTGGCTCTGCTATTATCGGTGTAGCAGGTGCGATGCTAACCACATTAGATGGCCAATTTACACCAGCATCTTATCAGCCTCTGCGCTTCACCTTTTTGATTTGGGTGATGGTGATTGTTGGCGGTTCTGGCAATAATTTTGGTGCTGTCTTAGGCGGGTTTTTGATCTGGTTTGCTTGGGTAGAGGCTGAGCCTGTTGGCCTGATGCTGATGGAATTTATCACATCTGGCATGGCTGAAGATTACTGGTTGCGCGATCACCTGCTCAATAGTGCAGCCCATATGCGCCTTATGACTATGGGATTAATCTTGCTATTGGTACTGCGATTTGCACCGCAAGGCCTTATTCCGGAGCGACGACGCTAACGCTGTGATGGGCTGGCCAATGCCAGCTCATTTGGCCTGCTGACCCGCAACCAGAACAGATAAAATCATAGCTATCTGAACTCTCTGTGCAGACGCCGCAATGCCACTGGCCACTTCGCGGTGCTATGGCAGCAGCGCGCAATGCCTCATCAGCCTCTTCATGCTTATCTGTGGCGCTCGCAATAGCAGCTTTGACCAAATAATAGTGATTGGTTTTCAGGCAGTCATCTGACAACTGCCCAAGCGCCTGTGATGCTGATGCCCAAATCCCAGCATTAATCGCATAAGAGGCTGTCGCCAGATAAGCATCATCTTTATGTTGTGATTTCCCTGCCAAGCTCATCAAATGACTGATTAATTGACCATCGTTTTGAGGCCGAATTGCCTGTTGCAGCTCTATCATGATGTTTTGTGGACTTTTGATAAACCCTTTATCAGCGATTTTTTTAGCACCTCTTTTATCACCTTTTTGATGCAGATAATGCGCAAGCTGGTAAAGGGCAGGGGTGAAATCTGGTGCTTCGTTTAGCGCATCTTCTAACAAAGATTGTGCTGTTTTACCGGCACCTTCTGCCAATGCCTCTTCAGCCTGCTTTGTTAAAAGACGAGCATAAAGTGCCTTTGCTTTGGCAATTTCTGAATCTGACTGGCCACCAGAGCTATTCATATAAACTTTCAGGCAATCAGTTGCTTTTTGCCATTTCTCATCCAGCAGGGCCTGTTTTAATATCAGCTGTGCTGCTTCTGCTGATGTTGGGTCAAGGGCAAAGGCTTTTTGGGCTGCCAAAAGTGCTTGCTGGCTTACCTGTCCTGTTGCAGAATCAGCTCCCTGATGAAGTCGCATCAATCCAAGCTGCCCGAAATAAGCTGTTTCTTTGGCGCCTGCCAGCTTTTTAAAATAGCGGCTGGCAGCTTTGACATCACCTGTCGCATGAGCTGATTGGGCACTCAGCAAATCTGTCAAAATGCCTTTCTCTAGCAATTTTTCAGCACGCCGTGCTTGCCTTGTGGCTGCTCTTTTATCACCAGCTGCCAAGGCGACAAACCCTAATGATAACGCTGTTTCACCCTTGGCGCGTCGTCGTGCCTGCCAGCCAGCTGAAAACAGATATGGCCAGCGAAATAGCAACCGAACCAGCCTGTCGATAAATACCGAAATCAGGCACAAAGCACCAATGCCAACCACCAATAATGATGTTTCAATCTCTATCTGCCTGCCAAGCCAGATGATACGCGCATCACCTTGCTGAGATGATAGCCAGCTTGCCGCAACCGCAACAAATAACCCTGTGATGATTAAGAATATAACGCGCATCATCATGATACTGGCTCTTTGGTCTTTTTTGTTTGTCGTAACATTTGCATCACTAGCTGATACAGAGCCTGTTCAGCTTGCAGACGTGCTCTGGCGCGTATTACCCAATCTTGCTCAGCCTCGTTAGGCACATCAGCTAGAGAGGCAATCGCATCAGCTAAATTATAAGGCTGATAGGTGGCTGCTTTGCTATCATCTGGCACCGCTTTCGAAGATGTGACAGCTTCAAGCTCTTGCAGCTTTACCGCCTGTGCCAACCACTGGCCAAATGAGGCCAGATAACCATCATCTGTCTGTTCATTATGTATCTTCGTTTTAGGCGTTAATTGCTGCCATTCAGCCAGTAAGTTTTCATGGCTGCTTGTGCCAGCCAATGCCAACGCATCAGCAAAAGCATCTTTGACAGCATTATCATCTAGCCATGATAGCAGAGGTTGAAAATAGGCAATCTCTTCGCCTTTTTGAGCAGCCTGCCAGGCCATTAAAATAACGCTATCTAGCTTGCTGATACCAGTGCCATTTACGGCATCTGACGGTAATGGCAAGGCACTGATTTGTCCCTCAATGACTGTTATTTTTTCATCTATACCAGCTAAGGATGATATCACTAATTCTGCCTCAGCTAGCTGTGATGACAATCTATCAATTAACGCCTTTTGTTGCGTGATTTGCGCTTGCTGGCTGATAACATCATCTTGTGCTTGCTGCGCCAAATCGGCAAAATCGCTGCGTAATTGCATGGCTGATAAACTGCTATAAATAGCAGCTATGATTGCCAAAGCTGCCAGTGCAAATGCTGCAAAAATAATAACAGCTTTTATGCCAGTTTGTTGTTGTCCCTCAGATGGCATATCTGTTGGCACAGATGCATCAGCTTGTTTGGGAGGCGTGCTATCATCAATAATGGTTGCATCACCTTCAATAATCACATCATCAGCCATCTTATCAGTAGCCGCTGATGAGGCAGGCTGTTTTGCTTTCTGAGACGATTTTTTTGACTGCTTCATGAACCATCCCTTTCTGCCTTTTGCCTATGATAGCAGGCCACCTGTGCCCTCACAGAGACAGCACGTTTGCGGCGTGCCGTCATAATTTTATGCCATTGTGAAAGATGCGCTTCATCAGCGATGGCATCTGATATGGCAAATAAAACAAGTTGTTTGTGAATCTGCCACAATTTCTGCCTTGATAGCAATTCTTCAAATTGCGCAAGCTGGCCTTTTGATAAAGCCATGACACCTGTGATTTTGCCGCTCGCCAAAGCATCAGTGACCAATGGCGGCAAATGGCTTATGGCCTGCATCTGATAACAAATCACAGATGATAGCTGGATCATGCTGTTCTGAAGTGCTGCTGCCATATCAAAGCTGATATCTTTGCCACGCAACCATAGTAATGATGCTGTTTTACCTGATAGCGTTTTATTGGCAAAATCATCTTTGATAATCTGTGCCAGTGCTTTGCCATCATCAGGACCAGCTATGATATTGTGAAATCCTTTTTGCCGTATAATCGCAGCGCTTGCTCTGCCAACCACATAGACAGGGACATCTGTCAAATGAGCTGGCAGGGCATGAGCAGCTTTCTGGCTGGTCAGGATAAAGGCATCAATCTTGTCATAAGATGCAAGATCAATGTCCTGTTTTACGAGCTGAAATAACGGACAAGCAAGAGCTGGTATATTGTGTTTTGCCAGCCTCTCACATTCTTTTAATGCCAGCTTGTCATCACGCAATGAAAGATACATAAGCTGAGATTATCCTTTATCGTGATGGTGATAAAATCACATGGTAATAACATGATTACGCCAGAAAATCAGACCCGCCACATTGTGCCAGTAAATCATCTGCAAGCGCACGCCCTGCTATCTCTGCTTCATTGTGCTGGCATATTGTGGTTGCGTCAAATCTGGCGCTGCCATCTGCATTTAGCAATGAGGCGCGCAAACGCATTTGCACATCATCTATCAGATCAGCTGTCACACCAATGGGGGTGCGGCACGATCCATCAAGCTGGTCTAATAAGGCACGTTCTGCTGATACAGCTAGGGCTGTTTTGGCACAATTAAGAGGCGCAAAAACAGCTCTCATCGCATCAGCACGTGCTTTATCTTTGGTTGCTATTTGAATAGCAATCACACCTTGTGAGGCTGAAGGCAACATTACCGCCTCATCAAGCGGATGCCCTAAATCAGCCAATCCCAGACGCTTTAACCCTGCCATTGCCAGAATAATCGCATCATAAGTGCCATCTTCTAGCTGTGCCAGACGCCGTTGCACATTGCCGCGCAATAATGTGATTTTCAGATCTGGCCTGTGATGTAACAACATCGCAGCACGTCGTACAGATGATGTGCCAATCACACTATTTTGTGGCAGGTCAGATAATGTTTGATAAGGGCCCACCAACGCATCACGCCTATCTTCACGCGGCAGATAAGCGATTAGCTCTGTATCTGGGGCAAGAATGGTTTCCATATCTTTTAGCGAATGAACAGCGCAATCAGCACGCCCTGAAATCATTTCAGCTTCTAATGCCTTGATAAAAACGCCTTTGCCGCCAATTTCAACCAACGGCCTGTCAAGCACCTCATCTCCAGATGTTGAAATGCCTGTCACCTGATAGCTAATATCTGGCAGCAAATTAGTTACCATATCAGTTTGCACCATCGCTAATTGCGAGCGACGTGATACAATACGCAACGGGTTTTCATCAAAGAGTGTATGATAGGACTTCATGCCTAATCTCTAATGATGTATGACTATGATGTAAAAGGAAAAAAACATGTCAGCCACATCACCATCAGATAACGCTGTTATTTTAGGCATTGAAAGCTCCTGTGATGAGACAGCTGCTGCGATTGTCACATCTGATAGACAGATTCTGGCTAATGTCATTTCTTCATCTTCAAAAATCCATGCTGCTCATGGTGGTGTGGTGCCTGAAATCGCTGCCAGAGCGCATTTAGATACGATAAGCCCTGTCATTCGCGAATGCCTTGATAGAGCGCAGCTTGGTTTTGATGACATTGATGGAATTGCTGCAACAGCAGGGCCAGGGCTGATAGGCGGGGTTTTAATCGGTACAATGGTGGCAAAAGCCATCGCACAATCATGTGATAAACCTTATTTTGCAATTAACCACTTAGAAGGTCACGCTTTGACAGCACGTCTGACAGATGATGTGCCATTTCCTTATTTATTACTTCTTGTCTCTGGTGGTCATACGCAAATATTGCTTGTGACAGGATTAGGTGCCTATCACAGGCTAGGCACCACTATGGATGATGCGGCTGGTGAATTATTTGATAAGGGTGCAAAAATTCTAGGTCTTGGCTATCCTGGTGGTCCAGCGATTGAAAAAGCTGCTTTATCTGGCAACGCCAAGGCAGTCGCATTGCCGCGCCCTTTAAAAGGTGCTGATCATTGTCATTTTTCGTTTTCTGGTCTGAAGACAGCCATTGCCCAGAAAGTTGATAAATTGAGAGATACGATATCTGTATCTGATTATGCGGCTTCTTTGCAGGCAGCGATTGCTGATTGTCTGGCAGATCGTGTGCAAAGAGCCCTGAAGATTGCCTTTGAAAATCCTGATTTTGCCAAAAACCCACAGCTGGTGGTGGCTGGCGGTGTTGCTGCCAATCAAGCGATCTCTGAGAGATTACAGCACATCACAAACACAACAAACACAAAGCTGATTGTGCCGCCCCCTTCTTTATGCACAGATAATGGCGCAATGATTGCCTGGGCTGGCATGGAATATTATCAGCAAGGACGCTCATCACAGTTGGATTTTGCGCCGCGCCCACGCTGGCCATTAGATGGTGATGCTGCTCCACCACCTGGCAGAGGTGTCAGAGCATGAACCATATTATCCCCAATATTATTGTCATAGGTGGTGGTGGTTGGGGTGCTGCTATCGCCTCTCAGCTAGCGAAAAACAACAATCAAAGTGTCACGATTTTGGTCAGAGATAGCGCTACCAAACAAGCGCTATCAGCTGGTCAGATACCTCGCCTGCCAGATTGTGCATTGCCAGAACCGCTAATCGCAACCACAGATGAGATGCTGCTGCGCAAAGCAGATGCGATTTATCTTGTTCTGCCTGCGGCAGCGAATAAACAAGCATTGGCTATGATTACACATTATGCCAGACAAGATGTGCCAGTCATTTTATGTGCAAAAGGGCTGATTGAGGACACAGAAACAGACAGTCTATTCTTGTCAGAATATATGGAAAGCCGCCATCAGGAGCGGCCTTATGCGTTATTATCAGGCCCTTCATTTGCTGATGAAGTCGTGCGCGGATTACCTGCTGCATTGGTCGCAGCCAGCCATGATGAAGCTGTCAAAGAACAGATGATACATCATTTTTCAGCGAGTGATTTACGCCTTTATAACGGCAGTGACCCCATAGGTGTTGCAATCGGTGGGGCAGTTAAAAATATCATTGCCCTTGCAGCTGGTATAGCGACAGGCTTGGGCCTTGGTGATAATGCCAGAGCAGCACTTATCACAAGAGGATTGGCAGAAACAGCACGCCTGACCCATCATCTAGGAGGGGATAAAAACACCCTTAGCGGGCTGGCCGGCATTGGTGATTTACTATTATCCGCGACAGGGCCGCATTCTCGAAATATGGCCTATGGCATGGCATTAGGGGCAGGAACAAACTTACCTGACCAGCTATGTGAAGGGGCGCGTTCTGCCCCCTTGCTGGCAAAGCGGGCCCAAAAAGAAGCTATAGAGATGCCTGTGACCCAAGCAGTCGCAAGAGCATTAGATGGCGATAATTTAACAGATATCCTATCTCATCTATTGGCACGGCCAGCTGTCAGAGAATAATCAGGCAAACCTAGCGCAAAGGAGCATCTATTATGGCTTACTGGCTTTTTAAATCTGAACCATCAAGCTGGTCATGGCAAAATCAGCTGGATAAAGGCGAGATAGGTGAAGGCTGGGATGGTGTGCGCAATTATCAGGCTGCCAATAATATGAAGGCTATGGTGGTTGGCGATCTGGGCTTTTTTTATCATTCTGTGAATGAAAAACAAATTGTTGGCATTGTCGAAGTGATCAAAACCTATCACCCTGATCCAACTGATGCCTCTGGTCGCTTTGGCATGGTCACAGTCAAAGCTGTTAAAAGCGTCCAAAAACCTGTCACATTGGCGATGATCAAAGCAGAACCAGAATTGCAAGATTTGGCCTTGATACGCCAATCACGCCTATCAGTCGTTCCTGTGAGTGACGCGCATTGGCATAAAATTATGGCAATGGCTGAGACAACATAACAGCGCCTTTATCAGGCTGTTTTATCATCAGCCTTTTCAGATGGGCGCAAGATGAAATACAGATTGCGCGCATAGATAAATAGACCAAGCCCCTGTCCGCAAATAATCACAGGATCTTGACGCCAAATAGCATAGAGCAATAACACTGTGCCCCCGCCTATGGAGAAATACCAAAATGCCACTGGGATCACTGATTTTTTGGCACCTTCTGATTTAATCCATTGAATGATAAAGCGACTAGCAAATAATGCTTGGCCACCAAAACCAACAATAATCATCAGCTGTTCAGGTGATCGTGCCATAGATTCTGGCAAAAAAGGAAATAGTGAAACAAGCATAGCTGAGACAAAAAGTGCCCCTGTGCCAATGATATCTGATAGAACAGCAATCATAATCTAGCGACTTTCCTCTTTTGATAATTCCTCACGCACAGCCTGTGATTTATCTGCACGGCGCAATAGCCATATCACACCCAGAATATCAATAATACCAACTAATGCGCGGTTTAGATTTGTATATTTTGAGGTGCCTGCCCCTCTGGCGCGATGTTGCACAGAAACTGGCAACACAACCCCGCCAGCACGTGCCACAAGGCTTGGCATAAAACGATGCATGTGGTTGAAAAACGGTAATTGCAAAAAGATATCACGATCGACAACTTTGATACCGCATCCTGAATCAGGGTGGTGATCACCCAAGATATGGCGTCTGATAAGGCGTGCTATCAATGATGCTTGCTTGCGCATTGCGCTATCTTGGCGTTTGGTTCTGACACCGCCTGCCATACCCTTTTGTGGTCTGGCAGCTTCTAGCTCATCAATCAAATGCGGCAGATCTGCTGGTACATTCTGGCCATCACCATCAAGCACACAAATCAGCTTGCCATAAGCACGCAACAAGCCAGAGCGGATAGCCGCACTTTGGCCAGATCTGTTTTGATGCGTTAACACGCGCAACTCTTTTATATCTGCCATCGCATCTGCCAGCTCTTTGGCAGAGCCATCTGTTGAGCCATCATTAATGTAGATGATTTCAAATTGCCGGCCGGCAAGTGCCTGACAAATCTCATCAATCAATGGGCGAATATTACCTGCCTCATTCATAACAGGCACTATGACAGAGCAATCAATCTCTGGCTTGGCAATACTGACAACACCATTTGACTGAAAGCTGTGATATTCAGATTGCGAAGATGCACGAGATTGTGATTTTGTCATTAGTCGGTCCAGCGATAACAAGTCTTGTGAAACTGGTTGTAAACAGATTGCAAGGATGCGTCAAATAGCACTATTTCTGATAGAGTAACAAACGAACGTCACGCCCCTTTGAAATATTAAAACCAGAAACGGTTTTTATCTGTTTTGGGCTTAATCCTAGCTTGGCAGATACTTTGTCAAATGTCTCTTTCTTGGCAGCTTCGATAATTGCCAAACCATCTTGCGATTCAGCTAGCAACAATGCTGCTTCTGTTTCTGTTACCAGCAAAATATCACGCCCCAGCAAGAACACCATGGATGGTTCATGATACCCTGCTGCTGCGATGACAGTTGGCTTGCTTTTCAAATCAGAGATAGCATCTGCCAAAGCTGTTGATACATGCAATCGATTAGCACCTGCGATAATGCCAGCAATGATCAACATATGCATAAACAGACCAATCAGCAAAATCTGTAACATCATCCCTGATTGTGGCCGCCTTATCCAATGCCAGAACAACCATAATAACCCGCCTGTTATCACAATAACCAATAAGGCAATGAAAAAGGCTTCGCCAGCACCAACCCCGCCATAAACAAGTGCACCATAGCCAAGGAAAAAGCTAAACAGCACCCCTAGCAAGCCTGTATAAAGTGAAATGCCATAAGCTGTAATTCTGCGCCATTTAACAGCATCAGATGGATAGCGGAAACACAGCAGAACCAACAGGAATAAAGCTGGCAAGGCTGGCAGAATATAATGCGGTAATTTGGTTGGCGTCAGCTCTATCATCAGCCAGTAACCAACTAGCCAAGCAAGGGCAAACCGCCCCTTATCACGCTTGAATACGGCGCGGCCTAATAATGCCAGCTGGCCAAAAAATAGCGATGCTGGAAATGCCAATAATGGCAATAGCACGAGATAGAGACCAAAAGGTGCCCCATGTGATTCTTGCCCTGATTGTATTTTGGCCAGAAAATCACCTTTGATGGCAATATCCAAAAAGGCCCCATTTGTGGCGATTTGCACAGATACCGCCCAAGGCGCCACAATCATCGCTAGGATCAAAAGACCACGAAGAAGCCTTATCCGTCCTATGAGTATCAGGCTTTTGTCAAATAGCGCGATCAGAGCGATTGTGCCAAATGCTACCACAGGTCCAATCGGCCCTTTGATCAAAATTGCCAAACCCATCGCCACCCAAAATTGGTGAATAGCTGCGCCTGCTTGACCATCATTGCGGCGGCGATAAATATCCCACAAGGCCCATTGCTGCCATAACAGCGCTGCTAGCAAGACTGAATCTGTCTTGGCAAAATGTGCTTCAGCAAAAACAACAAAAGAAGATGCCAGCATTAAACCGCCTGCCAAAGGCGCCAGATTGCCCCATCCTGTGAGATTCATTGATCTGGCAAATGCCACCATCAGCAAAAATGATATCAGATAACCTGCCAGCGATGGCAGACGATAATTGGCAATATCATCACTGCCAAACAGGCCAGCAGATATAGATTGCAGCCAGTAAATGCCAGCTGGCTTTTTGGCTCGGTATTCATCTTGAAATTTGACAGTGATAAAATCACCTGTTTGCAGCATCTGACTAGAGGCTTGGGCAAAACGTGCTTCATCGCGGTCAATAGGTGGCAGCGTTTGATGACCTATCATAACCAGCGAACCAAGCACAATAATCACAAGCCAGATAATCTGTGATTGGCGCAATAAGGCACTTGTAAATTGAGAGGCTGTTTGCAGCATCTGTGATACATCAGATAAACGCATGTTCAATTAGGCTCTTTACTATCAGTGCCAGACAAGCTGTCAGCCACAATGTTACAGCTGCCCTCACTCTAGGCAGCCAGTGGCAAAAATTCAATATGTTAATCATGCAAAACACTAGCTATTTATCGATAGCCCCGTCATAATCTGGCACAATGACACAAGATAGAATTCCACGCAAAATAGATAGCAGCTGGCGTCATATTTGGCATTTATCATGGCCAATTATGATTTCCAATTTATCACAGCCTTTGGTAACAGCGGCTGACACAGCGATGATGGGGCATTTTGATGATGCCTCTTATATTGGTGGTGTCGCTCTTGGCTCTCTTATCATCCATTTTCTTGTGATGTTATTTTCCTTTTTGCGCATGGGCACAACGGCGCTGACCTCGCAAGCACATGGGGCTGGCAATCAGAGGGCAGTGTTATTGCCTCTGCAACGTGGTCTGGTCATTGGCGCAGGTGCTGGCATGGTTCTGATTGCGACTTTGCCACTGCTAATCGCAACTGCCAGCCTCATATTGCCAGCTTCCCAAGCTGTTGAACATCACATGGCAGATTATATCTCTGTTCAGATTTTTGGCCTGCCAGCTATTTTGATGAATGCTGCCTTGCTTGGGTGGCTTTATGGTCAGCAATCTATGCGTCTTGGCATGATCCAGCTATTGCTTGTAAACGGGCTGAATATCGGCCTTAACTTTTTATTCGTACTTGGATTTGATGGCGGCATCAAAGGCGTTGCGCTGGCATCAGTTGTGGCAAATTGGCTTGGATTCCTATTTGTTGTGATGATGATAAAGCGCCAATTTTCAAGACAGCTTGCTGGTTTCTTTGCCCTTGGCTCAGCCTTGCGCGGCTCTGGCTGGTCAGCCTATTTCAGCCTGTCACGTGACATCGTTATTCGCACATTTTTATTATATCTGGTCGAGGCAACCTTATTATATTTTGGTGGTGATGAAGGTGATGTCCAGCTAGCATCATTACAGATCGTGCTGGTGATTTTTCATCTAGTTGCCTTTGCCCTTGATGGCTTTGCCCATGCTAGTGAGGCATTGGTTGGCGGCGCGATTGGATCTGGGTCAAAGGATACTTTAACGCAGACTATCTGGCGATCAACTGCCATGGCAGGGTTTGTGTCTGTGCTAATTGCTATGCTGTTGATTGTCAGTGCCCCCTATCTGTTGGCGATTTTGACAAGCTATGATGATGTGATTGCCCAGACAATGGCATTATGGTGGTATGTGGTCTGTCTTGGTCCTGCTTCTGTGCTTGCATTTCAGATGGATGGTATTTTTATCGGGGCAGCTCATGGACGCGCTTTGCGCAATGGCATGATCTTGTCTTTTACCAGCTTTGTTGGCTGTTTATTATTGTTGCGTGATTGGGGTCTTGACGGTGTCATGCTTGCCTTTATCATTTATTTAATAGTGCGCGGGCTCAGCTTGGCAATCAGACTGCGTCACCTTTATGATTTTCCTGCAAAAGCCTGATGAAGGAACTAAAGATATGGCAATGACTTATTATGCAGCTGATGCCTATCAGCTACCATGCAGCAAGACAGGTACCATTTTAGCACTAGAACTCATCAATGAAGCTGATTGCGATAGCTGGCTGGCACGCCAAGAACCACATCATAGTGCCTATTTTAAGGCCCATCATATCTCTTTAAAAGCTGGCATGGCAGGCCTGCTATCAGATAAGAACGGCACACCGCAATCAGCCTATCTGGTTATTTCAAATGATATTTTGTGGCAAGCCGCATCAGGGGCACAAACATTACCACCTTATCATTATGAAATTGATGAAACAAAAATTGATGATGAGACAAGCCAAATGGTGATGCTTGGTTTTGCGCTAGCATCCTATAAACCTCATTTAAAAGGCATATCTGATAAGCCTTCTGCATCTCATGCTAGCTGCTCTACCAAACAGCCTGCCACTATCACCGAAGCTCTTTTTGAGGGCATATCTTTATGCCGTGATTTGATTAACGCTCCTGCCAATATGATGACGCCAGCTCAGCTAGCAGATGAAGCAACCGCGCTGGCACATCATTATAACAGTGATATCACCATCACATCAGGCACAGAGTTGGAAACAGATTTTCCAGCCATTCATACGGTCGGCCGTGCAGCTGAAACACCGCCACGCCTGATTGATTTTTCTTGGGGTGATAAAGGGCCAAAAATTACCCTTGTTGGCAAAGGCATCACCTTTGATTCAGGTGGCCTTGATCTAAAGCCATCCAAAGCGATGGAAATTATGAAAAAGGATATGGGCGGGGCGGCTCATGTTTTGGGTCTGGCAGCTGCTATTATGAAAGCAGGCCTGCCAGTGCGGCTGCGTGTTCTGATTGCCGCTGCTGAAAATGCCGTATCGGAAAAATCAATGCGGCCAATGGATATCATTAATACAGCTGCTGGCATCAAGGTTGAGGTTGGTAATACAGACGCTGAAGGCAGGCTTGTCCTAGCAGATGCGCTTCATCTTGCTTGTCAGGATAAGCCTGATTTTCTGCTTGATTTTGCAACATTGACAGGCGCTGCTAGAGTGGCACTTGGCACTGAGTGTCCGGCCTTATTCTGTAATCATGATAGCACAGCCAGACAGATTATGGATGCTGGCCACAAAAATGGTGACCCTGTTTGGCAATTACCTTTATTTGAGGCTTATGACCGGTTTTTAGATCAAGGCCATATGGGATTATCAAGCACTGGACAATCTGGCTATGGCGGGGCTATCACAGCAGCGTTATTTTTACGCCGCTTTACAGGGCGCGATTGTAACTGGGCTCATATTGATGTGATGGCATGGAATCTGGCATCACGCGCTGGCAGGCCACGCGGTGGTGAGGCTATGGGGCTGCGTGCTTGTTTTGATTATATCAGCTCATTGGCAGAGGCTGACAGCGGTTCAAAATAGCCTTTAATAGCCTTTTTTGCGGTCAACCAAATTGGCTGGCTCTTTGCCTTGATGAAATGCCCATAAAGCCTGTGCCACTTGTTGTGAAGCTGTTTCAGGGTTGGTCTGTGCAGCCACATGTGGCCAGATTTCAATATGAGGATTATCCCAGAAAGGATGATTATCTGGTAAAGGCTCTGTGACAAAGACATCTAAACAAGCCCCTGCCAGATGGCCAGATGTAACAGCTGCTAGCAAATCATCTTCTACGACATGACTGCCTCTGCCAGCATTGATGAAATAAGCACCGACTTTCATTTGGGCAAATGTATCGCGGTTAAAAAACCCTTTATTATCATCTGTCAAAGGCATCAGGCAAACATGCATATCACATTCAGACAAGCATCTGGCAAGGCCATCTGTACCTGATTCGTAAGATATAAAATCATCCTGTCTTTGATGGTTCACATAGCCTGTTACCTGAAAGCCAAGCGCAACAAGTTGACGTGCTACCTCACTGCCAATCGCCCCAACACCATAAATCGCAATGCGACATGTATCAGCCGCTATTTGGGGCAATGGGCGAAATTCACGTCTTTGTGCCAGAATGCGGTAATCAGCTGCTTTGCGAATTTTCTGCAACACTGCCAATGATACCCAATGCCCCATTGCCTGTGCCATATCAGGGTCAACCAGCCTGACCAATGGCAAAGTTTCAGGAACGCTATCATCTGCCAGAATATGATCAACACCCTGACCAAGAGAGACAATACCGCGCAAAGCTGGCAGTGATGCAATCCTGCCATGAGGCGGCTTCCAGACCAACGCTGCCATAGCGCTATCAGCTTCTGGGGATGCGAGCGGGACAAGCGTTATACCAGGTAAAAAGGGCTGCAGGCGTGCTTGCCAAGCTTCGCGCCTTGCTGCGTCTGCGGCATCATCATAATAAGCCACAATCAAAGGCACATCACTTAACACACTCATTTGCTATTCAGCCCCTGCCATCGCCTGCAAAGCCAATTCATGTAAAG
The DNA here is from genome assembly GCA_049890115.1 of Puniceispirillaceae bacterium (SeqCode). GTDB lineage: Bacteria > Pseudomonadota > Alphaproteobacteria > Puniceispirillales > Puniceispirillaceae > UBA685. Next base: position 4,702 of record JBMHCC010000034.1, on the reverse strand, counting down.
ACGGCGTTGCTGCCGCAATGATAGAGCTAGAATGACCCAACCTGATAGGGGCGCCTTGCCAGTCTGTGACAATGCCGCCTGCCTGTTCGATAACAGGCACCAATGCCATAATATCATGATTAGCCAGCTGATGTTCGATCACAATTTCTAAATGCCCAGCTGCCAAAAGTGCATAATTATAGCAATCACCACCCCAGCCAGAAGTCAGGCATTTTTGGCTAAATTCGCTATAATAAGGCAAAGCTTTTTGTGAAAAAGCCTCTGGTGCAGTTGATGCGATACGCGCAACCGACAGATCTGTGACAGATGAGACATGAATTGGCACATTATTCATCATGCTGCCTGTATCTGCGGTTGCAATATAGCATTCATTTAAGATTGGCATATCAATCATGCCAGCGATTGGTACAAGCTCATCGCATAAAGCAATTAAGGTACCAAATTGTGGCTTGCCACAAATAAAGGCTCTTGTGCCATCAATCGGGTCAATCACCCAATCATAGCCACCTGAAATTGTGCCGCCTTCTTCTTCACCAAGAATATGATGTGTGGGATAGCTGGCAGCAATCGCCTCTCGCAACACAGCCTCAGATTGCTTATCAGCGATAGTCACAGGGCTAAGATCAGATTTGCCATCAACCGTCATATCTGTACGAAAATGACGTTGGATAATGTCACGGCTGGCAATAGAAAAGCTGGCAAGATCACTTGCCAGCTTTGGAAATTCACGCTTCATCATCTGTGTCCCTCAACAGATTATTCCAGAAGGCACAAGATGACATAATCGTCGCTTATTGACCGTCAGATGCGATTTCTGCATCTGTTGGTAATGACGCTGGGCTAGCTGATAAGCTGCGTAAATAGGCGATCATATTCGCTCTATCTTGCGGCTTTTTAAGACCAGCAAAATTCATCTTTGTACCAGCGATATAAGCTTTAGGCTTGTATAGGAACTGGTTCAGCGCATCATAATCCCAATCACCACCAAAACCAGCCAAGGCTTCAGAATAGCCAAAACCAGCCACTGCCCCTTTGCCAGCATTAACGATATTCCACAAAGCAGGACCGACTTTATTTGCGCCACCTTCTTCAAACACATGACAAGCTGTGCATTTCTTTGCCAATTTTAAACCAGCTGCCACATCAGCATCTGCTAGCAGAGCCAAGATAGGCTCAGGGCCTTTTGGTGCGGCAACCTCAGCACCAGCAACTGCCACTTCAGGCACCTCAATCGGATAGGCATTTTGCGCAACATCGCCGCCATGACCATGACCACTATGTGATGGCACAAGGATATCACCTGCTTTGATACCAGCCATCAATAATAGAGCAGCTGTCAGGATACCTGCGAAAATCTTATTAAATTTGAGTTCATCCATTATGATGTCCCCCGAACATCTTTCGTTTATGAAACACATGGCTGGAAAAGTGACTGACAGACAGTTTTTTTTCAGCTTGTTGTTCTTTTACTTGAAGATAATGTAATTCTCAAGCCATCAGCGTTGATTAAGCACTGTTTTCTTTTGCATAGGCTGGCAAATTATGGAACAAACGACACATTATGACGAAGACTGATAAGATGGTGATTGTTATTCCCGCCCGCATGGCTGCCAGCCGCTTGCCAGGCAAGCCTATGGCAGATATTGCAGGTAAGCCTTTGATAGAACATGTCTGGAATCAGGCGATTCGTGCCGATATTGCCCCTGTTTATGTGGCAACAGATCATGATGATATTTATCAGCATATCACTTCGATTGGCGGTAATGCCGTGATGACATCAGCAGATCACCCCTCTGGCTCTGACAGAGTCTTTGAGGCAATATGCCGCATCGATGATAAGGGCGATTTTGAACATATCATCAATTTGCAAGGTGACCTGCCAACCATCACGACCAATGCCATTGAAAAGCTAGCTGAGTTATTAAGTGCTGGCAGCTGCGACCTTGCCACCCTTGTTGCCAAAGCAAGCGCTGATGAAATAGCAAAATCACAAGTGGTAAAGGCTGTGATGAGCTGGGATGATGATAGTCAAAAAACAGGGCGTGCGCATTATTTCTCGCGCTTGGCTGTGCCTTATCAAGCAGATGATCATTGGCATCATATCGGTCTTTATGGCTGGCAAAGACAAGCCCTTGCCCAATTTGTGACATTACCGCCATCGCCGCTTGAGCTTTCTGAAAAATTAGAACAGCTGCGCGCTATCGAAGCTGGCATGATCATCAGAGCCGCACAGATTGACGAAGCCCCTGGCGGTGTAGATACTGCAGAAGATCTAGCAGCTGCCAGAGCGCATTTTAACCATGACGCTTGAAGCCATAAACACGGATAATCATAAAGGTTCTAGTCTAGATGAGTGACGTTTTAAACAATTCGAAAATTATCGCCTTCCAAGGTGTGCTTGGGGCCTATTCTCACATGTCATGCCAGATAAAAATGCCTGATTATGATGTTCTGCCTTGTGTCAGCTTTTCTGAAATGATGCGTGCTGTTACAGATGGCAGAGCTTCTTGTGCCATGGTACCTGTTGAAAATTCAACCGCAGGCCGCGTGGCTGATATTCACCATTTGCTACCTAATTCAGGTTTGCAGATTATCGATGAGCATTTTCAGCCTGTGCGCCATAAATTAATGGGGCTGAAAGGCACAAAATTATCCGATATCACAGAGGTGCATAGCCATGAACAAGGGCTGGCACAATGCCGCAATAAATTAGAAGAGCTTGGCATAAAGCCTGTCATTCATGCTGATACAGCTGGTGCTGCCAAAGATGTGGCAGAACGCAAAGACACCCATATTGGCGCGATTGCCTCTGCTTTGGCAGCTGATATCTATGGGCTTGATATTCTTGATGATGACATTGCTGATATGGAATCAAATACTACACGGTTTTTGGTGATGTGTCCTGAGCGTGCGATTGCGCCACAAGAAAAAGACCAATCCTATATGACAACCATTGTCTTTCGTGTGCGTTCTGTGCCAGCTGTGCTTTACAAAGCCCTTGGCGGCTTTGCCACAAATGGCATTAATCTGACAAAAATTGAAAGCTATATGATTGGCGGCAATTTGTCAGCGGCACAATTTTACATTGATTGTGAAGGTCATGTTGACGATGCCTCGATGAAATTAGCACTCGAAGAATTGGCTTTTTATTGTGAAGGTGACGGGGTCCAAATATTAGGCTCTTATCCTTGTTCTGATTTCCGAAAAAATCGCTAAATCAAAGCCTCTTGTAAAAGAGGAAAATACTTGTCTCTGGCAGCGATTTAGACCATATTGCTGGATAGGAAGGCTGGATGGGCGTTTGTCCTGTTTATCAGGTCAGGTCCGAAAGGAAGCAGCCACAGCAGTTATGTAACGGGTCGTCCAGTCTTCCGCCTGATTTGTCTAAAGCATTTCCGATCATAATCACTTAAAGTCAGGTTTTAGATAAATAGGCAGCTGATCAGTAACAAAGAGTTTATCATATCTATGACTGATAATAGCGCTTCAGGATATCGCGTATTTGCCAGAAAATATCGGCCTGATAATTTCTCAGGACTGATTGGCCAAGATGCGCTTGTCAAAACATTATCAAATGCAATCGCTCATGGCAGGCTAGCTCATGCCTTTGTTCTAACAGGGGTGCGCGGTGTTGGTAAGACATCAACTGCGCGGATTTTAGCACGTGGGCTAAATTGCATCGGCATAGATGGCACATCTGGCCCCACTCTTGACCCGTGCGGGCAATGTGAGCCATGCCAAGCGATTGCTGGCGCTCGTCATGTTGATGTGCTTGAAATGGATGCTGCCTCAAATACAGGTGTTGATGATGTCAGAGATATCATCGAAGGTTCAGCCTATCGCCCTGTATCAGCACGCTTTAAAATTTACATTATTGATGAAGTTCACATGCTTTCCAAAAGTGCTTTTAATGCGCTTTTAAAAACGCTGGAAGAGCCGCCTGAGGCTGTGAAATTTATCTTTGCCACAACTGAAATCCGCAAAGTGCCAGTGACCATTTTATCACGTTGTCAGCGTTTTGATTTGCGCCGTGTATCAGTTGAATTATTGGCACAGCATCTGGCCATGATTACGCAAAATGAAGCAATCAATGCTGAAACAGAAGCCTTGCACATGATTGCACGTGCGGCAGAGGGCTCTGTGCGTGACAGCTTATCATTGCTTGATCAAGCTGCTGCTATGAATGCTGATAGCATCACCGCATCTGGTGTATCAGATATGCTTGGCCATGCAGGGGATCAGGATGTTGGCGCCATTTTAACCAACTGCCTGAGCGGGGATATCACAGCAGCGCTAGCCGCTTTCACAAATGCTGATGAAAGAGGTGCTGATGCTGAAAAGATTATCTCAGATCTGCTTGATTTAACACATTATGCCTCGCTAGCAGCTGCAGGTGCGCCTTTGGCAGATTTGCCAGAATCAACAATTAGCCTGACAGCAGAGCTAGCAGAGCTTGGCATTGCCCGCCTTGGCCGTGCATGGCAAATCATTTTAAAAGGTCATGGTGAGGTAAAAACAGCACCAAATGCCAGAGCCGCTGCCCAAATGCTATTAATCAGGCTGGCTCATGCTGCTTTGATGCCAACACCTGCTGAAATTCTGGCAAAATTACCATCTGCGCCCTCAACACAGTCATCTTCAACACAGTCATCTTCTAAACAGGCAGCACCTACACAGGCATCTTCTACACAGGCATCTTCTA
>JBMHCC010000033.1:0-75389 GCA_049890115.1 Puniceispirillaceae bacterium (SeqCode) | reverse complement strand
TGCCATCATGGTGTCCAATAGCAGCCCTGTCACTGAGGGGGTGGTTAGAAAATATGCTGACAGATTGGCCAATCAAAAACTAAGCAGCCCTGAAATTGATGCAATAAATACAGCATTAGAACTTGAATTGCGTGAGACAAGCCAGAGAGGCGCTCGTATTTCAGTTGATTTTAAAGCGCTTAATATAACCGCAGTACAGGCAGAGGAAATTGCTATTTTGCTGCCGCAAATCTGGCAGAAGATTTTTACTGAGCGCTTTCAGATATTAGATAATACAAAGCTGCAAAATGTGACACAAATGGATGACATATCTCTGTCATCTGCCAGAGCAGTTTTGGAAGCGAATAATTATGTTTTGCAAATGCAGGACTCGTTAAATCTTCTGTCGGATGATAGCCGCCTGCGCAGCCTGCAGCTCGACAATGGTGTAACGCCATCTGACCTTGCCAAAGCTGTAGCTAGTTTTAAGCAGCTCTATTTGGGTGCTATTTTGTCTCGTAGTTTAAATAATGATGATGATTTAACATCTTTTTACCAAAATGATTTGCGCTTACAAATCCTGCAAACTGACGAACAATTAGCAGGCTTAGATGATGCGATAGAATCGGTTCAGCTTATTATTACTGGAGGCCAACCTATATTGGGCAATGGTAGCAATTTTGCAGGTGATAGAATGCAAATTGATGGCACAGCCATTGAAAATATCATTGAGCTTGTGAACACATCATCATTATCAGATTACCTAACCGCCCTTTACGATAAAAAAATAGAGTTGATCAACCAGCGTTCTGATCTGAACCGTCAGCAAAATAATTTCCAAACAGATGTTAAATTTTCAGCTGACTTTATGCTGAGTGCTGAACAAAAATTAACTGATTTAAACCGTGATTATGTTACGCTATTGCGTAAAGCCAGAAATATGAATAGAGCCAATATTGGCAGTTTGCATCAGTCTTTGGGCAAGCCCTATGTGATTGGCAGCACAACCCCTAAAAATAGCATTCTGATTATCATATTGGCAGGTCTTATAGGCGGTATTTTGGCTATGGTGATGGCTCTTATCATGCCGTACTCCAAGCAAGATGAAGCGCGGTAAAATAATCTGGCCATCATTTTTGGGACTAGCGTTGTGATAAGCTTTTGACAAAGAAAAGGCTTAATAATGTCAGCGGTAGCGTAACAGCAAAGATAGCGCGAATGCCTGCATATTCTGCGACAAAGCCAAGCGATGGCGGTGCTAGCAGGAAAATCACAAATGATATCTGAGCCAAAGCAGCTACATTTTCAGCTGCTGGTCTGTCTGTTAATTGGGCAGCTGCTGACATGGATAATGGAAAAATAACAGATGAGCCTATGCCAAGACAGGCAAAACCAGCCAAGGCCACTATCCAAATAGGTGATAGGCTAACCAAAAATGTGCCAGCAAGCATCGTTAACAGACATAAATAAGCCACTTTTGGCGGGCCATAACGAGCGACAAAATGATCGGCTGAGTAACGTGTTAAAAACTGGAAGAACGCAAAAAGAGCCAGTGCCATACCATCAATAATCGGTAGCGTATCAAAACTATCTCTCATAAAGATCACGGACCAATCTATTGATGCACCTTCGATAAGCATGGCTGCTAAGGTTAAATAGACAAGCGGCATTATCGCTTTGCTTGGCTTGACAAAAGCAGGCTTGCTTGCGGCTTCTTCAGGGCGTGGGGCAAGCTGGTTATAATCTTTAAAAAAAATTGTGGTGGCAATGGCTGCCGGAATACCAAAAATCAGAAAATGGGTAAAAACAGGGATGGCAAATTGGGCTGCTAATGCGCCAAAAATGCCTGTAGTGAAAAATCCCAGCGACCAGAAAGCGTGCGCTCTGTTCATAATGCGCCGGCTTGTATGATATTCTACTCTGTCAGCTTCCAGGTTAATGACAACTTCAATTAATCCAACAGCCAGGCCTGATAAAAATAACGCTGCTGAAAATAATAGCGGCATATTGGCAAGCGCTGCCAAACAAAATGCCCCGCTAATCACAGGCATGCCAATTATCATCACCTGTCTGATGCTGACTATTGTGAGTAATTTTGCTGCCATCAAAAGTGATAATTGCAATCCAATAGGCAAGCCAATTAACGATAGGCCAAGCATGCTTTCTGTTAAGCCCATCTTGACTTGCAAATCACCAATACGAGGAAACAGGCTGCCAAGGGCAAACGCATAGATAAAAAACCCGATAAAGATTGGCTGTCTATAAGATGTCAGCTCACTTTTTGTCATAATACCTCTGCCAGATGAAAGCTAGATGACAGCCAAAACGGACATCATCACATCATGGTCATACTGCAAAAATCAAAAAACAGCTAACTGAAACTTCGCTCAAATAGCTGATTGACAAAGACAGAACGATAAAAAAGCCAGTGTCATATTGATGTTACTAGTGTCACATTTATGTTAAAATGCTGTGATTGTAAGCTGGATAATCATGTGCCAACCAGCTAGGGTTTTTCAGAAAGAAAAACCATAATCAAGGGTGTCAAGGATGACAAAACAGCCACTTCGTGATTTTGCCTTAGAGGTGTTTTTCTCTGAATGGGAATTTACCGCCAAGCATCATATGACAGCCTCTGATGTGGAAAGTATGTCACTTACTGATTTGCTAGCGTTGGCCAGTGACGACGATAAAACTGCCTTTGAGCATCAATGGCTTGGCTATACCCAGACCTATGGCGCACCAGAATTACGTGCGGTTATCGCTGATAGCTATAAGACAATGTCAGCTGATAATATTCTGTGTCATGCTGGTGCTAGTGAAGCGATTTATGCAGTGGCAAAAGTCTTATTAACTGATGGTGACCATGTGATAGTGCCGGTGCCAAATTATCAGAGTGCTGAGAGCGTTCCCTTGACCTTATGTGACGTATCATCTGTGCCCATAAATTATAAAAAAGATGGTGCGCCTCATGACTGGCATCTCTCGCTCGATGCGATATTGGATGCAATACGCCCTGGAACAAAGATGATTTCGCTTAATATGCCAAATAATCCAACAGGCCACATCATGCCACTTGATGATGTGATGGCATTGATTGAACAGTGCCGCAAAAGAGGCATTTATATTTTCTGTGATGAGGTATATCGCGGCATTGAATTAGATGAAACAAATCAGATACCGCAAATTGCCGACCTCTATGAGCGTGGTGTTTCGCTGAATGTGATGTCAAAGGCCTATGGATTGCCAGGCCTTCGTATTGGTTGGATCGCATCAGCTGATAAAGCATTATTGCAAAAGGTGGAGCGCTATAAACATTATCTGTCGATTTGTAATTCAGGGCCAAGTGAGATGTTATCACTGATTGCGCTGAAAGCAGGTGATAGCATCATCTCACGCAATAAAAAGATTATGGCTGATAATTTGGCATTACTAACAGAATTATTTCATGATTTTCCAGATTTGTTTGAATTTTCAGCCCCGCTTGGTGGTTGTGTTGCCTTCCCGAAATTCACAGGGGCTGAGGGCGGTGCCCAATTCTGCCAAAAGGCCATAACACAAAGTGGAATCTTGCTTTTGCCATCTTCAATTTACGCATCACAGATAGGCACTGTGCCTGATGATCATTTTCGCATAGGATTTGGCCGTGATAAGGTTGTCAAAGATGGGATAGCGGCATTGCGGTCCCACCTAGAGAGATATTATGGTGAATATCACAGATAACAAGCAAGGCTAGGGTATCAAAACCACATTACCAATATGGGTTTTTTGTTTAAAAAATTCCTGTGCTGCTACAATATCTGATAAGGCAAATTCGCGTGCCAATAATGGCTTGATTTCCCCATTTTCAATATAGCGAATAAGATTGCCAAAGACAGCTTCATCCCAAGCGGTAGAGCCAATGAGCGTTATATCCTTAAGATAGAGATCACGCATATCAAGATTAACAACAGGCCCGCCTATCGCACCAGAGCTTGCATAATGGCCACCTGCTTTGAGAGATTTCAGTAAAATCGGAAAATCATCACCTGCTACATTATCAATGATGATATCAAATGATGTGTCTGATAATTGGGCTTGTAAATTGCTTGTTCTGTCTATTACATGCTGACAGCCAAGTGCTTTGATATCTGCCATTTTTGCAGGGCTGGTAACAGCTGTTACGATTGCCCCGCGCCGTCTGGCAAGCTGAATAGCAGCAGAGCCAACACCGCCAGAAGCCCCTGTGATAAGGATGTGTGAGCCAGCTTTGCAATGGCTTCTCTCAAGCATTGTTTCAGCTGTTGCATAGGCGCATGGGATAGTGGCTAATTCAGCATCACGCCAGTTACAATCCACAATAAAAACCTCTGATGCTGGCACAGCGACATACTCAGCAAAAGCACCATCAAAATTAGATGCCATCCATGTCATCTCATAGGATTGAAAGCCATTTTTGCGCATGCAGGCTCTGACTAATACGCGCTTTCCTATCAGATGTTCATCATCTGATGCTGCTGTCTTTGTGACAAGGCCACAACAATCTGTGCCTTGAATTAAGGGAAAGGGCGTTGTGCCAGCCCATCCGCCAGCACCATCTGATACAGTGCCTGTATCATCTGTTTCATCTGTGGCAGATGTGACGGAGCGCGCATACCAGCCAAGGCGGGTATTAATGTCGGTATTATTAACACCTGCCGCCAGCACCTTTAATAGCACCTCGCCAGGGCGCAATTCAGGCAGTGGCACAGAGCGATAAACCAGCTTGTCAGTGCCGCCCTCACCAGTGGTAACAACAGCCATCATGCTTTCAGACATGTGATTAAATTCCCTTATGGCGCCTTATCAGAATTGCGGTAATTTTTTTTGGGCACCCTTATCAAGACGCCAGATAAAACCACTTGTCCCAAATGGGGCATAGAGCTGTGATATAAGAGGATCATGACCTGGTATCACCAGCTCTGGCGTTGAGGCTAAATCTTGAATGATGGTAAATCCTGTCATCATAGCTTCTAGATCCACAACAATCGGGAACGGCTTTCGGCCAAGGAAATTCTCATAATAATGAGTGGCATCGGATGCTAAAACGAGCCAGCCAGCAGCTGTTTTGACACGCACCACCTGAAGCCCCCTGGCATGACCGCCAACAAGATGAACTGAAATGCCTGGCGCAATCGCTTCATCATCATGACAATAATGTAGCCTGCCTGAATAAAGTGCTGTGACCGCTGCACAGATATGCTTGCCTGTATAGGGCATGCGCAACACATCCTCGCACATGCAAGGGCCAGTGGCATAGGTCATCTCTTCTGGTTGCAAATAAATCTTCGCATTTGGGAAATCTTCCAGACAGCCAGCATGATCATAATGCAGGTGCGTGATGATGATATCGGTAATCTCATCAGCTGAAAGGCCAAGTGCTTGCAAAGCTTGTGCAGGGGCACGCAAAACAGGCCGATTGCGCCTGTTGGCTTCTTGCGCATCATAGCCTGTATCAACCAGAATAACTCTGTCATCAGATTTCAACACCCAGATGAAATAATCCATATCATGCTGGCTGTCATGATGGGGATCAAATAAAAAGCTGTCATTGCGTGTGCGTTCATTGCGCTCAGCATATTTCAGCGCATAGACTTCCCATAAAATATCGCTCATTGCCTGCCTCGCTCTTGCCTTTATGATAATTGGCCTTGCTGATAATGCCAGTTTCAGAACTGTAATGTGGCATGATAGCAGTGTATCATCAAAGAATTTTTCCCAAAAGCTAGTTGCCCAAACCCTATCAGATATGCTGATGTTACAAAATATGATGGCTTGTTACGACAGGATAAGACTGAATGAATATCGCGGTGGTTGGTGCTGGCTATTTTGCTGGCCTGCATCATAAAGCATGGGCAAGGCTGCCAGATTGTGTCTTGGTTGGTATTGCTGATCCAAATCCTGATGCACAATCGCCTGATGATGTGAGCCGCTTTCATAGTCTGGCAGATATGGTGTCATCAACTGATATAGATGTGCTTGATATTGTTGTGCCGCCATCAGCACATAAGATGCTGATTGAAACGGCAATCGCCTCTGGTATAAACCGCATAATATGCCAAAAGCCTTTCTGTGCCTCTTTTGCCGAAGCCCAAGAGATGGCGGAGCTGGCAAAACAACATCATGTCAGTTTGGTGATACATGATAATTTTCGGTTTCAGCCTTGGTATCGTGCCATAAAAGAGCAAATGGCAACAGACAGATTTGGCCAAATTTACCAGTTCCGTTTTGCTTTGCGCCCTGGTGATGGGCAAGGCAAGGATGCCTATCTTGCGCGCCAGCCCTATTTTCAAATAATGCCGCGCTTTTTAGTACATGAAACAGCCATTCATTTCCTTGATGTATTTGCTTATTTATTTGGTGCGCCACAGGCTGTTTATGCTGATTTACGGCGCTTAAACCCTGTGATCAAAGGTGAAGATGCTGGGCTAATAGTGCTTGATTATCCAGATGGTTTGCGTGTTGTTTTTGATGGTAACAGGCTGGTTGATCATAATGCTGAAAATCACCGCCTCACTATGGGAGAGGCTGAATTAGAAGCTGAAAAGGGCACTTTGCGTCTTGCTGGTGATGGTGCGCTTTATTGGCGTGCGCATGGCAGCCAGATAATAGAACAGCTCACGCCAGTTGATAGCACAGGTGAATTTGGCGGTGATTGTGTCTATCATTTGATAAGCCATGCCATCAATGCCTGGCAAAATAATCTGGTGCCTGAAAATGAAATAGAAGAATATTTGGCCGTGATGGCGTTGGAAGAAGCTGTGTATAACAGTGCGCAATCAGGTATCAAGCAAGCCTTATGAGGCGCAATTTTTTGTATCCTTCATTTCTGCTTGTCTCATTGGCATCTCATCAATCATAGCAAATAAGCGGTAAAGCAAACTATCATCACTACTATGTGATTTAATGCCGCCATCATAGCCTATCAGCCATAGACCTGTTTTAACTTGCTCATCTTCTAACAGGGTCGCAATAGCAGTGTCTTCAGCCTGAAATGCGAGCAATAAGAGATTACGATCTGCAATATTACATTCATGTTTTTGAAAAAACGCTTCTGCTTTGTGGTGCAGCTCAGGCTGATTTTCACTTGAGATAACAATCACAAGGCGGGATTGCCATTGATGGGCAGCAATTTCCAGGTGGTCTGATACATGTGCCAATAGCTGAATTGGTTGCATTATTAGCCCTGCCAGCATAGCGGTCATCGCAAGCTTTGTTGGCTCATAAGCCTGTTTGTAAAAGCGCAGCATATCCATTTCACCACATGTTCCAAGATATTATTCACCCTTGCTCTATGTTCATACGTACCAGACAAGACTTGGTTTTATATCATGATAATTTTGATTATCGCTGCGATACTTATCCTATCTACCGGCTTTGTTATCCAAGGGGCGGGAGATAGCCAGCCTATCGTTACTTAAATGGCTGCTAGCATAGCTGGCTTTTTCAAAAATTCTCTGTGATAATAACCCATAATCATAGACCATTATGACAGGCTGAAAGAGAGCATTTATGCAAACAGCAATCCCTTATATTTTTATGCGTGGCGGCTCGTCACGTGGGCCTTATTTCAATCAGGCAGATTTGCCACAAGACAAAGATAAATTGGCAGAGATTCTGATAGCGGCTCTTGGTTCTGGCCATCCGTTAAATATTGATGGTATTGGCGGCGGGAATGCTGTGACAACGAAAGTTGCTATCTTATCTGTTTCTGATGATGATTGGGCTGATATTGATTATTTTTTTGCACAAGTTAGTGTCGAAGACAGGCTTGTTGATTTCAAACCGACATGCGGCAATATCTTAACAGCTGTTGGCCCTGCTGCTCTTGAAATGGGTCTTATCGCACCAGATGGCGATGTGACAGAGGTCAAAATCCGCGCTGTTAATACTGGTGCTAGGGTACGTGCCAAGGTGCAAACAAAGGGCGGCTATGTGCATTATGAGGGTGATGCTGCGATTGATGGTGTGCCTGGCACCGCTGCCCCTGTTGAGCTTCATTTTATGGATGTAGCAGGCTCATCCACAGGTGCCTTTCTGCCAACTGGCAATGCCATAGATATGATTGATGGTATCGCCGTTACCTGTATGGATGTCGCAATGCCGATGGTGATTGCCAGAGCTGAAAATTTCGGCCTTACAGGACAGGAAAGCCGCGAAGAGCTTGATGCCAATGCTGCTTTTTTTGCCAAAATGGAAGAGGTGCGGCTAAAGGCTGGTGCCTTGATGGGGATGGGTGATTGCACCAAATCTGTCACACCAAAATTTGGTCTGATTGCAGCTCATCCTGATGAGGCTTCTGTCTATACACGCTATTTCATGCCATGGACAACACATCCCACAATGGCAGTAACGGGCAGCCAATGCATGGCATCTTGCATGTTAACACCTGGCACAGTGGCAGATGGCATGATGGTATTTTCGCAAACAAAGCCAGCGACCTTGTCATTATATCATCCAATGGGCATCATGAAAGTGGTGATAGATTATGAGATGAAGGGCGCTGATTTCATCCATAAATCAGCTGGTCTGGTGCGAACTGCGCGAAAATTAGCAGCAGGTGATGTGTTTATTCCTGCCTCTATCTGATAGCGTTCGGCCCTAGCTATTTGGCCTGTTATCAGCTGATGTGTCATGACGTAATTTGACAGCTATTGCAGGTAGAAACAAATAAATCATCATTGTTCTGATCGTATGGTGAAATGCCACAAAGGCGATATCAAAGCCAAAAATTAAGGCAAGGAGCGTTACCTCATAATAGCCGCCAGGGATAAAGGCGAGCCATATTTGAAGCATGCTATTGTTTGTGATGCTAGCCATGATGATGGTCGCAATGCCATAGAGGGATAAAATTATCAAAGCATTGATAATGGCATCTTTGATATAGGTTAGTAATTCACCAAAACGCACCTGTGCCAATCGCGCGCCAATCGCGCCGCCAATCGATAATTGGGCAAGCAATACAAATTCAGTGCAACGAGGAATAAAAATCAACCCTGAACTATGGGCAGCTATGCTGATGAAAACGGGGCCAAGCATGTGAGGCATTGGCAGGCCTATCAATTTGGCTAGCCAAAAACCAGCGACTGATAAACCAATGAAACCAGCTAACTCTTGCCATGAGAGATCAAACAGACTTGGCAGAGATAGCATTGCCTGATTTGACGCTTTAACGGCCTCTGCGTCTTGCAAAAAAGCAAGTAATAAGGGGGTCGATGAAAATACAAAGACAACACGCACCAGATGAAATAAGGCAACGACATAATCTTTATCAATCGTGTCTCTGGCAATCGCAACCACTTCGACCTGACCGCCTGGGACAGAACATAAAAACGCTGTCATCTGATCATAGGAACGCAGCCTTGTCAGGAATAGATAGCCTGCCATGGTCACAGCCATAGTGACAAAGGCCGTGACGAGGACAGTATCTATCCATTTGCCAGATTGCATGAGAATTTCAGCGGTAAAAAAACTGCCAATCAAAACCCCAAGGCCGATCACAATCGGAATATGAAACCAGCGTGCCACGCCAAGATGCGGTCTGATTTGCGGTACTAGGCCGCCAATAATCCAGACACCAAATAAAGAGCCAAGTAAAAAAGGTGCTGGCGCATCAAGTAATAATAATCCATAGCCAACAGACCCAGCGATGGCAAATGTCACACAAAGTCTAATCCCATCTGATAATATGGATGTTGCTGGTGTCATTATCACTAATCCATCACAGGGTGTTTGGTTTCAGATAACAGGATAAGGCGCGCCTGCAAGGCATTTTCAAGATGTGTTTTCATGGCTTGTTCAGCAGCATTGCCATCTTGATTGCTAATCGCTTTGTGAATGGCTTCATGTTCTTTGGCAATTGCATCAACACGTTCAGGCAAGCGATAGGCCGTTGCACCAAGCAATACCATCAGACGTGATAATCGCCCTAGCGCATCTGCTAAAAAAGGGTTTTGTGCGGCTGCCAAGATAGCGGCATGAAAACGGGCATTATGCTCGGCCAATCGCAATGGCGCAGCACCCTCTCTGATTAGGGTAATCTCTTCTGTTGCGATAGCTGATAATGCTTTTCGCTCAGCAGAGCCTGCCATTTCAGCAGCTAATCGTGCCGCCATACCCTCTAGCGTGGCACGCATATCATATAGGTTTTTCACATCTGACCATGCGAGTTGGCGAACCCGTAAACCATCATCATCATGACGCAAAATACCTTCTGCTTTCAAGGCTGCTAAGGCCTCTCGCAAAGGGGTGCGGCTAACAGATAAGGCTGAACCTAATTCGGATTCGATTAATCTGGTGGCAGGTGGTAACTGGCCTGATGTAATAGCTTCTAAGATAACAAGACGGCAGCGTTGGGTAGTCGGCATCTTATCACCATATTGTGCCGTTACCGCCTTGATAGCTGATGACCACTGAACCACTTGATAAGACTCCTTGACAGGCCTAATAGCCGCCTTTAGTTGTATACATATGTATACAATAGATGATAGCCTTTATGCAAATTCCTTTGATGTGGTCGTGATCGGGGCTGGCAATGCTGGTTTGTCTGCTGCGATTACAGCGACAGAAGCAGGGTGTAGTGTGCTGGTCATTGAATCAGCACCAAAAGATATGCGTGGCGGTAATACCCGTCATACCCGTAATTTGCGTGCGATGCATGATGAGCCAACAGATGTGCTGACAGATGCTTATAGCTTTGAAGAATATTTTGATGATTTAATGCGTGTGACCAAAGGTGTCACCAATCAAGATTTAGCGGCATTAACATTACAGAAATCAGCAGAGTTAACAGGCTGGCTGGCAGAGCGTGGGGTGCGGTTTCAATCAGCTTTATCAGGCACTTTGAATTTGGGTCGCACCAATGCTTTTTTCTTAGGCGGCGGTCGTGCTTTGCTAAATGCTTTGTGCCGTTACGCAGAAGGGATTGGCATAAAATTTATCTATGAGACGCCAGTTGATGAGCTGATTATCGAAGATGGGTTTTGTACAGCTGTTAGATTAAATGGTGATGACCGTCTGGTGAGAGGTAAAAAATTCATCATGACAGCTGGCGGTTTTGAAGCCAATCTTGACTGGCTAGCAGAAGGGTGGGGAGAGGCTGCCAAGAATTTTCTGGTAAGAGGCACGCCCTATAATAAAGGTACGATGTTGCGTCAGCTTCTCGATAAGGGGGCAAAGCCTGTTGGGGCACTTGATCAATGTCATGCTGTGGCGATTGATGCACGGGCACCAAAATATGATGGCGGCATAGCTAGCCGCATTGATGGTGTGCCTTTCTCGATGGTTGTGAATCAGAATTGTGAACGCTTTTATGATGAAGGTGAAGATTTCTGGCCAAAGAGATATGCGATTTGGGGCAGGCTTGTTGCTGGTCAGCCAGATCAGATTGCCTATGCGATTTTAGATAATGTTGGGGTTGGCCGCTTTATGCCATCTGTCTTTACGCCAATTAAGGCAGATACTATCGAAGAATTGGCAGAATTGCTGGAGCTAGATAGTGCCAAATTACGCCAATCAATTGCTGAATTTAATGCTGCCTGCCCGGCAGGGCCTATTGATCAATCTATCTTGGATGGCAAAGCGACAACAGGTCTTTCACCTGAGAAAACAAATTGGGCAGCACCCATAGCACAACCGCCATTTTACGGCTTTCCCTTACGCCCTGGTATTACCTTTACCTATATGGGGGTTGAGGTGAATGATAAGGCGCAAATACTGTTCCAAGATGGCACTGCCTCTGGCAATTTATTTGCTGCTGGCGAAATTATGGCAGGTAATATTCTTGGCCAAGGGTATCTGGCTGGTATTGGTATGACGATTGGTGGTGTGTTTGGCAGAATAGCAGGCGAGCAAGCGGCGATTAGCCTGAATAAAACAGCTTTAACAAAAGGGCGTGTTTAAGATGAGTGTCTCATTAACATCTTTGGCATCATCTGATGCGCATGAAGAAACCAAACGCATTATGCAAATCTGCAATGCCTGTCGCTATTGTGAAGGGTTTTGTGCTGTTTTCCCAGCCATGGAAAGACGGCGTGAATTTGACGAAGGTGATACAGCTTACCTTGCTAATCTATGTCATAATTGCGGGGCGTGCTATCATGCTTGCCAATATGCACCGCCGCATGAATTTGGCGTGAATGTGCCATCGACCTTGGCTGAAAGACGTCTTGAAACTTATGAAGATTATGCCTGGCCTCCGTCTTTTGGCAGGCTATTTTCACGCAATGCGATGTTTGTTGTCTTGCTATCTGTTATCAGCCTGTCAGTTGCGGTTGGTTTGATGCTGGCTATGATTGCGCCTGATTTATTCTGGGGTGTGCATTTAGGTGAAGGGGCATTTTACGTTATTATGCCTCATACTGTTATGGCTGGTATTCCGATGGCGATTTCTGCTTTTGTGCTGGTTGCCTTTATTATGGGATGGCGGCGTTATTGGCAGCAAACAGGGGCGCGATTTGCTGGCTTGCCAGCGTTGCGTGATGCACTTAGTGCAACAGCCTCTTTGCGTTATTTAGGCGGTGATAATGCTGGTGGTAATCCTGGTTGCCCTGGTGAAGATGACAGGTCATCAAATGCGCGCAAATGGTATCATCATCTGACCTTTTATGGCTTTATGCTGTGTTTTGCCTCTACGAGCACAGGTACCTTATATCACTATCTTTTGGGGCGTGAGGCGCCTTATGGCTATTTTGAATTGCCAGTGGTGCTTGGAACAGTTGGCGGCGTGATTTTATGTATCGGCACATTTGGCCTGTGGGTTGAAAAGCGCCGGATGCAAACAGAGGTGAAATCATTTCTGACTTTGGGGATGGATTATGCCTTTATTTGGTTATTATTCTGGGTCAGTGCCACAGGTCTTATTTTATTGGCGGTCAGGGAAACCAATATGATGGGGTTAGCACTAGCTATTCATCTAGGGCTTGTATATGGCTTTTTCCTCAGCCTGCCTTATACCAAATTCGTGCATGGCATTTACCGCTTTGCTGCCTTGCTTGCTGATGCTGGTGAGCGTCAGCAAAAAAGCTAGCTATTAGGGCAATAGGGCAAGCTGGCATTCATCATCATCATTTATCCAGATTTAGTTTGAGATGCCATTATAGCTATTTACCAATGGCACTAAGTCGTTTTAGGCTAATGACAGATTATTAAGGTGGGATTTCGCAAGCTATAAAATGCCAATTTTGATCTTATAATTGTCAGAACAAATAATGGCAGGTCATGAAATATGGCAAAGATAAAGCTCATTTGAAATCGGCTTTTGTTATAAAGGGGGGGCAGGCTCGTGAAAATCGCTATCACAGGTGGCACAACAGGAATTGGTGCTGCGACAGTGAAAAAATTGCTGGCAGATGGGCATCAGCTCACAATTTTTGATATTGTGAAGCCAGAGATAACAAACATTGATTATATCAAGCTTGATTTAGGCAATCCAGAAGCAACTCTGGCAGCAGCTGAGGCAGCTGAAGGGCCATTTGATGCGCTATGTCATATTGCTGGTATTCCGCCACGTGATGATAATGCTGTGGCCTGCCTTTCGATTAATGCCCATAATGGCTTTGCATTTATTGAGGCATTAATGCCAAAGCTGGTAGATGGTGCGCCTGTTGTATCTGTTGCGTCACGCGCTGGTATGGGATGGCAAGATAACACAGATATGCTTGATAAATTGCTGGCTATGCCTGTGGCAGATTTGCCAGACTGGGTTGCCTCACAAGATATGCCGCCAGCCTTGGCCTATAAATTATCAAAACAGGCGGTGATTTATTGGACACAACTTCAGGTTGCCAAGACCATTGGCAAACACCGCTTTTTAACAGTGAGCCCGGCAGCTGTTTCAACTGGCATTTTTGATGATTTTGTCAAAGCTTTCGGACCTGGTGTGCAGGCAAATCTGGCAAAGGTTGGCCGTGCTGGCAAGCCTGAAGAAGTGGCAGATGTCATCACATTTCTCATCTCAGAAAAAGCATCATGGCTGAATGGTATTGATATTGTCATTGATGGCGGTATGGGTGCGCTTAATCTGAAGCTATAGGCTTTCTTGGACAGGACACAAACTGATGTCAGATATTACAACACCTCTTTTCATTGATGGTCAGGCTGTCTCTCCATCTGCTTTTTATGATATTTTTAATCCAGCACGCCCCTCTCAGCTTGTTGGCAGAGCGGCATCTGCTAGCCATGATGATGTGGATAGCGCAATCAGAGCAGCTGATAAGGCACAAAGAAGCTGGGCAGCTTTATCGCTTGAAGAGCGTGCTAGCTATCTTTTGAAGATTGCTGATAATCTTAATGCTGATGAAGATGAAGCCACAGCGCGCAAACGCCTATTTACAACAGAGCATGGCAAAACCTTATTTGAGACAAATATCGAAATTACGCGATTAGCAGACAGGTTTCGTCAGGTGGCAAATTTTGCCGCAAAATTGCCAGAAGCAGAACAGATAAATGGCCCTGTCTTTGATACGCTCGTGACACGAAAATCACGTGGTGTCAGCTTGCTGATTGTGCCATGGAATTGGCCTCTTGCTATTTTAGGCTCAAAGCTGCCACAAGCCTTATTGGCTGGTAATTGCGTTGTCATTAAATTATCTGAAATGGCAACATTAGCCCCTGCCAAGACAATCATCAAAATTGCAGAAATGCTGCCAGCTGGTGTTGTTAATCTTATTACAGGCGATGGTGCGGTGCTAGGTGATAGGATGGTCTCTCATCCCTTGGTAAGGCAGGTTAATTTCACAGGCTCTATCCCGATTGGCAGGCATGTGATGAAGCTAGCAGCAGAGAATTTAACACCTGTGACGTTGGAATTAGGTGGTAATGATGCTGGTCTTGTGTTGGCAGATGCACAGCTGACAGCTGAGATGTTGAAAAAATTATATATTAGCGTGTTTCTGACAAGTGGGCAGATTTGTATGGCGCTAAAGCGTCTTTATGTTCACCGCAGCCTATTTGATGATGTGGTCGATGGGTTGACCCAAATCATCAATCAGCAGGTGATAGGCGATGGTTTGCAAGATGGTGTGACGCTTGGCCCTTTGAATAATCTGAAGCAGAAAAGAATTGTTGAGGCCATGCTGGCAGAGGCAGATTCTGCCAATGCTGAGATCAGATATGGCGGACAAGTTCCTGATCAGGCGTTATTTGATCAGGGGTATTTTTTGCGTCCCTCACTTGTGATTAATCCAGAGCCGCATCTATCAATCGTTAGGGATGAACAATTTGGCCCCTCGTTGCCAATCATACCTTTTGATAGTGATGATGATGCCATTGCGATGGCCAATGATAGTGATTACGGCCTCAGCTCTTCTGTCTGGTCATCAGATGATGCTCATGCGCTTGCTGTGGCACAGCAGCTAGAGGTTGGTTTTACCAATCTGAATGCGCATGGCCCAACAGCTATGGATGGGCTGTCACCATTTGGCGGTGTCAAGCAGTCAGGTATTGGCCGTAATTTTGGACGTGAGGGGATTATGCAATTTCAGGAAATCCACTCTATCTCAGGTAATGCAGGAAGCCTGTTTTAAGGGAAAGCTATCTTGTTAATCTCATTTAATTTGTGGCTAGCTCGCCATCTGCGATTTGCTGTGCCTCAATACTCTCAAATAGGGCTTTGAAATTGCCTTCACCAAAGCCATCATCACCTTTGCGCTGAATGAATTCAAAAAAGATGGGGCCTATCACAGTGGATGAGAATATCTGAAGCAGAATACGGGTTTCACCACCGTCAATAACACCCTCGCCATCAATTAAGATACCATGTTTGCGAAGATGTGATA
Organism: Puniceispirillaceae bacterium (SeqCode); assembly: GCA_049890115.1. Lineage (GTDB taxonomy): Bacteria > Pseudomonadota > Alphaproteobacteria > Puniceispirillales > Puniceispirillaceae > UBA685. The sequence continues at coordinate 59,616 of JBMHCC010000033.1, read as the reverse complement.
GCGGCTCATTATGGCCAGCAACACGGCTGACAGATAAATCATAATAAATAGCAGGTGGCGGTTTCATAAATGAAATACCGCTTTTGGCAATCGCATCAACGCTATCATAAATATCATAAGCACCTAATGCGATATGCTGAATGCCTTCACCTTTATATTTATGTAAATAGGCAATAATCTGGCCATTATCACTTCTATCCTCATTAATGGGAATTCTAATCCGTCCACAAGGTGATGTTAAAGCGCGTGAATAAAGCCCTGTATATTTGCCTTGAATATCGAAAAACCTGATTTCCTTGAAATTGAACAAATCACGGTAGAAGGCAAACCATTTATCCATATTGCCACGGTGAACATTATGGGTGAGATGATCCAAATAATAAAACCCAACACCCTTTGGATAGGCTGTTTCATGCCAGTCAAATTCGTCATTATAAGGGCTTGTCTTGCGATATTTATCAATGAAGTAAATCAGCGCACCGCCAATCCCGACAATGGCAGGCACATCCATGACCTTGCCATCACCTTGATAAGGTTGTGCGCCTTTCATCACAGCATGGGCAAATGCCTGTTCAGCATCAACCACACGCCAGCCCATAGATGACGCACAAGGGCCATGCTGTTTGGCAAAATCACTAGCATGGCTGCTTTGTTCGCAATTTATCAAATAGGTGATATCGCCTTGCTGCCAGACCTCAGTCTTTTTATGCTTATGGGTGGCAACATGACAAAAGCCCATCTTTGTGAATAAAAAGCGAAGCTGCTCAGGGTTGGGATGCGCAAACTCGACAAATTCAAACCCATCAGTGCCAGCAGGATTATCATCTGAAATCACGGCATAGGGGGCATTATGTGGAAAAGGTCCCATCTGGTTTCCTTTCTGTGATGTGAGCTGTCATTATAACGCATTAAAAATGGATATTTTGCGCGAATATAATTATATTTGAATTAAATATGCGCAAAATAATCATAAAGGCAGATTATATGGATAGTTTTGATCAGAATCTTTTGATGCTGTTACAGCAAAAAGGTAATGCGACGAATGCTGAATTGGGCAAGGCATCTGCGCTGTCACTATCTCAGGCAGGCAGGCGTCGGCAAAAATTAGAAGATGACGGTGTGATAGCTGGCTATCACGCCAGCCTGTCACCTGAAAAATGTGGATTGGCTATTCAAGCATTTATCCAGATTTCATTAAATCATCATAGCCGTGAGGGGGCAGAAAATCTGCATCATTATTTGGCACATCAGCCTGAAATTGTGAATATCTGGTCGTTGACTGGTAGTGCAGATTATTTGCTTCAGGTGTTTTGTAAAAATCTGCCTGATTTGAATCGATTGGTTCATGATGAATTGCTTGGTCAGGCTGCGATTACGCATGTGGAAAGCAAAATTGTCATGTCACATATAAAAGCAAATGCGCCATTGCCCTTATCTCTATGAGCTGCAGGAGGCAGTGATACTCACAAAGTGATGGTCATTAAATCTTCAGCGATTGCCAATTTGCCTGAAAAGACAGAACGCGCTTCATCAATCATATCAGATAGATGATTGCCATCGTCCATATGTTTGCGGATATGGCTAAGATAAAGCTGTTTGACGCCAGCTTGTTCGGCCATTTCTGCGATTTCACCAGCACTTGGTGACATCTCGGTGATAAAGGCAAATTCAGTCTCATCTGCTAGCCGATAACACCAATGGATCAGAAGATCAGCATCCTGACAGAGTGCGCTTATCTCGTCACTCAAAGCAGCATCACCTGAATAGATAATCGCCTTGCCATTATAGTCTATGCGAAATGCCATACAATCCAAAAAAGGCTGGGCATGCAAAGCATGAACGGTCTGCAACTGCCAGCCTTCCCCTTGATAGTGATAGCCAGATGATATTTCAGTTATCTCTGGCTCTGGCCATGGGCGCGGCAATGCGCCGCCTCTGGCTGTCCAGACATCAAGTGAGCCTTGCAATTGCGTTCGCGCTATCAAATCAGTGGCAAAAACACCATCTCTGCCGAATAATTTTTCAGTCATCTCAGCAAGCGGGGCAGGACCAAATACAGGCATATTATTTTTGCCTTCATCCCATGCGGCATGAATGAGGCGCGCATAATCCATCATATGATCGCTATGCAGATGGGTGAAAAATAAATGGGTGATATCAGATGGCCTAAGGCCCGTTTCAATCAACCTGCTAACAACGCCGCCACCACAATCGAGTAAGATTTTATCATCGCCTATTTCAATCAAATAGCCTGATGAAGCACGTCTTTGATGTGATTCTGGTGAGCCTGTTCCAAGACATGTTAGCTTCATCATCAATACCCCTTTTTGCTATGCGCTTTCCAGATCAGGTGGCGGGGTTGCACCTTTGGCACCTAATTCGCGTGTCGCTGCCAGCCCGCCAAAACTATCTACCAAAGCACGCTGGTCATCATGTGCTTGTTGGTTCACAGCTGCCGTATCACAGATAGCTGCTAGCTTGTCATAGAGATCTGCCAGAACATCCTTATAATCCTCATGAAAAGCTAGATTTACCAGCTCTTCTGGATCGTGACTGAGATTGAATAATTCTGGTTCAAAACCTTCATAATGGATGAGCTTATAATCACCATAGCGTATCATAAAGGCACCATTCACAGCCCCAACAGCATGATATTCGCTAAAGATAACGCGGTTTTGGTTTTGGTCTGAGGCAAGTAAATCTGGCAATGATGTGCCAACCATAGCGCTATCTGGCGTGATGCCAAAAAAGCTTGGGATAGTAGCTGAGACATCAAGTAATGATACAGCTGTCTCACATTTGCCTTGCGGGATATCAGGGCCTGCCATAATCATCGGAATTTTAGCAGATTCTTCATAGCAATTTGATTTCCCCCATAGGCCTCTGGCACCAACATTATCACCATGATCACTGGAATAGATAATTGTTGTATCATTGCCAAAACCATTATCATCAATCGCTTTGATAATCTGACCAACATTATGATCAAGCCAGCTAACCAAACCATAATAGGCAATAAAAGCACGGCGTCTTTCATCCTCATCCTGAAATTTATCCTCTGAACTCATCATGGCATTTTGCTTTTCAATCCAAGGGTGACGTTTATGCCCGTCTTTGGGATGAAGCTTGGCATCTGGGAAATCAACATTGCGATAAAGATCGTAAAATTCATCAGGTGCGATAAGCGGAAAATGCGGTGCAACCAGACCAACATATAAACAAAAGCCATCCTCGCGGCCTTTATTGTCAGCTAGCCATTTTATCGTTCTGTCTGTGACGGCTCTGTCATAGCGGGTATAGCTGCTCTCACCTGGCCCAATTTCATCGCCTAACATTCTGACCTGTCCATAAAGGCGTTCTTCTTCATGGCGCAAGCTGGCCCAGACCATGCCAACACCATCTTTGACCATCATCGGAATATGGATGTTATCAAAGCCAACAGGATCAGTGCTATCGCGATAATGCAGCTTGCCAATAGAGTCAACCGCAATACCAGCATCTTGTAATTGATGCCCCCAGCCAGTAGGCGTGCCAATATAAGGCATAGCATTATCCCAATGAGCTGTCTGATGGGCATAGCGGCCTGTGGCAAAGGCAGCGCGCGCTGGCACACAAATCGGCGAGGGCGTATAGGCGTTGGTAAAAATTGTGCCTCTGGCAGCAAGCTTATCCAGATGTGGCGTTTTGACAAAGGGATGGTCAAGAGTGCTAAGAGCAGATGCCTGATGCTCATCTGAGAGTATCACAATTAGGTTCTTTGCCATCTCACGCTAATCCTTCTAATTTCACCGCATTTTTTTCTAGCAGATCGAGAAAATGATGAAGCTGTTCTAGTTCATTTGTCGAAAATTCATCTGTAATGATAGCTTGCCGCTTTTGCATGATAGGGGCAATTTGGTGATATACTGCCATTCCTTTATCAGTAACAGTTACAATTTTGCTGCGGTTATCATGGCCTGCATTTGTTATGCTGACAAAACCTGAATTGGCCAGCTTTTTGATGCCGCGACTAATTTGTCCCTTATCAAGGTTGGTGTAATGGCTTATCGCCTGTTGTGTATCAATAGGCAGTGACACAAGCGTAATAAGGCAACGCCATTCTGACAGTGAGATTAACGCATTCTTGGCCAAAATATCTTGGGCTTGGGCATTTAATCGTGACTGTAATCTGGCAAGACGAAATGTCAGAGTTCGATTTAAATCGACCTCTTTTTGCATGTTTGTGCTGGTCTTTTTCATCATGTTACTATCTTCCATATTTTTATAATCCTGATAAATAGTTGACAGGTCAACTAAAAAGAGGTTGAGTTTTAGTCAGGTTCTTTTCTTGGGAGGATATGATGAAAAAACTACTCATTGCGCTGACTGTGGCGACTGCTACATCGCTATCAGCCGCTGGTTCAGCATTGGCAGACTGGCAGCCAAATGGTCCGATTAAATTAATGATTGCCTTCGCAGCTGGTGGTGGTGCTGATACCATCGCGCGTGCGGTTGGTGACGAGTTACAAAAGCGTCATGGCTGGGAGGTTCAGCCACAGCAGGTTACTGGCGGCGGCGGCCTGAAATTGGCAGCAGCTATGAAAGATGAGCCAAATGACGGCACAACTATCGGCATGGCTGTAACAGAAACCTATGGTTATAACATGGTCGCTAATCCAGGTGCTGGTGTCTCATTAAATGATGTCACACCTTTGACGACTGTTGCTGGGTTTCAGATGGGTATTGTGGCAAAGTCATCAAAAGGCTGGAAGACCATTGATGATGTGCTAGCAGCTGCCAAGTCTGGCGAGACTATCCGCTTTGGTACCATGTCACCAAAGCTAAGTGATATTGCGTTCTTGCTTGGTGATGCCAATAATGTTGATTTTAACATTGTTGAAGTAAAAGGCGGCAAGGCTGTGATGAATGGCGTTAATGCTGGTGATATGGATCTTGGTTTTATGGCAGGTATCCAGGCCAAAGGTGTGGCATCTGGCGATCTTGTCAACCTAGCTTCAGCTTTGACAGTGCCGTTGGTTCAGACACCTGATGCGCCATTAATTGGTGACAGAGGCGTGCCTTTTGGTGCTGATGGGTATTTCTTATTTGCGGCACCTGCTGGCTTGAATGACGAAGCACGCAATGCTTTGACAGAAGCGATTATCGATATTGTCAATGACCCTAGCACGAAAGCTGGTGGTATTATCAAAAAGGCATTTGGCGGCACAGCTATCATCAAAGGTGGTGAAGTGGAAGCCCTGCTGGAATCTGATGTTGCAGCAGCAGCAGAACTGATCAAAGCAGTGCAATAAGCGCAAAACTTATATGACGCCTGCCATCTTTGATTAGCTGGCAGGCGATACTTTTTATGTCACATTCTTATTTTCGTTCAGCAGATTTTATCCTAGGCGTTGCCATATTAGCATTTGCGCTTGTGACTTTGTTCGTCTGGATACCATTTGATATTGATACAGGTCTGGTTGAAAAGGTGCGCCGGCGTAACGTGATTGGCGATTCACTTGGGCCATCTGTTGCGGTTATTTTGATAGCGGCTTCAGCTATTGCTCTGATGCGCTCATCAAAAAATTCGCCCGCAATGGCTAATCATAAAACATGGTTTCGTATCTTTGGGTTTTATGTTGTTTTATTTGCTATAGCGCTGGTTGTGATGCGTTTTACAGGGCCTCTTTTTGTCAGTCTTTTCAATGAATTTGTTGCAACAGAGCTAACCTATCGGAATTTGCGGAATATCTGGCCATTAAAATATGTTGGCTATGTCAGCGGTGGCACATTGTTATTATGTGCGCTATCGCATTTTATGGATCAGTCACTCTCACGCAAACGTGCTGTGCTATTCTTGGCTATCAGCTGTGCTATTGCGCTGTTTTTTGACTTGCCATTTGAAGATATTCTTTTACCGCCAAATGGAGATGTGTGATGGGCCTATATGACCATATTTTCATGGGCATTATGGCTGTTTTTGCTGGCCCGTTCATCATTGGCATACCGTTAAATATTGTAATGGTTGTTGGCGGTTTATTTTTTGGCATTTTCATTGGTGCCACTCCTGGTTTGGCAGGGCCAATGGCAATGGCGATAGCGTTGCCTATTTTGATTTCTGTCTTTGGTTATGAAGCATCAGCCTTGCTGCCCATCCTCGGATTTTTGCTTGGCATTATGAAAGGGGCAACAGTTGGTGGTGCGGTGCCTGCGATTTTATTTAACACACCAGGCACACCAGATGCGTTAATGACCACCTATGATGGTTATCCAATGACTCAAAAAGGTGAGGCGAAAAAGGCTCTGAAAACAGCGCATTTTGCATCTGTATCTGGTGATACTATCTCTGATATTGTGTTAATTTTATGCGCGCCATTCTTGGCTGTGTTCGTAGAAGCTTATCTGGATTTTCCAGAAAAAAGTGCCCTTATCATTTTATCTTTAACCTTTATCGCAGCTGTGATGGGGAAATCTGTTTCAAAGGGCCTGATTGCTGTCGGCTTTGGGTTGCTCGTTGCTTTTATTGGTGATGGTGAAGATTTCTACCCTAGGCTGTCATTTGGGATTGATGCCATAGCAGGCGGCTTTCCCATCGCATCTGTTGTGCTTGGGGCATTGATTATTGGTGAGGTGCTATTCACCATGATCGAAGCGAGAAGCCAAAGTAAAGAATATGGGAAAATAACGCAAATCATTATCAAAGCAACAGGCAGGCTTGGACTGCGTGAGCGTATCAGCTTACTGCCCTATATTCTGCCATCTGCTCTGATTGGTACCGCTATTGGTGCTTTGCCAGGTATTGGGTCAACTCTGGCAGCAACTCTCGGCTATACGAATGGCAAAAGACGCCATGCCAAAACCATCAAAAAAGATGAGGTGCCTTTTGGTAAAGGTGCAGTGCAAGGTGTAGCCTCAACAGAGGCGGCTAATTCAGCTGTTTCTGGTGCGAATCTTATCCCTGTTTTATCTCTTGGTATCCCAGGTAATGCGGCTGCAATTTTCCTAATTTTGGCAATGGAAACTGTTGATGGTTTGAACCCCGGCCCATCAGTGTTTCGGGTGCCTGTTGATGGGGTGAATAGTGAAATGGTCATGGCGTTTGGCTTATTCACGCTGATGATTTTGGCTAATATTACGAATTGGTTTGTGGGCAGTCATGTGATGCAGCTCATGTCTGTTATGGTGCGTGTGCCGCGCCAGATTTTGATGCCTACGGTTTTGCTTGTCACTATCACAGCTGTCTATGCCCAAGAAACATCTCTTTATGCTGTTATTTGTCTGCTTGGATTTGGTTTATTTGGATTAATGTTACGACTGACACAGATCCCGATCTTGCCTTTTGTTATCGCCTATATTTTAGGTAGTATTTTGGAGCGTACCGCACGCCAGGCTTTTGCCTCTACTGGTGCTGATCCGTATTTCTTATTTTCATCACCTGTATCTATCATCCTTGTGATAGCATCATTGGCCATTATTATTATCTTTGCACGAAAAAGGCGTTTGTCATGAGCAGACCAAATATCCTATTTATCACAGCTGATCAGCATCGGGCAGATTGCCTTGGTATTGAAGGGCGCAAGATTAAAACACCTCATCTAGATAGATTGGCACGCCAAGGCACGCGCTTTCATAGTGCGATAACCCCATGTGTGATTTGCCAGCCTGCCAGAGCCTCTATCCTGACAGGCCAGTTGCCACGCACACATGGTGTTCATGATAATGGTATTGACCTGAACCCTGAAATTGGTGAGGCAGGTTTTGCTGGTACATTGGCGCGTTCTGGCTATCAGACAGCTTTTTTTGGTAAAGCACATTTTTCCACCTATCATACCTTTTCAGAAGAGGGCTCTGGCACAGCTGAATGTGTGAAATCCTCAGCAAATTATCCTGATAGCTGGAATGGCCCCTATATGGGTTTCGAGCATGTTGAATTGATGTTGATTGGTCATAATTGGTTCTTGCCAGAAGCACCGCCACGTGGCCAACATTATGAAAGATGGTATCATAAGAATGGGCGAGGTGAGGAGTTAAACAGGCTTTATAATGAAAATGCCAAAGACACCAAAGGCGCTGCCCAGACTTGGCATTCAAAATTGCCTGTGGCATTTCACAATTCCACTTGGACAGCAGATAGAGCGATAAATTGGCTTCAGCAAGATAACCGCGGTGATGAGCCATTTTGTGCCTGGGTTAGCTTTCCTGATCCCCATCATCCCTTTGATGCCCCAGAGCCTTGGTCTCATTTACATGACCCAGCTGAAGTTGATTTGCCAAAATATCGCAAACGTCATTTTGACGGGCGTCCCTGGTGGCATGAACAGGTGCTGACAGCAGAGCCAACAGGCACAAAGAAAAATGCTGAAACACGCAAAAAATACAGCCGCATCCAAGAGCAAACAGATGAGCAACTTGCTGAAATCATCGCAAATACCTATGGCCAGATTGCGCTTATTGACCATCAGGTCGGTCGTCTGATGGAGGTTTTAGACGAACAAGGGCTAGCCGATAATACCATTGTTATTTATAGCTCTGATCATGGCGATTGGCTTGGTGATCATGGCCTGGTGCTTAAAGGGCCGATGCATTATGAAGGCTTGTTGCGTGTGCCACTGATTATGCGTGGGCCTGATATTGCGGCAAATGCGATTTGTGATGAACCTGTTTCTACTTTGGATTTAGCAGCCACCTTTATTGATTATGCCAACACAACGCCAAGCCTGTCACAACATGGCAGCTCACTTCGTCCTGTGTTGGAAGATGGCGCAAATCGTGATTTTGCGTTGAATGAATGGGAATTGCTGCCAACCAGAGCAGGCATTGCTTTATCATTGCAGACAGTGCGAACCAAAACAGCCAAGCTCACAATAGATAGGATCTCAGGTGCTGGTGAGATGTATGATCTAGCCGCTGATCCTTATGAGCTGCAGAATCTGTTTGATCATGAAGATTACGCTGATTTGCAAGCAGAGCTAACCGCGATGCTGGAAAGCCGCCCTGATGATCGCCTGCCTTTGCAGGTGCAAGTCGGGATGGCCTAATCAGCTAGCCTTGGCGCTATCGCATCTGCCACAAATTGCCCCATCTTCACATGTTCTGAAGCTGGCCAATGAATAGGGTCTTTATCTGAGGGTGTGATAGCATCATTGGCATTAAGGCAGAATATCTGGTCATCCTGAAGAGCCGTTATTTTTGGTGATAATAAGTCAAAAAAGCTTTGTGATTTGGCGCGCCCGCCCTGCCATTCCTGATATCGTATCCAGCTGGGATCATCTGTTTTTTCCCCAAGAGATGCTGGCGCAATGACCCCAACCATAGGAGAGGGTGCCTCGCGCCATTTGCCACGCCCTGCTGGTGTGCGGCGGACGATTTTAGCAAGCTGGACCATATTATCAGTAATCGCATCAGATGATGCTTCAAATCTGGCTTTGCAATCATTTGTGCCAAGCATAATCAGAACCAAATCAACTGGTGCATGGCTAAGAAGACAGGGACGCAAATAAGGCAAGCCATTATATTCTGGCCCTTCTTGCTTATCAGGATAGGCCGAGGTGCGCCCTGGCAAGGCTTCTTCGATAAGGGTGATATTTACCCCTGTTTTTTGCGCCAGATGATTTTGCATCATAACAGGCCATCTTTTATCATAGCGTAAACCAGACCCATCATCTAGATAGCCCCAGCTATTAGAATCACCATAAATCAAGATATGTTTGCTTTGCATGCGCGCGCTATCCTTTATCATTCCTGCTTTTATTCTAGCACCCTATCATAAGGTTATCGCAAAACAGCCAGTCTTTGCCATTTTGTTATCAGATTATTGTCAGTGCTTTTCAAATTTAATCTGAGGATTGGATGAGATGTTATGCTAAGACTATCTAGCTTATCAGTGATGATGATAACAGATACTAGGTTGTTTTTCTAACAGGAGTGGTGATGAAGGTATCAGAGCGCACAGCACTATTTTTGTTATTTATCACCATGTCATTATGGGCTGGTAATGCCATTGTTGGGCGGATGTTCTATGAAGATTTGCCGCCCTTTCAGCTTGCATTTTGGCGCTGGGTTCTAGCTGGGCTGTTAATCTTGATTGTTATGCGCCCTCCTTTACGCAAAGATTGGGCAGTGATTGTCGAATATAAATGGACATTGATCTTCATCGGCACATTTGGCATTGGCTGCTATAATACGTTGCAATATTACGCGCTGAATTTCACCAGTGCGACGAATGTTGGCCTTATCCAAACAGCCATGCCTGTTCTGGTTGCCATTCTTGACCGGATTGCCTATCGCAGTCGCACCAGCTATCTGCAATCATTTGGGATGGGGCTATCAACTTTTGGGGTGGTTGTGATTATCGCACAAGGTGATGTTTCACGCTTATTATCGCTATCTGTTAATTTTGGCGATTTTCTGATGGTGCTTGCGATTTTATCCTATGGTATTTTTTCGGTTTCTTTGCGTGCTGCACCTCAGATTAGCCAATGGTCATTCTTGTTTGTGCTATTTTGTGTTGGTGCTATCGAATTATTGCCCTTGATGCTTTATGAATATGCCAGCGGTGCCAGAATGGTTCTGTATTCAGGCACGATTTTGGCGATGAGCTATATCGTCATTGGCCCTGCTTTTTTAGCCTATAAATTTTTCACATCTGCGGTTGCTACTTTGGGGCCAAACAGAGCTGGTGTCTTTTTTTACTGGTTGCCTGTTGCCGCAGCTGGTCTTGCTGTCACCATCCTAGGTGAGCCTATCCATAGCTATCATCTGATAGGCTTTATATTAGTGGTTGCTGGCTTGCGTTTTGGCCTGACAGATGCGTCGAAATAATGCCTTAATTGCGATAGGCTCTATGGCATGATTTACAACTAGCAGACACAGCGCCAAAGGCTGTTTTGGTATCGCCATTGGCTAATGCTATCTCATTCAAATTGATCAGTGCCTGACGATAAGCAGCTATTTTTTCAGCAAATCCATCTGGATCAGACCAGATAGCAGCTGATGCTTCTGAAGGGGCGCCATCTGTTCCTTCTGGGAAATAATCTCCCATTGTTTCGGCCCAAGGCAGCATCTTAGCTGATAATTCTGCCACCATCTCATTATTATTAGCCCGCAAGGCACCACCTATTTCTTTCATCTGCTGCCTTGCTTGCGAGAACGCATCCATCCGTTCTTTGACAATGCCAGTGGCACCAGCATGGGCGCGTGCATCATGTGAAAGGCTAATAGGAAATAGAAAAGCAAGCGTCAGACATAGAGCTGATAGGATAAGGGGGATACGCATGAAACCTGACCTGATAAGCGAAAAGGATAATTTAGATTATACTAAATAACTAATTCGCTTATTGTCATTATTATTTTGCATAAAGCCCTTTCAGGACATTTGATGCCGCCAGTACATAGTCAACATTTTGTGAGCATTATGTCAGCACGCAATAATGGTGAAAGTGAGCGATATAGCCTGCCTTTTTTAGCCCTCACGGCTGAGACGCAGATAGCGCGCTTCACCATAAGAGGGCTCGCTTTTATTCAATTCTGTTTCAGCAAGCTTGTGACCACGCCTTTCAAGGCAGCTTTCAATAACTGCATCAAAGCCCTTATGCTGATAGACAACATCATAGAGTGAATGCACCTGAAAATTTACAAAGGCTGGTATCGCATCCTTGTCATCTTTGAGCTGGACATAAGCTTTGATGTGAGTTGGCATGTCATTGTCATATTGGGATTGCACATAAATGGCGACATTATAGCAAAAATTCTGATCATGTTCCAGCTGCCCAGCCACGCTATTTGAATGTGGCGCACGATAGCTATGGCTGGCATAGCTGCAGGCAAATAAGCCATAGGAAATAAGAATAAGAAAAATTGAAACAACAAAGCTATAATGATTCACACGCATAACAAACCTCCATTTTCTTGCTTCAAATGGAAAGTGTAATGAGTAAAAATTAAATTAGTGTTAACGCATGGAAGAAAAATGTGGGACGCTTGCAGACCCTATCTGGCATGCCTATAAAAAGAGATCTATAAATGCAAAACACAGCTGACAGAAAGGCTGAGATGATGGCGCAGGATAATCCGAAAATTGCGGTGATAAAAGGTGATGGCATTGGTGTTGATGTGACTGAATCAGCGCTATCATTACTGGAAAAGGCCTTGGCAAAATCAAGCGCGATACCATTTATCGCTGATGAGATTAAGGCAGGGGCAGGTCTGTATCGTGATACCGGACGTGACATTGAAGAAGATGGTGAGGCACGTGCTGGCCAGGCTGATGCGATTTTCCTTGGTGCGATTGGATTGCCAGCTATTCGTTATGAAGATGGGACAGAAATTTCACCTCATTTAAGGTTGCGGGATAAATTTGGTCTTTATGCTGGTGTGCGCCCTGTCAAAGCTTATCCCAATGCACCGCAAAAACTGGCTGATAAACGTGCCGCCACTCTTGATCTTGTGATATTGCGAGAATCAACCGAAGGCTTATTTTATTCAGCTGCTGTTCATAATCGCCATAAAATTGAAGGTGATGAGGCTGTTTATGAGACTTTGAAAATTAGCCGCACGATCTCTGAAAAATTGCATCATTTTGGGTATCGTCTGGCGCAAAGGCGCAAAGAACGAGGCCTGATGGGTAAATTGACTTGTGTGGATAAGGCAAATGTTTTTGCCTCTATGGCATTTTTCCGCAAGATCTATTTTGAAATTGGCAAAGATTATCCAGATGTCATCCAAGACACCAATTATGTTGATGCTATGGCATTGGATTTGGTGCGCAAGCCTTGGGAATTTGATGTGCTTGTCACTGAAAATATCTTTGGCGATATCTTATCAGATTTAGCAGGTGGCCTTGTTGGCGGTATGGGCATGGCAGCTTGTGGTGAGATTGGCGATGATATTGGCTTGTTCCAGCCAGCTCATGGGTCTGCCCCTGATATTATGGGACAGGACAAAGCCAATCCGTTGGCAGCGATTTTAAGTGCGGCATTAATGGCTGATTATATTGCTGACAAAAACGATAATCAAAATTGGGCAAAAGCTGGTCAGGTAATGGAACAGGCTGTTGATACAGGTTTTGCGCAAAACCGCCTGCGGCCGATGGAATTTGGCGGCGATATGGGCACCAAAGCTATCACAGATGAATTGTCACAAATCCTTGATGAAATCAGCTGATTTACAGCTCTGCCCCTGCTTTTAATTCACGCCATTTTATCACCAAATTGGCGCCAATGGTTGATAGCGGGCGCGGCGGCAATGTGACAGGCTCATCATAAGATAGCAAATCTTGTACGATAGGCGAATTGGCCTTTGTTGCCAGATCAACTGCGCCAATGCCTGCCAATGTGCCTTTGGCCGTTCCCAAGCCATTTTGACAGCAGGCAGAAAACCAGTTTGTCTCTAGCTCACCAAATGCAGGAACAGAATTTCGTGATAAACAAAGACGCCCTGACCACCGATATGCCATAGAGACATCATCTAGCATCGGAAAGCGGCGGCGAAATGACCTGGCATGATCTTTGCCAAATTTGGCAAGCCGCTTGTCATTGATTGCCATTTCGGGATCAAAGGTCCAGCGATTACGGATCACAATCCGGTTGCCACCTATGCCATCATGGCGCCTGACAGTTGAGCCCATCGGATCAGATGGCGTAATGCCCCATGATAAAGAGCCACCCAACTTTTTCATCTGTGTTTTGGTTAGAGCATCTGTCATAGAAGCATAGGTGAAAACATGCATCAGCTTGTTTTTGTAAAAGCCAAAACTCTCAGCATGACCATTAACAGCCATGATAATTGCGCCTGCTCTAATGCGTGCATGAGGCGTTTCAACAAGCCAGTTCTGCCCCTGTTTTTGATAGGATATAGCAGGGCTATTTTCATAAATTGTAATAGGGCGGCTTTGCTTGTCAGATAGCCCCTTTGCCAATTCGCGGATATATAAAGCTGGTTGCAACATCACAGCACCTGGCATGAATAAACCAGAGCTATAAAATGAGGAACCTGTTAGGGATTCCATATCATCTGATGATAAATGGGTGAAATCTTCGCCAAGCTTAGTTAAATGGTCGGCATAATCATCATTATGTTTTTTACCGCTAGCATTCACCGCACCATTCACTCTGCCAACAGCTGCAACAGCTTCTGCTGCCATTTCAAATTCTGCCGCATTAGCTTTGGCAAAATCTTGAGCATGACGGTTTAGGGTAATTTGTTTGCGGTCAATATCCTCTGAGCTGGTATAGCCATCATCACCTAATTCATGTGGCAAATCGATCATAAAACCAGAATTGCGACCAGCAGGGCCGCTTGCAATATGACAGGCATCAATCACGATAATCTTATCGCCGCCACGCAATTCACTAAGGCGTTTAGCAGCAGATAGGCCAGCAAAACCGCCGCCAATAATCAGCCAATCTGCTGTGATGTCACCCTCAGCAATCGGATAGGATGGTGCGGGCCCTAAAATCTCATTCCACGCAGCCGGACCAGGATCACGAGGCAGCTTTTTGACAATATGCTTTTGCGGCATCACATCTCATCCTGAGCTGTGTCAGTCAGATCAAGCCAGATGGTTTTAATCTCGGTAAATTGGTCATGAGCCGCCAGGCCATTATCACGGCCACCAAAGCCAGATTCCTTATAACCGCCAAAAGGTGTTGTGGCATCACCTTCACCATAGGAATTTACCGTTACTGTGCCTGCTTTAATGGCTCTGGCAGCACGCAAGCCACGTTTTAGATTTGCGGTAAAGACACTAGCAGCAAGGCCATAATTGGTCTGATTAGCAATCAGCACAGCTTCATCAAAACTCTTCACAGTGATGATAGCTAGCACAGGGCCAAAAACCTCATCTTTTGCTAATGTCGCATCGTGATTTGTGACATCAAATATAATGGGACCAAGCTTGTCTGATGATGATTGTGCTATCACAGAACAGCCCTCTTTTGTGGCATCATCAATGAAAGATTGCACCTTGGCATGATGGCCCTCATCAATCAGCACACCTAGCTTATGAGATGGGTCAAGCGGGTCACCTTGGCGCCATTCTTTGATATGTGCCTGTAATTTTGCAATGAGTGCATCTTTGATATCTTCATGAACAATCACACGCGAAATAGCAGAGCAATTTTGGCCTAGATTCCAAAAGGCGCCATTGGCAATATGAGCAGAGACAGCCTCTAAATCTTCGGCATCATCCATCACAATAGCAGGGTTTTTGCCGCCGCATTCCAGCGTAATTTTCTTCATATTAGATTGTGCTGAATAGGATAAAAACCGTTTGCCTGTCTCAGTTGAGCCAGTAAAGGCAATCATATCAACATCTGGATGCAGACCAAGAGGCTCACCAGTGGTTGGCCCATCACCAACAAGCACCTGTAAGACACCGCGTGGCAAGCCAGCTTCGCCAGCAAGCTGCGCTAGATATAAGGCGGTTAATGGTGTCTGTTCAGCAGGTTTGACAATCAGGCTGTTACCAGCGGCAAGCGCTGGCCCTAATTTCCAGGCCAGCATCAAAAGCGGAAAATTCCATGGCAGCACGCATCCTACAACACCAATGGGTTCTCTGACAATCATTGCCATCGCATCAGGGCCAGCTGGTGCGGTATCATCATAAATCTTATCAATCGCCTCTGCATGCCAGATGATGGTGTTTATCGCTTCTGGAATATCAATTTCAGCACAGTCAGAAATCGGCTTACCACTATCTAGCGATTCCATAACTGCCATCTGGTGGCGATTACGCTTGATCAGCTTTGCCAGCTTTATCAAAACCTCTTTTCTGGCACTTGGATGAGTTTGTGACCAAATACCAGAATCAAAGGCCTCTCTTGCTTTATCAACAGCCAGAGTGACATCATCTTTCGTTGCCATCGCAATGCTGGCCAGCACAGCACCTGTCGCAGGGTTTGTGGTTTCAAGCACAGGCCCAGAGGCATTGTGAAAGCTGCCATCAATAAAACAGGCAGATGGAATGGTTAATTCAGCAGCAAGTGCCAGATAATCATCGCGGCTCAGTAAATCAGACATAACAGGGCTCCTTTATTTCTGGCCTTCAGATAAAATGGTATCAATGGTGGCATTCATGCGATCAATCACCTGATCCAAATCACGTTTTTCATCCTTATTCAAAGGCTTTAATGGCAAGCGTGGTATGCCAGCAGGCAGGCCGCTTCTTGCAACGCCATATTTCACAGCTTGAATAAATTTCCCGCCTTGCTCTAGCACTTGCATCAAAGGCAGCATAGCTGACATGATGCGTCTGCCCTTGGCAAAATCACCTTCGACCACGCAAGATTGCCACAAAGCGATATGCGCTTTGGCAGCAAAATTAGAAGCAGCGCAAACCCATGAGCGTGCCCCCCATGCAAAAAATTCAAGCGCCTGATCATCCATACCGCATGATAGTCCAATATGCGGATAACGCCGTGCCAGCATATGCACACGGTTAATATCACCTGAGCTTTCTTTAATGGCTTTGAAATTTGGCGATTGTCCAACCCTATCAAGGAACTCTTCATCCATTTCAGCTGCCATGCGCCCTGGATAATTATAAAGCATAACAGGCAAATCAACTGACCGCTCCACTGCCAGCGCATGAAGGGCATTTTCGCGTCCTGTTGGCACTGAATAAGGCGGGGTAGCAACCAAAATACCATCAACACCAGCTGCCTTGGCCGTCTTTGCCAGATGGATAGAATCTTCGGTGCGCAAAGCGCCTGTGCCACCAATGACAGCAACACGTTTATTAATGATTTCAGTTCCCAAAGCCAGCATCCGCTCTCTCTCTGACATAGTCTGGGCGTAATATTCACCAGTTGTACCAGCGATGATTATCCCGTGAACACCATCAGAGATAAGATGCTCTATAACAGCGGCAAACCCTTGCTCATCAATGCTAAAATCATCATGATGAGGCGTGATAACAGGGGTGTAGATACCGTAAAAATCCATATTATATCTCACTTGCTAAAAACAACATATTACAAGCCTAAATCTATTACTTCGCGCAACGGATCAGGCCTTATATAATCATCCATATCTTTGCGTGATAACTCCCAATGTGACAAAGTCAGTGCCACTGCGGCTTCCTCATCATGGGCAGCAAATATTTCAACAAATTGGTCATGATGTAAGCTAGCTTCGGTAATGCGCTTGCTGATAATGCCAGCTTCTGATTGCCAAAAGGTCTGTCCAATGCGGGCATGTTCCATCAATAATCTCTGCAAGCTTGGCTTCAGATAGGCATTATCTGCCATCTCGCCAATTTGAAAATGAAATTGGTCATTTAAAAATACCAGTGATTCCACAGATTGATCGCTAACAGCCTGTTTGAATTGGCGTTGAATATCGCTGAGCTTGTCAATCTGGCTGGCTGTTGCAATCTGTGCGGCAAGGCGCGATGTGGCAGCATATATCATCGGGGCTGTCATGAAAAAATGACGCATTGATTTAGCATCCATTGGCGCAACTATCGCACCACGATTTTCATGGATTTGAACATAGCCTTCACCAGCTAATTGGCGC
Source organism: Puniceispirillaceae bacterium (SeqCode) (assembly GCA_049890115.1). Taxonomy (GTDB): domain Bacteria; phylum Pseudomonadota; class Alphaproteobacteria; order Puniceispirillales; family Puniceispirillaceae; genus UBA685. The sequence continues at coordinate 42,123 of JBMHCC010000033.1, read as the reverse complement.
AAAATATCGCGCAATGGTGTGCGTGATATGCCAAATTCCTGAACCAGTGATGCTTCATCCATCGGGGTGCCTGGCGCATAGTCAAGAAGCATGATCCGGCGCTTTAGCATAGCGATAATCGCATCTTTGCTTATCGCTTTTGATGATGGCTTTTCTGGCCGCGATGCCTGCCTTTCATCTTGTCTTTTTTTATCAGCTAAAACCATTTTTGCCTGCGATCCCCAATAGGCTAAAATATTGTTGCAATTTTGATAATGATAAATCATACATAACATGTATACAATATGTATTTTCATTTGATTTAGTGTTTTGCCAAAGCAGACAGAAACCAGAGGATGATGATGAGCGGTCAACAAGAAGGTGCCCCAACCAGACGTGGTGGCAGAGGCGAGCGCAGAGCCATTAGGACAAAGCCAAATCATGAAATGCTTGGCCATTTGCAAGGTGGTTTGCCGTTAACAGAGCCAATGAGCCAAGATCAGATTGAGCAGATCGATAATGCCTCTTTATCTATTTTGGAAGATGTTGGCGTTGTGTTTCGCGATGATATTGCATTGGCAGATTGGCGTCGTATTGGTGCTGATGTGCGTGGTGAGACAGTTCATCTTGACAGAGCCTTGGTCAAAGATTTGATCAGCACTATTCCGTCAGATATCACACTTCATGCACGCAATCCTGAAAAGACGGTCAAATTAGGCGGTCGCAATTCGATTTTTGTGCCGATGACAGGCGCGCCTTATTTGCGTGATCTTGATGATATGCGTCGTTCGCCAACCCTAGATGATTTGGCAGATTTTCATAAATTATCGCATATGCTGCCTGCCATTCATTCATCAGCCCATCATATTGTCGAGCCAATGGATCATCCGGTGTCACATCGCCATTTGCGCATCACTTATTCATCAATCATTCATTCAGACAAAACCTTTATGGGCATGACCACATCAGGCCGTAATGCTGAAGATGTGCTTGATATGTGCGCTATCTTATTTGGTGAGGATTATCTGGAAAATCATCCTGTTGTGGTGGGGAATTGTAATGGTAATTCGCCCTTAGTATGGGATGAGACCATGCTGTCAGCGATGCGTGCTTTTAATAAACGCAACCAGCCTGTCTTATGCTCGCCTTTTGTATTAGGCGGGGCAAATACACCAGCTTCGACAGTGCCAACAGTCGCACAGCTAAATGCTGAAGCCTTATCAGCTTTGGCTTATACGCAAGTGACGCGGCGCGGCTGCCCTGCGATTTATGGTCATTATTTATCAACGGTTTCGATGCAATCTGGGGCGCCAATGGCTGGCACACCTGAGATTAGCCTGATGAATTTCATGATAGGGCAGATGGCGCGTCATTATAATATACCATGGCGTACGTCAAATACGCTTGGCGGGGCCAAGACATTGGATGCGCAATCAGGCTATGAATCAGCCACAACTTTGATGGCAGTGTTATTATCTGGTGCGAATTATATTTGGCATTCAGCAGGCTGGAACGAGGCAGGGATGCATTGTTCGATGGCAAAATTTATTGTTGATGCTGAACAATGCGCCATGGGCTATCGGATGGCAGAAGGTTTGCGCTGGGATGATTTCGACGAAGCTTTGGCAGCGGTGCGCGATATTGGGCCAGGTGGGCATTATCTAGGCCATCCGCATACACAGCAAAATTTCCAAAAAGCCTTTTTCATGCCAAAGCAATTTGACAATAATTCATTTGAACAATGGGTCGCTGAAGGGTCTGTTGATACAACAGAACGCGCGCTTCGCACAGCGCGCCAGATGCTCAAAGATTATGAAAAGCCAGCTTTGGACCCTGCGATTAATGAGGCATTGCTTGATTATATTGCGCGCCGTGAAGCAATAATACCTGCAATGGATGCGCTCAATCAGGATCAGTAATCAGCTTGGTTCATAGCCTGATATCATTCACGCAAGAGAGCAGATAAAGGCACCATTGCGATAATCTTTTTTACCATAGGTAAAAGGGGTGCCATCTGGCAATTTGGTCATCCCACCAGCGGCGCGTAATATCGCATCACCTGCGGCTGTGTCCCATTCCATAGTAGGGCCAAAGCGTGGGTAAAAATCAGCTTTGCCTTCTGCTAAGAGACAGAATTTTAACGATGATCCTATCGAGGTGATTTGGTGTATCTCATGCTCTGCCAGCCAGCGATTAGTCTCATCATCACGGTGAGAGGCTGATGCCACAGCCACTGCCCCTGTTTCAGGAGGTGTGCGCATGGTGATAGATGTGGTGATAGCTGATGCATCTGTTTTCCATGCGCCTTTGCCAACAATCCCGGTATAAAGCGCATTAAAAGCTGGTGCATAGATTAGCCCCAAAGACGGTTTGCCATCTCTGATAAGACCAATATTGACGGTAAAGCTGCCTGTGCCATCTTGTTTTAAAAATTCTTTTGTCCCATCAAGCGGGTCAACCAGAAAAAAGCAATCAGCTGCTGCCAGATGATGCGAGGCTGCATTTTCCTCTGAAATGATCGCTATATCAGTTGCAGCTTCTTTGATAGCAGGCAGTAAGATAGCCTCAGCAGCTTCATCAGCCTCACTAACAGGTGAGCCATCTTCTTTGAGGCGAGAGGCAATCTGGCTTGCATGCACATCCATGATTAATTCACCAGCCTGTAACATAGCCGGCGTTAATGCTGCGATAAGCGCTTCATCATTCATCACAGGTGACCTTTTTTGGCAGTTATCATGTTACGCATCTTCATAGACAGCAACAGCATTGCCAAGCAAGGCTTCTTCAGGTGCAAATCCAAGACCAGAGCCTTGAAGCGCATAATGATAGCCATCTTGGGACCGCATCCCCTTATTAGGTGCGACATCAACTGTGAGCATATCCTGACAAGCCCAACCACCAAGGCGCATTTCTTGGGGGATTGATAGAGCAAGCGAGCTGGCTTCTGTATCTGCTAGAACAGACCCACCTGTCGCCATAACATAAATTTGCATGCCATGTTCCAATGCCATATCGCGAAGCCTGCGTGCTTTGGTTAATCCGCCAACACGGTTGATTTTAATGCCAGCTATTTCAGCTAGCCCATCATGGCAAATGCGTCTGATGTCCTGTAAGGTGACCAATGTTTCATCAACTGAAATAGGAGATCTGGTTAGTGGCCTGATGGAAGCGATATCATCTAATGTTTCGCAAGGCTGTTCAAAAGAGACACCTAAATCACTGACTGCATTCATCACAATCACAGCCTCACGGCGTGACCAAGCACGGTTCACATCATATAATATGCGTTCACCTGGCAGGCGGTTTGCTTCTAAAAAGCGGATGCGTTCAATATCAAGCTCAACATCACCGCCGACTTTGACAGAGTGACCAACATAGCCCTTATCACGATAGCTTTTAATCAGATTAAGCATATAATCTGGCGTGCCAGATGAAATAGATGACATAATACGCACACCGCCGCCTCTGTCACCGCCTAGCAATTCTGTTAGTGACATATCTGATGCCTGTCCCAGAATATCCCAGCACGCCATATCAATGGCTGATTTGGCATAAAGATGACCTGGTAATTGTTTATCCATCGCATATTCAACAGCTTCTAGCTGGCGTGGATCTAGCCCCATCAAAGCTGGCGCTAATGTTTCAATGCCAGCACGAATACCAGGGCCATGCGCAGGCACATAAGTATGACCCCATGGGGTCCCTTCGCCCCAGCCTATCAGGCCGTCATCTGTTTCAATTTTCACAAAAGTGGCATCAAGCACATCAAAGCGCAACCGCCCGCCAGATAGAAAATAAGGCTCAGAGAGCGGTAAATCTTTATGAAAAACAGTGATTTTTGTAATTTTCATTTGCTGGCTCTTTTCTTGTATTAGGGGCAAACAACGATATTGCCATTATGTGCTTTGGCAATAAAGGCACGTTGGGCATCATGTAATTCAGCCAAAGGAAAGCTGGCAGCCAGAACAGGTTTCAAATCACCATCTTCAATATAGCTGACAAGACGAGCAAAGAGATCAGGCGGTGTGATCGTAGCACCGGTAAAGGTCAAATCACGTAAGTAGAATGTGCGCAAATCAAAAGACACCATCGGCCCTGCAATCGCACCAGCACAGGTAAGCCTGCCGCCACGTTCAATGCAATCAAGCCAGTCTGGCCAGCTATCCCCGCCGACCACATCTGCCAGCACAGATATCGTATCTTTGCCTATCGCAGCTTTCAGGTCAGCTTTCAGATTGTTGGTATCTCTGTCTATCACATGATGAGCGCCAACAGCCTTCACATTCGCCATTTTTGCTTTGCCTGATAGTGCGATGGTGGTGGCACCGCGTCTGTTTGCTAGCTGGATTAATGCACCGCCCACACCGCCAGACGCACCTGTGATAAGAACCGTATCACCCTTTGTCACTTTCGCCTTTTCCAGCATATTTTCTGCTGTGATATAAGAGGTGGCAAAGGTTGCTAATTCGGCATCTGATAAGGGGCTATTAACAGGGTGGACATGACGCTGATCAATCTTGGTGAATTCAGCAAAACCACCATCACATTCAGATCCATAATAGCCGCATTTATCACGATTATAGGCATCATCCCAATCACGAAGCCACGTATCAATCATAACGCGCTTGCCAAGCAAATCAGGATTAGCACCTTTGCCCAGAGCAACGACCATACCAACAACATCAGCGCCTTGAATGCGCGGAAAGCTGACAGCAGCGCCACCCCATGTGGCATCATCATCATCTGCCTCATCAAATGCGCCACCTGTGGTATTTTCTGATACGGCTTTTGAATACCAGGCAGTGCGCGTATTCACATCAGTGTTATTCAGCCCGCATGCGCCAACCTTAATCAGCACTTCACCATCAGATAATTCAGGCACTGGCCAGCTTTCTTGCCATTGCAGCTGGTCAAAATCACCATGCCCCATCAGCACAAAAGCCTGCATTGTTTTTGGAATCTGTGTCATTGATTAACTATCCTTACCTATTTGCCAATTTAAGGCATGGGGGCATCAGGGAGGTCTGCGGCGCGGCGCATCCAGCTTTGTAATGCTTTAATGGAATGTTCAGAATTGACGCCACATGATGGGTCAACCACTAATGGGCCAGGGCGATAGCCTCTGGAATGCAGGCCGCGCTGCACAGCTTCGACAAGATGGATATCTTCTTCAACCGTTGTTTGTCTGTCTTGTATCGCCAGCTTGTCAATCACAGCCTCATCATGACCACCGCCAAGATACCAGCCACGATACACAACCACATGATTTTCATCCAATGCGCGCCAATGATAGGTGTTGATCACATTGCCAGGATAGACCTGAAATGAAAATAACGGCCATAAAAACCAGCTTGAATAATCTGTTGCATGGGTGATTGTTGTATCAATCGGATAGGTCATATCATCCAGATTCTGGCATTCAGTGGTATGACGCAAACATAGGCCTTGTGGCTGAATATCATAAGTTTCTGGCTTGACCACACCTGTTGAAAAAGTCGGATGATTTAGCGAGCAATGATAGCACTCAGAATAATTTTCAATTGATACTTTCCAGTTACAATTTTCGGGAATTTCAACGCTTCGATAGGGGCGTAATTCTTGCCAATGTGGCACGAACGCCTCTAGCTCTTGGCGGACATTGGGAAACCAGTCATCCATTGGTTTGGCATCTGGGTCCAAATTCACAAAGATAAAGCCTAGAAATAATTCTGTGCGCACTTCGGTTAAGCAGATTTTGCTGCCATCAAAGCCAGTGACAGATTTGGTATTTGGTCCAGCTCTGAATTGGCCTTCTAAATCATAAGTCCAGGCATGATAAGGGCAGGTGATAACAGCAGAACGCCCACTGCCTGATACCAGCTGATGGGCACGATGCTGACACACATTATAAAAGGTGCGAATAGTGCCATCACGCCCACGCACACAAAACAAGCTTTCGCCAGCAATATCAAAAGCGAAATAATCACCGGTATTTTGTAAATCAGCCTGATGGCCAGCAAATTGCCAGCTTTTCGCAAATAGATGATTCTGTTCAACCTGAAAAATAGCAGGGTCTGTGTAATAACGTGCCTCTAGCGAATGAACAGGTAATTCAGCTTTCGATACATCTTGTGACATTTAATCTTCCTTATGATAGAGGCCGTTTTGATGGCGGCGCTCATGAAAGGTGGTAACCCTATCGACAATTTCACCACTGGCTGTGGCAACCACAAATGACAGCAACGTCTCTAGCAATGCTATTATGGCAACAGAGGACGGAAAAAACTGAGATGTGTCAATATGTGTCATAAAGCCATAGTCTGATTTTGTGATAACAGGTGATGCCTGACTATCAGAAATGCCGATTATTTTCATGCCCTTCGCGCTAGCAAATGTCACTGCCTCTAGTACTTCTGTGCGATAGGGCTGCATGGTGATAGCAATCAAAACATCCTTTGAGCTGGCAAATGCCAAATCATCTATGGCAGTTGATGCACCACTTGGTATAGCGCGAAAATCCTTCATGCCAGTTGATGCCAGATAGGTAAAATTGGAAGCCGAGCTATAATTGACACCAACACCAAGACAATAAACATTTTCGGCCTGCCAAATCAGATCAGCTGCATAGCGAAGCTGCGCCTCATCAATATCGGCAAAGGTTTGCTCAAGGTTGCTTATCGCATCATTGACCATAGAGGCATAAAGTGCGCCCATATCACCTTTTTGCTGGATGGCTTGTAACCATCTAACGCGATCTTGAAAATCACCATTACCACGGCGCACTTGCTTGCGAAATAATTCACGGAAATCATCATAGCCATCATAGCCAAGCTGACTTGCCAGGCGCACAAATGTATTTGGTTTGACATCTGCCGCATCAGCCAAAGCGCGCACAGATGAAATTGATACATCTTGCGGTTTATCCATGACATAGCGTGCTGCTTTGCGTAATTGCGGCGATAAGTCACCAAATTGCTGACCAAGCTGTTCAATTAAATCTTCGACATTATCACTGCGCATAGTATCGCTCCGCCAATCAGCTTTATTTGGTTATCTGACCCGCTAAAAGAAGGTCGAACATTATCGCGGCTCCTGCATCACTGCCTCGCTATCTTATCATTTTGATTTACCACTATCAAACAAATGTTTTATTTTATTAAAATTATGGTATATATGTTTGATATTAGATTAAATTACGCAATCTGTGTTGTCTGTGAATGGCTTGTTACTCGCCCAATCAGTCAGTCTGAAAATTCGATCCTAAAAGGGTATGATTATGGAAGCTCAATTACCGTCTTTTGCTCGTGTTGTTATTGTTGGTGGTGGTGTCATGGGATGTGGCCTTGCTTATCATTTGGCACATGAGGGGTGGAGCGATGTTGTTTTGTTGGAAAAAGCAGAATTGACATCAGGTTCAACATGGCATGCCGCTGGTCAGATTACCCATTCCACATCAAGCTATTCACTTGGCAAATGTGTTGATTATAATATCGGACTTTATTCAGGTGCTTTGGAAGCTGAGACAGGTCATTCAGTCACTTGGCATGGTTGTGGGTCTTTGCGTCTGGCCTATAGTGAAGATGAGATGGATTGGCTGCGTCATACCTTATCTGTTGGGCGCTCATTAGGCTTTAACATTGCGCTTATCTCACCTGAGGAGATTCGTAAACTACATCCTTATTATAATCTTGATGGTGTTTTGGGTGCGCTTCATACACCTGATGATGGTCATGTTGACCCCTCTGGTGTCACACAGGCTATGGCAACAGGCGCACGTCAGCTTGGGGTAAAAATTGTGCGCCGTTGTCAGGCAACCAATATCACATGTCAGGACAATGGCGAATGGCTTGTTGAAACACCTATGGGCGCTATCCGTTGCGAGCATGTGGTGAATTCAGGCGGCACCTATGCCCGCCAAATGGGGGAATGGTCAGGCTTGCAACTGCCTATGACATCTATGACACATCATTATCTGGTAACAGATACAGTGCCTGAATTTGTTGATATGACATCAGAGCTGCCTGTGATCCGTGATGATAAAATGGTGTCAGGCTATGTTCGTATGGAACAGAAATCAGGCCTTATCGGAATTTATGAAAAAGCAAATCCAAATACTGTGTGGGAAGATCATTGCCCTTGGGAAGCTGAAAATGAGTTATTTGAAGCTGATTATGATAGAATTATGCCATGGCTGGAAAATGCGATGGAACGCATGCCTATCCTATCAGAGCTTGGCATTAAGCGTGAAGTTCACGGTGCGATTAGCCATCCGCCAGATGGTAACCCACTGATTGGTCCAGCTCCTGGCGTGCGTAATTATTGGTGTTGTTGTGGGACACAAATCGGCATTGGTTGGGGCCCTGGCCTAACCAGAGAGCTGGCACGATGGATGGTGCATGGTTCGGCTGATATCTCAATGCGTGATTATGATCCGCGTCGTTTTGGCTCTTATGCGACGAAAGACTGGCAAGTGGTAAAGGCAAAAGAAGATTATTGCCTGCGTCATGAAATCCCGTTCCCGCATTTTAACAGGCTAGCAGGGCGTCCTGTGAAGCCAAGCGCCCTTTATGAGATTTTGAAAGAAAAAGGCGCTGTCTATGAAGAAGTCTTTGGTCATGAGCGCCCGCGCTGGTTTGCCACAAATGATATGGCCCAAGAAGATATTTATTCATTTCGCCGCAGCGCTGTTGATGATGTGGTGGCAGGCGAGGTCGCATCTGTACGCTCTGATGTCGGGATTATGGATATTTCAGCTTTCACCAAAATAGCGGTATCAGGCCCTGATGCAGAAGGCTTGCTAGATAGGCTTGTGGCCAATCGTTTGCCACAAAAAATAGGTGGCATTACTTTGACTCACATGTTGAATGAGGCAGGCAGAATTGAGCTTGAAACAACCATAATCAAGCTTGAAGATGATAAATTCTATTTGGTGTGTGCTGCCTTTTTTGAACAACGTTTGCTTGACCATATTGACCGTTACCGCGGTGATGCCAACATCACAGTGAGTTGTCTGTCAGAAGAATGGGGGGCATTATCACTGAACGGTCCGAAAAGCCGAGCAGTCTTATCAGCTGTTACAGATGCTAGCTTGTCTAATGCAGATTTTAAGTGGTTGTCAGGACAGATAATCACCATTGCTGGTCATAGCTTATGGGCATTGCGTTTGTCCTATGCTGGTGAGCTTGGCTGGGAATTGCATATCCCACGCAAGGCGATGATCGATGTCTATCAGGCATTATGGGCAGCAGGGGCTGATTATAATATCGCTGATTATGGGTCATTTGCCATGAATGCGATGCGTATGGAAAAGGCCTTTAAAGGTGCTGGCGAGCTTACTAATGAGGTGACTTTGCCAGAAGCTGATGTGATGCGTTTTGTGAAATTGGATAAAGATTATATTGGTCTTGATAAAACCATTGCTTCATATGAATCAGACCAGATGCCATGGCAATGTTATTATCTAGAAATTGAACAAGATAATGATATTTTTGGTCATGGCGGCGAGGCTGTGATGATGGATGGCAAGGTTATCGGGACAACCGCATCAGTGGCTTATGGACCAAGCGTTGATAAGATCCTCGCTTTTGCCTATCTGAAGCCAGAAGCTGTTAATCAGGGCGGTCACTTACAAGTTGTGGTTCATGGTCAAAACCGTAATGCCTGGTTGCTTGATAAACCAGCCTATGATCCAGATAGTTTGTTACCACGCCAAGATGGCTGATGACAGATAGCAAAGAGGCAAGATTATGAAAATTACCAGAATTTCTTTATGGCACCGTTCACTGAAAAGCCATACAGCCTATCACATGGCAGATGGTAAAACCTGTGATGAGGTAACATCTGTTATGATGCGCATTGATACAGATGCTGGCCTATCTGGTTGGGGAGAGGTTTGCCCTATCCCGCATTATCTGCCTGCTTATGCTGAAGGTGTTGCGCCTGCGATTGACTATCTGATGCCAGTATTGCGTGGTGCTGATGCTGGTCATCCAGAAGCTGTGATGGCAGCTTGTCATCATTATCTGCAAGGTCATCCTTATGTGAAATCAATCATTGATATTGCATTACATGATCTCGCAGCCAAAGCAGCTAATATGCCATTATATCGCTATCTTGGCGGTGATTATGGTGCCTCTTTGCCGCTTTATCATTCTATCACCTGTATTGACCCTGATGAGATGGCGAAAATTGCGCGTGATGAATATGCAGCAGGTATGCGCCAGTTCCAGGTCAAATTAGGAGCTGATAAAAATAATGAAGCTGATATCGCAAGGCTCACATTAGTGCGTGAGGCTGTTGGTGATGGGCCGCTTGTTTATGGTGATTGGAATTGTGGTGCCACAAGCCTTGATGCGACAAGAGTGGCAAGAGCCATCAGCCATCTTGATATTATGCTGGAACAGCCTTGTGCGACTATCACAGAATGTGCGCATGTGCGTTCTGCCACTGGTCTTGCGATGAAGCTAGATGAAAATGTATTTGATATCGCAAGCCTACTGAGCGGCCATGAGGCTGGCTGTATGGATGCTGCCGCATTGAAATTATCAAAATTTGGCGGCGTGTCAGCGATGCGTCAAGCACGTGATTTATGTGTGAGTTTAGGCGTGAAAATGTGCATTGAAGATACATGGGGCAGTGATATTACCACATCTGCTGCCCTACATATTGGCGCATCTACCAAGCCGCAATTTGTGATGAATGTGTGCGATTTATCATCTTATGTATCACCAAAATTAGATACCAATCTGCCAACACGTCATAAGGGCACGATTGCAGCACCTGATGGCATTGGGCTTGGTGTTGTGCCAGATGAAGATTTGCTTGGTGCAGCTGATATCATTTTATCGTAACAAAGGATGATCACTATCATGTCTGATCTAGCAACTTCAATCAGCCTTCATGAGCGTGCTAAAGCGGTGCTACCTGCTGGTGGCTTTGGTAATTTTGACCCATCTATTTTCATCGAAGGTGGCAAAGCAAGTCAGGTTTGGGATAGTGAGGGAAACCATTATATTGATTATTTGATTGGCTCTGGGCCGATGATTTTAGGTCATGGTCATCCTGAGGTGATAGAGGCTGTCCAAGAGCAATTATCAAAAGGCATGACATTTTTTGCCAATAATTCTAAGGGCCTTGAGCTTGCTGAAGAAATTTGCCGTGCTGTGCCATGTGCTGAACAGCTGCGCTATGTTTCTGCTGGTGGTGAGGCTGATATGTATGCGATGCGTCTTGCCAGAGCATATCGCAAAAAGATGAAAATCCTGAAATTTGAAGGTGGGTATCATGGCATGTGTGCTGAAGCACAGATGAGCCTAGCACCAGATAGGCAGGTCAATTTCCCGCAAGCTGTCCCAGATAGCGCTGGCATTCCAGCATCTGTTGAAGCTGATATGCTTATCGCACCTTTTAATGATCTAGAATTCGTTAAATCGCTGGTTGCTGAATATCAGGATGAGATAGCAGCTATTATTGTTGAACCATTGCAACGGATTATTCCGCCTCTGCCAGGCTTCCTTGAGGGCTTGCGTCACATCTGTGATGAAACAGGTATCTTGCTGATTTTTGATGAGGTGGTAACAGGGTTCCGTTTTGCTTATGACGGGGCGCAAGGCCATTATGGTGTGACACCTGATATTGCCACTTTTGGCAAGATTATTGGCGGTGGTTTTCCTTTGGCAGCGATTGCTAGCTCAGCTGAAATTATGGCACATTTTGATAAATCAGCTGTTGGCAGTGACGGGTTCTTGATGCAGCTTGGCACTTTATCAGGCAATCCTGTTGCTTCTGTGGCTGGTCTGAAAACGCTAGAAATCTTGCGCCGTGAAGGCAGCTATGAACGCCTCTATGAGATTGGCCAGACCATTATGGGGATGATCGAAACACATCTGGATGATGTTGGTGTGGCACATCAGATTGTCGGGCATCCAACTTTATTTGATGTGGTATTTTGTTCTCATGATGTGCGTGATTATCGTGATGTCAAAGCGGCAAATGCGACTTTGTCAGGCCATTTCAATCGGGTCTTGCGTGAAAATGGGATTTTCAAAAGTGCTGGCAAATTATATCCGCATCTGGGGATAAATGATGATGATCTTGAAAAAACAGATCATGCTATCAAACAGGCTGCCCAAATTGTTGCCAGCGCCTAATCATTTGCGATAGGGTTTTGCCAGATTATCTTTCAGATTATCTTTCAGATTATCTTTGACAGATGAAGAGGCAAGAATGAGCTCTAAGATTGCAGGTGATTATAGTGGCGATATGCTCTGGCAACCAGATAGCGCACTAGCTGCTGCAACCCGCATTTCCGAATTTATGCATTTCGCAAATGAAGCAGAGGGGCAGTCATTTTCCGATTATGATGCGCTCTGGTCGTGGTCTGTCTCTGATTTAGGCGGTTTTTGGCGCAGTGTTTGGGATTATACAGACATTATTGGTGAGGCTGGCAGTCTTTCCTATCATCATGATGATGACATAAAAAAGGCACGGTTTTTCCCTGAAGCGAAATTGAATTTTGCTGAAAATATGTTGCGGTATCATGGTTCAGAAGATGCCATTATCGAAATTGGGGAAGATGGTAAGCGGGCCAGCTGGTGTCATGATGATTTGCGCGATGATGTGTCGCGCATTCAGCAAGCTTTGCAAGCTGCCGGCATCCAAAAAGGTGACCGTGTGGCTGGTATTGTGCCAAATACAGCGCAAACCATCTCTTTCATGCTGGCTGTCACCTCATTAGGGGCTGTTTGGTCAAGCTGTTCACCTGATTTTGGATTTGCAGCAGCGATGGATAGGCTGGCACAAATAGAGCCGAAAATTATCATCTCAGCTGATGGCTATCTCTATAATGGTAAGCATTTCTCATCTCTTGAGGTTGGCGCAGAATTGCTTGCTGCCATCTCATCTGTGACAATGCTGATTCGCTATGAATATATCGGCACTTTGCCAGCATATGATGATGCCAAGGCCGCATTATGGGCTGATGCTATTGCCGCTGGTCAGGCTGTGCCAGAAGATTGCCAGATCATGCGGCTTGATGAATTTATCGCGCCTTTTGCAATAGCAGAGTTGCAATTTGAACCAGTTCGTTTTGCTGATCCTTTATATATTATGTTCTCATCTGGCACGACAGGATTGCCGAAATGTATCGTTCATTCGGTTGGTGGTACCTTGCTAAAGCATAAAGCAGAATTGATTTTGCAAGGTGATATCCAGGAAGGTGACAGATTATTTTATTTCACAACATGTGGCTGGATGATGTGGAACTGGTCTATCTCTGCCCTTAGCTGTGGGGCTAGCTTGGTGTTGTTTGATGGCTCACCTTTTTATCCAGAAGCATCACGTTTTGCTGAGATTATCGCAGCTGAAAATGTCACTCATTTTGGCACATCTGCAAAATATATTGATGCTTGTGCAAAAGCAGGCCTTGCTGTGAAACACCATCATAATATTGCGCAGTTGCGGATGATTTTTTCCACAGGCTCACCGCTTTCTGAAGCTGGTTTTGATTATATTTATGATAAATGGGCTGATGATATTTGCCTGGCGTCAATCGCTGGCGGCACTGATATTATTGGCTGCTTTGTTGGCGGCTCACCGATTAGCCCTGTCTTTCGTGGGCAATGCCAAAAACGCCTTCTTGGCATGGATGTTGCTGTTTTTGATGATGATGGCCAGCCTGTTATGGGGCAAAAAGGAGAGCTAGTCTGCTTGTCACCTCATCCATCTATGCCAACTAATTTCTGGAATGATGAAGATGGCAGCCGTTATCATAAAGCCTATTTTGCACGCTTTGATAATGTTTGGCACCATGGTGATTGTGTGGCTTTGACAGATAATGGCGGGATGATTTTTTATGGCCGTTCTGATGCCACCTTGAACCCTGGCGGGGTGCGTATTGGCACAGCAGAGATTTATCGTCAGGTCGAGGCGATTGATGAGGTGCTAGAAGCGGTTGTTGTTGGCCAAGATTATGATGATGATATGCGCATTGTCTTATTTGTGCGGCTTCGTGAAGGGCTTGCTCTTGATGATGATTTAAAGGCGAGGATTAAGCAGCAAATTCGCCGCAATGCGACGCCGCGCCATGTGCCAGCTGTGATAATTCAAATTGCTGATATTCCGCGCACCAAATCAGGCAAAATAACAGAGCTAGCTGTGCGTGATATCATTCATGGCAAAGAGATTGATAATGTCGGCGCACTTGCCAATCCAGAGGCACTGGCGCTGTATCGTAACCTGCCTGAATTACAATAACTAAAAAAAACCAGATTAGCGTTTTGTATCTAATCTGGTTTCAGTTTCGTAAGTGATGGTAAGCATCCCCAGCTCATTATGAGCCAATTATGTGTCAATTTTTAGCCAAGTGTTGGCATGGTGAATTGCGGGTCTGTGCGCATGCCAGATGGCCATCTGGTAGTGGTTGTTTTAATTCTGGTATAGAATCGCACACCTTCCATGCCATGCATGTGATGTTCACCAAAAATAGATGATTTCCAGCCACCAAAGCTGTGATACGCCATTGGTACCGGAATTGGCACATTCACGCCAACCATGCCAACTTCAATATCTTTTGCGAAATTACGTGCGACATCACCATCTCTGGTAAAGATAGCTGTCCCATTGGCATAATTATGACCGTGAATCAGATCAACCGCATCCTGATAGCTGTTTTTGCGCACAATCGATAACACAGGACCAAAGATCTCATCACGATAGCAATCCATCTCTTCGGTCACATTATCAAGCAAGGTACCACCGACAAAAAAGCCATTTTCATAACCCTGCTTATCTTGCTGGAAACCACGCCCATCAACCACAATCTTTGCACCTTGTGCCGCACCACTATCAATATAGTGGTTAACACGTGTGACAGCATCAGATGTTACCAAAGGTCCCATCTCTGATTCAGAGTCACTGGCAGGGCCGATTTTCAAAGCCTCAATTTGTGGTGCTAATCTCTCAATTAGCGCATCTGCGACAGCATCTGTAACAGGGACTGCCACTGAAATTGCCATGCAACGTTCACCAGCAGAGCCATAAGCAGCACCCATCAAAGCAGAGGCAGCCATATCCAAATCAGCATCTGGCATAATCACCATGTGATTTTTAGCACCGCCCAAGGCCTGAACACGCTTGCCATTGGCTGTGCCTGTCTGATGGATATATTGCGCAATCGGTGTTGAGCCGACAAATGACACAGCCCTGATATCATCATGATGAAGCAACGTATCAACAGCTAGCTTGTCACCTTGCACCACATTAAAGACACCATCTGGCAACCCTGCTTCTGTTAACCATTGCGCAATCAGTAAAGATGCTGATGGGTCTCGCTCAGATGGCTTTAAAATAAAGCAATTACCTGTGACCAAAGCGACAGGGAACATCCACATTGGCACCATAGCAGGGAAGTTAAAAGGCGTAATACCAGCAACCACACCCAAAGGCTGGCGGATCATATGGCTATCAACACCAGAGCCAACATCTTCAGAAAATTCACCTTTCATGAAAGAAGGAGCAGAGGTTGCAAATTCAACCACCTCAACACCTCTTGTCACCTCACCAAGGGCATCATCAATCGTTTTACCATGCTGATCTGAAATAGCGCGTGCCAATGTCTCAGCGCGGTCATTCACGATATTTTTAAATTTATCCATGATACGTGCACGGCGCAGGACAGGCATTGCTGCCCAAGCTGGCCATGCTGCATGTGCTGCTGCCACTGCTTCATTAACCTCAGCTTCACTTGCCAATGCCACCTGATGTGAGACCTCGCCAGTGGCTGGGTTAAAGACATCTTGCAGGCGGCCTGATGTTCCCGCAACTGCTGAACCGTTAATATAATGCCCAATATGAGACATAGCGCATTATTCCCTTCGCTTATTTTATGTAATCAAAATCTGAGAAGAACCATATCTGTTCCTGAGAGTTGTTTAAAGAATTTTCTGCTGGTTGAAATTGGTTCGGTTTGCTCCAAGCCATATACCTTTTACTTTTTTTTGATTAAATCGTAGCATTACCCCTATTAGGCGGTTCGCCGCCACAGGGAATGAATAGGTAAGATTGAAACCGTGGATAGTATCAGCGCTAATTGGTCTGAGATGACAATCCCGCAATTTGAACAATTTGGTAAATTGCTGGAAGATGGTTTGCTGCTGGTCGATTATGATCAGCACATATTATATGCCAATGCCCAAGCATCAGCATTGCTTAGCCAAAAGCTTGCGCATAACAAGCTGAACAAAATTTTTAATAATGCTGGCTTTGGCGATATTCTGCGAAATATCAAAAAGAAAAAGCATCAGCATGAATTTATTTACACGCATGATACATCAGTCAAACGCCAATTTCTGATTAAGATTATTTATATCAGCGATCATTATTGCGGCATTTTGTTGATGGATATGACCTTGCAGCGCAATTTGGATAAGGTACGCCGTGATTTTGTCGCTAATGTCAGCCATGAATTACGCTCGCCCCTAACCAGCTTGATTGGTTTCATTGAAACCTTGCGTAGCAATGATGATATTGATGACGATAACCGATCTCATTTTCTATCTATCATGGATGAAGAATCGCGCCGTATGACAAGGCTAATTGATGATCTAATTTCCTTATCACGTGTTGAAGTTGAAGAGCATATTATCCCTGATGAAAAAGTCCGTTTGCGCGATATTGTTTTATCTGTGGTGGAGATTTTAAAAGATAGAGCATCAAAGCAAAATGTGACCTTGAATTTTATTGATGAATTTTCAGACTCAAATGACATAGCTGTTATTCGTGGTGATGCTGATGAGGTGGTAGAGGTCATTCATAATCTGGTCGAAAATGCTCTGAAATATGGTTATCCCAATTCAATAATTGATATCAGAATGAGCCCTATGGCAAATAAGGTGGTATGTTCTGTCACAAATCAAGGTGATGGTATCGAAGCGCGCCATATCCCACGCCTGACAGAACGGTTTTACCGCGTGGATAAAGCACGTTCACGCGAAAAAGGTGGCACTGGCTTGGGATTGGCCATTGTGAAACATATTGTCAATCGTCATCGCGGCGAATTAAAAATCGAAAGCAAATTAGGCGCTGAGACAAAATTTACCGTACTATTTCCGATAGCAGGTGAAACATCTGAACCAAAAAGAGGCTTAAGATGGCTATCAAAATCCTAATCGCAGATGATGAACCAAACCAATTAGAATTATTATCCTTTAATTTAACCAAAGCTGGCTTTGATGTGACAAAGGCGCACCATGGCCGTGAGGCCCTGGAAATAGCGCAAGATTTACAACCAGATTTGTTGGTTTTGGATTGGATGATGCCAGAATTATCTGGCATTGAGGTTGTTAAGGCCTTGCGAAAATCTGATGAGTTGCGCCATATCCCTGTTGTCATGTTATCTGCTAGAGGTGAAGAAGGTGATCGCACATTCGGCCTTGATATTGGTGCTGATGATTATATCACAAAGCCCTTTTCACCACGCGAATTAGTCGCACGAATCAAAGCGATATTGCGTCGCACAAACCCAGCCTTATCAGGCAAAATTCAAACCTTTGATGATATAACCATTGACCATGATAAAAAAGTGGTAATGCGTGGCAGCGATGAGGTGCATCTTGGCCCGAAAGAGTTCCAAATCCTAGCTGTTTTAATGGATAGGCCAGGGCAAGTTTATAGCCGCGAGCAGCTTCTGGATAAAGTTTGGGGGCAGGGCGTCTATGTGGAAGATAGAACCGTTGATGTGTATCTAAGCCGGTTGCGCAAAGCGTTGAATAACGCGCCAAATGGCGGTGATGAAAAAGCAGATGTGATACGCGCTGTCAGAGGGGCAGGTTATGCGCTCCGCATGACAGGCTAGGCCAGCACATTCATAACACCAGTTGGTAAAAATATATGAACCAGTTAATTTATTGCTGGTCAGGGTTTACTGTTCATGTTTCACTGAGGCCAGTTTTTAATACTGACCTTATATAAGAGATGAAAAACATGTCCATCAACGACCAGATAATCGCTGATTTTGTAAAGCACAAAATCGGCTTTGTGACATCTGTTCCCTGCAAGCAGCTGGCAGGTGTTCTAGATAAAATTGATGAAGAATCATCAATTCAGCATGTGCCTTCTAATAAAGAAGATGAAGGTATTGGTTTATGTGCTGGTGCTACTATGGGTGGCACTAGATCAGCTATCATCATGCAGAATACAGCAATAGGCGTGACGATTAATGCGCTTGTGACATTAACGCAATTTTATCGGATGCCATTGCCAATGTTAATCAGCTATCGCGGTGAGGTTGGCGAGCCTGTGGCATGTCAGGTTGAGATGGCGGTTCACACCAAAGCACTTTTAGACCAGCTATCTATTCCAACCTATCATTTCCATCACAAAGATGATGTTGCTGAATTAGATGGGATTTTGGGTCATTGCTTTATGGCACGAAAGCCTGTGGCTATTCTAACAGATGCTAGTTTCTGGAAAGGAGCTTCTTAAATGATCCGCTCTGACGTTCTCAAAACACTTATTCCTTTTATTTCTGACAAACTTGTGGTCAGCAATATCGGCCTGCCATCACAGGAAATGCATTTGCTTGATGATCAGCCAACCAATTTTTACATGCTTGGCACAATGGGTCTGGCATCATCGATTGGCCTTGGTCTGGCATTGGTTCAAGATAAAAAAGTCATGGTCATTGATGGTGATGGGTCTGTTCTGATGAATTTTGGCACATTGCCAACCATTGCGAATAACCCAGCTGATAATTATATTTTGCTGATCATTGATAATGGGTCTTATGGTTCAACAGGTGACCAGACAACATATACTGGCAAAAAGACAAATCTTGCTGAGGTGGCGCGTGCTTGTGGGTGTGAAAATGTTGTTGAAGTATCAGCTGAAGAGACAGCAGATGCTGTCAAAGCGGCCTTTGCTGGCGATAAAATGACAATCATCATTTCAAAATGCGAATCAGGTAATATCCCTGTTCCTGTCATCGAATATGATCCTGTTGTTATCAAAGATCGCTTTATGAAAGAAGTCGCATCTTAAGCGATAATACAGAATCTGTTTGTGTCACATAATGAAAGACCGCCCCGTCAAACAGGGCGGTTTTTTAATGTGATAGTTTCTGGCAGCTGGTTTTTGCGAACCATTCGCATTATACATTGCGATTAGGGGTGATTTCGGTCATAACCGGTGGGCTAAATGAAGTACTATCAGCAATAGCATGAGACAATGATACGCCTTGTTCAAAATAGCCGTAACGGCATGGCTGGATTATCAGGATGGTCCTTTTTGCAAACAGCATTGTGCCTGTTATTGCTGGCGCCTGCTATTTCTATCATTGTGGTCGCATTGATGCCATCGCCGCCAATTATTGGGCATCTGATTGAAACGGTTCTTGGCCGCTATTTATGGAATACCTTATTGCTTATGTCTATTGTTGGCATTTTAGCGGTGTTATTTGGCGTTTCAACTGCGTGGATTGTTAGTCGTTATCAATTTGTAGGCTGTAATGTTTTGAGCTGGCTGTTGGTTCTGCCAGCCGCTATCCCAGCTTATATTATCGCTTATGCCTATACTGATTTTTTGGAATATGCAGGGCCTGTACAAAGTTTAGTGCGCGCTATATTTGGCTTTGAATCAGCTCGTGATTATGTGTTTTTTGAAGTCAGGTCACTTGGCAGTGCAGCTGTGATGATGGCATCTGTTTTATATCCCTATATTTACATAATGGCACGCACTGCCTTTCGTCATACAAGCGGCACTTTATTTGAAGTTGCAATGGTGTCAGGTAAAAACCTATTTTGGCATGTGGCTCTGCCTTTGGCACGGCCAGCCATTATCGCAGGCTTATCATTGGTTTGTATGGAAGTGGTATCTGATTTTGGCACAGTCGAATTTTTCGCGATTGATACGCTGACACTTGGTATTTTTAATGTCTGGCTTGGCATGAATAATATGCCAGCAGCTGCCCAGCTATCGTTGATTGCGCTGATTGTCATGATAGCATTACTGGCTGCTGAATTATTTGCACGATCACGCCGGTCATTTCAAAATCTGTCTAATGCCAAACGTGGTGTGCCACAAATTAAGATCTCTGGCAGAAAAATGATTGTGCTCTATCTGATTTGCGGCTTGCCATTAGTGATCGGTTTTATCCTGCCTGTTCTCATTCTTGCTAGTTTTTTAATTGACGGGATAGGCGTTCAGGCAAGCGCGCGGTTTTTTGAGTTGCTTGTCAATAATCTGCTAGTATCGGCAATGGCTGCTTTTGGCATTATCATTGCTGGTTTGCTGATCGGTATTATCACGCATTACAAATTGGGGCGCATTGGCCATATTTTGGCATTAGCTGCTGCTAGTGGCTATGCGATTCCTGGCACGATTTTAGCGATTGGTGTTCTGGGCTTTATGGGCGGGCTGAATAAGCTTATGATGATGGTTGGCGGACCGTTATTATCAGGTGGGCTGATTGCCTTGATGATAGCTTATATGGTGCGGTTTCATGCTGTTGGCTATGGCGCGGTATCTAGTGGTCTTGGCCGTATGCCAAATCAATTATTTGAGGCAAGCCAAGCACTTGGTAAGAATTTTTCCCAAAGCTTAGCGTTGGTTGTATTGCCGATATTATCAACCTCTATTGGTGCTGGCTGTTTGCTGGTATTTGTGGATGTGATGAAAGAATTGCCAATGACCTTGCTGTTGCGGCCATTTAATTTTGAGACCTTTGCCACATTCACCTATCAATTTGCCAAAGAAGAGATGATCGAAGAAGCAGCCTTGCCAGCTTTGATGATTGTGATGACAGGGCTTATTCCTGTCATCTTGTTAAATTATTCTGTTACAAGGCCACAACGCTAACAGCTTTTTTAAATCAATCCGCTGTCCAGCCACCATCAATCAGCAAAGATGTGCCTGTGATCATTCGGCTAGCATCTGATGCCAGATACACAGCACCGCCCATAATATCTTCAATTTCAGCAACCTCACCTAATTTGATCTTCTCGATGATCCACTGATACCGTTCAGGGCGGGCAAATGTTGGTGCTGTTAGTGCTGTGCGCACAAAAGTAGGCGCAATGCTATTCACCCTGATTTTGTGAGGACCCCATTCAATCGCAAGCGCTTTGGTAAAACCCTCAACGCCATGTTTTGTTGCGCAATAAACAGATCTGTCTATGCCCCCAACATGACCCATCTGAGATGACATGGTGATAAAGCTAGCTGGCTTGCCTGCCGCAATTAGTTTTTGCGCAGCATGAACAAACAAGAAATAGGCGCCAACCAGATTGGTGTTAACCACTAATGAGACTTCATCTTCGATAGACTCAAGCGCTGGTTTGTGACGTGCCACACCAGCACAATTCAAGATGATATCAAACGGATCATGGCTATCTATCAAGGCTTTTGTGCCAGCAATATCAGAGACATCCATAACAAGTGCTGACGCTGACAACCCTTCTTTTTCAAGGCTGGCAACAGCATCATCAAGTGCTGATTTTGTGCGCCCAGCAATGATGGCATGAGCGCCAGCATCTGCTAGCGCACAAGCACAACCAAAGCCAATCCCGCTTGCCCCACCAGTGACAAGCGCTGTTTTGCCAGCCAGAGAAAAAGATGGTGTTTTTAAAAATTCTGTCATAATCGCGATTGCCTATAACATATCATGTTCTTCAAGAACTTTGCGCGCCACTCTGAAACATTCCAGTGATTGTGGCACCCCGCAATAAATACCAACCACATGGATGATTGCCCTGATTTCTTCAACGCTCACACCATTATTAACCGCACCGCGGCAATGAATTTCCCATTCATGCATTTTACCAAGTGCGCCGATCATTGCTAAATTCATCATAGAGCGTGTCTTGGCGTCAATGACCTCATCACCCCAACCAAAGCCCCAGCACCAGGCAGTCATCGCTTCTTGGAAGGGACGTGTGAAATCATCAGCACTTGCCAAATTTTTTTCAACATAATCAGCGCCAAGTGTCGCTTTACGCTTTGTTAAACCCTTATCGAATAATGTGTCATCCATAATCTATATCTCCGTGCGGCTATGTCAGATTGTTAAAAAAGATTTCTTATCTTTTGTCTAGCAAAACTGGTAGTGGCAAAGGCCATACAACAGCTAAATGAAAAATAGGGCAGCTGTCACTTGCTTTTTTGAAATCTCAATAGCAGATTATCAACTTGTAGAGCCTTTATCAGCCAATAGGATGCCTGATGACAGATAAGCCATTATTTATTGATAATTTGCAATATGTGAATTGGCAGCCAGCGCATTTTGATGAAATGGCACAAGGCCAATTATCAGCGGTTCATGTCACAATTTGTTATCATGAAAGCTTTCGTGAGACAGTTGCGAATTTCAGCAAATGGAATAGCTGGTTTGAGGCCTATCCAGATAGGCTGATGCGTGGCCTGACAGGTGATGATGTCAGAGCGGCCCATGCACAAGATAAGACAGCGATTATTTTTGGCTTTCAGAATTGCTCACCGATTGAGGATGATATCGGGCTGATTGAAATCTGTCACCAGCTTGGTGCCCGTTTCATGCAGCTAACTTATAATAATCAATCCTTGCTTGCCACAGGCTGTTATGAAGATGAGGATCCAGGCATAACGCGCTTTGGCAAACAGGCGATAGCCGAGATGAACAGGGTCGGTCTGGTGATCGATATGTCACATTCAGCAGAACGCTCAACATTAGAGGCGATAGAATTCTCATCACGCCCGATTGCAATCACTCATGCTAATCCGGCAAGCTGGCATCCGGCACGGCGCAATAAATCTGATACGATTATCAAAGCTTTGAGTGAAACAGGTGGGATGATCGGTTTTTCAATTTACCCTCATCATCTCAAAGGTGGGTCAGATTGTAGCCTGTCTGATTTTTGTGAGATGATAGCACATACAGCAGATGCTTATGGCATTGAGTCAATCGGTATTGGGTCTGATTTGTGTCAGGATCAGCCTGATTCTGTGGTGGAATGGATGCGTAATGGCAGATGGTCAAAACAGCTTGATTATGGCGAAGGCAGTGCTGATAATGCTGGGTTTCCTGCACAACCAGATTGGTTCACAGGGATAAAGGACTTTCCGAATATCGCGCAAGGCCTGCGTGATTTTGGATTTGCTGAGGCTGAGATTGCGAAAATTATGGGTGGTAACTGGCTTGCTTTTTATGATGCCAGCTTTACCAGCAAAGCAAGCTGAGTTTGGTGCTGATATATGATAAGTGAAGCGACTATGACAAGCTGCCAGAAAGATGATGCGTTGGTGTTGCGGCCAGCTGAAGATGTCATGCGTCTCTCGGCGCTAGGGGCTAGCTTTCCGCATCGCTTGTCATTTAAAAGAACGCTTATCCGCCAGCTTCATCAGCAAAATGCCAAAATGACTGTGATTGATAATAGCCTTGATGAAAATGGCTATGGCATGATGGCGTTATCTATCCCATTTCATGGCCGTATCTATACGCTGATTGCTTATAGCCGCGCCCTAGCTGACGAGGATCGCACAGACAGGGTGATTGCAACAGCATGGGATGCCAGCTTTTGCCTGTTTGATGGTGTGCCGAATGCAGATGATATGGCCAATTTATCAGATCAAGTTACCCATCAAGAATTTGGCAAATATCACGAAAAGGTGATGACATTATCGCGTGCGAATAAATCTGTTAGATTATTTTCCCATGTTGTTGATGCGCTTGCCAAAGGGCAACAGCCAGACATCGAACAGCTTGCAAAAATTGGCTATTTAATGCGCACAACAGCTGTTTATGGCAATGGCAAATTTGGCATAGCTGACCGTGATGTTATTAAAGATTATGACGGGTTAAATGCGCCATTTCGGGCTGAAATGTTAACCGTTTATCTTATTCGCGAATTCACTTTTCAGCTTGTGAATCATCTGGCACGCCAAAAAGGCGGCACTGATGCAACAAGCCTATCACCAGCCCTGTCTCGCCATTTGGGTGTTGGTAATTCAACTGGCCTTGGGATGGCGCCATTCTTAGTGCATCACCCTAATTTATTGAATAGCTGGGTGATGGTGCGTGAAACAGCACTTGCGATGGTGCGCCAAACTGACAGCCTATCTCTTCAAGAACAAGAGCTTTATATCGCATTGGGGCAGCGCATTGCAGACCATTTGCGGCAATGGCAAGTAGATGATGCAAATTATCAGGTGATCATCGCTGATTTAATCATAAGATGGGATGCGCTCTGTGCTGATTTGCCAGCTTTGCTGAAACAGCATCGCCCGCTTGATAAGATCATGCTTGAGGCACAAAATCAGGGTGATGATTTTGCAGCTTTAGCAGCCTCTTTTGTGATGGAATATCAGGGGCCTTTGATTGACGAGCTTGAAGAATGTATGACCGAAGCTAGGGCGCCAGCGCTAGAGCCAGCGATGGTCATTGATGATTTGCAAAAACTCATTGAAAAACATTATCGCTGGGCTTTGGCGATTGACCTTTGTAAACCGCAATCACGCCAGCAATTTTGGTATGTGTCTGAGGAAAAATTAGAACCACGCCTTGGCAATGCTTATGCAGAAGATGGTCAAGAGCGTGAAATGCCATTTGCGATGGCGTTTTATCTAGCTGATCTCCAAAAAGTAATGGCAGATAAGCCAGCTAATATGACTGTGGCTGAATTGCTGATGGCGCATCCTGAATGTCGCTATATCATTAGGCGGATTCAGAATAATGCCCATTTTCCCTATGCTGAAATACAAGGCAATCTGGTTGGTGAGGAATGTCGGCCGATTGATTTGCTGCGCTTTAAATTGTCCTTTTTTGGGGCGTCTAAATTTGATCCCAGATCAGATAGATGGACCAGAATCACTTTATTTCAGGGCGCACCTTCAGCTGGTGAGTTATCAGATAAAACAGCTGATGATTGGTCATTTTGGGTCATTGATGGCTTTGCTGGTTGTCAAAGCTGATGGAGCTGTCAGTTAACCAGCTTGTCTCTGAGGTGAAAAAGGCTGTGATAGGCAAAGGCCTCAGCTATGGCATGGCAGAAGATATCGCTGCTGCTACGCATTATCTTTGTGGTTATCACATTGTCGCTGATGCAGAAATTGCGGCATTTTTGCAAAGTGAAACTCACTCACATCCTTCTTTTACCTTTGATAAAACAAAGCGAACCATAAAGCTTTCAGCAACAGCAACACTGCCATCTTTGATAGCAGCTATGGATTATCTTATTGCTGGTCAAGCTGATGAGATAGAGATGGAAATGCCACATTATCCCTTCCTATCTCTTGGTCTGATTGGAATACGTCAATCATCTCATTTTGGCAGTTTTGGTATTGTGGCGAACGGTGATGATGGTCAGCCAAATATTGCTGAGTATCTGTCAGAAAAAACAGCACCAAAAGCGAGCAGCTATTTCATAGTGAAACACCCCTTTCACCCTGAAAAGAGGCCTTCATTTCCAGCACGTATCACAGTTGATAAAAACGCTTATGAGGTGATAGGCTCTTTTGCTTTTCGCAACTATGTGCCATCGTCACAAGCATCAAGGCTGGCAGGTGCTGGTGCTGGTCTAAATGATAATGATTAACAAAGGGGGCATATAATGGCGACCGAAACTTGTACTCTTGCAGAAATTGAAGCACTGGCATTGCGTGTGCTAAAGGCCAATGGCTGTGATGATGCCAATGCCAAAGCAATTGCCTCTATTGTCACACGTGCTGAACGTGATGGGTCTGCCTCGCATGGTCTGTTCCGCTTGCCAGGCTATGTGAAATCCATGCAATCAGGCAAGGTTGATGGCACTGCTGCGCCTGTTATCGAACAAATATTGCCTTCTGTCATTTCGGTTGATGGCAAATATGGCTATGCGCCTTATTCGCTGGAATGTGCTTTGCCAGTTCTGGCAAAAGCAACCCATCAGACAGGCATTGCTGTGATGCGCCTTTATAATAGTTTTCATTTTGCGGCACTCTGGCCAGAGGTGGAATATCTAGCAGAGCAGAATCTGGTTGGGATTGCCTGTACATGTTTTAAGCCATCTGTCGCGCCAGCTGGTGCCACCAAGGCCTTTTTTGGCACAAATCCGCTAGCCTTTGCCTGGCCACGCCCTGGTGATACGCCTGTTGTGTTTGATATGGCAACCTCACGCCTTGCCAAAGGTGATGTGATGCTGGCAGCACGTGATGGCCATGATTTGCCAGATGGTACAGGCCTAGGCCCTGATGGTCAGCCAACCAATGATCCCAATGAAGTGTTAAAAGGCGTATTATTGCCATTTGGCGGCTATAAAGGCTCTGCTATTTCTATGATGGTTGAATTATTATCTGCGACACTTGCTGGTGATCAATTCTCTTATGAAGCTGCTAGCCAAGATAATAATGATGGCGGGCCTGCCAGAGGCGGTGAGCTTATCATAGCGATTTCACCACAATTACTATCTGGTGATGGCTGGGATAATCATAGCGCAGGCTTCTTTGATGCGCTGACATCATTGGATGGGGTCAGGATGCCAGGGGCTCGCCGCCATAAAAATCGGCAAGATGAAGGCAGCAGAGAAGTGAACGCAACCTTGCTTGAAACATTGCATGGCCTTATCGGATAAGGGTGCCTCATTAGCCGATAAATATCATGCTAAATGGGCTATTTTCAAAAAAACAAAAAAAAGTGCGTAATTCTTGGTTAATTCGTCTATACTGTTCGCCTGCTATTTGAGTAACGACTAATTTAATAATTGATAAATAGGCTGAAGATGGAATTACGGCGCTGGCAACAGGAAATTATTGATGGGTTGCCGACTATTTTAAAGGCGCATCGCCGTTTTATTGTAAAGGCACCAACAGGTGCCGGTAAAACGGTTTTGGCATCTGAGATTATTCGCCAATTTTATTCTGGTAAAAAAGTAATTGTGCTTTGTCACAGGCTTGTTTTGCTAGAGCAGCTGGAACGTGCGCTTGGCAAAGCGCATCGTGTGCAAAAGCTGAATTTGACGAAAAATGAAGAGCCTTTCACAGATTATGATGTGTTGTTATCGACCAGCACCAGAGCCAAAGACATTCTTGATGATGCGATCAAACAAGCTGATTTGCTGATCATTGATGAGGCACATCGTGTCTCGCCAAATGGCACAGGTTATAAGCGTATTCTGGATTGTTTTAATGAGCATGGCAAAGATGATGCCCATATGTTGGGTCTGACAGCCTCGCCAGAACGCCGCACAGCTGATCAGCGAGATCAGCTCAGCCTTGCTTTTGATGCGATTATTGATGGCGCAGATATGAGCGTGTTATTTGATGAGGGTATTTTGGTGCGTCCGCGCTATCGCCCGCATTTTATTCATGATCTTGATTTGGGTAATATTGATGTATCCTGTGGTGATTTTCCAGTTGCCAAATTAGCACCTGCCATCATCAAATCATCAATGATAAGTCATGCTTGTAATATCTATCTTCAGGAAAGAGAGATTGTAAAACCGAAGCCTGTGTCGGCTTGGTTCTGTCCTGATGTCACAGTCGCAGAAACAACAGTTGAGGCCATTCAAGAGCTTGGTTTATCTGTTGAGCTGATTACCGCACAAACGCCAATTAAAGAGCGTATGCAGATGCTAAAAGCGCATGAAGATGGCGAGGTGGAAGCGATTGTTTCAGTTGGTGTGCTAGCTGAAGGCTGGGATAATCCACATTGTAATATCATTGTTCATATGCGCCCGACCTTATCAAAAGTTCTGTGGGGTCAGTCTGTTGGACGTGGCCTTCGTGCTGCGCCAAATAAAGATAGCTGTGTTGTCATTGATGTATCGTCAAATTGGTCAACTTTTGGACCCGTTGAAAAGCTGCAATGGTCACTATGGTCGCATCGTGGTTCCTATATGCGTTTTAAGAACAGGTTTGAATGGATTTCACAGCAGCCTGTTGATGAACAGACAAGCTATTATTTATGTGATCATAAGTTGGAAACAGGTTTGCGTTGTTCGCATGTGTATCTAAAGAATAAATTTGAAGATGGTGGTTGCCCTGCTTGCGGGTCATTATCAGCGATTGATATTCATAAAGAGCAGAAGATGGATAGCTCAATTAATGATATTGGTTTGCATCGTTTATTCTTTGAGAGAATTCCAGCAATTTATGATGAGATGAATCATCATATTTGGCAGACACTTGGCCAGACTGCTTGGACAGGTAGTGAGAAGCCTGAGCTGATTTTCCTTGCCTTTTGTAAGGCATTTGCGCTGGTATCTGGTGAGCCATCAACATCTGATTCTGATTTCTGGAAACTCACCTTAGAAGGTGAGGCAAAGGTACGTGCTTTTCTGGTTGAAAACCGCTTACAAATCGTAAAAGCAGAAGAGATGGATCATAATATTCTGGTTGATGGCTTGATGCATGGCCGTAAAATTCGTGCCTTGCAGGCCAATCACGGTATTTTGCTATGTGGTGAGCTATTTGGTGAAACAGATGGCGATGAGCTGGAACGCAAATATCAGCGTGCCTTGCAGATTATTGAGCGTCTATCTGTTATGGGCTGTTCATCACAGGATAATTTGCCTTATTTCAAAGCAAAAGATATTATCGGCGCGTGATCTATCAGCGTTACGCCTTCTCATGATAAAGGATATCTGTCATGTCTCGTCCAACCTTAATCGCGCCATCTATTCTATCTGCTGATTTTAGTCAGCTTGGTGCAGAGATTCAGCGCATTGATAAAGCTGGTGCTGATTGGATTCATCTAGATGTAATGGATGGTCACTTTGTGCCGAACCTGACCTTTGGCCCGCCCATTATTAAGGCTGTTAGAGGGGTGACTGACAAATATTTTGACGCCCATCTGATGGTAACAAATCCTGATGAATTGCTGGATGATTATGTGGCAGCTGGTGCTAATGGCATCACGGTTCATATTGAGGCAGCAACGCATCTTGACAGAACTCTGTCAGCTATCCGTGAAAAAGGGTGCAAAGCTGGTGTGTCGCTTAACCCGCATACTTCGATTGAAGGCCTATCTTATGTGCTTGATAAGCTCGATTTAATTCTGGTGATGAGCGTCAATCCTGGCTTTGGTGGCCAGTCATTCTTAACATCTCAGCTTGCGAAGATTGCAGCTATCAAACAGATGATTGCAGGGCGTGATATTCATATTCAGGTTGATGGCGGTGTAACAGCTGATAATGCAGGTGATGTGATCGCTGCTGGGGCAGATGTGCTGGTTGCTGGCTCTGCTGTTTTCAAGGGTGGCGCTGACCATTATGCGGCTAATATTGCAGCTTTGAAAAAATCATAAATCAGGCCTAGTCCATCAGCAAAGCCATAACGTATTGGCAATGGTAAATAATCATAAATGATTTAGCAGGAGTTCTTATGGGCCTTCTTATTGACGGTGTGTGGTCTGACCAATGGTATGATACCAAAAAATCAGATGGGAAATTCGTTCGCGATGTGGCACGGTTTCGTAACTGGGTAACCAAGGATGGTTCTGCTGGTCCCTCTGGTGAGGCTGGCTTCAAGGCTGAATCGGGACGCTATCACCTTTATGTATCCTATGCGTGCCCCTGGGCACATCGCACCTTGATCTTTCGTAAATTAAAAGGGCTTGAGCCACATATTGATATTTCAGTTGTGCATCCCTTGATGCTTGATGATGGTTGGACATTTGAAACAGATTTTGACGGTGCCACAGGTGATAATCTGATGGGCAAGCCATTTATGCGTGACGTCTATATCCAGAGCTATGAAAAAGCCACAGGCAGGGTGACAGTACCTGTTTTATGGGACAAGCAAACAGGTCGAATTGTGTCAAATGAATCATCTGAGATCATTCGTATGTTCAATTCTGCTTTTGATGATGTAACAGGTAATGATTTGGATTTCTGGCCTGAAGAGATGCGTGATGATATCGAACGCATTAATGAGCTGGTTTATCATAATATCAATAATGGTGTGTATAAAACAGGCTTTGCGACAACCACGAAGGCCTATCAGGAATCCCTATCTGAGGTATTTAACGCACTTGATGATATTGAAGAGCGCTTATCTGAAAACCGCTATCTGATGGGTGATAGGCTAACAGAAGCTGATTTCCGCCTATTTGTGACGCTAATCCGCTTTGATCCTGTCTATGTCGGGCATTTCAAATGTAACCTCAGACGCATTTTCGATTATCCAAATATTTATGGCTATATGAAAGAGATATATCAGATGGATGGTGTGGCAGAGACTGTGTTTTTCGATCATATCAAAACACATTATTATGCCAGCCATACTATGATTAACCCGACACAGATAGTGCCAGAAGGCCCTGTTCAGGATTTGTTAAGTCCGCATGGCAGAAGCTAAGCTAGCAGCTAACTGATTATCAATTATTCTGCTGCGTCTCTTACCGCGCCGATATGGGCTTCGCCGCGCTCTTTTGCTAATGCGACCTGTTTTTGACGCTCACGATAGCGGGCAAGCTGGCTATCTGTTTTATGCTCAAAACAATGAGGGCATGATAGGCCTGGTAAATAGCGTTCATCATCCATTTCATCAGCTGTAATTGGCATGCGGCACGCATAGCATAGCTCATAAGAGCCTTTGGCAAGCTTATGATCAACTGAAACGCGGCTATCAAAGACAAAACATTCACCTTGCCATAGGGAGTCTTCTGCTGGCACATCTTCAAAATATTTTAAAATGCCGCCTTTGAGGTGATAAACCTCATCAAAGCCGTAAGAGCGCATTAATGCTGTTGATTTCTCGCATCTGATGCCGCCTGTACAGAACATCGCCAGCTTTTTTGGTTTTTTATCTTCTGGTAATGATGATAGCTGTTCTGCCCATGCGGGAAATTCCCGAAAGCTTGTTGTATCAGGGTCAATCGCACCCGCAAAACTGCCAATCGCTGTTTCATAATTATTGCGAGTATCAACGACCATCGTATCAGGATCGCTAATCAGCTCGTTCCAGTCTTTCGGTTCAACATAAATGCCAGCTTGTTGTGAGGGGTAAATATCAGCGCGCCCCATTGTCACAATTTCTTTTTTCAGCCTGACTTTCATACGGTGAAAGGGGCGTTCTTCATGAATGGCATATTTAATCGCGATATCATCAAAAGCATCAAAAGAGCGTAGCGAATTCACAAAGTGAACCATGCCATCATAAGGGGCGGAAATCGTGCCATTCAGGCCTTCTTCGGCAATCAGCAATGTGCCCATAGCGCCAGCTTGTGAGCAGATATCTTTGAACTTAACTTGCCAGTCTGCGATATCATCAAGCACCACAAATTTATATAACGCTGCGACAATGAAGCTGGCGTTACTTTGTGGAACAGGGATTTCGCCTGTGACTATATGTGACTGATCGTTCATGCCGCCCCCATTAGCAAAAATTGCAGTCTATTTACGTGGCATCTTAATATCATCTGTGATGCTCTGCAAGAGACCCTTCCATCTGATAAAATGACAATCATTACGGGTATGTCATCAAATTGGAAAAACGGTGCTTGAAGGATAGGGACAGCTAGTCTAGCTTTAGGCAGTTATCAATTCGTTTCAAGAGGTCAGTTTTGACAGCGCAGTCTCGGCAAAAAACAACAGCTGTTATCAATTTGCAGAATATTCACAAAAGATTTGGTGATTTGGCGGTGCTGAAAGGGATTAACCTTGCTGCACAAAAAGGTGAGGTTGTATCGCTGATAGGCTCTTCAGGGTCAGGAAAATCCACCTTATTGCGTTGTGCAAATTTGCTGGAATGGGCAGAGGAAGGTGAGGTGACTATCGAAGGTGAGGCGGTGCATTGGAAAGCATCATCCACTGGCAGACAGCCATCTGACCATAACCAATTAGTGCGCATCAGAACCAATCTTTCAATGGTGTTTCAGCAATTTAATCTATGGTCTCATATGACGATTTTGCAAAATGTCTCAGAAGCACCTGTCAGCGTGTTAGGGCGTGAGCGAAAGCAGGTTGAAGAAGAAGCGAGAGACTGGCTAGATAAGGTTGGCATTGGTGATAAGGCTGATGCTTTTCCAGCACAATTATCTGGTGGGCAGCAACAACGAGCAGCGATTGCGCGTGCGCTGGCTATGCAACCGCGTGCTCTGTTATTTGACGAGCCAACCTCAGCGCTTGATCCTGAATTAGAACAAGAAGTGATTAAGGTTATCAAACAGCTGGCCAAAGAAGGTCGGACTATGGTTCTGGTTACGCATGATATGAATCTTGCAAAAGATGTATCAGATAAGGTGATATTCTTGCATCACGGTGTTATCGAAGAAGAAGGTAGCCCCGCAGAACTATTTGAAAAACCGAAATCACAACGTCTGCAGCAATTTTTAAGTGCGACTAGTTAGCAGATAATGATATAATAATACCGATTGTCTATAGAGGAGAGTGACATGAAAAAATTTCTACTTACATTAGCAGCAGTTGCTGTTTTTTCAGCACCAGCAATGGCTGATAAAGTGCGCATGGGTACAGAGGGTGCATACCCTCCTTATAACTTCATCAATGATAATGGTGAAGTTGATGGCTTTGAGCGCGAATTAGGTGATGAGCTGTGTAAGCGTGCCAAAGTTGAATGTGAATGGGTCACAAATGACTGGGATTCTATCATTCCAAACTTGGTATCAGGTAACTATGACACGATCATCGCCGGTATGTCTATCACAGCAGAGCGTGATGAAGTAATTGATTTCACACAAGATTATATTCCGCCATCACCATCTGCTTATGCAGCATTATCAGGTTCATCTGTTGATATTAATGGCGGTGTTATCGCTGCACAGACAGGTACAATTCAGGCAAGCCATATCGCATCATCAGGTGCCACTTTGGTTGAATTCGCAACACCAGATGAAACAATCGCTGCTGTGAAAAATGGTGAAGCAGATGCTGTCCTTGCTGACAAAGAATTCTTGGCACCATTTGTAGCAGAATCAAATGGCGAGATGGCGTTTGTTGGTGAAGTGCCACTAGGTGGCGGCATCGGCATGGGTGTACGTGAATCAGATGGCGCATTAAAAGCAAAAATGGATGCGGCTATTGCATC
Organism: Puniceispirillaceae bacterium (SeqCode); assembly: GCA_049890115.1. Classification (GTDB taxonomy): domain Bacteria; phylum Pseudomonadota; class Alphaproteobacteria; order Puniceispirillales; family Puniceispirillaceae; genus UBA685. Next base: position 9,177 of record JBMHCC010000033.1, on the reverse strand, counting down.
TGTGAAAGCTGATGGTTCTTTGAACGCTATGATCACAAAGTGGTTTGGTGCTGAAGCCGTAACATACTAAGCTGGCTAGCCCCTTTTGCTAAAAAGGGCTGTGTTCAGCCATGACATGTAACAGGGAAGCTGGCAACAAGCTGGCTTCCCGTTTTTTTATTTTACCATCTTTCACTGAATGTTTACCATCGCATCATGTTTGCTTGTGAAGATCCCAAAACCCTTGAAGGTATCGCCTGGTTTGTCTGTTATCTGACAACGGGAAAGCATATTGCCTTTTATGCGTCTTTTGGAACGGTTTTGGCATTGCTTGCGCTCACAGCGCCAATGGCAATGATTTTTGGGTTTGGCAGCGCATTAGCAAGCCGTTCCCCCGTGATGCCTTTGCGCTTATTTGGCAAAGGCTATATCGCAATGGTGCGCGGCGTGCCTGATATTGTGTTCTTTCTTTTCATGCCAATAGCGATTGATCAGCTTTTGGAATATGCAAGGCATAAGCTATTTTGCCCAGAGGTGACAGAGCCCATTAGACAAGGCAATGATTTTGTGGTCTGCACGATTGCCAAATTACCGCTTGGGGCATCTGATCAGTGGGTTCATGAAATTTATGGGTTTTTGCTGGCATCATTGTCCTTTGCGATTGTTTTCGGCGCCTTTGCTGGCAATATCCTATATGGCGCGATGCAGGCTGTGCCGCGTGGCCAGCTTGAGACAGGGGCTGCCTTTGGCATGTCGCAACGACAGATTTTCTGGCGTATCTTATTGCCGCAAATGTGGATTTATGCGCTGCCTGGCCTATCAAATTTATGGCAAATCTTAATCAAAGCGACACCATTATTATTCCTGCTTGGTGTCGAAGATGTTGTCTATTGGGCAAAAGAGCTTGGCGGGGCGAAAACATCAGCTTTTGATTTCCCGCACCCTGATTGGCGTCTTTACTATTTTTTATTCCTGCTGGTTGTTTATCTATGGCTTACACATGTTTCAGAACGTGTGTTCGGTTATCTGATAAAGCGTGCTGATTATCACAAACTATCTGGAAAAGGTGTGTGATGATGAGTTGCTGGCAGACAGTTCAAGATTATGGTCTTCGTTCTATTGGCATTGGCGAGCGTCTTTTGCCAAAGACAGATATCACCTTATGTGAACAGATTGTGCTTATCGGTTCTGGTATTATCTGGAATGTTTATTTTGGTGTTCTGGCCCTGTTTTTTGGGTTCTTTTTTGCCACCTGTCTTGCGATGGGAAAGGCTAGTACCAATCCGCTTTTTCAGCGTCCAGCAGCTGGTTTTATTTTTGTCTTTCGCGGCTCTCCGTTATTCATCCAGTTTTTTCTGGCTTATGAGGCGTTTATTTTACTGCCGAAAATTGGCTTTGAAATTGATTTAGGCTTTATGATTTTGAATGCTGAGACAAGGATGCTTACTAAAGCGTGGCTTGGGGCGTTATTGGTATTATTCTGTAATACTTCAGCCTATTCAGCTGAAATTTTCTATGGCGCATTGCGTGCGATACCAAGAGGCGATTTAGAAGCAGCAGATGCATTTGGCCTAACAGGAATGCGGAAATTCCGTAAAATCATCTGGCCAACCATGCTAAGGCTGGCATGGCCATCTTATACCAATGAGGCGATTTTTATGGTTCATGCCACCACCTTGGTATTTTTCTCAGGCTTTCCTGCATGGCGGCAAAAAGGTGATGCGTTATATTATGCTAATTATTTTGCCGATAAGACATTTAACCCATTTGTGCCTTATCCCATTGTGGCGGTTTATTTTATCATAGTCACAATTCTTGTGATCATGCTGTTTGGTTTGGCATCACGTTATTTGAACAGGCATCTGCCATCTAATGAAGTGCCGCGCCAGAAAATACGTATCTCTTTAATGCGCTAAGCGTCTAAGCGAGAGGGGTTTGCTATGAAATTGACAACACATCATATTACAGGTGACACACCATCAGCTTGTTTTTCAGTGCCTGTCTATGAGTTTGGTATCAATACCGGCGGACCAAAAATATATCTGCAAGCAGGTATGCATGCTGATGAACATCCAGGCATGTTGATTTTGCATCATCTTATGGCATTGCTTGAAACAGCAGAGGCAGAGAATAAATTACAAGCGCATTTTGTCATTTTGCCGGTTGTCAATCCGCTTGGATTGGCTGATTTATCCTATCATCGTCATCAGGGGCGTTATCATCCAGAAAATGCGCTCAATTATAATCGCGGCTGGCCAGATTTTGCCAAAATCATAAAAGCTGATGATGAGTTTGTTGGTGCGCTTGGTGATGATGCGCATCAAAATAAAATACTGGTAAGGAAAGCTATTGAGAGATGGCTTGATAAAAATCCGCCAATCAGTGCACTTGATCAGCAACGTCATATTGTGATGCGTCATTGTTTTGATGCAGAAATGGTGCTTGATTTGCATTGTGATGACATAGCCCTCAATCATATCTTCATTGTCCCGCAGAATCTGCCACGTTATCAGTCTTTGGTTGATTGGATGAGATCGCAAGCTACGCTGACAGCCGAAGATAGCGGTGGTGGCAGCTTTGATGAGGTATGGTCAGCTTTATGGATTAAGCTGGCAAAATCTTTGCCAGATGCTGCTTGGCCTGAGCCTGTTTTATCTGCCACATTGGAATATCGCGGTCAGCAAGATGTCGCTGATAAGCTGAATTATGATGATGCCAAAGGCCTTTATCACTTTTTCTGTGAAGAAAATATGATTGATGATGAAGCTGATATCAACCGTCCCTCTATGCCAGCACCAACGGCCTTTACCGCCTGTGAGATTGTGCGCGTGACACAAACAGGCTTGCTGGCTTATCAGGTCTCCTTGGGCGATATTGTAAAAGCAGGCGATGTGATAGCAGAGCTAATTTCACTTGATGGCGCGGCACCAGCACGTGAACGCACCCCGATAATGGCAGGTACTGATGGCCTTGTTTTTTCGCTTAATCAGATGAAATATGTCTGGCCAGGCATGTCGATTGCAAAAATTGCTGGTAACAAGCCAGTTTTTGGCCGTGAAGGCTATTTGCTAGAAGATTAATTATAACAGCTCTTCAATCGCTCTTTGAATTTTTTTGGAATCAGGTGCGGTTGTGCTGGCATACCAATCAGCGATTTGACCATCACGGCCTATCAAAAATTTATGGAAATTCCAGCGCGGCTTGCCCAATCTGCCAACCTGTTGGACAGCCCAATCATAAAAGGGATGGGCATCATCACCTTTGACCGTAATTTTATCTGACATGGGAAAGGTGATGTTAAAATTCACTTCACAGAATTCCTTTATCTCCTCAGCATTGCCTTTTTCCTGGCGGCCAAAATCATTTGAGGGCAGACCAATCACAACAAGACCAGCATCTTGATAGCGCTCATAAAGAGCCTGCAGACCATCATATTGCGGGGTAAATCCACATTGTGAGGCTGTGTTAACAATCAATAATGGCTGACCGTGATAGGCAGACAGATCAATTGTGCCGCCAGATAGGCCTGGAAATGAAAATGCATAAGCTGTGTCAGCTTTGGCAGGTGCAGCATTGAGCATAAGTGCAAACCCTAAAAAAATAATATGGATGAGGTGGCGTTTTATCATGAAATCGCAGCTGATAGACGTGTTTTGTACTATGTGAAGCTAGGCCTGGAAGCTGCCAATTCAAGGGGATGATAGCGCTTTTATTGCCACACTTGGCGTAACCAATTTTCAATTAATTTCTGGCCACCAAAATCAACAGCGATATTACGCAATTTCGCCAAAGGGCCAGATAATTTCATAATCTCGCCTGTTTGCTGGGCTCGTTTCACAATAGGTGATAATTCACGGCTGCGGTCTATGGCCCAGCCAGCGATAGCATTATCCAGATTTTTATGAGCTTGAAGTGACGCTAGCAGGCTTGCCGCATCTTCAAGCGTTTGACCTGCACCTTGTGCTAGATGTGGCGGCATGAAATGGGCTGCATCACCGATAAGCGCCAGCTTGTGACGACGCCAAACGCTAAGGCATTCTGTTGCTGGCAGCTTTGTTTTATGCCACGCATCTGGCTGTTGTCCCAATGGTGATAATAACGAATGGCCATGGAATAATTGCATCGCATTATCAGCCTGATCGTCAGGCAAGCATAACACCAGATTAATCATGCCATCAGCTAGCGGGTAAGTCACAAGGTGAAAGCCATTACCAAGCCATAGGCATGTGCGCGGATTATGGAATATATGTGGTAAGTCAGTTTGCGGGATAACAGCCCGTAATGCACAATAGGAGGCTTTATGATGTTGTACGACAGGGGCGCCACTGACAAATTGGCGTGATAAGCCATTACGACCATCAGCGCCTATCAGAAAATCAAATGATAATTGGCTGCCATCTTCTAAGGTCAGATTTGCATGGCTAGCAGTCACAGACAGGCTTGCCACATTATCAGAGATAAAATGAATATTGTGATGCTGATTTGTTGCCTGTTCTAATGCAGCCATCAGCCCAGCACGTGAAAGGCTGGCATAATCGCGGTGCACAGGTGTTTCATGATCAATGGTTGCCAGCAAACCTGGCCTTGTCATCGATCTGATTTCAATCGCATCAAGGCGCTTACTATAAGGGGCAATAATGTCAGAAAGGCCAAGCTTAGCCAGTGCCTGAAATCCATTTGGTGCCAGTTGCAGCCCACCTTGCATCCTTTGTGGCATGACGCCAATGATGGTGGCCTGATAGCCAGCCTCAGCAATCGCTATCGCGGCTGCTAGGCCAGCAATGCCAGCACCAATAATGCCAATATGCGCTGTTTTATTGTTACTCATAATGGCGTGTCACGGTCGTAATTTTAGTTGTACATGGAACATCATTATTAGTTTTTAGCAGAGGCAGGCATGTCTGTGCCAAGAAAAAGAGCATCTTTAGATGATAAAGATGCTCTTTTATTATTTGTAAAATACGTCTTTCGTGACGCTGATTAGCCTTTACCACGCCATGGTATCAGCTTGGCAATCAGCAACCTCATAAACATATCAAAGGCCAAACCAAGCAAGCCCATAATCAAGATGGTGACCCAGATCAGTTCATAATCAGAAACTGTTCTGGCAACATTCTCAATAAAGCCGATACCAGTTGTCCCAGCCAGCATTTCAGCAGCCACCAATGTGCCCCAGCATACGCCGATGGCAATTCTGGCACCTGTGAGAATCTCTGGCAGTGCATTTGGTAAAATCACATTACGCAGGATTTGCTGGTTTGTTGCACCAAGTGAATGAGAGGCTCTAATTTTTGATAATTGCGTTCCCGATGCCCCTGTTCTGGCTGAGATAACCATAATGGCAAAAGCCACCATAAAGAGCAGGAAGATCTTACCATCATCTTGAATACCAAAAATAGTCAAGATCAATGGCGCCCACGCAAGCGGCGGAACAGGACGATATAGCTCAATCATTGGGTCAAAGAATGATTTGAAAAAGCGTGATACGCCCATATAGATACCAAGCGGCACACCAAGCAAAATACCAATTGATAAGGCAACCAATACCCGGAATAAGGAATCCCAGATATGACCATCTAACATTGGCACAGACCCTAAATAGACCTCGCCTTGGGCAAATGCCAAAAGATTATCTTTGTAATTTGGCGTAAAGCTGCCATCTGGTTGATGAGACGCATAGTCACCTGGAAGCATGTCTACCAACCCATCAGGGATGAAGAAGTCAACCACATCAGCAATAGCCAGCCATTTCCACCACAGCAAAGTTGTCCCTTTATAGCCGCCACCTGATGCAATATCAGGGTTTGCCAGCCTGCCAAAAGTGGCAATCACATCACCAGGCTTTGGCAACCAGCGTGCAGAGCCTTGTTCGGTACAGATGGTGCGAGATTTAACAACACCCTCACCAGGCAAGAATAACGCATCAACAAATTTCAAACCGCCCTTGGCATCACTTGTCGCATCGCTAAGGTCATCAATCGCATCATGAATGACAATCATCGCTGATGCAGGGAAGATCAGGCCATCATCAAGACGACGGAAGATACGCTCAACAGCTTTCACATAATCATTACGCGCCTTAGCTGTGGCATCATCAAAATTACCAGCCTTATTGGTATCCTTCAAAGACGCTATCTGGTCTTTGGTTGTGGCAATCAGTGATTCAGCTTCTGATGGCATATTGCGAATTTTAGCAAAATTACCAGCGATTTGTTTGGCATCAATAGATACCGTGTCAAATAGCACACCTTTTGCGGTGGTTGGCAGAAGCGGTATTTCATCTTCTGTAACGCCCCATGGCGGCTGATTTAACGCTTCATCAGATACTTGCAAACCATCAGCACCATCACGCAATCTATCAGAAATGCCGCCAAGCTGTGAGGCGATGGCTGCCATTTGTGTTTCGGCTTCTGTTGAAAGATTCACAGGATTGGAATAAATCGCCAAAAGAGATTTGCTGTTTGTGATAGCAGATGTCAGCTGTCTGGTTTCAGCCTGTGTAAAGGCATTTTCTGGCATACGTGCCAATAGCTCATCAAGCTGCTCTGAATTGCGCACAACCAGATCGGTTGATTTGTAATAGCGCGATTCAATAGGTAATGCTGCTCTGATAGGAGAGACTGCCTCATTTAACTTACCAATCTGGCATAGCTCATTGGCAGCTTGCGGGAAATAGGCGCGGCCCATACCCCATGAAAAATAGAACCAGACAAGCAGCAAAGCAGACATACCACAAACGGCCCAATACCAGCCGCCCTTGGTACGCTCAGGATCACCAAAAACTTCATCTGTTTCGCGTGCGGCTGTCTCGCGCCGGCCAACATAGATTGACCAGATAAATGCTAAGACAAGCCCAATTATGACAAAAGCAGCTATATCTGCTCTGTGAAAAGAAAGCCAATTAAGCACCGCTCATGATCTCCTCTTCCATATTCCAGATCATCGTCAGGATCTCTTCACGCACTTTGGCAAAATCTGGTTGTTGTTTGATATCACGCAGAGATTTATTCAAACCCTGCTCAGCGAATGGCAAATTATATTCTTTATGAATTCGGCCAGGGCGCGGTGCCATAACAAATAACCGCTCTCCCAAAAGCAAAGCTTCTTCGACCGAATGAGTGATGATGATGATGGTCTTGCCTGTCTCTTTCCAAAGCTCCAGGATCAAGGACTGCATCTTCTCTCTTGTTAGCGCATCAAGCGCACCAAGAGGCTCATCCATCAAAATCAAATCAGGGTCATTCACAAGACAACGTGCCAATGCCACACGCTGCTGCATCCCGCCAGATAGCTGATAGGTTGGTGTATCGCCAAAGCCTTGCAGCCCAACAATATCAAGCCATTTCTCAACAAGCTCTTTGCTTTTTGCAGGGTCTTCTTTTTTCATCCGCAGACCGAAATCCACATTTTTGGAAACCGGAAGCCATTCAAATAATGCGCCTTGTTGGAACACCATGCCGCGCTCAACACCAGGTGCGACAATTTCATTATCGCCTAATGTCAAAGTGCCTGATGATTGCGTCAAGAAACCAGCAACCACATTAAGAAGGGTTGTTTTACCACAACCAGATGGACCTAAAACAGAAAGAAGCTCGCCCTTTTTCAAGGTAAAATTAATATCTTTAAGCGCTTCTACCGCAGCACCTGTCTGCGGATTTGTAAACGTCATACACAAATCTTCACAAATTAGATCAGCCATATCATGCCCCCCTTTGGACAAGACAAAAGTGAAGGAAAAAAAGAACCCGCCTTGTGGGAAGGCGGGTTCAGATGGTTTATCTGGCCTTACTGTAGGTAAGAGCCGTCAATCACTGAAGACAGTGAACCTGTGATGTTTGCAACATTTGTTTTCACAAAAACTGAACCTAGTGATTCAGCTGCTGCACCAGCAATACCGTCATTACCGAAATAATCAGATAGCTGTGTTTCAACTGATGGGAAGATAAAGCCTGCCATCTGGTTGCGTGTCTGCTCAACTGACATACCAGCATCTGCAGCGACCTTTGCGATTTGTGCATCAGTTGCCTGCCATGCCGCATTAGCTTCATCTGTCACTTCTAGGAATGTGCGTAGAAGATCTGGGTTTTCTGTTGCGAATTTTTCAGTCACTGACACAACGTCAAATGAACCGATGCCAGCATCTGTCTTTTCCTGTGTAGACATAATTGGTGTACCAACTTCACCAGCTGCTGCTGCTGAGTTACCACCAAAGATACATGCCATACCAACTGAACCATCAGCTAGTGAAACAGCACCATCAGCTGGTGCCTGGTCAACGATTGTCATTGTTGATGTATCAACGCCAAGAGCTGCCATCTGCTTTCTGAATGAGAAGTCAGCCATTGTGTTCAATGGAACAGCAACTGTCAGGCCTTCTAATTCTGAAGCGTTGGCTGATGAGATGCCAAGGTTGTTAGCAACAAAGCAGTCATTGGCTTCATAGATAACAGCGATTGAGACCATCTTTAATGGTGCGCCTTGCTGAATAGCTGTCACAAATGGTGCAAGACCTTGCGAGTAAGCAATATCAATATCGCCTGCCAACATAGCTTCAGTCATTGCTGTGCCTGTTGAGAAATCTGTCCAGTTTACTGGAACGCCCAAAGCGTCATCATAGGCTTTGTCAACTTTAGCAATCTGGTTTGGTGTTGCCCATTCCAAGAAAAACGCAACATTTACCGAATCAGCTGCCATAGCTGAAGATGTGCCTGTCAGCAGAGCTGCACCAGCAACAAAAGAACGAAGCAGTTTATTCATTATATCCTCCCTGAATACTGTTCTATTTCACTACTATTACCTGAGTAAGTTTTAATCGCAAACGAAACTGCTATTAAGACAATAAAAATGTCGCTTATTTCAATTTGTGATGCCCTATCAGGTTTGACAAAGAAAAAGCGAATGTCTGAACGATGCATTCGCCTTTCTTCTTTGTGTTTTTATAGATGTTGATCCAGTGTATTTCTGAACTTATCTATAATCTCATCAATGTGACTGCGTTCTGCGATAAAGGCAGGTGCCAAAATAGCATTATCACCTGTCCATTTCACATGCAGGCCATTCCAGAACATGTCTTTTTGCAATGCGCCGCCTCTTGCCCCTGGTGCTGCACCAGGGTGAACTTCGACTGTCGCCATCATACCAATGCCGCGAAGGTCATAGACAAGCGGATGGTCTTTTAATGACCATACCGCATCTAGG
>JBMHCC010000032.1:0-4641 GCA_049890115.1 Puniceispirillaceae bacterium (SeqCode) | reverse complement strand
CAACCAAATTGGTGCTATCCATTGGTGAAACTAATGTCAGTTGAAAGAATGGTGCTGCTGAGAGGGATTGAACCTCCGACCTCACCCTTACCAAGGGTGTGCTCTACCGACTGAGCTACAGCAGCATAATAGCGATATCTGGGGTAGTGAGTATCAGAGACAAGCCTTATTTTCAAGTCCTGTTCTGATTGCTTGTGACTAAAAGCGCATCAGCCATTTGACCAAACGGCGTGTTCGTTCGCTAAATAATTTTTCTGTGTAAAAGCTGCCAGCGATCCGTTTGCTGGCTTCCCCATAGGTTGGATAAGGCGCTATGAAAGATGCCATTGCAGCTATTTTCAAACCTGATGCGATTGCCAAAGACCAGCTATTTATCATCTCGCCAGCATGAGGTGCTAAGATAGATGCACCAAGAATTTTACCTTTTTTGGTGGTGATGACATAAAGTGCGCCTTCAGAACGTCGTTCAGCACGTGCCCTGTCATTTTCTGATAAAGACCAATGCAATTCGCGGATATTCTGTTCGCCATAGCGCTCAGTTGCCTGTGCCAGATTAAGTCCCACATGTGCCAATTCAGGATCTGTATATGTAACCCATGGCACAATATCATCATTGATTTTAGCAGGCAGCTTAAACAACATATTGCGAATAACAATGCCTGCATGATAGCCAGCAATATGGGTGAATTGCTGACGGCCAGCAATATCACCAATCGCAAAGATACGTTTATTTGATGAGCGTAATCTTCGGTCAGTGATAATGCCTTGCGGTTTCACATCTACATTGGCAGCACTCAAATTCAGCGCATCCATATTGGGACGTCTGCCAACAGCAACTAATAGATGGCTAGCGGTAATTTTGCGCTTATCAGCTAGCGTAACAATAATATCTGTTCCCTTTTTCGAGACGCCATCAACGCCGCATCCTTCAATCAAGTTAACGCCTTCATCAATCAGCCTTTGCCGTAATATGCCAGCCAGAGATGGCTCATCACGTGCCATGATAGAAAAGCCCTCAATCAGGGTCACCTTGCAACCAAGTCTGCAATGTGCTTGTGCCATTTCAACACCGATAGGCCCGCCGCCTATAATAGCCAGATGTTGCGGCATAGCTTTGCTTTTGAAGATGCTCTCATTGGTTAAAAATGGCACTTTATCAAGTCCAGCGATTGGCGGAATAAAAGCATGCGAGCCTGTGGCAACCACAAAATAGCGTGCGCTTACATTGTAAGAGGCAGATGTGACTTGGCTCTTGCTCGTAAAGCTGGCTTCTTCTGGGATAACGGTCACGCCCAAGCTTTCAAATCGCTCAGCTGAATCATGTGGGGCAATGCCTGCGATTATATCACTGACATGATCTTTCACCGCGGCGAAATCCACCTCTGTCTGACCAGAAATGCCCATTTGTTCATGGCCTTTGCCATAATAGGCAATTTTACCAGCTGCCAATAATGCTTTTGAAGGCACGCATCCAGTATTCAGGCAATCACCGCCCATCTCGCCACGTTCAAATAAAATCGTGCTGGCGCCCATTTGGGCAGCGCCTGCTGCCACAGACAACCCGCCTGAGCCGCCGCCTATAATGCAGATATCTGCCTTTAATTCTGTTTTATCTGTTTGTGCCATAACAATGTTTCCTTGATGACAATTTCAGGCTAATTTCTGCGCTTTTTGATAGCGCGCATAATGGTTGGCAAAAGCGCTAGTAGCCCAAGCGCAACCAACGGGCCAATAATGCGCCAATCTGACAGGGTGCTTAGATCAGGTGCTTTGCCCTGGCTTAGGATATGATCAAAGCCTTTTGCCACATAAACATAAACGAATGTGCCAGGTGCGATGCCGATGAAAGTCGCAATGGCATAGCGTGATAAGGACATGCCAAGCAAAGCTGGTACGATATTAATCACCCAAAAAGGCGCAACTGGCACAAGGCGCAAGGCCAGCAAATAATTAAAATCATTTTCCTGAAAGCCAGCTTCAAGACGCTTTAAAAATGGCCCTGCCTTGGCAGCCATCATAGATGACATGATGGTCTTGGCAGCCAGAAATACAATGACGGCACCACCAGTTGCGGCAAATAAAATGAGGATAGCACCAGGCCAGCCAAATAAGGCACCACCAGTCATTGATAGTAGCAATGCTATCGGCAGGGAAAAGGCAACAGACAATAAATAGACAAGAAAAAAGATAAGCGCCGCCAACAGATATTGTGACTGCACAAACGCTTTCATGCTGCCATAATTATAGGCGAGTGCTTCAAAGGATAAAAGGCGATGTGTGCCTGATGCGAAGAAGATAATCAGACCAGCTATCAAAATAGCTGGCAGAACCCATTTAGACCATCTGTTATGTGATGACGACAAGCGCAATGCTCCTATTTTTAACAAAACTGAATTTCATGACGCAATACAGCATCTGTTCTGAAAATCGTAACCTTATAAAAGGCAAATAATACGAAAAATTGTCCTGCTTTGTCGTTTATATCTGTGTTAATATTTTAAATAAAAAGGTTTTTTATGATAGCCATTAGCGCATAATGAGCCTGATAAGATAGTTTGATAGGATAATCATGAGCCGCAAGATTGAAACCGCAGTGCCAAAATCAAAAAAGCATGCCAGCAATGCTGCCAAACAGGACAAACAAGAGCGTCTGGCATCTGCTTTGCGCGATAATCTGTTTAAACGAAAGGCACAAGCTCGCGCCAGAGCTGCCACAAAATCAGATGAGGTAGAATAATGGTGGCGCAATCTGATTCTATACAGGCTGATTCTATAAAGGCTGATTCAAAACAGGCTAACAACTCATTGTCTGATTCCCTGCAGGTCAAAGGTGGCCAGATTTTATCAGGTGAGATTACCATTAGCGGCGCAAAAAACGCAGCATTACCATTATTATGTGCTGGTCTGATGACAGTTGATACGCTGACTTTGACGAATATGCCAGATTTATCAGATACGATACTAATGGCTGATTTGCTTGCCAATCATGGGTTAGATGTGCGCTTTGAAGATGGCGTTATTACCTTGGCAGGTGCTGCCAATCAATTTGATGCACCTTATGATCTGGTTAGCCGGATGCGCGCTTCAATATTGGTGATGGGTCCGCTATTAGCACGTTATGGTGAAGCACGTGTTGCTTTGCCAGGTGGCTGTGCTATTGGCTCACGCCCTGTTGATTTACATATTAAATCAATGCAAAGCCTTGGCGCAATTATTGAACTAGCAGATGGCTATATTCAGGCGCGCGCACCGCGTGGTCTGACAGGTGGTCGTATTTTATTTCCGTTTGTTTCGGTTGGTGCCACAGAAAATGCCATTATGGCAGCCTGTCTTGCCGCTGGCACAACAAAGCTGATTAATGCCGCAAGAGAGCCTGAAATTGTTGATTTGGGTGAATGCCTGAATGCTATGGGTGCCAAAATCACAGGCCATGGAACAGACACCATCATTATCGAAGGTGTTGACCAATTACATGGCACGACACATCAGGTTGTACCAGACAGAATTGAAGCAGGAAGTTTTATCATTGGTGCTGCTATGACAGGTGGTCATTTGCGTGTCTGCAATATTCGTCCTGATCATTTAGATGCTTTGATTGAAATTCTAGAGCAGGTTGGCGTTGATCTTCAGGTTGGTGATAATTGGATCACGGTAAAACCAACTGATAAATTACAAGCTGTTGATGTCGATACCGCGCCTTATCCTGGTTTTCCAACTGATCTTCAGGCGCAATATATGGCGCTGATGTGTGTTGCAAATGGCCATGCCAGAATATCAGAGACGATTTTTGAAAACCGGTTTATGCATGTGCCAGAATTAATGCGTATGGGTGCTGATATCACCATTGATGGTAATGTTGCGATTGTCAGAGGGGAAGGTCAATTAAAAGCAGCACCAGTGAGAGCCACTGATTTACGAGCCTCTATCTCACTTGTTCTGGCTGCATTATGTGCCAAAGGAACAACAAAGATCAGTGAGATTTATCACCTTGATAGAGGCTATGCTAATCTGGAAGAAAGGCTAAGATGTTGTGGTGCTGAATTAACAAGGCTTTAGCCTTTTAACAAAGTTAGATGACCAAAAGATGATGAGCCATTTATGACTGCTAAAACACCTGATAATCAAGATGATAAAGAGGCATTAAAGCTGCAGGTCACAACAGCTGATGATATCACTATTTTATCAGCTCTGCTGCAAGATGCGCTAATAAGGTATGATAATATTCATTATGATAAAGCAGCTGGTGAGCTTGTCATAATCGCTGACCGTTATTGCTGGGAGCGCAAAGGCCAAAACGCGGAACGTGTGTTATGTGGGGTGCGTATTGGGTGCGTGCGCCAACTGCAACAGCAGCAGATGAATGGTGAAAGCGCTGATTCTGTGTTTTACAATTTACTGAACATCGCTTATTCAGAAGCCAGTCATGATGAGGCTACTATCATTTTTAACTTTTCAGCAGGCGCAGCAATGCGCCTTAGAATTGATAAAATTGCTATGGCGGCAGGTGATGTGGCACCGCCTCGGCCAGCCGCAATAACGCCAGATCATGATGCATAGAGGTAATAAGCAGGTTGCTTAAAGCAGAGGGTTTCAGGATGACACAAAATTATGTGCTAGCGCTCCCCAAGGGTCGTATCCTTG
>JBMHCC010000031.1:0-32774 GCA_049890115.1 Puniceispirillaceae bacterium (SeqCode) | reverse complement strand
CTGACAGGGGTTGATGTGCCTGCGCAAAAGCAAGAAGAGATTTTGGCGATATTAGGGTTTCAGATTGCCAAAGATAGTGATGAGAATTGGCAGGTGACACGCCCGACTTGGCGCCCTGATGTGCATGGCAAAGCTGATATCATCGAAGAGATTATTCGCATTTATGGCTATGAGCATTTACCAATGTTGTCATTGCCTCGTGATGAGATGATTGCCAAGCCTTCTGTGTCTAAATTACAAAGACGCACGAACTATTTACGTCGCTCGCTTGTCGCGCGTGATTATATTGAGGCTGTCACTTTTTCTTTCATGAAAGAGGAAGATGCCAAGCTATTTGGCGGCGGTGATGAGTCGCTGCAATTAGCAAATCCAATCAGCGCTGAGTTAAATATGATGCGCCCATCGATTTTGCCAAATTTGCTTCAGGCAGTTGGTCGTAATTTGCGTCGTGGCTCTCAAGATTTATGTTTCTTTGAAGTGGGTCCTGTATTTGCAGGTGTGCCAGCTGATCAGCAATATCATGTTTGTGGTGGGGTGCGCCAAGGGCGTATGCGCGCCGCTGATTGGCGTTATGAAAATGAGGCTGTGAGCGTCTTTGATGTGAAGGCTGACCTGATAGCGGCATTGGGCGCGATTGGCGTTAGCGTTGATAATTTGCAAATCACAAATGAGGCGCCAGATTATTATCACCCAGGCCGGTCTGGCGCGCTTGTGCAAGGGCGCACAGTGCTTGGTTATTTTGGTGAAATTCATCCCGCGATTGCCAAACATTTTGATGTCAAAGGCGCTTGTGCAGGGTTTGAATTATTCTTCCAATCTGTGCCAACACCCAAAGATAAAGGGCCAGCAAAGCCATTATTGGCCTTAAATAGCCTGCAAGCCTTGTCACGTGACTTTGCCTTTGTGGTCGATGTGTCTGTTAGCGCAGATGCGTTGATGCGCGCTGTCAAAGCAGGTGGCAAGCCATTTGTCAGTGATGTGCGTATTTTTGATGTTTACGCTGGCGATAAAATGGAAGATGGCAAAAAATCAGTTGCCTTGAATGTCACAATCCAGCCGCAAAAAGCAACTTTGGTCGATGCTGAGATTGTTGAGATAAGTGATAAGATTATCGCCGCTGTGGCCAAAAATTGTGGCGGTCAGATTCGCGGATAATCTGTGAGATCAAATAATCAAAACCCTGATAAGGCGGTCATGTCTTATCAGGGTTTTTTTATGACATGCGGTTAAGAGCTGAAATCACGGCCTTAATCGGCGCAACTGTGATTGAGGTATCAATCCCTGCGCCAAAGACAGATGTGCCATCTTCATCTGGCACACGTAATTCAACATAGGCAGCTGCCTCTGCTTGTGAGGAAGATGATCTGGTATTTTGGCCAAAATCAGCAAGGTTGAATTTCAAATCAAAGGCTGATCTTATGCCATTAACAAAGGCTGAAATAGGGCCATTGCCAACATGAACAATCTCATGAATTTCGCCATCATATGAGATTTTGGCTTCAATACGTGTTTCTTCGGCATTGCGCGCCACAGGCTGTGATTCAAAAGACACAAGGGCAAATCGGCCGTCAGAAGACAGATAAGTGCTAGAGAAAATATCCCAGATTTTATCAGAGGTAATCTCAATTCCCTTATCATCAGCTGTTTTTTGGACATAGCTGCTAAATTCAACTTCCATGGCGCGTGGTAAGCGCACATGATGTTCCACTTCTAACAGATAAGCCGCGCCCGCTTTGCCTGATTGCGAATTAACACGAATAATGGCCTCATAAGAGCGCCCAATATCAGATGGGTCAATCGGCAAATAGGGCACTTCCCAATGCTCATCATTTGCTTGCGTCAGCGCATCAATGCCTTTACGGATAGCATCCTGATGCGAGCCTGAAAAAGCAGTATGAACCAGCTGGCCAGCATAAGGGTGGCGCTGATGAACAGGCAGCTGGTTACAGAATTCAGCTGTCTCAACAAGATTGCTGATATCTGAGAAATCCAGATGCGGGTCAACACCTTGGGTGAATAGGTTCAAACCAAGTGTGACAATATCAACATTACCAGTGCGCTCGCCATTACCAAATAGCGTGCCTTCAACCCTGTCAGCACCAGCCATCAAACCAAGCTCTGTTGCAGCAATGCCTGTGCCTCTGTCATTATGAGGGTGCAGCGAAATAATCATCGCATCACGGCGGGTAAATTGCCTGTTCATCCATTCAATCTGATCAGCATAAATATTCGGCGTTGACATCTCAACAGTGGCTGGCAGATTGATAATCGTTTTATTGTCAGGCGTTGGCTGCCAAACATCCATCACAGCTTCACATACCTCAAGCGCATATTCCAGCTCGGTGCCAGTGAAACTTTCAGGTGAATATTGCAAGCGCAGATTTGTATCAGATGAAAGCTGGCTAATTCTGTCAGCAACCATCTTTGCGCCATCTATCGCAATCTGCTTCACGCCTTGCTGGTCAGCTTTGAAAACAACACGGCGTTGCAAGGTTGAGGTAGAATTATATAAATGCAAGATAGCATTTTTCGTCCCTTGTAATGCCTCAACGGTTCTGTCAATCAGATGCTCTCTTGCTTGTGTCAAAACCTGAACAGTCACATCATCAGGAATATGACCACCATCAACTAATTCACGCAAAAAGTTAAAGTCTGTGTCAGAGGCAGAAGGGAAGCCAACTTCAATTTCTTTGAAACCCATATCAACCAGCACTTTGAACATGCGTAGCTTGCGCATAGAATCCATCGGCTCAATCAGAGCCTGATTGCCATCACGCAGGTCAACAGAACACCAGATAGGTGCTGTTGTAATGGTCTTTTCTGGCCAGGTCCGGTCTGGTAATCCAATGGCTGGATAAGGCCGATATTTTTCATGGGCACGAAGTGTCATGGTCTTATCATACGTCCTAAATGGGAATCTCTTGTCATTTTATTATGACAATGTTGGTTGTAACAGAGAAAAGTCTAAACTTCCAGCCTGTTTGCATCTGATCAAAAGCTCTGTTTTTGCTGTTTGCTCTGACCATAGCAGGTAAAGATATCTTGCATAGGGTGGAAAAGGCTGTTTTTGAGGTGAAATAGCAAGCAAACACCCTATCTTTGGGACTGGTCAATCACAGCCAAACAGAGTACATAAGTATCCATGACAGATTTGCAGAACATACGTAATTTTTCTATCGTTGCCCATATTGATCATGGCAAGTCCACAATCGCTGATAGGCTTATCCAATATTGTGGCGGCCTGGCTGATCGTGAAATGTCTGATCAGGTGCTTGATAATATGGATATTGAGCGTGAAAGAGGGATTACCATCAAGGCGCAGACCGTGCGCCTGAATTATACAGCACAAGATGGTGATACCTATGTGCTGAATCTGATGGATACACCAGGCCATGTTGATTTTGGTTATGAGGTATCACGTTCTCTTTCAGCATGTGAAGGGTCTTTGTTGGTCGTGGATGCCTCTCAAGGTGTTGAGGCGCAAACATTGGCAAATGTCTATCAGGCGATAGAAGCTGATCATGAGCTTGTCACAGTGTTGAATAAAATGGATTTACCAGCAGCAGATCCAGATCGTGTCAAAGGCCAGGTTGAAGATGTTATTGGCCTTGATGCGTCTGATGCAATAGCGGTATCTGCCAAAACAGGCATGGGAATACCTGATGTTCTGGAAGCTGTTGTGAAAACATTGCCATCACCACAAGGTGATGAGGCTGCCCCGTTAAAGGCCTTGCTGGTTGATAGCTGGTATGATCCCTATCTTGGCGTGATGACTTTGGTGCGCGTTAAAGATGGTGTTTTGAAAAAAGGTATGAAAATACGCATGATGGCAAGTGGTGCGGTTCATACGATTGAACGTGTTGGTGTGTTCTGCCCAAAGCCTGAAGCTGTTGATGCGCTTGGCCCTGGTGAGGTTGGGTTCATTAATGCTGGTGTTAAAACCGTATCTGATGCCAAGGTTGGTGATACCATTACTGATGATCGCAAACCATGTGATACGGCATTGCCAGGTTTTAAGCCATCTGTGCCAGTTGTGTTTTGCGGTATGTTCCCGATTGATACAGCTGAATTTCCAGCCTTGCGTGAGGCATTGGAAAAATTATCACTCAATGACAGCTCATTTTCTTTTGAAGCTGAAACCTCAGCAGCGTTAGGTTTCGGTTTCCGTTGTGGCTTTCTAGGCTTGCTTCACATGGAAGTCATCAGAGAGCGTCTGGCACGCGAATTTAACCTTGAGCTGATCTCAACAGCGCCATCTGTGGTCTATCATCTGCATATGACAGATGGGTCAACCATAGAGATGCATAACCCAGCAGATATGCCAGAGGTTACCCGCATTGACCATATTGAAGAGCCTTGGATCAAAGCCACCATTATGACGCCTGATGATTATCTTGGTGCTGTTTTGACCTTATGCACAGAACGCCGTGGTGAGCAGATTGACCTAACCTATGCTGGCAGCCGTGCCATGGTGGTGTATCGTCTGCCTTTGAATGAGGTCGTATTTGATTTTTATGACAGGCTGAAATCTGTCACGAAAGGCTATGCGTCTTTTGATTATCAGATGGATCAATATGTCACTGGTGATTTGGTCAAAGTCTCAATTTTGGTTAATGGCGATCCTGTTGATGCGCTATCAATGATCGTTCACCGCGAACAATCTGAAAGTCGTGGCCGTGCCATCTGCACAAGATTAAAAGATTTAGTGCCGCGCCAGATGTTTAAAATTGCCCTTCAGGCAGCGATTGGCGGCAAGGTGATAGCACGTGAAACCATTTCTGCTTTGCGTAAAGATGTAACCGCAAAATGTTATGGCGGTGATGTGTCTCGAAAGCGTAAATTGCTGGAAAAACAAAAAGAAGGCAAAAAGCGTATGCGCCAATTTGGCAAGGTTGATATCCCGCAAGATGCTTTCTTTAAGGCACTTCAGATGGGTGATAACTAAACCAATGCGCTACTAGCGACCATCACGTCTCAATGATTGAACCGATTTGCGCCCGCGCTTGGCACGGAAGCTGCTTACCAATAAGATAATAGTGGCAAGCAAACCAATTACCAGACCAGCAGGCCAGTTGAGCAATGTTGCGATAATTGGATGCCACAAAAACGTATCACATCCCAGAAAAGTCAACAGGCCGCAGGGATCGATATAGCGATCAATCACAGCCTCTGTCAGCTGTAATGAGCCAGGTGACGCCTCATACCATAGCTGGCCAAGCAATTTGGCAGGCCTATCACTGGCACTAATATCTCGCCAAAAAAGCCACAAGGCAACTAAGGCTAAGAGGCCACCAAAAATCTGAAATCCGCGCGTAATCATGACATTATGTTGGTCATAATCAGTAAAATAAGGCAAGTATATTTTGATGAATAGCCTGCAATTTATGGACTTTGTGAATGGCTTTGATTATGGTGTGAGCCATCTGTTACGGAGAGATGGCCGAGCGGTTTAAGGCGCACGCCTGGAAAGCGTGTTGGGGTTAACGCCCCTCCGGGGTTCGAATCCCCGTCTCTCCGCCATAATCGTAATGATTAATCAGCCTTATCTTCTATTTGTTTTTATCTCGTGCTTCAGCCTGTGACGCCAGATAGTAGCTATAGTGATTATGGTTTAATTAATCACTGAAATCATAATTTGGATTGGCGTATCAGGCGTTACATCTTCTGTGTTTCGCACCGCTGCTTTCACAGGCAAAATATAAGAGCCGCTTTTCTTATCAGGGAAAATAGAGGTCTTCCAGCTTGTATCACCAATTTGAGCCAGAACCCGCACAGAGCCAAAACCAGCACCCTTGCCCTTGGCAAAACGGATATGCTGGCCATCCTCAACAGGCAGCGTGACAAAATACCATGACGCTTTATCTGATTGCCACCGCCATAGGCTGGCTGTGAAGGAAAATCGTAAATCAAACATCATTCTTTCTTTCTGCAACTCTTGGTCATGAGCTGCTTAATGATGCAACAAAAAATAGAAAAATAATTAAAATATCTATTTAAACTATTGTCATTTTCTGCTATACTGGTCTCTTGCTCAAAATTCTAATGCAGAAAATCACAACAGACATAGCACGTTCAAAGGGGAGGGCATAATGAATCATGCAAAGATATCACAGCAGGCCTCAGACTTGCTTGCCAATTGTGACAGCGATTATCAGCTGCGTCATTTGCTATTATATTTTATCAGGCTGTCACTTCATAATCTTGAAAATATGCTGTTTGCGTATTTGGGATCACAAAACCAAAAAGTTCGGCGTTCACGTCGCACAGCCTTTCATAAGCTGATAGAAAATAGACCTGCCAAAAATGCCGAAGATGGTTATAGCTTGGCTGATCGTAGCTTTGCCTTATTTGATTTTTCAGAGAGCTATTCGACAAATATTTTGCAGGAACTGCCTGAAAATGAGCAAGCAAAATTATTCCATTTCTTGCGCGATGATAAGGGTCTGTCTGATCTAAAAGAATTTGACCAATTTCTGCAGATGATTGTCCTTCTGTTGTCTTATAGGGGTTTTTTTGAACATTACGCTGAGCGTATGCGGAAAGAAAAATATCCCGAAGAGCCAGAAGATAAGCTGTTTTATACATTAGGGCGTGTGTTGCTGCCGTACTCTTCTGGGCTGTTGCAAGGCAAGCTTGGTCAGGCGAAATGGCAAGAACATAATCAGTTAGCCATTAATAAAATCAAAACTGGTCGAAAACAAAGACGCTTTGCCAGATACAATTATGCTAGCACAGTTAAAACAAAAAAGGGGGGGATGGGCAAAGAACGGCGTATAAGGCTTCACAAAGATACTGAAACATTCAAACTGAAATATCTGTCCTATTTATCTGATACACAATCATTGCAAGCCTATAATCTTAGCAATTTCAGAGATGCTTATTTTGGGCAAGGTCCAGAATTACTAGGATCCTTGCAAAAGGACTCTGGCGCAAAATCTTTTCCCGAATGTGAGGCATTATATAAAGCCTATCTTGATGTCGGGCTGTGCTTGGCATTGCGTATCGGGTTTCTAGAGGAAAAATGCCAACAGACAAACCCCATCGGAAAAAGGGGTTTCAGTGCCTATGTCAAATCATTGCCGCTTTATCAGACCAATCGCCAAGATTGCGATAATCTGATACAAATACGAAACCACATCGCCCATGGCAGGTTGGTTCTGGCTGAAGAAGAGCCATATATGGTTTTCTCAACCCTCTTTACCCTTTTGGCGGCAGAGCAGGCATGGGAACAATATCACCTATTATATGACCATTTATTGCGCCTATGCCGCAGGGGTGAAATGACAATCATTTGGCAGGAAAAAGACAATCCAGATAAGCCAAAGACAGCGCCTCGCTGGACAAAACAGTTGACCCGTTCACATTGGCGGCAAAGAGACCGTAACAGGCTAGCTGATTTGCGTTCGCAAAATGTCCCAACCAGAAGTGAGCGTTTTCATGGCTTGCGGCATAAAATGGCCATTTGGGTGAAAG
The DNA here is from genome assembly GCA_049890115.1 of Puniceispirillaceae bacterium (SeqCode). Lineage (GTDB taxonomy): Bacteria > Pseudomonadota > Alphaproteobacteria > Puniceispirillales > Puniceispirillaceae > UBA685. The sequence goes on along the minus strand of JBMHCC010000031.1, from coordinate 25,301 downwards.
CCATTAATCAGGCCTATGATAAAGATGTGAAAAAGAACCTTGCAAAATGGTAAAAAATGGTTTAATCTAATGGTTGTGTTGCTCATTTATTTTAAAATGAGTGGTAATTCGGTTGAGATTTTGATTTCATTTTCAATGAGATACGGGATCTCAGGGTGCGTGACCCCTCTTTTTGAAGGGGTGGCGTACCCTTTTATATTTGCTTGCCTGATTGATGCGCGGTGCGTGACCCCTCTTTTTGAAGGGGTGGCGCATCACCCTATTCACAATTTCTGTTTCGGGTTGTTATTTGCTGATTGCTGTTTTTGCTAACTGATCCTAGATTTTGACAATAGGCGTTAGTGGGAAGGGCACATCAGGCATGACAGGACAAAATCTGCATCTCAGCTTTGAAGATAATATTGCCATTTTGGCACTTGATATGGCAGGCAAATCAGCCAATATCCTGTCGCCTGTGATGATTACAGAGCTGTCAGATTGCCTTCAAACATTATCCATGCGTGCTGATCTAGATGGTCTTATCCTGCGTTCTGCCAAACAAAGCGGCTTTGTCTTTGGTGCTGATATCACCGCATTTCAGTCATTAACGACGTTATCTGAGGTCAGGGCAATGCAAGAACATGCCATGGCTATGCTTGATACATTGTCATCTTTGCCTTTTCCCACCATTGCGTTTGTTCATGGTCCTGCTCTGGGAGGCGGGCTGGAATTGGCACTTGCATGTGATTACCGGCTTTTTTCATCAACGCATAAAATCATGGCTGGATTTCCAGAGGTGAATTTAGGTCTGATACCAGGCTTTGCTGGCACAGCCAGAGCTAGCCGCCTGCTTGGTACCAGCACAGCTCTTTCACTTTGTGCGACAGGCAAGCCAATGACAAAAGCTGATGATGTCCTGAATTGTGGTCTGGCAGATGGCATGGCAACAGATGAGACCTTGCTGGCTGAGGCCAAATCCCTGATGAAAGCAGGCAAGCCAGACCAAAAGCAAGCTGTTGATAATGCTGATATTAAAGATGTGGCAGCCACATTACGCCGTGACCTCATCGGCACGAAGCCAGCAGAACATCATCCCCATCTCATCGCCTTATGTGATCATTTCATCGCAGCAGATGGCAATTATGAAGAATTAGTAAGAGGCGAGCTTTCTATTTTTCCAGCGCTGATGCTAGGGGATGTGTCTCACGGTTTGCGCCGTGTTTTCCAGCTAACAGATAAGGTTAAAAAACAAGGGCGTGGCACTTGTGATATTGACCAAATCCTTGTGATCGGCGCTGGAACAATGGGGGCGGATATCGCAACCTTTTTGGCATTAAAGGGGAAAATTATCTATCTAAGTGATATTGATGAAATGGCCTTGCAACGTGCCAAATCTGAAGCAGAACGCTATTTCAGGCGCAAATTACCAGAAGAAGACGCATTAGAGGCAGCAGCAAATTTCCATGCTGGCCTGCCTGATAATAGGGCCAGCGAGATTGATTTGGTCATCGAGGCTGTGCCTGAAAAGCTAGCATTAAAACAGTCAATCTGGCGTGAGTTAGAGCCAAAAATGCGCAAAGATACGGTTTTTGCAACAAATACATCTGCTCTTGATCTGACAGAGATTGCATCCAAGATGGTAACACCATCTCGGCTCATCGGGCTGCATTTTTTCAATCCAGCAACCATTATGCCTTTGATTGAAGTGATTTATCAAAATAAAGATCCGCTGCAAAATGAGATGGTTGATAAATTAATGATCCTAGCAGGCAGCCTTGGGAAAATGCCTGTAAAAGTCCGTAATAGTGCTGGTTTTATCGTCAATCGTGCCTTGCTTCCCTATCTCTATAAGGGGCTATCATCTGTCATGGCTGGTCAAAAAGCAGATGCGATTGATGAGGCGATGCTTGCCTTTGGTATGCCGATGGGGCCGATTGAGCTGGCTGATCAAATCGGGCTTGATGTCTGTGTTGATGTGGGGCGTCACTTGGCTTTGGATGACGCTGTCAGTGACATGCTAGATGCTAAAATTGCCAAAGGGCAGCTTGGCCGTAAATCAGGACAAGGGCTTTATGTGTGGCATGATAAAATGGCAGAGCGCAATAGAGCGCAATATGATCAAGCTGAGATGTTAAGCATACAAAACCAATTATTAACGCCTTTGATTGCCGCCTGTCAGCAGGTGCTTAGCAATGGTGACGTTGATGATGCTGATATGATTGATGCAGCGATGATTTTTGGCACTGGCTTTCCGCGTCATACAGGTGGGCCACTATTTTATGCCAATAACAAAGATGCCAATGAAAGAGATATTGGGCAAAGAGATATTGGGCAACCACAATCAGACACCTATCATTAAAGCCTGCCTCATTGATGATGTGCCAGCCAGATTGTTATCAGATAAACCAGTTTCTCATCACTCAGTCTCTTATCATTCAGGGTGATAAGGTACTGCGCCTTCAAAATCACATTGACGCCACGCTTCATAAAGTGTGATTGAAACCGCATTTGCTAGATTGAGGCTCCTATTATTGGCGACCATTGGAATACGTAAATGGCGTTCTGGTGCAATCGCTTTACGAACATGCTCTGGCAGGCCAGATGTCTCAGACCCAAATAAAAAACCGTGACCTTTGTGATAGCGTGGCTCTGTTAAGCCTGTTTTGGCAAATTTCGTAATGGCATAAATCTGGTCCAGATCAAAATGTGATGCAAATTCGTCCCAGTCACCATATTCCCGCACAAATGTAAGAGAATGATAATCAAGCCCAGCACGCCGACATGATTTTTCAGTCAATGCAAAACCCATCGGATGAATGAGATGAAGGCGCGCTCCTGCATTGGCACATAGCCTGATAATATTACCTGTATTTGGCGGTATTTCCGGCTGGCACAAGATAACATCAAACATCAATCTCATCCTTCAATGGTTACGAAACCATTAATATTTTAGGCATTTTTTCGCTAAAAATAAGTTTTTTTTGAAATAAGGCAGATATCTCTGCCATCTTTACCTTTTGTTAGTCTTTCTGTGTTTATTCTGCCTGCTTCAAGAGATGTACTTTAGCAGGAGATGCAAGAGTGTTACAAACTTCAGTTCATTTTTTCGACATGATAGGGAAGTGTCATAGCACGGTTAGCGATGTGGCACAGTCCTTTTATAAAAAAGCATATAAGTGCAAAAAAGCAGTATATGTCTTGCTAAAATCTACTGCTTTGGTTGCGGTTATTATCACTGGTCTGGCAGGGTCTACCTATGGTGATGAGATAGCATTATCGCCATCAGGAACTGATCATCAGCTTGCCTATGATTCGCATTTGCCTGAGGTGATTATTCGTTCGATTTATCAGGATCCTGCGATACGCCGCTCAACTGCTAGAACATGTCAGGCCATTTATGCACTTGGTCTTCGCAGAGCTGAAAGGCGGCCAGAAATTACCGCAGAGGTCACTGGTGAGCGTGAATTATTTTCTAATTTTAAACGGTCTAATGCACATAATGATCCAAGCCGTGCCATCACAAGAGGCTATAATAGCAATCGTGATAATGTCTATGATTTCGAGGTGACAGGCCGCTATCGGCTATATGATTGGGGCGTTAGTGAGAATCGTGAATTATCTGATTATAACCGCCTATCTGCATCACGTCTTGAGCTTGATATCATGCTTGGCCAACGCAGTCTTGAGCTGCTTGAAAATATCATTCGCCTAAAACATAGCCAGCAAGAAGTCTTGCATTATGAAACAGCAAAAGAAGCATTAATGCCTCATATTGAGGCGATTACCGCACAGGGCGAGGCGGGCTCTATTGGTTTGGCAGATGTCAGACAAGCAAAGCTGACAGAATTAGATGCAGATGTGAAATATCAAAGGGCATTGCGCCGCACAGAGCAATTAGCCCAAGAACTTGAAACAAGCTTTGGCATTACCGCCGAAGAAGCAGAACCATTACTGCAAAATTTATTGCAAAACCGAACAGATACGACCCCTCAGATTGCAGAGATCGACTGGTCAGAGGTCAGAGTGGCTGATTTATATGCCGCTGCTGCACGCTATGAATTGAATGCCATTGAAAATGAATTACGGCCTGTTTTTGATGGTGTTGTGACAGGCGAGCTATTTGATCTAACCGATTTCGAATCTGAATATCAGATCGTTGCACGTCTTGAGATGAGCATCCCGCTTTATGATGGTGGTTCAAATAAGGCACGCAAAGAGCAGGCTAATTGGCGTGTGCGTGAATTATTATCCGAAAAAGAATCCAAAATGCGCGAGCATAGAACCGAAACCAATAAGATTTTGTTAGAGATTAACCGGCGTGTGCTGGAAATCGAAAATGCCAGAGCCAAGCTGCGTGATGTGCAAGATCGCCATGATAGCCTGACAGCTCTTATTGGTAATTCTCTGGTATCGCGCCTTGAGGTCGCACAGCTGATAACGCAGCTAGCAGATGTCAAAACAGAATTAAGCCAACTGATGTGGTCACAGGAAATCGCTTATGCCAGAGGGCTGCGATTGGCTGACCATTTAACGCAAATTTTAGGTGTCCCTGCAGGAGCAAGTGAATGTTAAAACCCGTTACAAGAATGAGAGACCATTGGTTTTTTGGTCCGGTGTCAAAATGCAGAGGTATTTATTTTCAGGTGATCCTCGCCTCAGTGTTGATTAATATTTTCGCACTTGCCTCATCACTCTATATTATGACTGTTTATGATCGTGTTATTCCGAATAATGCAACTGAATCACTGATTGCCCTTACCATCATTATTCTTGTGGTTGTGGCCTTTGATTTTATCATGAAAATTGTCCGTGGTAATTTTGTTGATAGAGCCAGTCTAAAAATTGATAGGCGTGTTTCAACAGCCTTATTTGACCGCATTTCGCGTCATGACACGACGATGAGTAAGCGCGCGACAGGTGCATTATCATCAACTGTTCGTGATTTTGATTTACTCAAAGATGCGTTTGGGTCTGCCTCTTTTACTGTCTTTGCTGATTTGCCTTTTATCCTACTCTTTTTATGGGTGCTCTATATTATTGGTGGACCTGTTGCAGCTGTACCTGGGCTGATTGTGCCTTTGGTCATTTTATTTGGGCTCATTTTGCAGCCAATTATACGGCGTATGACCGAAATTTCGATGACGCAAGGCAAATCAAAGCAGGCTGTGATGGTTGAAATGATTGGTGCATTGGAAACTGTCAAAACCACACAAGGTAATTCTCTGCTGCGTAATAGATGGTTAAATTCTGTTCTCAATCAGGGGCAAACACAGGCCAAAACAAAATTAACGAGCCAGCTTGCCTCTTATTTTGCTCAGCTAGGTCAGCAATTAAGCCAAATTGGCATTGTCGTCTATGGTGTGTATCTAATCGCTGCTGGTAATCTGACGATGGGGCAGCTGATTGCATGTGTTATCCTGTCTGGTCGGACAATGGCACCGCTTGGCCAGATAACAGGTCTGCTTGGCCGTATGAACCAAGCTATCTCGGCTTATAAAGGGCTTGGTGAGGTGCTTGGTGGCACAACTGATGAGGAAACACGTTCTGGCTATGACGAACGCAAGACCTTAAAGGGCTCAATAGAATTTAAAAATGTGACCTTTACCTATGAAGAAGAGCCAGAGCCGGTTCTCAATGATATTTCGGTTAAAATTGAAGAAGGTGATCATGTTGCCATTTTGGGGCGCATTGGGTCAGGTAAAACAAGCTTGCTACGTCTGATTTGCGGCTTGCACCCACCTGATAAAGGCGTGGTGCTGGTTGATAATGCTGATATTCGGCAAATCCGCCCGCAAGATGTGCGCAGAAATATTGGCACGGTCTTACAGAACCCTATTCTGTTTTCTGGTACTATTCGCGATAATTTGCTGATGGGTAAACCAGATGCCACTGATGAAGAGCTGTTATATGCGGCAAATGTATCTGGGGCAGCCAATTTCATCGGTATATTGCCAGGTGGGTTTGATTTTCCACTCTCAGAAAGAGGTCAAGAGCTATCTGCTGGTATGCGCCAGTCAATCGCTATCGCAAGAGCGATGATTAGCCGTCCTAATATCTTGTTGATGGATGAGCCAACAGCCTCAATGGATAACGCAACAGAAGCTCATTTGGTGGGCAAATTACAAGAGGCATTAGAAGGGGTCACGTCGGTGTTTGTGACGCATCGCGGTGGCATGGTGCAACTAGCAAATGAGCTGGTTGTTATGGATAAGGGGAAAATTGTAATGGCTGGTCCAAAAGAGCAGGTTTTGGCAAAGATGAAGGAAGCGCAAAATGAAAAATAAAACCCCTGCTACGAAGGCTAAGACAAAGAAACAAGCTAATGAGGTGGCCATTGATGCTGCAATCATGGATGCCGCGACAGAAAATGAGAAGCCACAGAAAGGATTTTTGGGCTATCTATGGTCATTTATCTGGTTTGTGATAACGCTGCCTTTCAAGATTATTTTGCTGCCATTTAAGATTCTGTTATGGCCATTTCGTAAAATTATCAGACGCTGGTTTGGTCCGCCGCCATTAATGCTTGGACCACAGCCTGTTAATCAGGATGAGCCAGATTTCTCTGTTGAAGAGCCTAGTATGTTGGGTGGCCAGATTGTCTTTATTTTAATCACAGCCTTTTTCACAATCGCTGTTTATTGGGCCAATACAGCAGAGCTTGATGAGCAAGTGCGCGCCGAAGGTGATGTTATACCGCCATCTGATGTGCAAATTATCCAAAGCAGACTGCCAGGTTCCATTACTGAAATCCATGTTGAATTAGGGTCTGTGGTAGCACAAGATGAGGTCTTGTTCCGTGTAGAAGATGCTGATGTTCAAGCAGATTTTGCGGATAATGAGATTATTATTGCCTCAACAAGTGCTGCGATTGTACGTCTTGAAGCTGAAGCTAATGGTGCTGACAGGCTTTCATTTCCTGCAGATTTGCTAGCCAAAGCACCAGATGCTGTCAGAGATGAGCAAAATCTGTTTGATCAGAGATCACGCGCCCATAACACACAGCTAGAAGTCTTGCGACAGGCTGTTGAAGCATTAGAGCGCTCTATCAGAGAAAAACAGGCTGAGGCAGAAATCTCAGATCAACAAATGCTAATCAGAAAACAAGAATATGACTTGCTTAAACCATTGGTGGATGCTGGTCATGAGCCTCGCTTGAAGCTGATTGAGGCTGAGACAAAATGGCGGCAATCTGAAGGTGGTGCAAAATTAGCGCGCCTATCGATGGAATCGCTACGGTCTGAAAAAGTCGGACGCGAGAAAGAAATTCAGTCAACCATCAACCAATTTAGCGCAGAAGCAAGCGGCTTGCTTGTCGAAGCGCAAACAAGATTAGCACAGGCAATCTCGCGTCAGGAATCCCTTGCTGGCAGAGTGGCTCATGCTGATATCCGCTCTCCTATCGCTGGTACTGTCTCAGTTTTGCATGTGAAAACCGTTGGGGCAGTGGTGCAGGCAGGTACGATTTTAACAGAGATTGTGCCATCTGATATTGACCTTGTTGTTCGTGCTAAATTACAGCCGCAAGATGTGGCTGATGTGACGGTTGGTCAATTAGCGCGCATTTCCCTTTCTGCCTATGATCCCTCTCGTTATGGCGCACTTGAAGGTGAGGTGGTTCATGTTGCCAGCAACACAACTGAAGAAGAAAATCAGCCGCCTTATTATGAAATGATGGTGCAAATTAATGAGACCACCTTTGTTAATACTGGCGAAACGCCTGATATTGTGCCAGGTATGCAAGTGACGGTGGATATTCTGGGCGGCAAAAGAACCATCTTAGAATATATTCTCTCACCAATTAAGAAAGCAACAGATGTTGCCTTCAGAGAAACCTAGGAGAGAATAGGAAAGAATAGGACAGGTGATGTGAAAGGCACTGGTATTTATCAGTCAATCAGCTAAGTTGATAGCGAGAGGCAAAATTACCAAGTGGCCGCATCATGAAATTTAATCACCCTGTTATCTTAGCGGGAGGTGGCGATTGCCACTTCTCGTTATTGCAAAAGATGATATCCCATTATCCAGGAATAGCTGTCGATGGGGGGATTCGTCATTTTGCCAAATGCCAACATTTAGCAGATCTTCATATTGGTGATATGGATTCATCACCTGCTGGCATGTCATCTCAATTTGCCAAAGACAGCGTCATACTATCAGAACAAGATAGCACTGATTTTGAAAAAGCGCTTTATAGCATTGATGCTCCTTTATTCATCAGCTTTGGCTTTGCTGGTGGGCGGTTTGATCATCAGATCTCAGCGCTTCATATCATGCAGAAATATCATAAGGAAAAGGCCATTATTCTGGTCACTGACACAGATATTATCTGGTTTGAAATAGGGGCGATTACCCTTGATTTATCGCGGGGTCACCATTGTGCCATCCTGCCTTTTTCAGATATGAAATTTGCTCATTCATCTGGTTTAGCATGGCCAGTTGAGAATCACGCTCTTGGATTTGGTCATGCGCTATCATCATCAAATAGCCTTATTGAAGATAAGCTTATGTTGCGGCCAGAAGCTGGTTATGAAGATGTGCCTTATTGTTTATCGGCTGATGTGGCGTTATTGCCGCACTTGCTGGCGATAAAAGCAGGCTAGATTTCAGCGTAGGTCAGACGGCGCAGATGTTCGGTAATTTGCGATCTGTCACCAAAGGCGATTAAATCATCAGACTGAACTGGTGGTCTCATAGTTACAGGCATGGTTGAGCCCATACGCTTTTTGATCTCACGGAACATTAAAGAATAGCCCAGAGTTAGGCTAATCCGCCTTGCGATTTGGAACATCATGCTGTTTTTACCTTCAAAGTAAAAAGGCATGATGGTGGTATTTGGCACAGAAGCCATTTTGCCCACAAATGTCTTCCATTCAGAATCAATGGCTTTATCAACAAGGCGCGGTGCTAATGAAATTGCGCCAGCGGGAAAGATGATAACAGCCCCATCATCTTTGAGATGGCGCATCGCATCACGGCGTGTTTCAAGATTATTGCGTAATGCTTTTTCATCTTCGTCAAAATCAATCGGCAAGATATTATTCATCACAGCTGGCGCCTGACGCAAAACGCGATGAGTGATGATTTTGTAATCTTGTCGAACAGATGACACCAAAGCACATAAGGCAATGCCATCTATGACGCCAAAGGGATGATTGGCGATGATCAAAAGACGACCTGTCTTTGGAATCATTGCCTCAGCTTCTTTTTTTAAATCAACAGAAATTGATAGCCGCTCTAGCGCATCACGCCAGAACATTTCAGGCGGTCTGTTATCATCAACATAATCAAGATAGAGCTGTTTAATCAGTGGCTGGCCTGTGACTTTTTCGATCAGGCGGATAAAAGCATTAGACATTGTTCCCAATTCACCATTGGCAAATGAGAATATAGGCACCTGCTCTGTTTTGCTGTCGCTTAATTGATCCATGTCACCACGATGATAGCTTACCTATCTAGATTTGCGCTACTATATAGTAACGGTTTTTTCTCAAAATCTCACTTTGGCTTAGCTGGCAGAATGCCCTGCGTCAATGCGAAATTGATATATCAACGCAAGGCCTTTTTGCCATGTGGGAAAATTAGCCAGCAGCACTTAAGGCAAGCCAGCCAAATGCTAATAGCACAATCACCCCAAAACCTGATGATAGCTCATGTCTTTTGCCTGCAACCAGCTTCATAAAGCCATAGATGATAAAGCCAAAGGCAATGCCAGCTGCGATGGAAAAGGTTAGTGGCATGATAATCGCGATTGCCATCACAGCTAGTGATTCTGCCATATCATCCCATTGCACTGATGATAATGAGGTCATGAAATTGGCTGCGACATAAATCAAGGCTGGCGCTGTGGCAAAGACAGGTATTGATGAAAATAACGGCTCAAAAAACAGACAGCTGGCAAATAGCAAAGCAATGACGACCGCTGTTAACCCTGTACGCCCACCAGCTTTGATGCCTGCAGCACTTTCCAGATAAGTTGTCATATTTGATGTGCCTGCCAATGCGCCAACGATACTGGCAGAGGTATCAGCTACGACTGCCTTATCAATATTGGTAATTGACCCATCTTTTTGACGTTTGCCGCTAATATCAGCAATCGCTGTTAGCGTCCCTGTTGTATCAAAGAAATCGACAAACAGCATGACAAACACAATCGATAAAAAGGCTGGTGATGTCACCGCACTAAAATCAAGTTGAAACGCAGCACTCGCAACAGGAGGGGCAGATACAATGCCTGCCAAACCAGCCATATTTGTGCCCCAGCCAATGATTGATAACAGCAAGATGCCTAGTAAAATGCCCCCTGGTACTTTGCGATATTCCAAAGCGGCGATAATCAACAAACCAGCAACAGCCAAAAGAAATTCTGGCTTTGTCACAGGGCCTAATGCCACAATCGTATCTGGATTAGAGACGATGATACCAGCAGATGTCAGGCCGATCATGGCCAAAAATAAGCCAATACCAGCTGTGATACCTGCCTGTAATGCAGATGGTACAGATTGCAATAACCAAACACGTAATTTGGTGATTGAAAAAATAAAGAATAATACAGATGACACAAAGACAGCTGTCAGACCTTGCTGCCAGGTAAATCCATACCCCAGAACAACAACATAGGTGAAAAACGCATTAAGGCCCATGCCTGGTGCAACAGCAACAGGCCAGCCTGCATAAAGCCCCATCACTAATGTGCCGATAATCGTTGCAATAATGGTTGCCACAAAGGCGGCGGCAAAATCAATGCCAGCATCTGATAAAATTGCTGGATTTACCGCAATAATAAAAGACATTGTTAAGAATGTGGAAAGGCCAGCCATCACCTCGCGGCGTGGTGTTGTGGCATGTGCTGTTAGGTGGAAAAATCGGTCAAGCATAGTGACATCATCCCTTCAGTGGACTGGCAACAATCATCAAATAAACCCAATTCGTTATCTTCATTTTGATTTGTTGCAGATTACGGGTGCTTTGCTATACTCGGTTCAACCGAATATTACAATATTCGTATCTATTAAATGTCATAAAAAGGAGTGACTCTTATGGCTGGTGTTTCCAATGTGCCATCAATGCCGCTGATACAACAATTTTTATCAGCCAGAGCAGGCGAAAATGGCCTTTCACTAAACCACAAAATTGCAATGGTGGTTGCTGGTTCTATTTTGCTGGCTTTATCAGCACATATCAAGGTGCCTTTTTATCCTGTCCCTGTGACGATGCAGACAATGGTCATTTTGCTGATTGGCATGACTTATGGCGCGCGTCTTGGTGCGTTAACGATTTTTGCTTATCTGGCTGAAGGTGCGGTTGGTTTACCTGTCTTTGCTGGCGGTGCTGGTCTTGCTTATATGGCTGGTCCAACAGGCGGCTATTTATTTGGCTTTTTGGTATCTGCTTTTGTGGTTGGCATGCTGGCTGAAAAGGGCTGGGGCAAATCATGGGCAACAGCTGGTCTTGCCATGATTATCGGCAATATCGTGATTTATGCCTTTGGCGTAACATGGTTATCTTCTGTCATCGGCTCTTTTGATAAAGCATTACAATTTGGCCTTTTGCCATTTATTTATGGTGATGTCCTAAAGATTGTGATTGCCACAGCAGCACTGCCATTTGCGTGGAAGTTGTTGCCAAAATCATAAAAATGGGGTCATCACGACCCAAAATATGAGAATAACCAATATAAAACCGTTGAGGTTGTCAGGCTCGCAATCACTGTGCTGAGCATGATAGCCCCAGCGGTTTTTTCGCTATAGACGCCGTAATATTGTGACATCGCAAAGACATTCGCTGCGATTGGCATTGCAGCTGATAAAATCGCTGTTTGTATCCAGACAGGGTCCATATCGCTTGCGCCAATAAATAATAAGGTGACCAAAGCAGGGTGGATAAATAACTTGAAAATAGCAAGTAGCCCTAGCTCTAGATGGGCACCTTTTAAATCAGCGCCCCATAAGGTGATGCCAAGTGCAAATAAGGCAGATGGCGCAGCAGCCCCTGAAAGCAAGGTTAAAAACCGCTCTGATATCGCTGGAATTGGCAGATCAAGATAGGCCCATGATAACCCGATAATCGCTGATAAAATCAGCGGGTTCCGTAATAGCTGAACACTAATATGTGCCAAAGATTGGGTGAGGGTATTATCCTTATCAGATGTGATGAAAAAGGCTGTGAGAACCAGCAAAATAACAGTATCAATCGCTAAGATCATCGCCAAAGGCAAAACAGCATTCGTGCCAAATGCCATCAATGCCAGCGGAAAGCCAATATAACCCACATTGGGATAGGCTGCATTAAGGCCATAGAGACCGCGCTTTATGCCTGAAAAGCCAAATAAGGGAATGGAAATCAGGCCAGCACCAACGAGCATGATGAATGTGGCCAGCTCATAACGCCATAAAAACCCAATATTAAATAGCTCTTCAACTGGTGCCGCATTAATGGCCAGAAAGAAAAAGGGTGGCAGCACAAAATAAAACGCAAAACGTGCCAGCTTATAACCCATATCAGCTTCAAAAAAGCCAATAGCACGCGAGAATGCGCCAAGGGCAATAATGCCAAAAAAGGGAATGGTCAGCGATAAAACTTCAAACATGTCTTTTATATAGAACTATAAAAGACAATGGTGAAGAAGCAGCAGCAACAAAAGACCAAAAAAGCGGTTAATAATTCAGCTTAGCCTGATAGCATGCTTGGTCAATCTATGTGCCAGCTAACAAACCAGACTGCCGCGTTATATATCCAACAGCATTTTAGAGCGAAACGCGCCCTCAAGCCTTAATTATCATTCGCAGGCAGCTTTATCTTTGGCAAAGGGGCACCGCCGCCATCAATCGTGTCATCAAAAGCATCTATGACCTCGATAATTTCAGCCTCGCCACTTTGTTCAATCATCTCAATAAGCTTATCTTCAGGCCCTTCATCAGGGGTATGTAAAATAGTGACAGCTACCAATGCCACAATCGTGGATACCTCAATTGTATCTTTATCAATGGCACGTGGCTGGAAAGGGATAATGGCGCCAGACGCCATGCGGTCATGATCGTTTTTCATCATACGACTCCTTCACTAAGCTGACATTTTGGGAAATATGTGACAAAGCATGTAACGGCATCAAAGATGCTGGCACTCTATAGCTGGTATAGTTCTTACTCTGTCCCATACTAGATACAGTATAAGCGCAATTAATCAATTTCGTGAAGAGGGAAAATTTTCTGTTATTTCCTTCACATCTTTTCTGGTTTTTTTTGCGTAAATAAAAACACTCTTTAACTTTAAAAAATTACGATTATGTGTGCTATGTCTTTGCCTTTTACGCGTGCTGATGCGCTTGCTTGTTTTGATGAATTTCTGCCAAAGGCTGGGAGCTTTTATGCCAAAAACCGGAATTTCGATTTTGGGTCAGGCTATCATGATAATGTCTCACAATTATCACCAGCTATTAGAAGGCGGTTAATTAGCGAAGATGAGATAGTCAAAAAGACACTGTCTTCTCATCGCTTTGGCGCAGCTGAGAAATTCATTCAAGAGGTATTTTGGCGTACCTATTGGAAAGGGTGGCTTGAAATGCGCCCCTCACTATGGACAGATTATCGCAATCACAGCACGCCATCAGTAACTAGCGCACAATTAGAAGCAGCCCTTGCTGGCAAGACTGGTCTAGCTTGTTTTGATGCGTGGCATGATGAGCTTGTGACAACCAATTATCTGCATAATCACGCCAGAATGTGGTTTGCTTCTATTTGGATTTTTACCTTTCACTTACCCTGGCAGGCAGGTGCTCATTTTTTCATGACACATCTGGCTGATGGCTGTCCTGCGTCAAATACGCTTGGTTGGCGCTGGGTGGCAGGATTGCAAACCAGAGGCAAGGCCTATGCTGCAAGAGCTGATAATATTGATCAATTCACAAAAGGGCGTTTTCAGCCTTATGGTGAGTTAGAAGAAGTCGTAGTTGCGCTTGATGGGGCTGAAAACCCGCCAGCGACACCGATTGCGCCTCTGGCAGCGCCTGCTGGCCAGAAGCCATTATTGCTGATAACAGCAGAAGATTGTTTGGCTGAAACATTGCCGCTGGCACAAGCACCTGTGGCGATTGCCAGCCTGCCTGTTGATTGTGGTGGTGCGTTTCGATCTCACTCAGTCAAAATGGCTGACAAAATAGCGATGCAAGATGCGCTATCACGTGCTGAGGCACATTATAAGGTTCCAGCCTATGCGCTGGAAAATGCCGCAACGTGGCAGAATGACCTTGTGCAAATGGCAAATGAGAAGGGTGCAGATCACACCCTTGCAGCCTATCAGCCAACTGGCTATTGGCGTGACACGCTAACTAGCTATGCTAGCGCTGCTTCATTATCTCATTTTGAAGTGAGGCGTGCCTATGATTCGCTCTGCTGGCCACATGCAAAAAAGGGATTTTTCCCGTTCAAAGAAAAAATCCCTCATTTTATAGGTCAGCTGTAAGATTTAGCTATTGCCAACACGGCGAACAAAAATCTTACCTTCTGGACGGTTATTCACATTTTTCACTGTGTTAGTGGCTTGTGAGAATAAGATGGTTTCAACACCAAAGCTGTCAACAACTGATGCTCTGGCGCGAACCTGCTTACCAACCAGTGCTTGGCTAAGATATAATTTGCGTGATTGTGCGGTTGATTCGATGGCGCGCCATGAACGGCCGTCACGTGATTCTTCCCAAGTGACAGACAAGCTAGCAATGCCATCTTCATCAGATAGGCCAAGTGTTTGTGTTAACAGGCTCAAACCTTCTGTTGCATCACCTTGAATAACCACTTCACCTTCGACAGGATCATCAACATTCTCAACAGTCTCTGATGGGTTTGTTATCAAAATTTCTCTAGTGCCATGCGCATCAACATAAGACATTACCGCGCGATAGCTATAGCCAACATGGCTCTGTTCTAGACGCAAGACATCGCCGACAGCTTCCGGGAAAGCCTGCCAATCTGTCTTTGTGCTTGAACGCTGCCAAATAATGTCAAAGCTGCCAATGCCATCTTCATCAGCAACAAGGCTGGTATCAACGACAAGGGCATCATCTTCTCTGGCATTGCCTGATAGGATAGGTGAGCCTGACGGGCGATCATTGACGTTCTGTACTGGCTCTGATGATGGGCTGATAATGGTTTCAAGGTTACCCTGGCCATCAACATAAGAAATCTGTACGCGCAATACTTGGCCAACATGCTCTTCACGAGGTGTGAATGATTGCTGGATGCCGCCTGGCAGATTGCGCCATGAGACGCCATCATCGGAATTCTGCCATTGCACCTGAATATTGCCCATCCCATCATTATCAACGATGGCTGAGACGTCAACAACAAGCGGGTCATCCTCAATCGCAATGAAGCCTGATGCTTCAGCATTGCCGTTTGTCTCTGCAGCAGCAGTTGATTCGCTTGTTGCAGGTGCTGAAACAGGCTTTTCACCTTGCGCAGTTGAAGTTGCTGTTGCTGTGGCAGGTGCTTTTTCTGCGACTGTTCGATTAGCTGGCGCAGCTTCTTTCGCGTTATTTGCACTATCCTGATCAGTTGGCAATCCGCCAGCTATAGCAGAACCAGCAATAATAAAGCTTGCAATAGCAATTGATACGCCTCTAAAAAATAGCATCAATTAATCTCCCCATTTCTGATAGGCAAACCGGTTACCGCCTATCGCAATCGAAATTCTCAGCTAAAAATCGCCTAAAATCATAACATTGTCTACTGCAATTACTGATTTTTGCTTAATTAGTTAAAATATTTTGTGAACAAGACCATACAATATAGTTCCTCATTTGACCATACTACTATTAGGCCAACCCCCTATTTACTATGAAAAAATCACCTATATCTTTGGATAGTAGTATTTCCTTTGTCTTTATTGTGTCTTTATGGTCATATTAGATAGTGATAAGATTTTGACGCAGCTTTTGCTATTTATGGCTGCTGGTTAAATCGTAAAATCAAAGCAATGCAATCTGGTGATAGAAGCAACATTAAAATGATTGAAATTGTCACTATCGATCATGAACAGCACGAATTTGTATCTACGCATGCTGATCTGATGCGTTTTGCAACAAGCTTTTTTGCGCCTCGTTTATTTTCGCCAAAGCAGCAAAAAAAGCTGAAAATGGTCATTGAGCTATCAGCACAGCCAGGTGCCAGACCGATTAGCCGTGACCAGTTGGCAAGCCGCCCTGGTTTGTTTCAATCGAAATATTACCAATTTGATTGTGCTGTCTCACTTGCAGGTGGATTTGATAGCGCAATGGCACAATTCACACATGAGCTGATTCATGTCTCGCAAATCTTGTCAAAACGCTATGAAATAATCGCAAAGACAAAAAAGAGTGATGGCCAAAAACAAACCATCTATCATGCGAAATGGCTTGGTAAAAAGCAAGGCGCCATAGATGATATGCAGTGGGATTTGCGCCCGTGGGAACAAGAGGCACTTTTCTATTCGCAGCAGATTATGACAGAGTTCAGAGCCTTGATTTCAGGAGCGCAAACTGATTTCCCAAAACAGGGTAAAAAACAAGAATTTCCGTTAATGGCTGTATCCTTTGCGATGCCAGCCATGCCAGAAGCATCTGGTTCATCTGTGCCGCAACCAATTATTGCATCACACCCGGCGACATCAGCACCAATGACAAATGGGCAGCTAGCTGATTTGCCAGCTGATAATCTGACAGCACAGCCTGACCAGTTGCCAATACAGCTTGGCGAACCAGCACATAACATTCAGGCTGGTCATGCTACCCCAGATAATGCAGATTCGGGTGCTTTTGAGATGGGGGGTGATTTTGATATCACCATTACCGATACCCCTTATGATGGTCTCTCTCAGCCGCAATCTGATGATAAGTTAGATGCCAAGCAGGTATCTGATGACGCATTAGATGATGCCCTTGCCGAGGCATTGGCAGCAGAAGGTGGCCCGATGGCAGACATGCTAGATGATGAAGCTCTTATCGCCTCTTTGGAAGACACAGCAGAAGGTGAGGCAGTATCAGCACAGGCTCAGCCAAAAAATAGAGGTGATAATGAAGAGATAGATAAGATGCTGGCAGCTACGGATGAGGCAGAACCCGCTGCTATGGCAGATGAGGGGCAATCTCAGCAAGATACAGAACAGCTGGTGGAAGCTGAGCCTGTTCAACAATCTGCCCAACAATTTGCCCAACAATCTGCCAGCCAATCTGTGCCGGCCAGCTCTGAGGCTGATTTTGTGAAGCCTGATTTCGAAATGCCGCATTTTGATGAGGCGCGACCAGCTGATGTTGCTCTTTCAAATGCGCCGAATGAGGTGGCAGTGAGTGAGGCGCCAGCACTGCCAGTTTCACACGCTCAGAAATCACTGCAGCAAGATATTGAAGCTGACTATAAAGATGTCTATATTCAGGGCGTCGATGCGCCGCGCCGACTTGGAACGCATGCTGTCTCAGCAAAACGAGATGAGCTTGAAAAACGTGGGCTTTTGAAAATTTAACGAAAAAGAGAAAATTTATGAATATCTATCGCGCCATTCGTGAAGAGGTCTTTGTTCCGATTCACCCTGCTGGCTGGCCATTTATTGCTTTATTTGCAGGTGTTACAATTTTGATAGGCGCTTTTTTTAAAAGCTTTTTCATCATTGGTGTGCCCTTAACCTTATGGTGTGTGTATTTCTTTCGCAATCCACCGCGGATGATACCACAAAAACAAGGCTGGCTGGTCGCTCCAGCAGATGGACGTGTGATATCAATTGATGAAGCAGAGCCAGAAGCAGAAATGAACCTGCCTGAAGGTCAGTGGCGGCGTGTTGCGATTTTCATGAATGTATTTGATGTGCATGTGAACAGGTCACCTATTGCCGCAACAATTACCCATAAATTGTATCGTGAAGGCAAATTCGTAAATGCGAGCCTTGATAAAGCAAGCAATGATAATGAGAGACTTGCTTTGACGATGCAGGTTGATGATATCAAAGATGTCACAATTGCTGTTGTGCAAATTGCAGGTCTTGTGGCGCGCCGTATTTTATGTGATGCGCAAATTGGTGACAGGCTATCAGCTGGTCAGATTTTTGGTCTGATCCGCTTTGGCAGCCGTGTTGATATTTGGATGCCTGCCTCTACACCTGTTATGGTTCTGCCAGGTCAAAAATGTGTTGCTGGCGAGACTGTTATCGCTGATTTGACAGGCATTGCCAAAGAACCTGATGGGGGGACTTCACGATAATGCCAGTGCCGAAAAGACGCCCCTTTCGTTTCCAAGTATCAGCCAATTGGATGATACCCAATATTATCACAATCGCTGCACTTGTATCAGGATTAACAGCCTTGCGTTTTGCCCTGAATGGGCAATGGGATATGGTGGTCGGGCTGATTACTTTGGGGGCAATTTTTGATGCGCTAGATGGCAGAACAGCGCGTTTATTGCGTGCCACTAGCGCGTTTGGTGGGGCACTTGACAGCCTGTCTGATGTTGTTGTGTTCGGTGTTGTGCCAGGCTTATGCTTGTATTTGTGGGCATTACAAGATCTTGGCAATATCGCATGGGCCACAGCATTATTTTATATTGTCTGTATTGCATTGCGTCTGGCACGATTTGATTCAGAAATCCCTGACAAACCAGATTTTGCGAAGAATTTTTTCACAGGCATTCCAAGCCCTGCTGCTGGGTTATTGGTGTTGTTGCCGATTGTCATTCATAACCAGTTTGAAATAGAGATGATGCGACAGGCCTTTCCTGTTTCACTTATCTTGGTGATTTGCGGTGTGGCTGCTGTTAGCACAATGCCAACTTTTGCCGGTAAATCATTTAAGATTTCATCTGATTTTGCGTTGCCAATTCTGGCATTAATTGCGCTATTAACAGGTCTTGTAGTGGCGCAACCATGGCTTGCTTATATTCTGATTACTGTGCTTTATCTTGGCTCTATTCCCTTTGCCATCATTGCCTTTATGCGTCAGAAACAACGTCATAAATCAGCTAATTGATGGGTTTTTTGCGCCTTATTTTCACGGTGGATTAAATAGAGGCCTGAGCCAATAATAATGGCGGCACCGATTATTGTGGTGTCTTTTGGAATGTCGCTGAAGATAATAAAGCCAAGCAGTGAGGCATTGACAATCTCAAGATATTGAAATGGTGCCAGCAGGCCTGTATCAGCACGCTGAAGCGCAAAGACAATCATCAAATGACCGCTTGTTGCTATGATGCCTAACAGGGCAATAATCAAAAATTCAGTGCGATTTGGCATCTGCCAGCTTTGTGTTTCAAAGGCAAAGCTATCATTTACAAAAGCCAAAATGATAATGGTCATGAGCGCAAAGAATGACATGGATAATTGTGCGGTAACAGGATGTTGTTTCTGCGCCAATATACGGGTGATTATCATATAGCCAGCAAAGAAAAAGGCAGCCCCAAGTGGCAGCAAAGCAGGCCAGCCAAATATAGCAAAGCTAGGCTGAATAATCAGCATGGCACCGCCAAATCCAATGATGATAGCAGCTATGCGTCTGATGCGGATAACCTCGCCTAAAAAAAGCGCACCAAGCAATGTCAGTAATAAAGGCTCGACAAAAAAGATGGATATCGCCTCTGCCATTGGCAATGTCTTTAGCGATATGAAAAAAAGCCATGTGGCTCCTGCCAGACAAATGCCGCGTAGCATCTGAGATAGTGAGAGATAGGAGCGATCAAACCGCAGGCGCAATAGCATCATAACAGGGATGAGTAATGCCATCTGCATGCTAAATCGTGCTGCTGTTACCTGTGATGCTGGCAAGGTGGCACCAAGCCATTTCGCACACGCATCAAGGCCAGGCAAAACAGCCATCGCCAAAATCATCAAAATAATGCCTGACAAGGTGGATTGTTGTTTCATGGTTTTTTCGTCGGCTCCGACCAGTTGCCAATTTTAAAAATTTTCACTTTCTGCTGACTGTCTCATATCGCTTATAAAAAGAAAACGGATGAATTTCATTTCACTTTATGTGTATAATTGCAACGGATGACAGACCAGCCTATAGGGGAGATTATGCTAGTGAGTGACACATTGCTTAATAGGTGCCTTTCCAAAAATATTCGCATGACATCCCAGCGCCAGGTCATTGTAAAAGTGATCGAAGATTCAGAAGATCACCCTGATGTTGACCAATTATATCAGCGTTCTGTTGCTGTTGATGGTACGATTTCCATTGCAACGGTCTATCGCACAGTCAAATTACTTGAAGAAGCTGGTGTTATTGAAAGGCTTGAATTTGGTGATGGCAGATCACGCTATGAGGAATCTGGCGAACATCATGAACATCTGGTTGATATCGAAACAGGTGAGGTCATCGAATTCTATGATGAAGAGCTTGAAAAGATGAAAATAGCGATTGCCGAAAAAATGGGTTATGAGCTGGTTGATCACAGGCTTGAATTATTTGTGCGCAAAAAGAAAGGCTGAGTTTGTCCAAAATTCAGAAATTTCTGGCGTTAAAAGATGAACGTAAAATCGTTTGTCTGACCGCCTATACAGCATCTATGGCAAGCCGCCTTGATGAGCATTGCGATTTATTGCTTGTTGGGGATTCGCTTGCCATGGTGGTTTATGGAGAGGAAACAACCAATACCGCTACGATTGATATGATGATAAGGCATGGCAAGGCTGTTGCAAAATCAGCAGATCAAGCTGTGATTGTGGTTGATATGCCAGCTGGCAGTTATGAATCATCTGCTAATTGGGCGACTGATAATGCCCATCAGATTATGCAGCAAACTGGCGCTGATGCGATTAAGCTAGAGGGCGGCGAGGATATGGCGCCTCATATCGAGGCGATTATCCGCTCTGGCATCCCTGTTTTGGGTCATATTGGCTTATTACCGCAACAGGTCAATAGCCCTGATGAATATCGCGTTACAGGCCGTGATTCTATCGAAGAAGAGCAGCTTGTCAGTGACTTAAAAGCGTTGGAAGAGGCTGGTTGCTTTGGTGTAGTTGTGGAATGTGTGGTTGAGCCTGTTGCGCGCCGGCTTGCTGATATCAGCACGGTTCCTGTTATTGGTATTGGTGCCTCACCTGCCTGTCATGGCCAGATATTAGTGACAGATGATTTGCTTGGTTTATATGATAAATTTACACCAAAATTTGTCCGTAAATATGGGGCACTGTCAGAGCCGATTGAAGAGGCAGTTGCGGCTTATCGGCGTGATGTGATTGATGGTGCATTTCCCTCTGATGCAGAATGTTTTGTCAAACGCTAACCATCATGAGACGATAAGCAGATGATAAAGCTGATCTCTGAAAAGGTTGAAATGCAGCGTTTTGTGAAACAACATAAAACGCATAGCAGAACGATTGCGATTGTGCCAACCATGGGTGGTTTGCATGAGGGGCATTTGGCATTAGTTGCACAGGCAAAAGCGGTTGCTGATATCGTGGTTGTGACAATCTATGTGAATCCAACCCAATTTGCTGCTGGTGAAGATTTAGAACGCTATCCGCGCACCCTAGATGATGACTTAATGGCTTTGCAGAAACAGGCACTAGCTGATTGTGTTTATATGCCAGCTAGCATGTATCGTGAACGCCATGCCACCAGCATTGTGCCTTCTGGTGCTGCGCTGCCTTTGGAAGGGGAATATAGGCCGCAATTTTTCACAGGTGTGGCAACGATTGTGCTGAAATTATTTCACCATATTCAGGCAGATTTTGCCCTATTTGGTGAAAAGGATTTCCAGCAATGTGCTGTTATCAAGCAGATGGTTGATGATTTGGATGTGCCAATTTCAATCATAACATGCCCGACAGAGCGTGATTATGATGGGCTGGCGCTATCATCTCGTAATCAATATTTAACCGCAGAAGAGAGGCAGATTGCGCCAAAACTCTATCAAGCCATGCAAGCGTTAGCAGCTGAACTAATAGCGGGAAAAGATGTCACAGATGCCATCGCGCACGCATCTGAAAATCTTGTAAAAGCTGGCTTTACCAAAATTGACTATATCAGCCTGTGTGACCCTGACACGCTAGAGGCTGTTTCGTCCAAGGATGATGTGATGCCAGAAACACGCATTTTGGTTGCAGCATTTCTTGGTCAGACACGATTAATTGATAATGAATCTATTGAGAAATTGTGCAGCGCACAATAGCTTTTGCGCCTACAATTATTTCCAATTTAGAAATTATCTATGCCTATTTCAGAAAAAATACAATATATGGACAAAAAAAAGGCCGTGAAACAATTCACGACCGAGTTAAGGGAGGAAACACAAAAATAAATTGTGCGGTGCGATACATAAGGGTGTTTCAGATTATTGTCAACAAAAAAATTTGTTTTTTGGTTTTTCCAAAAATAGCTGACATATTTGCCAGATATCATCTGGTGAATGGCCATGTTCGCGATAGGCAGATAATGATTTGGCATCGTCACGTTTGGCAAGTCGTTTGCCTGTCTCATCAACAATTAAGGGGTGATGTTCATAACAGGGCTGATCAAGTTGTAGCAGATGTTGCAATAGCCTGTGGATACCTGTCTCAGCAGCCAAATCGCGGCCTCTAGTAACCAGCGTAATGGCACTATCATGATCATCTAAAACAACACAAAGATGATAAGATGCGCCAATATCAGATCGTGCTATGACAGCATCACCAATGGCTGACAGCGATACAATATGCTTGCCTGTTTTCCTATCATGCCAAAATAATTCCGGACAATTTGCGGCAATTTTAGTCATATCCAACCGATAGGCAGGCTCTCTGCCATCATCTTGGCGTTTTGCCATTTCGGCATCAGATAATCTGCCTTTTAGAGAGCTTGTAGCTTGTGGTGCTGATAATATTTCAGCAACTTCTTTGCGCTGCAGCAGGCAGGGATAAATAAACCCTTCATCTTTTAAATAACCAAGCGCAGATTGATAACGCGCAAGCCGCTTGCTTTGATAGTGGGGCGGTGCCTGCCAGCTAATGCCAAGCCAGGCCAGATCATCTATCTGTCTTTGCACAAATTCAGGCCGGCATCTGGTGAAATCAAGATCATCAATGCGCAAATGAAATTGTGCTGGATTGTGGCCAGCTAACTGAAAGGCATAAAGCGCTGAATAAGCATGCCCTAGATGCAAATCACCTGTGGGGCTTGGTGCAAATCTGGTTATGATTGGCAAATCCATCAAAAAATAAACCTGTTCAGCCTTGCTGATTTTTTATGGGTGACGGCGCACTGGTACTTGCTTGCCATCATGCATTATTATTATAAGCAGACAAGCTGATAAAGGGGAGTGTTTTATCATGTCTAATGAGCAGAGATTCGCTGATTTACAAGGGCCATTTAATGGCATAGACCACCATCAAAGTGACAACCAAACCGAAGCAACCTGCTTTATTATGCTTCATGGCTGGGGTGCTGATGGGCGTGATTTGATAGATCTTGTTCATCCTTTGCGAGCCTTTGTGCCGCAGCTAAGCCTATTTTGCCCACATGCACCTGATATCTGTTCGGCTAACCCCTTTGGCAGACAATGGTTTGCCCTAACAGAAACGCTCTATAAAGATCCAGCCTCTGCCTATGGCGAAATGGATAGAGCTGCTGCTTTGGTTGAACAGGCAGCTATGGCTTTGTCAGAGCAAATGGGAATCGAGCCACATCGCATCTTCATTGGCGGTTTCTCGCAAGGCGGTATGATGAGCCTGCATCTTGCACAAAGAGCGAAAAGCCAAATGGCTGGCTACGCTTCTATTGCTGGTGCTTTATTAGCTAATCAGAACATAACGCCAGCACCAGATAGCAAAGCACCTATCTTTTTGGCGCATGGTGAACGAGATGAAGTTGTGCCATTTGGCGCAATGGCGCGTGCCAATCAGATGTTACTAGATGCAGGTTATGACTGCCAGACATTAGCACGCCCCATCATGGGGCATAGCATTGATGCTGAAACGGTAAATGCGCTTGGCCATTTTATGGCAACAGAATTAGCCACAGATT
Organism: Puniceispirillaceae bacterium (SeqCode); assembly: GCA_049890115.1. Taxonomy (GTDB): domain Bacteria; phylum Pseudomonadota; class Alphaproteobacteria; order Puniceispirillales; family Puniceispirillaceae; genus UBA685. The sequence goes on along the minus strand of JBMHCC010000031.1, from coordinate 1,372 downwards.
AATCGATAAATATCACATGAGCTGATGTATCAAACACAGCATCTTGTGTGGAATTTCTGAAATCTTTTCTACATGTTGGGATTTGCAGTTGCACTATTATCTTTCTCATGGTTAGCTTTAATAACAGTCACAGAGCATGACAGCTAAGGAGTAAGATGAATGAATGCTGGCTCACATCCGCCTGCCCTTGTTCTCAATGCCGATTTTCGGCCACTTAGCTATTATCCGCTGTCTTTATGGTCTTGGCAGGATAGCATCAAAGCTGTTTTCCTAGAGCGTGTTTCAATTATTTCAGAATATGATGAAGAAGTCAGAAGCCCCACCATTAGCTTCAAATTGCCATCTGTTATTGCGCTTAAAGAATATGTGCCACAAAGTCGTAATCCTGCTTTCACACGCTTTAATGTCTTTTTGCGCGATAAGTTTTCCTGTCAATATTGCGGCGTCAGGCTACCAGCATCTGAATTGACCTTTGATCATGTGGTGCCACGGGCAAGAGGCGGGCGCACGAATTGGTTTAATGTTGTGGCGGCTTGCGGGAAGTGTAATTTGCGCAAAGGTGCGAAATTAGCATCTGATTGCGGCATGCATCCCCTTCAGGAACCGCGCGAGCCATCTGTGTGGCAATTACAAGAAAATGGTCGTCATTTCCCGCCCAATTATCTGCATCATAGCTGGCGCGATTACCTGTATTGGGATTCTGAATTATTGCAAGATAAGCTAGATAGCTGAGCGTCAGACTTTTTCAGCAATCTTAATGGCCGTGCGGCAGCCTTGCTGAATAATAGCGCGCAATAACGGATAGGCTGTGGCTTCTTCACCTTTATTATCACGGGCAATATCGCGGTGCTCTAGCTCTTCATCACGAAAGCGGGCAAGCGTTTCTTTTAATTCAGGTTCTTGATCAGCAGCATGCAAGGCTTCAACCTGTTTATGATAATGCTCACCAATGACTTCTTCGACTGCAATGGTACATGCCATGGCAGCTTTTGGCCCCATAGCAGCAGTAACAGCACCAAGCGCAAAACCAGCTGCGCCCCATAGCGGGTCAAGCACTGATGGGCGCACTTCATACTCATTCAGCAATTTATCGAAGGTCTCAAGATGTTCAACTTCTTGTTCCATCATGTGCTGAATTTCAGCTTCATATTCATGGCCTTTTAGCACCGCCAACTGGCCTTTATAGATAGTCTGGGCAGCACGCTCACCGGCATGATTAACACGCAAAAATTCAGCTAATCTTGCTTTATCCATTTCGCAGAACTCCTTTAAGCTTAAAGATGGCGCAGACAAGGAAAAGAACAAGCCCAAAGCTGATGATACTATTCCAGCCAGCCATTGATATACCCAATAATGACCAGGCAATTTCATC
>JBMHCC010000030.1:0-9704 GCA_049890115.1 Puniceispirillaceae bacterium (SeqCode) | reverse complement strand
TAGACCCCCAAGTGACAGGATAAATAAGACAGCAGCGGCGATATAAATAGATGTGACGATATTTTGATCCATAACCGGTCCTCTAGCTCTTTTGGAACATGGCAAGCATGCGGCGTGTAACCATAAATCCGCCAACAATATTAATGGTTGCAATCAGAACAGAAATGCCAGCAAGCAGCCAGACAATCCAGCTTGATGACTGGATTTGCAATAGAGCACCCAGAATAATGATACCTGAGATAGCATTTGTAACAGCCATCAAAGGTGTGTGAAGCGCATGGCTGACATTCCAAATAACCTGAAAGCCAACAAAGCAAGATAGCGCAAAGACGATGAAATGCTGCATAAAGCTGGCAGGGGCATAATTACCAATGACCAGCATCAATAAACCACCTGCTATTAGCAAGCCTGTTTGGCGTTGACCAGTTTTGCGCAAGGCTGCCATTTCTGCTGCCTTTAGCTCTTCAGCACTTAGCTCTTTTGGTGCTTCTGCTTGTGGCTTGCCAATTGCTTGAATTTTCGGCGGCGGCGGCGGGAAAGTAATTTCACCCTGATGAATAGCTGTCACACCGCGGATAACATCATCTTCCATATTGATGTTGATCTGGCCATCTTTTTCAGGTGTCAGATCATCTATCATATGACGCAGATTAGTTGCGTAAAGATTTGAAGCTTGTGTTGCCATACGGCTTGGGAAATCGGTATAGCCAACGACTTTGACGCCATTATCTGTTTCGATTATTTCACCTGCTTTGGTCAGGTCACAATTACCACCTTGTTCTGCAGCTAAATCAACCACAACAGAGCCTGGCTTCATCAGCGCAACCATTTCAGCTGGCCATAATTTTGGTGCAGGCCGCCCAGGGATCAAAGCTGTGGTGATGACAATATCAATCTCTGGCGCCTGTTCACGGAACAAGGCCATTTCTTTTTCAATAAATTCAGCAGAGGCAGGTTTAGCATAACCACCTTCACCAGAGCCATCTTCGTCAAATTCCAACATTAGGAATTCAGCACCCATTGATTCGATTTGCTCTGCTACTTCAGGACGCACATCAAATGCCCGAACAATGGCACCCAATGACTGAGCTGTACCAATGGCTGCTAGGCCAGCAACACCAGCACCGATAACCAACACCTTGGCAGGTGGGACTTTGCCTGCTGCTGTGATTTGCCCTGTGAAAAAGCGGCCAAATTGATTGCCAGCTTCGATAACAGCACGATAGCCAGCAATATTTGCCATCGAAGAGAGCACATCCATTTTTTGTGCACGGCTGATGCGTGGCACCATATCCATTGCCAGCAAATTCGCGCCTGTCGCTGAAATCTTGTCGAGCAAGGCTTCATTTTGCGCAGGTGATGCCCAGCAAATCAGAGTCTTATCTTTCGATAACAGACCAATTTCATCATCATCAGGATTGCGAACTTTTAAAATAATATCAGAATCTTGATAGAGGGATTTTGCTGATTTAGCGATGGTAACGCCAGCATCTTCATAATCCTTATCAGAAAAACGGGCAGCCTGTCCGGCGCCTGTCTCAATGATGCAGTCAAATCCCAGCTTTTGCAAAGCAAGCGCAGATGAAGGTGTCATCGCAACACGTGCTTCACCATCATATCGTTCTTTAGGTGCGCCAATTTTCATGTTCATCTCTCCTCTGAACACAGAAATGTTATGAGCCGTCTTTTATACAAAAAAGACAGCCAATTAGATTAATGATGAATAATAAAGGTGGGATAAAAAAACCGCTAAAGGGAAGCCCCTAAAGCGGTTTTTCAAAATTATTCATGAATAAGACGACTATGAAACCGCGACTAGAAGCCTTCACGTTCCATACGTTTACGCTGTAATTTGCGCACACGGCGTGTTGATTCGGCTACTTCTCTTGCGCGACGCTCAGACGGCTTTTCAAAAGCACGACGATTCTTCATCTCACGGAAAAGGCCTTCACGCTGCATTTTCTTTTTCAGAACACGCAGAGCTTGATCAACATTGTTGTCTCTAACAGCTACGAACACGGGCTGTCACATCCTTCCTAGGTTTAGGTTTGTTATAATGAGCCACAATCATAAAGATTGTTTTGCGATTTGTAAAGTCATAGATAATGGACTTTTGCTGGCATGCTTCCTATATCATAGAGAGCATCGCGCATACCCAATTATCACAGATGAGAGCATCATGAGCGACAAATCACAAACAGAGCAGCAAAAACAAGCACTCATAGAAGCTGTCTTGCAGCATGTGCCCTTTGATGGCTGGAGCGACCAAAGCCTGGCAATGGCAGGGGCTGATTGCGGCTATGAGGCAATAGAGGTGAAACAGCTTTTCCCGACAGTGAATGATGCTATTAGCTTTTATGGCCAAATGGCTGATGATGCGATGATGGCAGCCTATCAGACGCATGATGCCTTGCCAGAGCGCACTCATTTGAAAATCAGGCTGCTAATCGAAATCAGATTAACGCAAGCCATTCCGCAAAAAGAAGCTATTCGTAACACCCTCAAATATTTGGCAGCCCCGCAAAATGCCGCCCTAGCAAGTAGCTTACTTTATAGGACAGTTGATGCGATGTGGCGTTGTGCTGGCGATACATCTACAGATTTTTCATTTTATTCAAAACGTGCCACGCTCGCAGGCATTTATAGCGCAACCTTGCTTGCCTTTTTGGGTGATGATAATGCTGATATGGCAAAGGTGATGGCCTTTTTGGACAGACGCCTTGCTGATAGCGCTAAAATTCCAAAGGTAACTGAACCTGCCAAACAAGTTTTTGGCAAGGTGGCAGGTCTGGCCTCGTCACTACTGGCAAAAGGTGGTGCGCGATACCGCTAGGCGTTCAGCTTGCTCCTTTCATGGAAATCTTATAATCAGAATGACTTTGTGATTTGCCAGCTTTCTGGTAAGGCTGGTTGTCAACATATCAATTAGAGATTTTTTCTTATGCCTATCAAAGTGCCTGATAACCTTCCAGCCTTAGAACAGCTGCAATCAGAAGGTGTTGATATCATCCCTGATAAGCTAGCAGACAAACAGGATATCCGTCCTTTGCGTCTGTTGCTGCTGAATCTGATGCCAAAGAAAAAAGACACTGAAATTCAGTTTGCTAGATTATTTGGCAGCTCGCCCTTGCAGGTGGAGCTGATCCTAATGACTACTGCCAGCTATACGCCAACCAATACAGAGCCAGCCTATTTGCGCCGCTTTTACCGTCAGCTTGACGATGTGCGTGATGATTATTTTGATGCTTTGATTGTCACAGGCGCTCCTATTGAAACGCTTGATTTCGAAGATGTGAGCTATTGGCCAGAATTAGCAGAGATCATTAAATGGTCACAAACACATTGTTTCCGCCGCCTTGGTATTTGCTGGGGGGCGCAAGCATTAATGAAATTGCAATATGATGTGCCAAAACAAATGATGGACGACAAATTATTTGGCGTATATTCGCATCAATTAGCACCTGAGGGTGGCCGGCTTTTGCATGGCTTTACTGATGAATTTCCGATGCCTGTGTCACGTTATACAGCCACATCACAAGATGAAATTACCAAGGCTGGCTTGCAGTCACTTGCCGTATCTGACGAGGTCGGTGTTGGCATGGTGCGCGATCCAGAAAATGGTGATTTATATGTGCTAAATCATCTGGAATATGATGCTGAAACATTAGCAGCAGAATATCAAAGAGATATTAGCCAAGGGGTAAACACAGCTTTGCCAGCCAATTATTATCCCAATAATGATCCAGAAAATGAGCCTGTTAATTATTGGCGACCTTTTGCCTATTTGCTCATGGCAAATTGGCTGAATGATCTCTATCAGACTACTTTATTTGATTTGTCTGAACTATCAGATAGAGGATAGGTAATATGGCCTATTTTGCGGCCATTTTTATAAGCATCCTTGCCATAAATATGGGTATGAAGGCTGGCATCAGATAGCAGCTCTGGTATTTGTGCTGCGTGCTGACCAAGCAGATTTTCCATCCGCCATTGCCCTCTGGCAGATACCGCTTTCATAGGCAGGCCGCCAACCAAGCGTGCTAATTGTTCAAATTGGCTACAATTTGCCCCTTCAATGGTCCAGTGATAGGAATTGTGAGGGCGTGGGGCAATCTCATTAAAAATCACCTCACCATCTGCGGTGATGAAGCTCTCCATCGCCAAAATGCCAAATAAGGACAGCGATTCTGCTAATGATTGAACCGCATCCTGACCTTTTTTAATAAGTGCCTCATCAAGCAAAGCAGGTGCTGTACTAGTTGCCAGAATACCATCTTGATGCTGATTTTCTGTTGCTGGAAAATGTGCAATTTGGCCAGCTTCATTGCGGGCGATTAAAAAAGAGGCTTCGCTAGCAAAGTTGATTTTAGCCTCTAGGATAAGAGGTTTTTGTCCCATGGCTTGCCATATCGCAGCGCTATCATCACCTGTTTTAACCCTCATCTGGCCTTTGCCATCATAGCCATCACGGCGCGTTTTCAAAAACCCTTCACCTTGCAATTCTGTCAAGGCGCCAGCCAGATCATCGCCATTATTAACAGCCCAAAAGTCAGGTGTCGCAATGCCTAATTTGCGCGCCAATGTCTTTTCAGACAATCTATCTTGTGCGGTATCAAGCGCCGCAATAGACGGGCTAACAATCGGCAGATGTTGGGCAATGATGGCAAGTGCCGCTGATGGCACATTTTCAAATTCAGAGGTCACACCATCAATGCTTTTCGCAAATGCCATTAATGCTGCTTCATCATCATAAGCAGCTGTTGTGGTTTGATGAGCGACATCACCAGCAGGTGAGGTTGCTGCATCTGGTGCAAAAATATGAGAGCGCAAACCAAGATTAGCAGCAGCTATCGCAATCATACGGCCAAGCTGACCACTTCCCAGAATGCCGATGGTCTTTACCATTTTTGCCTCATTACATTTCATATGTCTCAAAAGGGGGGTATCATTAGCACATTATCAGGCAGAAGCACTAACCATCATCTGATGGTCTGTCTGCTACTTTTTCTGTTTGTTGCGCGCGCCATTGGATGATGGCTTTTGCTATATTCTTATCAGATAGGCCGATAATTTGTGCTGCCATCAATGCTGCATTTTTTGCACCAGCTATACCGATAGCCAAAGTGCCAACCGGTATGCCAGCTGGCATTTGCACAATTGAAAGAAGGGAATCCATACCCTTTAGTGATTTTGATTCAACAGGCACACCTAAAACAGGTAAATGCGTATGTGAAGCAATCATGCCAGGCAGATGTGCTGCACCACCAGCCCCAGCAATAATAACGTGAAAGCCTTCATCAGCAGCATTTTTTGCAAAATGTGACAATCTGTCAGGGGTGCGGTGCGCTGAAATAATACGGCAATCACAAGCAATATTCAGCTCATCTAGGATCTCTTTGGCACCACGCATTGTGGCCCAATCAGATTGGCTTCCCATGCAAATAGCAATTTTAATGGCGGTGGTATTTTCAGAAGGGCTCTGGCTCATAGATATGATCTTTTCTTTACAATTCATTTGCCGCAATCAGGCAATAATATCGGGCAGGATAAGGCCACGCAGTTTAATAATTTCATCTTTAAGCCTAAGTTTACGCTTTTTCAACCGCTGAAGCTGCAACTGATCAACAGGAAATTGTTCAGTTAATCTGTCAATCACATCATCTAGATCGCGATGTTCAGATAGTAAATTATCAAGACGAGTTTGAAGGGACTCTTGTTCTGTCTGTTGCGCCATCACTATCCCTTATTCTGGCTGCCAGATCATTTTGGCCTTGTTACTGGAGACCACAATAACAAACATGAACCGCGATTGCCAGTCACATCATAGTTTCTAGTTTAGCTGTATTCAGCATTGTATGACAGATTAGCAATATTAATCTGGACAGCTAGCCCTTTGTCATTGCACATTAGCAATCAATGAAAAATAGATGCCATCACGCATTATCGAAAAATATATAAGGCAGATAATTATGGGACAGATTTTTGATGATATTGCAGAACAGGCAGCAGCAGACCCGCAAGGATTTTGGGCAGAGGCTGCTAAAGATATTGCCTGGATAGAGCAGCCAAAACAGGTTTTGGATGATGCTAATCCGCCGTTTTATCGCTGGTTTGTGGGCGGTATGGTGAATGGCTGTTATAACGCCGTTGACCGTCATGTTGATGAAGGCAGAGGCGCACAAAATGCCATCATTTATGATAGCCCTGTGACCAATAGCAAACGCCATATTACCTATGCTGAATTGCAACAAGAAGTCGCCTTATGTGCTGGAATGCTGAAGGCGCATAATGTCGGTTATGGTGATCGTGTCATTATTTATATGCCGATGATCCCGCAAGCTGTGATTGGTATGCTGGCTTGTGCCCGCATTGGCGCCATTCATTCTGTGGTCTTTGGCGGATTTGCTGCAGCAGAGCTTGCCAAACGTATTGATGATGCCGCACCAAAGCTTATTCTGACAGCATCTTGTGGTATCGAGCCTGCACGGATTGTCGAATATAAGCCGCTATTAGATGAGGCGATAGATTTGTCAGTTGCCAAACCAGATAGCGTCATTTTGTTCCAGCGTGATCAAGCACTAGCTAGCATGATCCATGGCCGTGATTTTGACTGGCAGGCTGAGATAGATAAAGCAGAGCCTGCTGATTGTGTGCCTGTGAAATCAGAAGACCCTGCTTATATCCTTTACACGTCTGGCACAACTGGCATGCCAAAAGGTGTGGTGCGCCCAACGGCTGCTCATATTGTGGCACTAAAATGGTCGATGAAGCATATTTATGATTGCCAAGCTGGCGATGTCTATTGGGCAGCCTCAGATGTTGGCTGGGTGGTTGGCCACTCCTATATCGTCTATGGGCCGCTTTTTGAAGGATGCACAACCATTATCTATGAAGGAAAGCCAGTTGGCACACCAGATGCTGGCGCGTTTTGGCGGGTGATTTCTGAACATAAGGTCAAGGCGATGTTTACCGCACCAACCGCTATCAGGGCGGTGAAAAAAGAAGATCCTGACGGTGCTTTATTGGCCAATTATGATATGAGCTCTTTGCAATATCAGTTCTTGGCTGGTGAGCGTTGTGACCCTGATACGCTAAAATGGTGTGAAGACAAATTAGGTGTGCCGACCATTGATCATTGGTGGCAGACAGAAACAGGCTGGTCTATTGCTGCCAATTGCATGGGTATTGACCCGCTTCCTGTCAAAGCTGGCAGTCCAGCACGTCCAATACCAACATGTGATGTGCGCATCCTAGATGATGATGGCAATGATGTCGCAGCAGGTGATATTGGCTCTATTGTTGTGAAATTGCCTTTGCCACCTGGCAGCTTGCCAACCTTATGGAATAATGATGAACGTTTCATCGAAGCCTATATGGCTGATTTCCCTGGTTATTATAAAACAGGTGATGCTGGTTATATTGATGAAGATGGCTATGTTTATGTGATGTCTCGTACAGATGATATCATCAATGTCGCAGGCCATCGCCTATCAACAGGTGGTATGGAAGAGGTTCTGGCAGAGCATAATGATGTGGCTGAATGTGCTGTGTTAGGGGTGAATGATACGCTGAAAGGCCAAGTGCCAATGGGTTTTGTGGTGCTCAAATCTGGTGTGGCGCGTGCTGGTGATGAGATCATCAAAGAACTTGTCGCATCTGTGAGAGAGCGCATTGGGCCAGTGGCTGCCTTTAAATTAGCTGTGATTGTGGCGCGTCTGCCAAAGACACGTTCTGGTAAGATTCTGCGTGGTACCATCCAGAAAATTGCCAATGGTGAGACTTTTGCCACACCAGCCACGATTGATGATCCTGCTATTTTAGAAGAGATTGCAGATGCGCTAAGGCATATTGGTTATCCAAAAGCCTGATAGCCAAAATCATGAATAATCAAAAAAAAACCCTGCCAGATTAGCCGCTGGCAGGGTTTTTATATTATTGCATTTGCCTCATTTAAGGCAGTTCAGAAATCGCCTGAACCTGACTTTCAGAATTACCGATATCACCGCCTGCTTTTTCGATCGCTGCATTCAGATCACCTTGTGAGCATAAACCAAGCATAGCAGGGTGCTTTGGTTGGATATTCTGGATATTCCAATGTGAGCGTTCACGGATTTTGCGGATGGTATCTTTGGTTGTACCAATTAGCTTGCCAATCTGGGCATCTGATAATTCTGGGTGATGCTTGACCAACCAGGCTATCCCATCTGGCTTATCACCGCGGCGTGCCACTGGCACATAGCGCGGGCCTTTGGTGCGCATAGTTGGTTGTGGCAGATTTGATTCAGCCAATGTCAGATTGGCTGTGCTATCAGCTTCGCAACGGGCAATTTCTTCAGCTGTTAGCTGGCGATTAAGAACAGGGTCATAACCCTGAATACCGCCGCTTACCTCGCCATCAGCAATGGCTTGAACTTCCAGAACATGCAAATCACAAAAGCTGCCAATTTGTTCAAATGTCAGCGCGGTATTGTCAATCAGCCAGACAGCTGTTGCTTTTGGCATTAGTAATTGTGTCATTGTCTCATCTCACTTATCGACGCATTTTGACCATAGCATTTGATCTTCAGAAAAAGACCAAAGGCTGGTTTTTTCTGACTGACCCTGCGTGGCACAAAATGTGGTGAAGGTTAGGTGACCCTATTATAAACAATTTATTAAAAATTGCAAAGTCACAGATAAAGGGCAATATAATAAAGCTGTCATTCGGATATTAGATAATCAGGAGGCTTCCATGAGTGATGATGAATTTGAAGCATTGCGCCCACGCCAGCTGCCAGCTGATTTACAAAGCTGGAATATCGAAGATCTGCAAGCCTATATCAATCGTCTTGAAGCTGAAATTGCGCTTGTGAAAGCAAAAATGGCTGAAAAAGAATCTGTGGGAAATGCAGCAGCTGCTTTATTTAAAAATAGCAAGTGATGCTAACGGCATTAGATAGAAATTTGAGGGTTTTATGAGGCGTCATATTCTTATCACAGGTGGCAGCTCAGGTATTGGGGCTGGCATTGCACAAATCGCCGCATCCTATGGCTATAAAATCACAATTTGTGGCCTTGAATCAGAGGATGAGATGACAGCTAATATCACCTCATTAGATGAGGCAGGGGCAGGTTCTGTATCCTATTATCAATGTGATTTAACTGATGGGATGGCAGCACGCGATTTCATCAAACAGGCGGCCGCTGCCATGGGACATCTTGATGTGTTGGTCAATAATGCTGGCATGCAACATGTCAGCCCTATTGATGAATTTGATAGTGCGGCATGGGACAAGGTAATAGCGCTGAATTTATCAGCTGCCTTTCATACCAGTGCTGCCGCTCTGCCAATGATGCGGGCGCAAAATTGGGGCAGAATTATCAATATTGCGTCTGTTCATGGACTTGTCGCATCTGTCAATAAGGCAGCTTATGTTGCAGCAAAACATGGCCTGATAGGCCTGACCAAAACCATTGCATTAGAGACAGCCAATAGCCAGATTACCTGCAATGCGATTTGCCCTGGCTGGGTGAAAACACCGCTTGTTCAGGCACAAATCACAGCACGTGCAAGCGCATCTGGTCAATCTGTTGAGGATGAGGCAAGACAGCTTGTTTCAGAAAAACAACCAAAGGCAGATTTTGTAACACCAGAACAAATTGGTGAAATGGTGCATTATCTTGCTAGTGATAAAGCAGATATGATCACAGGCGCGCAAATGGTC
>JBMHCC010000029.1:0-5543 GCA_049890115.1 Puniceispirillaceae bacterium (SeqCode) | reverse complement strand
CGCATCAGGTTTGAAAATAGCCGCAATGGCATCTTTCATAGCGCCTTATCCAACCTATGGGGAAGCAAGCAAGCGAATTGCTGGCAGCTTTTACACAGAGAAATTATTTAGCGAACGAACACGCCGTTTGGTCAAATGGCTAATACGCTTTTAGTCACTAGCCAATCAGAACAGGACTTGAAAATAAGGCTTGTCTCTGATACTCACTACCTCAGCATATGCCTTTTATGCTGCTGTAGCTCAGTCGGTAGAGCACACCCTTGGTAAGGGTGAGGTCGGAGGTTCAATCCCTCTCAGCAGCACCATTCTTTCAACTCTCACTAGTTTCACCAATGGATAGCAACAGTTTGGCTGGTAGCATAATGCACTTTTTAGGTGTTTTTTATTACTAATATTATCCTATGATTGCTTTTTTTGCCAAGACATCCTATCATGTGCAGCATGAGCAATCTTGCCTTTGATACATATAAATTTGTGAAGGATCTGACCAAATCTGGCATGCCTGACAAACAGGCAGAGGTGCTAGCAGATCATTATGCACGCCTGCTTGATGACAGGCTTACCACCAAAGATGATCTAGCTACGGTTCACACCAAAATATCAATATCTGAACAAAATTTGCGCACTGAAATAACAACATTAGATAGCCGATTGACCACTGAAGTAGCTGCGCTTGACGCCAAAATAACAGCGTTAGAAGACAAAATGATGGCTAGCTTGGCCACATTGCGCAAAGATATGATGATTACCATTTTATCAGCACAGCTTGTATCGATCACAGTTATCTGCACGATTATAGGCTTTTTACTGACGCTAGCTTAGCGTTTTTGCTATCCCTTTTTTTAAAATAAATTGCCATTGGCACTCACTAATTGATTAATCCAGTCTGATGACAGGTTTCGTTTGAGTTTTTACCCTCCACCCCCTACTCTTATCACAAGGCTTATGGTGTCGGTTATCACACCGATATAGGTGAATAGTTACGGTTTTATGGGGTTTTATGAAGGGTCTTGTCTCTGTCACTTTTGGTTTATTTTGGGCGCTAGCTGCTTTTATTGGCTGGTGGGTTGCGACCTCTGGCCAGGGATGGATAGGCCTTGGCATTATGTTTGCCGTTATGGTGGTCGAGGGCATTATTTATAATGCTGTAACCAAACCAAAAAAAGAAAAACCTGAAAAAGAGAAAAATAAGCGTAACAGGCGAAGGCGCCGCTAGCGATTTCCTGGCAATTATTATTTCTTAAAAAAATACTATAAGAAGGTCTTTATCCAGCCTATGACCACCAGCAAATCAATACATCCCGCATCATTGCGCCAAAGGCTTGGGTTTTCCTTTTTGTCGTCTGAATGGCGTTTCATGATATTTGGGTTAATGATGGCGTTTTGGTCATCTCTAGGCCAAACATTTTTTATCTCTTTATTTAGCCGGGAAATACGAGAGGCTCTTGATCTGAGCCATGGTGATTTTGGTAGTTATTATGCACTTGCCACAACCGCAAGTGCTTTTACCCTGGTTTGGCTTGGTAAATTTGCTGATAGCATGCCTGTGAAAAAGCTAGCATTCATTACGCTGAGTGCTATTTGTCTGGCGGCACTGCATTTTGCCACTGTGTCATCTATTATCATGTTGGTTATAGGCGTTTATTTTTTGCGGCTATGGGGTCAGGGCATGATGACACATGTCTGGACGACCGCAATGGCGCGCCGCTATATCACAGCAAGAGGACGCACACTGGCACTTGCTGGTTTTGGTATTACCATTGCAGAATCCATAGGCCCTGCGATTGTGGTGGTGATGCTAGGCCTGATGGATTGGCGCATTATCTGGGTGATTATGCCCCTTATCGCTTTTTTATCTCTTGCGCCATTTCTGGGCAAATTGACCATTCGCACTCCGCGGCAAGATGGTTTTGGTGTTGAAGGTGAGCCCACTGGTAAAGAGGGAACATCTAGCGCGCTAGCTAGTTCGCAATTCACCAGGTCTGACATGCTAAAAGACAGCGCGTTCTGGCTTGCCATTATCTGGCTGGTATTTGCGCCATCTTTTACCGTCACAGGTTTGTTATTTCATCAAATCTATCTGGCAGAAGAAAAAGGGGTGACACTTCTTGCTTGGACAGCGAATTATTCTTTTTATGCTTTTGCTGCGATTATCAGCTCTATTTTATCTGGCATATTGGTTGATCGCTTTACCGCTCACCGCATTATTGCCATGACACAATTACCGATTATTTGTTTTGCCATTATTTTATATCTGGCAGATGGACCTGTTTTGCTGGCTATATTTTTTATGTTTTTTGGCCTTTGTTCTGGCATGCCGTCAACAGCGTTAAACGCCCTTTTGGCAGAGCGCTATGGCACAAGGCATCTTGGTGAAATCAGAGCTGTGACCTTGCCTGTTAATGTTGGCGCAAGCGCCGGCGCACCGATCATAATGGGGTTAATGATTGATTATGGCGCAGGGCTTTATGAATTAATGGCCTTGCTAGCTGCGACTGGGATTGTATCAGCATTAGGCGCTTTCCTCGCCTTTAATCTGGGGCTTTGCGGGCCTGCAAAGCATCGCTGACATGCCTGATATTACGCCAAACCAGAAAGGCAATAACAGGAACAGCAATGGTCTTTAGCACAATTAGATCTATCCCCCAATCAGCCAGCGGGAACCCATTGGCAAAATAGCCAACAAGCCCAACCCCATAATAAGTCACAGCAGCGATTGAAAGACCTTCAACTGTTTGCTGCAAGCGAAGCTGAGCAGAGGTCCGCTTATTCATACTCATCAGCAAATCACGATTTTGTTTCTGTAACGCAAGTTCTGTTTGTGAGCGTTGCAGCTGGCCAGCATAAGCAATACGGCGTGACAAGCGCTCCATCCGCCCACTAAATGCATTAGCAGACTGCATAGCTGGCATCATTCTTTTATCGAGAAATCCTCTGATGGACTGAAACCCATCAAGGCGTTGTGTTGATAGCGCAAAAAGCCGTGCTGTTACGATTTCCTGATAGGCATTACCAGCTGAAAACCGATAAGAGGTCTCGGCATATACCTGCTCTAATTCAGCTGCCAGAGATGTGAGGCTAGCTAGTAATTTATCAGCCTCTTCAACAGACTGGCTTGCTTCATTAATCTGATGTGCTTTTGATAAAGCAGAACTAGCTTTGCGCAAATTCTCTTCAATCCTATCTAGGACAGGGCTAAATTGTTTCACCTTTGGCAAGCTTAGTAGCGCAATCAGCCGATAGGTTTCCATCTCGATAGCACGCTGGATGACACGGCCCATGCGATGACCTGCAATAGATTTATTGAACAGCACCATCCGGCTATAGTCAGCATCATCAATATCAAAACTGCAATAAAGCTGTCCGCCACCAGATGAAATCTGACTGCCAGCAACTGCCCGCCCTTGCAGGATTTTTTCCATTGCGGCCGCATTTGGTTTGCGTGCAGGGCTGTTACTAATTTCAAGCCACATTGCATGAAATAACGGATGTTTTAAATCACGGATCAGCTGAAATGGCAGATGCGGATAGGCACTTTCATCAAAGGCACCTTTTGGCACAGAAGCTGATGATACCTCATCAATATCAATCAGGCTGACAGACATAAATTCGGTGTGACGCTCAACGCGAATAGCATAACCATCTGCCTCAAGGCGCACAAATTTCACATCAGCTGCCATCTCTGGTAACTTTAGCTTTACCAGCATCTCATTCACATGGCGCATTAGTAATTTATCATCACCTTGGGTGAAATAAACATAACGGATGAAACGTCCGGTGCCGTCAAAATTATTGAATTTGCGGGCATGTAATTCATCATTTAAAACACGTCTTATGGGATGTTCAATCGCAACAGTCATGGCACACAAAATTCCCTAATCAGATGATTATATACTTGCCCCCCTTATTGTCAGGATGGCAAAGTTAGGCACTCTTAACAAGCAAAGATGCATTTCGTGATGATAAATCCAAAACAGGCTAGCTGTTATTTCGCCACCACTCTGAGAGTTTTAACATTATTGTTATGCCTATCTTTTCCCTTTGCTCATCAAGATGCATTAGCAGATGATACTAAAAGATTGGAAGGTATCTGGTTTACCTGTGAGTTTGCACAAAGCAAGCGCGCCCCTGATGATGGTTGCCAAATGTTTGATGATGAAGGCTTTGCTTATTTTGATGACAGCCTATTTTATCTGAAAATGCAAAACTCGACCGAAACAGCATGTCGTGGCAATAAAGTGGGTCAATGTTTCAGGCGTAATTTGCCAGCTATCACAGTGACAAGCAAAGAAGTGGCAGAGGTACGCATTGAAGGCAATCAGCTATTTGCCCGCTATCTGGGATGCGAGCAAAGCTATCAATTTACCGAACAAGATGATTATGTTTCAGTTTTGCCAAATGAAAAGGCTTGTTTTTGGTCACGTGAAAGACATTTTTATATTGCCCGTTATGACGGCAAGATGACCATTCAGGAATAATAATAATGAGCCTATTTCATAAATCAGAACGCCAAATCATAACGCTTAATGGTGATAATCCTGCTGGTTTTTTACATGATATTGTCACAGCGAATAGCACGTCCATCGCGATTGGCGAGATGCGTCAATCATGTTTGTTATCACCGCAAGGGCGCATTTTATTTGAAATAGGTCTTTACCCAAAATCTGATGATGAAATACTGATTGAGATTGATGCAAACCAAGCTGATGAGTTTATGCGCAAATTACAATTATATAAATTGCGCCGTAAAATTACGATTACCAAAAATGATGATTTGGCCATTCTAGCAGGCTTTGATGAAAAGCCTGATATGCCTGCCTTTTTTGCAACAGATACACGTCATAAGGATATGGGCTGGCTTGGCATAATATCAAAAGACCATATCACAAATATGCCCTTTGATGATGAGGATAGCTATCATGCAAAACGCATTAGCCTTGCCGTGCCTGAGGGAGCCCGTGATTTAACGCCGAACCGTGCCTTGATGCTGGAAGCAGGGCTTGAAATAACCAATGCCGTTGATTTTCAAAAAGGCTGCTATATCGGACAGGAAGTCACCGCCAGAACCCGCTATCGCGGATTGGTGAAACGGCGCCTTGTACCTGTAATAGGTGATAAGATTGAAACAGGCATGGTTATTACCTCAGATAATAAAGAGGTCGGCATAATCCATTCTGTTGCATCTTATGACAATGCGATGATAGGCCTTGCTTCTATCAAGCTGGTCTCATTGCTAGCTGGCGATAAAAATGAAGCTGACCTTGAAACTGAAACAACAAAGCTAAGCTTGGCAATCCCGCCTCATTTGCGCCCTTTGCCAGAGCCATCTTAAGGCACGACAACACCCTGCAAAGAAGTGGCTTTGCTAATGCGGTTTATTGCGCTGTCCAACCGCCATCCATGACCATTTGCGCGCCTGTGATCATATCTGCTTTATCACTAGCAAGATAATGCACCATTTCACCAATTTGTTCTGGTGTTACAAAATCTGCCTTTGGTTGTTTTTCTGAAACAAGCTGTCTTGCCTCATCCTCAACAGATTG
>JBMHCC010000028.1:0-25169 GCA_049890115.1 Puniceispirillaceae bacterium (SeqCode) | reverse complement strand
AATGGTGCCCAGGAGAAGACTCGAACTTCCACGGCCATAATGGCCACTGGCACCTGAAGCCAGCGCGTCTACCAATTCCGCCACCTGGGCAGGTAAGTCGGAAGCCACACCATAGTCAAGATGACGCTGGTGTCAATATGTTTTGCTGTGGCGCAAAACCGCTTTTGCGCTCATGCCTATCTTGTCTATTTATTTCGGTTCAGCTGATGTGCCTAGACTGATTTCTTATCATTCATCTGATGCTGCTTCTTGTCATGGCAGGCTGATTGGCTTAATACATGTTTGATAGAAGAGAGCTATGGTGGGGGTCATTAGCCATTCCTGTCAAGATGACGCGCTCTTATGCTTTTGCGGCGTACCTATTTTATAAATTATGGATTTCAGATGATGCAGAATAAAACAGTAACAGTGATTGGCGGGGCAGGTTTTATCGGACATGCGGTTGTTGCACAATTAGCAAAAGCTGGTGCCCGTGTGATTATTTTATGCCGTAATGCTGAAAAGGCAAAATCTCTGAAACCGCTTGGCAATGTTGGCCAGATTACAGCTGTTGCTGGTGATGCGCTTGATGATGCCGTGTTGGAAAAGGTGATTGCGCCTGCTGATATGGTTGTCAATCTGATTGGCATTTTGGCGCCATCTGGCAAACAAAGCTTTCAGGCCACACAGGCAGATTTACCGCATCGCATTGCCACAATGGCAAAGGCGCATGATGTTGAAAAGATTGTTCATCTGTCAGCGATTGGCGCTGATTTAAAATCCAAAAGCCGTTATGCCGCAACAAAAGCGGAAGGTGAGCGCGCATTATTGCGCGGGTTTTCACCTGTTACCATTTTGCGCCCCTCTATTGTATTTGGCCCTGGTGATGGGTTTTTTAATCGGTTTGGCAGAATGGCAATGATTTCACCAGCTTTGCCAGTGATTGGCGGTGGCACGAATCTAATGCAGCCTGTTTATGTGGGCGATGTGGCAAAGGCTGTGATGATTAGCCTTACCGATGCCAATACCGATAATGAGATTTATGAATTAGGCGGCCCATCTATCTATAGCTTTAAAGAGCTGATGAAGATGACATTGGCGGCAACATCTCGCAAAAGAGCGCTGATTTCTGTGCCATTTTCACTAATGCATATTCCAGCAACTTTCGCCCAGCTACTGCCAAACCCGCCTGTGACAAGAGATCAGCTTTATCTGCTAGAACAGGATAATGTGGTGGCAAAAGGGGCAAAGGGCTTTGCGGAGCTTGCGATCGCGCCACAGGCTGTTGAGGCGCATATTACCGATTATTTAGCGCATTTACGCCGAGGTGGTCGTTTCGCATCCTCTTAAGGGATAGGCCTACCCTAAAAGGGTTCAAAAGGGCTTCACGGTTTAGATAATGCCGGTCGCAAGAGCGGCAATTAATAAAGCGCCTAATGCCAGTCGGTAATAGACAAAGATCTTGAAATCAGCACGTGCCAGCCAGCCCATCATTAATCTGATCGCTATCAAAGCAGCAATCAGAGATAGCACAGCCACTATGGCGGGATCACTGATCGAGGTAGCGGCATCTGCCTCAAAGAAATGGCGTGCCTTTAACAAGGTAGCACCCAAAATAACCGGCACTGATAAAATCATTGAAAAGCGGGCAGAATCCAATCTGGTATAGCCGCGCATACGTGCCATTGTCATGGTCACACCAGAACGAGAAGTCCCTGGAATAAGGGCAAAAATCTGGGCACAGCCAATGGCAACAGCATCTTTGACAGATAAATCATCAATCTGCTTTGTCGCAGGGTAATCAGTATCTGCTTTATAAAGCAGGCCTGCAAAAATAATATTGGCTAGTGCCACTGTGATAGCAAGGCGCAAAAAGGCTGGGTCGATTAATTCGATTATGAGGCCTATGATAATGACGGGAAGGCTTGCTAGTACAACCATCATAGCAAGCGCAAAGCCTGCTTTATCAGCTGCGCCGAATGTGACAGTCCCCTTTATCATGCGCCAAATGTCTGACCACAGGTAAATGACAACTGCGCCTAGTGTGCCAAAATGAGCTGCCACATCCAAAAGCTGCCCTTGATCCTGAAAGCTGGTAACTGATGGGATCAGAACCAGATGACCTGAGGATGATACAGGCAGAAATTCGGTAATGCCTTGGATGAGCGCAATGGTAAATAAATGAGACCAATCAAACATGCGCAGATACTAACCATGCCAGTCATAATCTGGCAAGCCTATCATTGATAGTACCAAAACGGAACTAAAATTTGTGGTTTTTATGATGTGAAAATCAGAATAGCGATTTCAACCTTGCAAAAAACCCCAAAATGGGTCATAATTGTTGTCCAAATTAAAGCCAAATGGCATAGCAGCTCGTATGAGACATCGAATTGAGAGTTGCTAACGCATAGGATTAAGTGTTGCTAACGCATAGGATTAAGAGTTGCTAACGCAATGATGGAGGGCAGATATGTCATCAAAAATGCTACAATTTGTTGGAACTGAAAAGCAGATGCCAGCAAAAAGAACCGCTGCAGAGCGCGCGAAAGATTTTGATGAAATTTACCGCGATTTTTCAAAAGAGCGTGCTGAAGAACAAGCAAGCCGTTGTTCACAATGCGGTGTGCCCTTTTGTCAGGTGAATTGCCCGTTACATAATAACATCCCTGATTGGTTGATGCTGACAGCTGAAGATAGGTTGCAAGAAGCTTATGAAGTGTCTGCAGCCACTAATAACATGCCTGAAATTTGCGGACGGATTTGCCCTCAGGATCGCTTATGTGAAGGTAATTGTGTGATTGAAAAAGGGTTTGATTCTGTCACGATTGGCGCTGTTGAAAAATATATCACAGAGACGGCTTTCGAAAATGGGTGGGTGAAACCTGCTGCACCAGCTATAGAGCGCGATCAGTCTGTTGGTATTATTGGGGCAGGGCCAGCTGGTATGGCGGCAGCTGATATGCTGCGCAAAAAAGGCTATCAAGTTACCATTTATGACCGTTATGACAGAGCAGGCGGCTTGCTGATTTATGGTATCCCTGGTTTCAAGCTAGAAAAAGATATTGTGGAACGCCGTGCCCAATTACTCTCAGATGGTGGTATCACCTTTGAGCTAAATTGTAATATTGGCACAGATAAGAGCTTTGCCGATATTCGTGCCAAGCATGATGCTGTTCTGGTCGCAACAGGTGTTTATAAAGCACGTGATATCAAAGTGCCTGGTTCAGGCTTAGATGGTGTTGTGGCAGCTCTTGATTATCTGACAGCGTCAAACCGCAAATCATTAGGTGATGATGTACCAGAATTTGATAATGGTGCCCTGAATGCCAAGGGTAAAAACATTGTTGTGATTGGCGGCGGTGATACGGCAATGGATTGTGTGCGCACAGCCATTCGCCAAGAAGCAAAATCAGTCACATGCCTCTATCGCCGTGATAAGGCGAATATGCCAGGTTCACAACGCGAAGTGGCAAATGCTGAAGAAGAAGGCGTTGATTTCCAGTGGTTGTCAGCCCCGCAAGCCTTTTTAGGCGATGAGGCTGTTTCAGCGGTTATGGCACAGCGTATCCATCTTGGTCAGCCAGATGAAACAGGCCGTCAGGTACCACAAATCATTGAAGATTCAGGCTTTAAATTAGAGGCAGATCTGGTGGTAAAAGCACTTGGTTTTGATCCAGAAGATTTGCCAGCCATGTTTGATGAGCCAAAATTGAAAGTATCAAAATGGGGCACAATCGCCATTGACTGGAAGACCATGATGACTGAATTGCCAGGCGTATTTGCCGCTGGTGATATTGTGCGCGGCGCATCGCTTGTTGTGTGGGGTGTGCGTGATGGCCGTGATGCTGCAGAACGCATTGATGCTTATATTCAAGCCGAATTACGCGGCGAAACCAAAGCTGTTAGCTAAGTTAGCGCTTGAGGAGATTGTAAAATGACAAAATTGACAAATGAACAAGCCTCTTATCTGGCACGTCGCGCCGAAAATGAAGCCAATTTGGGTGAAGCTGGTATTTACCGCCCTGATATGGAACATGATAATTGTGGTGTTGGCTTTATCGCGGCCGTTGATGGCAAGCCGAAGCGGGCAGTTGTTGAGGCAGCGATTGAAGCCCTGCAATCTATCTGGCATCGCGGTGCGGTTGATGCTGATGGTATGACAGGTGATGGCGCTGGTATTCATATCGCCATCCCGCGTGATTTTTTCATCGAGCATATTGCCAGAACAGGTCATCAGGATGATGGCGGCAAATTAGCTGTTGGTATGGTGTTTCTGCCACGTCAGGATCTCAGTGAGCAGGAAACATGCCGTTGCATAATTGAGCAAGAAATTCTGGCGATGGGCTATGCGATTTATGGCTGGCGTCAGGTGCCAACCGATACCAAAGCACTTGGTCAGAAGGCAATGGCAACACGCCCTGAAATTGAACAAATCATGTTCTCTATGCCAAAAGACATGTCACATGAAGATGCTGAAAGACAGCTTTTCATCATTCGTAGACGCATTGAAAAGGCTGTTTTGCAGGCACAAATCTCAGATTTCTATGTCTGCTCCTTATCAACACGCTCAATGATTTATAAGGGTATGTTCCTAGCCGAGCAGGTCACAGCCTTTTATCCTGATCTGCTTGATGAACGCTTTGTCTCTGATTTTGCGGTTTATCATCAGCGCTATTCAACAAATACGTTCCCAACTTGGCGTTTGGCACAGCCATTTCGTGTGCTGGCTCATAATGGCGAGATTAACACAGTTCGCGGTAATATGAACTGGATGGCTTGTCATGAAGACAGGATGGAATCAGACCTATTTGGTGATGCGATTGAAGATATCAAGCCTGTTATTGCGAAAGGCTCTTCAGATTCAGCAGCTCTTGATTCAGTCTTTGAATTGATGCTGCATGGCGGGCGTGATCTGCCAATGGTGAAAACCATGATGATACCGCAGGCAATGGATGTCGGCGGCTCATCAGATCTGGCACAGCTATATGCTTATTGTAATGCTGTGATGGAACCATGGGATGGCCCTGCGGCGATCGCTGCTTTTGCTGGCGATTGGGCAATCGGCGGCACTGACAGAAATGGTCTGCGTCCGATGCGCTATACGCTGACCAAATCAGGCTTGTTAATTGCTGGTTCTGAAACAGGCATGGTTGTTGTGCCTGAAAATGAGATTGCAGAGCGTGGCCGCCTTGGCCCTGGTGAGATGATCGGCGTTAACCTAAAAGAAGGCTGTTTGTTACATGATGCAGAGCTGAAAGACGCATTGGCAAAACAAGCAGCATGGGGTGATTGGATTGGTCGTTCAGAACAGATGGATGACTTGCTAGCATCTGCTAAAATTGCCAAAGGTGACCAGCCAGATGCTGATACGCTGCGTCGTCGTCAGTTATTGGCAGGCTGGACTCTAGAAGATATGGAATTACTGCTTCAGCCTATGGCAGAAGGTGGTAAAGAAGCGACAGGTTCAATGGGTGATGATGCGCCTCTGGCTGTGTTATCTGGCCGCTATCGCGGGTTGCATCATTTCTTCCGCCAGAATTTCTCACAAGTGACAAACCCGCCGATTGATTCGTTACGTGAACGTCATGTGATGACCTTGCGCACGCGTCTTGGCAATTTGGGTAATATTCTTGATGAAGCACCAGAGCAATGTGATCATTTGCTGTTAAACTCTCCTATTTTGAATAATTCAGAATGGCAGGCATTGATTGATCATCTCGGCGCAAAGGCAGCTGTAATTGATTGTACCTTTGATGCTGATGACAATGATGAAGGTCTGAAATTAGCGCTTGATCGCATCCAGTCAGAGGCTGAAAATGCCGTGCGTGGTGGTTGTGAGCATATCATGCTGACAGATTTAGCTGCTGATGCATCACGAATGCCTATTCCGATGATTTTGGCAACAGGTGCGGTGCATTCCCATCTGGTGCGCCAGCAATTACGCACATTTGCGTCTGTGAATGTGTCGACAGGTGAGTGTCTTGATGTGCATCATTTTGCAGTGCTAGTCGGTGTTGGTGCAACATCTGTGAATGCTTATCTGGCTGAATGGACTATCGCTGAGCGTATGGAAAAAGGCTTGTTAGAGGGACTAACCCTATCGCAGGCACTAACCAATTTCAAAAAGGCGATTGAAAATGGTCTTTTGAAGATCATGTCAAAAATGGGTATTTCCGTCATTGCCTCATATCGTGGTGGATATAATTTTGAGGCACTTGGCTTGTCACGCTCACTAGTGGCGCATTATTTCCCGCCAATGTCATCTCGCATTAGCGGCCTTGGCCTAACTGGTATTCAGGCACGTATGCGCCAGATGCATGAAAAGGCCTATGGTGGTGAGGCTGGTTTCTTGCCAGTTGGCGGTCTGTTGCGTTATCGCAAATCTGGTGAAAGACATGCCTTTGATGGCCAGATGATCCATGCCATGCAACATGCTTGTAACACTGGGTCTTATGATAGCTGGAAAAAATATGTTTCTATCATAGAACGCCAAGGTCCAATTAATTTACGTGATTTGCTTGATTTTAAATCAAATGGTGAGCCTGTGCGTGTTGAAGATGTTGAGAGCATTACCAATATCAGGAAGCGTTTGGTGGCTCCTGGCATCTCTCTTGGTGCGCTAAGCCCTGAAGCACATGAAACATTGTCAATCGCGATGAACCGCATTGGTGCAAAATCTGATTCAGGTGAAGGTGGTGAAGATCCAGAACGCTTTTCACTGCGTGCCAATGGCGACAATCCATCAAGTGCGATTAAACAGGTAGCATCTGGTCGTTTTGGTGTGACAGCTGAATATCTGAATAATTGTCAGGAGCTGGAAATCAAAGTAGCACAAGGTGCAAAACCTGGTGAAGGTGGTCAGCTGCCAGGCATTAAGGTCAATGGCATTATTGCAAAATTACGTCATTCAACCCCAGGTGTGACATTAATATCACCGCCGCCTCATCATGATATTTATTCTATCGAAGATTTGGCGCAGCTGATTTATGACCTAAAGCAGATCAATCCTGATGCACGTGTCTGTGTGAAGCTGGTTGCCTCAACTGGTATCGGCACGATAGCAGCAGGTGTGGCAAAAGCGAAAGCTGATACCATCTTAATCTCAGGCCATGGCGGCGGCACAGGTGCCAGCCCGCAATCATCTATTAAGCATGCTGGTATGCCATGGGAGATAGGCTTATCTGAGGTGCATCAGGTCCTTAGCATGAATGATTTGCGTGATAAGGTTGTGTTGCGCACAGATGGCGGCTTGAAGACAGGCCGTGATATTGTTGTGGCAGCGATGCTTGGTGCTGATGAATATGGCATTGGTACAGCTGCTTTGGTGGCAATGGGTTGTATTATGGTACGCCAATGTCATTCCAATACATGCCCTGTTGGTGTCTGTACCCAGCGCGAAGATTTGCGTGATAAATTTGAAGGCACACCTGATAAGGTTGTTCAGCTATTCACCCATGTTGCTGAAGAGGTGCGTGAAATTCTAGCATCTCTTGGATTTAGCTCTTTGCAGGAAATTATCGGACGCACTGATTTATTATCGCAGGTATCACGCGGTGATGCGGCACTTGATGATTTGGATTTAAACCCAATTCTGGTTCAGGCAATCACTGATGGTCAGCGCGGCGGCACGATTAACGCCCCTCGTGTTGAAGTGCCAGATACGCTTGATGCCCAGATTGTTGAAGATGCTGATATTGCATTAGAGACAGGTGGCAAAATGCAGCTATCCTATAATATCGAAAATACCCAGCGCGCCATTGGGACACGATTATCATCTCATATTGTGCGCCGGTTCGGGATGACGGGATTACGTGACAGCCAAATCCATGTCCGCTTACGTGGACCAGCTGGCCAATCATTAGGTGCTTTCGCGGTTCAGGGTCTGCGCCTAGATGTTATTGGTGATGCGAATGATTATGTTGGCAAAGGCCTATCAGGCGGCACAATCACGGTTCGTCCATCAAATGCCGCTGCCTTTGTCGCAGCTCATAACACCATTGTAGGTAACACTGTTTTATATGGTGCGACATCAGGCAAATTACTGGCTGCTGGTCAAGCTGGCGAGCGATTATGTGTTCGTAATTCTGGTGCCACAGCGATTGTTGAGGGATGCGGCTCAAATGGTTGTGAATATATGACCGGTGGTGAGACCGTTATCTTGGGCGAGGTTGGCTCTAATTTTGGTGCTGGCATGACAGGTGGTATGGCCTTTATCTATGATGAGGCAGGCACATTTATGGATAATGTGAACACTGAAACCTTGCATATCAGCCGGATCACAACTGATTACTGGAATGCGCATCTAAAGGCGCTTGTCACAATGCATGCCAATGAAACAGAATCTGATTTGGCAATGCTTCTTTTGAATAAGTGGGACAAGGAAATTAGTCACTTCTGGCATGTTGTACCAAAGGAAATTCTAGCCACATTGCCACATGCGTTGAGTGATGAAGATGAGCTAAGGGATGTCGGCTAAGATACGCCTTCAGCAAGCAAAAGATAAAGCTGCCATTGATGGTTTGATGGCAGCTTCTTTTGGTGATGGTCGCTTTCAACGCTCTGTCAGGCACCTGCGCCCTGGCTCTGCCATCACTGAACTTTGTTTTGTGATTGAACAAGATGACATTGTGATAGGCTCGTTGCGCTATTGGCCTGTAATGATTGCTGGTCACACTTGTTTGCTGCTTGGCCCACTTGCCATTGATCCTGTCTGTAAAGGGCAAGGGTTTGGTAAACAGCTTGTGTCACATTCATTGGCGATTGCTGAAAAATTGTCCTATCCTTTGGTGCTGGTATCTGGCGAGCCTGATTATTATCCACGATTTGGCTTTGTGCCAGCTCGTAGTGATGAATTCTTATGGCCTGGATTTGTTGAAGCAGAACGCTTGCAAATTAAATGGCTGGCAGCTGATAAAGCAACCTTTCCCAAAGGCATAAAGGCTATCTTGCCAATTTAGCTTTAAGACACTAGCATCACCCATTATAACCAGCTATTTGGGTCAAACAGCCTTTTTGATATGCCAGTCCTTTATCACTATCCCCTATCTGCTTCATCACGATTTATCAGGCTTATGCTTGGTGAATATAAAATAGATGTTGAATTGCGCCAAAAATTGCCATGGGAACGTGATGAGGAATTATTGCAGCTAAACCCATCAGGTGAATTGCCTGTGCTGGATGATGCCGCAAAAGGTGTCTTTTGCGGTGCTAGGGTTATCAGTGAATGGCTTGAAGACACAATCGAAAATGCTTTCTTATTGCCAAAATCTGCTGAGGATAAAGCAGAGGTGCGGCGATTGATTGATTGGTTTGATGTCAAGTTCCAGCGTGAGGTTGGCCATCCCTTACTCAATGAAAGGGTGATTAAACGCTATCGTCATGGACAGGCTGTCTCATCTGATATTATGAGGGCGGCCATTGGCAATGCCCATATTCATTTTGGCTATTTTGACTGGCTGTTATCACAACATGATTGGCTGGCTGGTGAAACAATAACTATGGCTGATTTGGCGGCATGCGGTTATTTGTCAGTGATGGATTATTTTGGTGATGTCAGCTGGGATAAATATCCTGATTTAAAAAGCTGGTTTATGAAGATGAAATCACGGCCATCTTATCGCCCGCTTCTAGCTGATAGGCTGGTGGGGCTAGCACCAGCCAAAGATTATGCAGAGCTAGATTTCTAAACCCTTATGCCCCAGCTTCAATTTTGGCTGTGAGATCTGTCACAGATGACAGGATAGCGGCGATTTCCGCATCAGATGAAAAACGATGCCCTGCTGATTTTACCAAATTAATTGTGACATCATCAGAAGCTACCTGTTCTGCAATAGCCAAAGCTGTTTGCCATGGCACTTCATGATCAGCCATGCCTTGATGCAAGATAATAGGACAGGTAATTGCCAGCTCCTTTTCAAGTAACAAATTGCGGCGTCCATCTTCGATGAGATGATAGGGATAGATAACATCATCTTCAGCATAGGGATTAGGCAAGGCAATCTGACCTGTTTGCTGCATCTGTTTTTGTTGTTCCTCATCAAGCATATTCCAGATGAGTGTTTCGGTAAAATCTGGTGCTGCTGCAATACCAACACAGCCCATGATGCGCTGAGGGCGTTGGCGTGCGACATTTAACATAATCCAGCCACCAAGAGATGAGCCAACCAGTATTTGTGGCCCTTCAGTTAGGTGGTCAATCATAGCCAATGCCTGGTTTGTCCAGCCCGTTATCGTGCCATCAAGAAAGGCACCACTGCTTAAGCCATGACCAGAATAATCAAATCGTAAAAAAGGTCTGCTAGATTTGGCGCAATAGTCATAAAGTGCTTCTGCCTTTGAGCCTAGCATATCAGAGCCATGTCCTGCCAAAAAGACAATGCCAATGCCATTTCCGTTCAGCTTTTGATAGGCAAGACGTGTGCCATCGTCTATATCTAAGAATGAGGTTGTCATAACAGATAGCCCTTTTTGTTATTTTTATCTTGGTGATTATGATTGCCAAGATGTATATCGCAATATCTTTCACTATCTTTCATTGTAGCTACTTGTCCTTCATGCCAAATTCTGAAACATCTGCAAACCGTAAAACAGCTGTTTTTTCACAAAAGAAAACACAAAGTGAAATTGTCAAACAGCCTGTGATCGTGCAAATTCTGCCAGCTTTAAATCTGGGCGGTGTCGAGCGTGGGACGGTTGAAATGGCGCGCGCTATCATCGCAGAGGGTGGCAAGGCTGTTGTGATTAGCTCAGGTGGGCATTTGGTCTCACAATTACAGCGCATTGGTGCAGAGCATATTACCTTGCCTGTTCATGTTAAAAATCCACTAAAATGGCCATCCGTTAGAAGCAAGGTCAAACAAGCGCTAAAATCATGCGGGGCTGATCTGGTTCATGTGCGCTCTCGTGCGCCAGCTTGGATAGCATTGCCAGCAGCTAAATCACTAGGCTTGCCAACCATCGCCACAATTCACGGTAAATTCAGAGCAAAATCTGTTATCAAGAAAATCTATAATCGCAAAATGCTGAGTGCTGATAAGGTCATTGCGATTTCTTATTATGTTAGAGATTTGACCACAAGCCAGTTTCAATTGCCAGATTTGGAACAAAAGCTGTCTGTTATTCATCGCGGTGTTGATGTTTCGCAATTTGACCCCGCCAAGGTAACGCAAGGGCGTATTATTAATGAAGCACAGCGCCTTGATCTGCTTGATGGCAGGGCTGTGATTATGATGCCAGCGCGCCCGACAATCTGGAAAGGTCATAAGATTTTACTGGAAGCTGTCAGCAAATTAGTTGCCCAAAATCAAACAGAAGAGCCTAGTTTTCAGCTTGTGTTTTTAGGTGTTGCGGCAAATGACGGCAAGCTTTATTCAGCACTTGAACAGCGCATCAAATCATTAGGGCTTGAGAGTATCGTTCGGCTTGCTGAACGCTCATCTGATATGCCGGCATCACTGATGTTAGCAGATGTGGTAGTGATGCCATCAATCCTGCCAGAACCGTTTGGCCGTGTTGCGATTGAAGCTCAGGCAATGGGGCGACCTGTTGTGGCCTTTGCTCATGGCGGGGCGGTAGAATCGATTGAAGATGATATCACAGGATTTTTAGCAACACCTTCTGATAGTGATGCGCTGGCAGAGGCTTTGCAAAAGGCACTTGCCCTTGGGCCACGAAAACGCAAAGCATTTGCGGCCAACGCCAGAGCGCATATTGAGGCAGAATTTACCACTGATATTATGTGCCAGAAAACAATTACGCTTTATCAGAAATTGCTTTCATCTGAAACCTAGCTGGCTCGCAGGGCTGAACAGCTTATCCGCCTTGCCTTATAGGGGATATTTTTATATGCTTGCGCCGCATTGCAAAGCAAAACAGGAAACATAGATCTATGCCTGCCATTTCACTGCCTGATGGTACTATTAAAGAGTTTGATAAGCCAGTTACACCTTATGATGTGGCTGCTTCAATTGGTGCTGGGCTTGCCAAAGCGGCAATGGCTGCCATTGTTGATGAGGTGGAGTGGGATTTAATGCGCCCTATCACATCTGATGCTGAGCTGCGTTTAATCACTAATCGTGATGCTGCTGCATTGGATATTATCCGTCATGATTGCGCGCATATTATGGCTGAAGCTGTGCTTGAGCTTTATCCTGAAACGCAAGTGACAATTGGCCCTGCTATTGAAAATGGCTTTTATTATGATTTTTATCGTGAAACAGCTTTTAGCACTGATGATTTGGCAGCGATTGAAGCACGCATGCATGAGATTGTTGACCGTGATGAAGAAATTAGCAGAGGCGAATGGTCACGTGATGAGGCGGTTGCTTTTTACAAGGATAAAAATGAACCTTTTAAAGTAGAGCTAGTGGAAGCCATTCCAGCAGGTGAGACTGTTAGCTTCTATACACAAGGTGATTTTATTGATCTGTGCCGTGGTCCGCATCTGCCTTCAACTGGTCGTGCTGGTCATGCCTTTAAATTGATGAAGGTCGCAGGTGCCTATTGGCGCGGCGATTCCAATAATCCGATGCTGCAGCGTATTTACGGCACTGCTTGGGCAACTGAAAAAGAATTGGCAGCTTATTTGCACATGCTGGAAGAAGCTGAAAAGCGTGATCATCGCAAGCTTGGCCGTGCGCTTGATTTATTCCACATGCAAGAAGAAGCGACAGGGTCTGTTTTCTGGCATCCGCGTGGTTGGGTGTTATATCGCGAGATTGAAAGCTATATGCGCAGACGCCTTGATGCGGCTGGTTATCAGGAAGTTAAAACACCACAATTAATTGATCGCAGCTTGTGGGAAGCATCTGGTCACTGGGAAAAATTCGGCGAGAATATGTTCACAGCTGATTCTGAAGATAACCGCACATTGGCATTAAAGCCGATGAATTGCCCAGGTCATGTGCAAATTTACCGTCAAGGCGTGAAGTCTTATCGTGATTTGCCACTGCGTATGGCTGAATTTGGCAGCTGTCACCGTAATGAGCCATCAGGTGCGTTGCATGGTATTATGCGTGTGCGTGCCTTTACACAGGATGATGCGCATATTTTTTGTACCGAAGATCAAATCACATCTGAATCTGTTGCTTTTTGTAGCTTGCTTCAAGATATCTATGCTGATTTTGGGTTCACTGAAATCCGCGTTAAATTCTCTGATAGGCCAGAGGTGCGTGCTGGTGAAGATGCTGTGTGGGATAAGGCGGAAGACGCCTTGCAAGATGCGACAAAAGCAGCTGAATTAGACACAACCCTAAATCCTGGTGAAGGTGCCTTTTACGGACCGAAGTTGGAATTTGTGTTAACAGATGCCATTGGTCGTGATTGGCAATGTGGCACATTACAGGTTGATTTTGTTCTGCCAGAACGCCTTGATGCTGAATATGTTGGTGAAGATGGCAATCGTCACCGCCCTGTGATGTTGCATCGCGCTATTTTGGGTTCAATGGAACGCTGGATTGGCATTTTGATTGAGCAATATGCGGGCCGGATGCCACTATGGTTATCACCAGTTCAGATGGTGGTTGCACCTATTACCGCAGGTGCGAATAATTATGCCGTAGCTGTTGTTGAAGCTGCTAAAGATGCTGGTTTACGGGTTGAACTTGATGACCGTAATGAGAAAATAGGCTATAAAATTAGAGAGCATTCAACAGGCAAGATACCTGTGATCATAGCTGTTGGTGAAAGAGAGGCAGAGGCTGGCACAGTGGCTATTAGGCGTCTTGGCTCGCAAGATCAGACTGTGATGCCTTTAGCTGAGGCTATTGCAGCTTTGCGTGATGAAGCGCTGCCTCCTGATCAAAAATCAGGCTGATAGTTGAAATATCCACGTATTTTGAGTAATGAAGTACAAGGCTAGATTTGCTAGTTTATAGCTGGCGCAGAATTGAACAGAAAAAGAACTGATATATAGGAGAGTTTCATAGCACGTTCACAACAAGATGCGGTGCCATCAAATGCAGGTCCGCGCGTAAATGAGGCCATTCGCGCTTCATCAGTAAGATGTATCGATCCAGAAGGCGAGCAGCTCGGCGTATTGCCAATTAACGAAGCATTATCGCGTGCTTTTGAGCTTGGTCTGGACCTTGTTGAACTTCAGCCAAATGCTGAACCACCTGTTTGCAAAATTCTTGATTACGGTAAATTCAAATATCAGGCGCAAAAACGTGCCAATGAAGCACGGAAAAAGCAAAAAGTTATCGAAGTCAAAGAAATCAAGCTGCGTCCGAATATTGATGAGCATGATTATCAGGTGAAAATGCGCGCTGTGCAAAAATTCCTTGGTGCTGGCGATAAAGTGAAAGTGACATTGCGCTTTCGTGGCCGCGAGATGGCACATGTTGAGCTTGGGGCACAATTACTTGATCGTGTGAAAACAGAGATTGATGAATTTGCCAAGGTTGAAGCATTGCCAAAAATGGAAGGCCGGCAGATGATTATGGTGATTGCACCAAAATAATAGCAGTGTCAGCGTTAAATGAAGATGTACTCTTGATTTTCTGCTAGCAGGGCGTTATACCCTGAAACCCTGAAAGACCAGTTGTGTTAAGGCTAAAAAATAGGGCTGCCTGACCAACTAAGACAAGCTAGCTGTAATAGCTAGCAGAACCCTTGATAAAAGTGAGGATGAAATGCCCAAGATGAAGACCAAAAGCGGAGCTAAAAAGCGCTTCCGCACGACAGCTAATGGCAAGGTTCGTGGTTCTGCTGCTTTCCTAAGCCACAATCTCCGTCGCCGTTCCCAGAAAATGAAACGCCAAGCACGTGGCACAATGATTTTGTGTGATGCTGATGCGCGTATCGTAAAACGTTTTCTGCCGTACGCCTAAAGGAGATTTGACATGGCTAGAGTGAAAAGAGGCGTGACATCACACGCACGTCATAACAAAGTGATCAAAGCTGCTAAGGGCTATTATGGTCGCCGTAAAAATACAATCCGCACAGCAAAGCAGGCCGTTGATAAGGCGCGTCAATATGCGTATCGCGACCGCCGTGTACGCAAGCGTGAATTCCGTGCATTGTGGATTCAGCGTATTAATGCTGCTGCACGTCTGCATGGCATGACTTATTCATCATTGATGGGTGGGCTGAACAAAGCTGGCATCGAAGTTGATCGTAAGATCCTGGCCGATATGGCTGTGCATGATATGGCTGCCTTTGCAGCTCTTGTTGAACAATCTCGCCAAGCTGCTTAATCTTAGGCAACTTACAGATTGTAACAATATCGGGATGGGGTCGCTTAGACCCCATCTGCATTTTAAGATAATAGTGATGGGAAGTCGCAAGTGATGCAAGCACCAGAACAGCTGAAATCAGACCTTCTAGAACAGATTGCAGCCACAAATTCTGCTGAGGCATTAGATGCAATCCGTATTGACGCACTTGGTAAAAAAGGCGTTATTTCAGAGCAATTAAAAGCGCTTGGCCAAATGGCGCCAGATGAACGCAAACAGGCTGGTCAGGCTTTGAATGAAGTCAAGCAAGCTGTCAGTGATGCGATATCTGTAAAGGCAAAAGAGCTTGCTAGCGTCGCAATGCAAGCAAAGCTGGCTGGTGAAGCAGTGGATGTCACATTGCCAGTTGATGCTGGTAATGAAGGGCGTTTTCATCCGCTAAGCCGAACCATTGAAGAGATCACGGCTATCTTTGCTGGCATGGGTTTTACCGTTGCTGAAGGCCCTGATGTTGAAACAGATTATTATAATTTTACCGCTCTGAATATCCCGCCAGAGCATCCGGCGCGCCAAGAACATGACACCTTTTATCTGATGCCAGATGAGACAGGGGCTCGTCCTGTATTGCGCACACAGACATCACCTGTTCAGATCAGAACGATGGAAGCAGCTGAGCCGCCTATTCGCATTATCGCGCCAGGTCGCACTTATCGCTCTGATCATGATGCAACACATTCACCAATGTTCCATCAATGTGAGGGTCTGGTCATTGGCACTGATATCCATATGGGCCATTTAAAAGGCTGTTTGATTGATTTCTGTAAAGCGTTTTTCGGTGTCGAAGAATTGCCTGTCCGTTTCCGCCCTAGCTTTTTCCCCTTCACTGAACCATCAGCTGAAGTTGATATTGGTTGTTCTTATACTGATTCTGGCCTGAAAATTGGCGCAGGTGATGATTGGCTTGAGATCTTAGGCTCTGGCATGGTGCATCCAACAGTGCTGGCAAATTGCGGCTATGATCCTGATAAAGTGCAAGGTTTTGCATTTGGCATGGGGATTGAAAGGCTGGCAATGCTGAAATATGGCATTCCTGATTTGCGCACCTTTTATGATAGTGATTTGCGTTGGATGCGTCATTACGGCTTTATGAGCCATGATGTGCCTGCTTTGCATACTGGCATTGTTGGTTAAAGGGAGGCTGTCATGAAATTTACGTGGAACTGGCTTTGTGATCACCTTGATACCTCAGCAACCCTAGCAGAAATCCTTGAAGCTTTGCCAATGATCGGTCTTGAGGTTGAGGCTGTTGATAGCCCAGCTGAAAAGCTAAAGGCATTTCATGTTGCTGAAATCACCTCAGCCGAACGTCATCCAAACGCTGATAAATTACAAGTTTGTCAGGTTAATACAGGCGATGAGACTATCCAGATTGTCTGCGGTGCCCCAAATGTCAGAGCTGGTCTGAAAACAGTTCTTGCAGTCCCTGGGACTTATATTCCGGGGCTTGATATCACAATTAAAAAAGGTGATATCCGCGGTGAGACATCACATGGCATGTTATGTTCAGCTGCTGAATTGCAAATCAGTGAAGAAGCAGATGGTATTATGGAATTGCCAGCTGATGCTGATGTGGGGTCACCTGCTGCACAGGCAGCTGGCCTAACAGATACGATGATCGAAATTGCGATTACGCCAAATCGCGGTGATTGCCTTGGTGTGCGCGGTGTTGCGCGCGATCTGGCAGCAGCTGGTTTTGGCACGCTAAAGCCTCTTAATCTAGCAGATGAGGCTGGCAGCTATGACAGCCCTGTCACTTGGTCAATTCAGACAGCACGCGCTACTGATTGCCCGCTTGTGACAGGACGCCATTTCCGTGGTCTGACCAATGGGCCTTCGCCTGAATGGATGGCACGCCGGCTGACAGCGATTGGTCAACGTCCTATCTCTGTCTTAGTCGATATCACCAATTATGTGATGTTTGACCTTGGCCGGCCGCTACATGCCTATGATGCTGATAAAATCGCAGGTGGTGAGCTAATTATCCGCAATGGTCAAGATGGCGAAACAATTACAGCGCTGAATGAAAAAACCTATGACATTGCTAGTGATATGATTGTCATTGGTGATAGTGAGGGTGGTGATGATATTGCTGGGGTGATGGGCGGCGAGCGCACAGCTGTATCAGATGAAACAACAGCCATGTTCCTTGAAATTGCTATTTTTGACCCTGTATCTGTGGCAACAACAGGGCGTCAATTAAATCTGCATTCAGATGCGCGTTATCGTTTTGAACGTGGCCTTGATAGTGAAGGGCCGATTGCTTTTGCTGGTCATATTGCGCGTTTGATTTGTGAGCTGACAGGCGCAGAAGCAAGTCACTTGGTCGTTGCAGGAGAACCAATTCCAGCAGCTGAGCCAATCGCTTTTTCAACAGATGCTGTGAAAAATCTGACAGGTGTTGATGTTGATGCGCAAACCCAACAGACAATTCTAACAAAGCTTGGCTTTACCCTTGATGCACAAACAGCTGAGAGCTGGCAGGTAACAAGGCCAAGCTGGCGCCCTGATATTCATGGCAAGGCAGATATCATTGAAGAGATAGTGCGTATCTATGGCTATGAACATCTGCCTATGGAAAGCCTGCCTGATGTGATGCAGATTGCCAAGCCATCTGTCTCAAAAATCCAGCGACGAGCTAGCTATTTGCGCCGTGCTTTGGTGGCGCGTGATTATGTCGAGGCTGTGACCTTCTCTTTCATGAAAGAAGAAGATGCCAAGCTATTTGGCGGTGGCCAGCATGAGCTGTTACTAGCTAATCCTATTAGCGCTGATCTCAATGCTATGCGGCCATCAATTTTGCCGAATTTGATGAGCGCTGTTGCCAGAAATCAACGCCGTGGTATCACTGATATCAGCTTCTTCGAGGTTGGGCCTGTTTTTGCTGGTGTGCCAGCAGAACAGCAATCAGTTGTCTGTGCTGGTTTGCGTCAGGGGCGCAAGCAAATCGCCGATTGGCGTCAGGGTAATGAGGCGTTTACGGTCTTTGATGGCAAGGCAGATGTGATGGCAGCATTAGCCGCCATTGGCGTTTCTGTTGATAATTTGCAAGTGACAAATGAGGCACCAGATTATTATCACCCTGGTCGTTCAGGTGCGATTATGCAAGGGCGTACAGTGCTTGCCTATTTCGGTGAAATCCATCCTGAAATCAGCCAGCATTTTGACTGTAAAGGGCCTGTGATTGGCTTTGAGCTATTCTTCCAGTCAGTGCCAGCTGGTAAAGATAAGGGACCAGCAAAGCCGCTAATCCAGTTAAATGCCCTTCAGCCATTATCACGCGATTTTGCCTTTGTGCTTGATACTGAAATCAGCGCAAATGCTGTTATCAAAGCCATTACAGCTGGTGGTAAGCCTTTTGTATCTAAAGTTGATGTGTTTGATCTTTATCAAGGTGATAAGATTGAACAGGGTAAAAAATCACTGGCCTTTAGCGTTACATTACAGCCACAAAAAGCAACTTTGGTTGATGCAGAAATCGTTGAGATCTGTGATAAAATTATCGCATCTGTTGGTGCAAAATGTGGCGGTATCATCAGGGACTAATTAGCATATTTGCTAGCGTAAAATCTTGCATAAGCCAGTGAAAAACTTCACTGGCTTTTCTTTTCTCAAAAAAACAACATAAAGTAGAAAAAAATTAAATCAGATTAATCTATTGTTAATGTTTGCCAGATAATCTTGCAAAACTAGCATTTGTGCGCCTGTGGCTATGCCGAATGCATAAACGAACTGGTTTTGGAGTTTATTGATGACCATTGAAATCGACCGCTATGACTATGATGCTGATCAAAGAGTGTTGGATCAGGAAAATGAAGCAAAAAATGCACCAAAGCGCTCTCATACTAAAAAGACATCTGATCAAACTGGATTACTCTGGACGTTCAGTGCGCTGGCATTAGCTGCCTGTGGTGGTGGCGGTGGTGGTGGCGGTGGGCCTGTTGTAACAGGTCCTGCCAATACACCATCAGGTGCTAACATTCCTGACAGTAATCAGGGCAATTTGTCATCTCTATCAGGTGCGCCAATCGGGCGCATCAGCTCAGATGGTGCTTTTTCAACTGATACAAATAGTGATGAAAATGGTGAATTTTCGCTTGCTAGCCCTGTGATAGCTGATGCTTTGGCACAGGATGGTTTTCTGGCAGCTCGTGTTGGTGGTTTGGTCGATACCGCCCATGGTCGTCAGATTAAAGATGGCGGCGTTGATGCCAAAGGTAATTATGTTGGCCCAGTGTGGCTAACCATGCCTGGCGAGACGATTATTTCGCCTCTCACTAATCGCATTGCCGAAGCCTATCGTGAAGAGATTAGCCGCCTTGCTGAGGGTGAAACGCTTGATATAAACCAGTTCTATGATGTGCAGCTGCGGTCTATTTTTGGTGAAGATGCCAGATATATCACGCAAGCTGATCTGTTCAATGCCGATAATTACAAGATCTTAAATCTAGATGAATTCACCCTGATTGAAGATGTGAGGGCCAAAGCGTCAAGCTTTGAAGGCACTGATACAGTTGAGCTGAATATCCGTGATATTATTTCGCGTCAGGCATTGCGTGAATATCTGAAAGAAGAGAATCCAAGTCGTTATGATAACGGGGATCCCAACGATAATTTAGGGAAAGATTTACAAGCGCTATATGATTATGCGCATGCGATTGAACGTGGTGAGCCTTATGCGGTGCCGCAAACTGATATCACAACGCCTGAAAATACAGATCTGACCTTAACAGCAGATCATTTTGGGTTTCAGTCAACTAATCCAGACGCTGCATTAACACATCTTCGCATTACCTCTCTGCCAGGTCGTCATGAGGTTGCGTTGCGCCCAGAAATTAGCGGCGATCGCAAACTGTCAAATGACGTGACAGAACTGCCATCTGCGACACCAGATGAAATTACTTATGATGATCATGGTGTGCTGATACTCAAAGATGATGATGGTAATGAGACCCTTATAGAATTAGATAATTCTAATAGTTTTATTGTCACGCTCGCTGATATTCTAGCAGGGAATCTCATCTTCCGCCCTGGCGCAAATTTCGACAGGACAGCGTCATTTACTTTCCAGCTTTATGATGGGCTTGGGCAAGATATCACCACAGATGAGGCTTTTGCCAACACGAACCCTGATGAGATTGGTGGTTGGAATCAAATCAGAACTATCTTCATCACGGTGGAAGGCATTGAAAATGCGCCAGTATTTTACTCTGACGCCACACCAGCTGATCAGCAAAGCTATGCTGATAGCAGCAATCAGAGCGGCATTACCACCCAATATATTGAGCTGGCACCTGTTGAAACCACCATTCAGGATCCTGAGAATTTTGCCTATCAGGCATTGGCTGATGATCCTGATACCAAAGATGGGTTTGGCGATGTTACCTATAGTCTGAAGCAAGATGACAATGATGATGCGTCATTATTTGAAATCGATGCACAAACAGGGCACGTCACCTTTATTCAGGCACCAAATTTTGAGAATCCGCATGATTTGACCGTCACCAATGGCAGGCCAGATGGCATTTATGAATTCACAGTCATTGCTACATCAAATGGCTTGTCAACTGAACAGGCTGTGACATTACATGTGCAAGATCGCAATGAAGGGCCACAGCAACTGCCAGTTGGCAATGGCCATTATCTGTCATTAGCAGATGACGCTTATATTGATGTGAATACACAAGGCATTGGCAATTATGATCAGAGATCCGTGGAATCATGGGTCAGAGTGCCAAATGCATCATCTGATTCTGTCAATGTGGTGCTATTTTCATGGGGGTCATCTGATGAGGTGGCTGGCGATAGCTGGTTCATTGTTGAGATCAATGAAGATGGCAAGTTGCAGCTTAATACCAATCACGGGGCTAGAGAGCTATTTACCGGTGATCATGCTGATATCACAGATAATAAATGGCATCATGTGGCGGTCACCTATCGCGGTGAAGGTGATGATACGATTATGGGCGGTGAAGGTGCCGATATCCTTAATGGTGGAGCTGATAGTGATGCCATCACAGGTGGTGCAGGCGGCGATACCATTGATGGCGGGGCAGGGAGTGATATCGCCTCTTATGCCGGGTCTGATGCTGCTGTGTCTATTGATCTCTCTATGAATACTGCTTCAGGTGGTCATGCGGAAGGTGACATTCTCACTAATATCGAAAATCTAATCGGTTCTGATCATGATGATACCCTGAAAGGTGATTTTGGCAGTAACGTCATTGATGGCGGTGCAGGTGCTGATACCTTAAGAGGTAATGGCGGTAATGATGTGTTTGTCTTAGCTGGCGGTGATACAGTCGAAGATTTCGCCGATGGCATTGATATGCTTGATGTTGGTGATGTTACTCACGTTCATGTTGAACGAAATAGAAACAATTTCTCTTGCTTGATGCGAATGCAAATAACGCCGTAATCGCAACATTGGAAGGTGTTAGCAGTAGTAGTGTTATCACTGCTGATGATTTTATGACTGACTTTGATGATTTTACAGTAACAACCTCTGTGGAAGTGATCTGATATCAGAACATCACCCGAAACCAAAAAGGGCCTTTTTAAAAGGCCCTTTTTTATGATTGATGTTATAAGTGTCATCAGGCTCATTCTGCCTAATGTCATAACGTGCTATCATCTATAGCCTGTTCAAAGCTGATATCACCGCCTTGATAGGGGCAAGTGTGATAGAGGTGTCAATCCCTGCACCAAAGACAGAGCGGTCCTCATCACCAGTAACCAATTCAACATAAGCAGCAGCCTCAGCCTTTGATGATGAAGAGCGTGTATTTTGCCCAAAATCAGCCAGTCTGAATGACAATTCAAATTGCTGTCTAACCGCATCGACAAAAGCAGAAATAGGGCCATTACCAGTTGCTGAAAGGCTATAATCTTTGCCTTGATAAGAGACCACAGCCTCAACACGCTGTTGTTCAGAGCCGCGGCTAACAGGGTGGCAATCAAAGCTCACAAGCTGAAATGGCTCATTCGCAGATAGATAGGTTTGCTGATAAATCTCCCAGATTTTGGCAGATGTAATCTCATTACCTGATGTATCAGCCTGTTTTTGCACATAGCCGCTAAATTCAATCTCCATACCACGAGGCAGGCGAACATGATGTTCCACTTCGAGCAAATAAGCAGCACCTGCTTTACCAGATTGCGAGTTCACGCGGATAATCGCCTCATAGGTGCGGCCAATATCAGATGGGTCAATCGGCAAGTAAGGCACTTCCCAATGCTCATCATTTGCTTTGGATAAAGCATCCATGCCTTTGCGAATAGCATCCTGATGAGAGCCAGAAAAGGCTGTATGCACCAGCTGTCCTGCATAAGGGTGGCGTTGGTGAATTGGCAGCTGATTACAATATTCGGCTGTCTCGACAAGCTTATTGATATCAGAGAAATCAAGCTGTGGGTCAAGGCCTTGTGTGAACATATTCAGACCCAATGTGACAATATCAACATTGCCTGTACGCTCGCCATTACCAAACAAGGTGCCTTCAACACGGTCAGCGCCAGCCATCAAACCTAATTCAGTCGCGGCAATACCTGTGCCTCTATCATTATGCGGGTGAAGCGAAAGGATAAGGCTATCACGGCGTGTGAAATTGCGATGCATCCATTCAATTTGGTCAGCATAGATATTTGGAGAGGCCATCTCGACAGTGGCTGGCAAATTGATAATCGTCTTATTCTCAGGCGTTGGTTGCCATACATCCATCACAGCTTCACAGACCTCAAGCGCATATTCTAGCTCGGTGCCAGTGAAACTTTCAGGTGAATATTGAAGACGCAATTTTGTATCTGATGATAATTGGCTAATTCTATCAGCCACCATCTTTGCACCATCAATAGCGATTTGTTTCACACCTGCTTGGTCAGCCTTAAAGACAACACGTCTTTGCAAGGTTGAGGTTGAATTATACAGATGCAAGATAGCATTCTTTGCGCCTTGCAAGCTTTCGATTGTTCTGTCAATCAAATGCTCGCGCGCTTGTGTTAATACCTGCACAGTGACATCATCAGGGATATGCCCGCCATCAATTAGCTCGCGCAGAAAGTTAAAATCTGTCTCAGACGCAGATGGGAATCCAACTTCGATTTCCTTAAAGCCCATTTCAACAAGAACTTTGAACATACGCATTTTGCGCATTGAATCCATAGGCTCAATGAGTGCCTGATTACCATCACGCAGGTCAACAGAACACCAAACAGGTGCTGTGTTGATGGTATTTGACGGCCAAGTGCGGTCATCCAACGGGACGGCCTCAAATGGCTTATATTTTTCATGGCGCGCTGTGGTCATGGTATCTCATCACTTCTAAGATTACGAATTTGCCGCTCATGGTATCAAAAAGCGCTAAAAACATCTAGTATCTTTGATGAAAAGCTGTGTTTTCCAATCTGCGACATTAACACTGCTTTAAATTGCTATCTGGCCTCTTTTCAAGGCCTCAGAAAAGCGGTAAAACCATGCCATGACAGATTTAACACATATTCGAAATTTCTCTATTGTTGCGCATATTGATCATGGCAAATCTACCATAGCTGACAGGCTTATCAGCTATTGTGGTGGCCTGACTGATCGTGAAATGTCTGAACAAGTGCTTGATAACATGGATATTGAGCGTGAACGCGGCATCACTATTAAGGCGCAGACAGTCCGTTTGTCTTACAAGGCAAAGGATGGCAAAGATTATATTTTGAATTTGATGGATACACCTGGCCATGTGGATTTTGGCTATGAGGTATCACGCTCACTATCGGCTTGTGAAGGCTCATTGCTTGTTGTTGACGCCTCTCAAGGTGTTGAAGCGCAGACATTGGCAAATGTGTATCAAGCCATTGATGCTGATCATGACCTTATCACAGTGTTGAATAAAATGGATTTGCCAGCCGCAGACCCAGAGCGCGTGAAAGCACAAGTCGAAGATGTCATTGGCCTTGGTGCGTCTGATGCGATCGCCGTATCAGCTAAGACAGGCATGGGTATGCCAGACGTGCTAGAAGCGATTGTCACAAGCTTGCCATCACCAGAAGGTGATATGAGCGCACCGCTAAAAGCCCTATTGGTTGATAGCTGGTATGACCCCTATCTTGGCGTTATGACTTTGGTGCGTGTAAAAGATGGTGTTCTTAAAAAGGGTATGAAGATTCGCATGATGGGCTCTGGCGCGACACATGTTGTGGAACGCGTTGGTATCTTTGGGCCTAAACCAGAAATGGTTGACCAGTTGGGTCCGGGCGAGGTTGGCTTTATCAATGCCGGCGTGAAAAGAGTGGCTGATGCCAAGGTTGGCGATACCATCACTGATGAGCGCAAGCCTTGCGATACAGCGCTACCCGGTTTTGCGCCATCAGTGCCAGTTGTTTTCTGCGGTATGTTCCCAATTGATACAGCTGAGTTTTCAGCATTGCGTGAAGCACTTGAAAAATTATCCCTAAATGACAGCTCATTTTCATTTGAGGCTGAAACATCAGCCGCGCTCGGATTTGGGTTCCGTTGTGGCTTCCTAGGTTTGTTGCATATGGAAGTCATCACAGAACGTCTGTCTCGTGAATTTAATCTTGAGCTTATCTCAACAGCACCATCAGTGGTCTATAAATTACATTTGACAGATGGCGAGATTGTTGAAATGCATAATCCAGCAGATATGCCAGAGGTTACACGTATTGACCATATTCAAGAGCCGTGGATTAAGGCAACAATCATGACGCCTGATGAATATTTAGGCTCAGTCCTAACCCTATGCACGGAGCGTCGCGGCGAGCAAATTGACCTGACCTATGCAGGTAGCAGGGCGATGGTTGTTTATCGTCTGCCATTGAACGAAGTTGTATTTGATTTTTATGATCGCCTAAAATCAGTGACCAAAGGCTATGCGTCTTTTGATTATCAGATGGATGAATATGTACAAGGCGATCTTGTAAAGGTCTCAATCTTGGTCAATAGCGATC
>JBMHCC010000027.1:0-19671 GCA_049890115.1 Puniceispirillaceae bacterium (SeqCode) | reverse complement strand
CACGTCATGATTCAAATGCAGTCAAACCTTGAAGTTGCTGATAACTCAGGCGCTCGCCGTGTTCAGTGTATCAAGGTGCTAGGTGGCTCAGGTCGTATGATAGCCGGTGTCGGTGATGTGATTGTCGTATCTGTGAAAGAGGCAATCCCACGCGGTAAGGTGAAAAAAGGTGATGTGTATCGTGCGGTTATCGTACGCACAGCCAAAGAAGTACGCCGCAAAGATGGTTCTGCTATCCGTTTTGATAAAAATGCCGCTGTTTTGCTGAACAAGCAAAATGAACCAATCGGCACACGTATTTTTGGCCCAGTGACCCGTGAATTGCGTTCGCGCAACTTCATGAAGATCATCTCGCTGGCACCGGAGGTGTTATAATGGCCCAGTTTAAGATAAAAAAAGGCGATCAGGTTATTGTGACAACCGGTCGTGATCGTGGCAAAAAAGGCGAAGTCCTTGAAGTGCTGCGTGCAGATGCACGAGTTCGTGTACAGGGCATCAATGTCGTAAAGCGTCATCGTCGCCCGACACAAACAAACGCTGGTGGTATTGAGGCTCAAGAAGCACCGATTGCCATCTCAAATGTCGCACATATCGACCCTGATTCAGGTGCCGCTACACGCGTTTCTCTTGTCGAAAAAGATGGCAAGAAGGTTCGTGTTGCAAAAGCATCTGGCAAGGTCATTAGTTAACGAAAGCAGGAAGGCTGAGATGAAAACGCGTCTTGAAGAACAATATCTGACGGCTGTTCGCCCGGCTCTGATGGAACATTTTGGTTATAAAAACCAAATGGAAGTTCCTCGCATTGAAAAAGTCGTAGTGAATATGGGTGTGGGATCAGCGGTTCGCGATTCCAAGAAGATTGAATTTGCCGTTAATGAAATGGCAGCAATTACAGGTCAAAAGCCTGTTGTGACACGTGCAAAAAAGGCCAATGCGTCTTTTAAATTGCGTGCTGGCATGGCGATTGGCTGTAAGGTGACCCTTCGTGGTGAACGTATGTACGAATTTATTGACCGTCTGGTTAATGTCGCACTGCCACGTGTTCGTGACTTCCGTGGCCTGAATGGCAAGAGCTTTGATGGTAACGGTAATTATTCCATGGGTCTGAAAGAACAGATTGTATTCCCGGAAATTGACTATGATCAGGTCGATGAAATGCGGGGCATGGATATCATCGTTGTGACATCAGCGAAGAATGATGAGGAAGGACGCGAATTACTGCGCGGCTTCCAATTCCCATTCGCAAGCGCCTAAGCGGCATATTGAAGAGGAACTAAACATGGCAAAAGTCAGCGCTGTTGAAAAGAACAAGCGTCGCGCACGTACCGTCGAAGCCAAAGGAGCTCGTCGCCAGGCATTGCGCGCCATCATCCGTGATAAGTCAAAGCCGTTGGAAGAGCGTTTTGAAGCTACTTTGAAGCTTTCAAAAGAGCCACGCAACAGCTCAAAAATCAGACTACGTAACCGTTGTGAGGTCACAGGCCGTCCACGTGGTTACTATCGCAAATTAAAAATGTCTCGTATCGCACTGCGTGATCTGGCCTCAATGGGTCAGGTGCCTGGTGTGGTCAAGTCTAGCTGGTAAGAAAGGGAGGTCAGAACTATGTCTATGAGTGATCCTCTCGGTGATATGCTCACTCGCATCCGTAATGGTCAGAGCGCTGGTAAGTCAGTTGTCTCTAGCCCAGCATCACGGTTGCGCGCAAATGTCCTTGAAGTTCTAAAGCGTGAAGGTTACATCCGCGATTATTCATCTGTTGATGTGCGCCCTGGTGTTTCTGAGCTGAAAATTGAACTGAAATATCATGAAGGTTCGCCTGTTATCTCACAGATTCAGCGCGTATCAACACCTGGCCGCCGCGTCTATTCAGGCATCAAAGACCTGAAGCGTGTTTATAACGGTCTTGGTATTTCAATCTTGTCAACACCACGCGGCGTTTTGTCCGACATTGAAGCACGTGATGCGAATGTCGGTGGCGAAGTGCTGTGTCAGGTATTCTAAGCTAGGGGGAACAGACTATGTCTCGTGTTGGAAATGCACCAATCGCTATCCCATCTGGCGTTACCGTCAATCTGGATGGCAAGAATCTGACAATCAAAGGTGGCAAGGGTGAGCTTAGCGCAGCTATCTCATCAGATGTTGCTGTTGAAGTTGGTGAAAGCGAAGTTAAAGTAAAGCAGCTGAAGTCAGGCAATTTTGGCCGTTCAATCTGGGGTACAACCAGATCGAATATCAACAATATGGTCAAAGGTGTTTCAGAAGGCTTTTCACGTAAGCTTGAAATTAACGGCGTTGGTTATCGTGCTGCAATGGCTGGTAACAAAATCCAGCTTAATCTTGGTTTCAGCCATCCGGTTGAAATGGAAGTGCCAGCTGGCTTAACATGTACAGTTGATTCAAATACCAAAATCGAAATCACGGGTGCAGATAAACAGGTTCTTGGCCAGTTTGCTGCTGAAATTCGTGCCAAGCGTCCACCAGAGCCATTTAAGGGCAAGGGCGTGAAATATGCTGACGAATATATCGTCCGCAAAGAAGGCAAGAAGAAATAAGGGGCGTATCGATATGCAAGCAAGACTATCTAATTTCGAACGCCGTCGTCAGCGTACTCGCACAGCCTTAAGAAAGGTTGCGAACGGACGCCCGCGTTTATCTGTTCATCGTTCATCTGCAAACATCTATGCGCAGATTATCGATGATGCAAATGGTGTGACATTGGCATCAGCCTCTA
Organism: Puniceispirillaceae bacterium (SeqCode); assembly: GCA_049890115.1. Taxonomy (GTDB): domain Bacteria; phylum Pseudomonadota; class Alphaproteobacteria; order Puniceispirillales; family Puniceispirillaceae; genus UBA685. The sequence goes on along the minus strand of JBMHCC010000027.1, from coordinate 16,939 downwards.
CATTAGATGCTGGTTTCAAAAAGGCAGGCAAAGCAGGCAGCAACATTGCAGCTGCTAGCGAAATCGGCCGCATCATTGCAGAAGCCGCAATTAAAAATGGTGTAAAGCAGGTGGTATTTGACCGCGGTGGCTTTATTTTCCATGGCCGTGTCAAGGCGCTGGCAGATGCTGCCAGAGAAGCCGGTCTAGAATTTTAAGGGGTGTCAATCATGGCTCGTAATAACGAAAGAAATGATCAGAATAACAGAGGCGAAGAGCCTGAACTGTTAGAAAAGCTGGTTGGCATTAACCGTGTCGCAAAAGTTGTCAAAGGTGGTCGCCGTTTTGGTTTTGCTGCTTTGATGGTTGTTGGTGATGGTAAAGGCCGTGTTGGTTTTGGTACAGGTAAAGCCAAAGAAGTGCCAGAAGCTATTCGCAAAGCAACAGAAAATGCCAAGCGTAACATGGTTCGTATTCCATTGCGTGATGGCCGCACATTGCATCATGACATTAAAGGTTTCTATGGCGCAGGTCATGTTATCTTACGTACAGCGCCTGCTGGTACTGGTATTATTGCTGGTGGTCCAATGCGTGCTGTTTTCGAAGCGCTTGGTGTTCAGGATGTTGTGTCAAAGTCAATCGGCACATCAAACCCGCATAACATGATTAAAGCAACATTCGCAGCATTGAATAATATTCAAGCACCACGCGCTGTTGCGGCAAAGCGTGGCAAGCGTGTGAATGAAATTCTGGGTAAGCGCGGCGATGCTGCGGCAGCCTCTTAATAGGAATTAAGACAAATGGCGAAGAAAACTGTTAAAGTAATCCAGACCAAAAGCGCGATTGGCCGTGAAGGCTCACAGCGTCAAACATTAATTGGTCTCGGCCTGAATAAAATCGGCCGTGTCAGAGAATTAGAAGATACACCGTCAGTGCGCGGCATGATCAACAAGGTAAAGCACCTTGTTCGTGTCGAAGAAGCTGGTTGAACCTCGGTATCAGGAGCAAAATAATGAAACTGAACGAAATCAGAGATAATGACGGCGCAACAAAAAATGCCAAGCGTGTTGGTCGCGGTATTGGCTCAGGGCGCGGTAAAACATCAGGCAGTGGTCACAAAGGTCAAAAAGCACGCTCAGGTGTGTCGATTAACGGCTTTGAAGGTGGTCAGATGCCAATTCACCGTCGTCTACCAAAGCGCGGTTTTAACAACATTTTCCGCAAGAATTATGTTGAGGTAAATGTAGGCCGTATCCAGACAGCGATTGATGCTGGCAAGCTAGATGCGAAAAAGCCTGTTGATGCAACAGCTCTTGTCGCAGCTGGTGTTATTAGCAAAGCAAAAGATGGTGTTCGTTTGCTTGGTAAGGGCGCTTTGAGTGCCAAAGTGGAACTTCATGTTGCTGGTGCTTCAAAAGCAGCTGCGGCATTAGTTGAAAAAGCTGGCGGGTCTGTCACTGTTGCAAAAGCAGCAGCTGAATAGCACACAGCATATCACGGGGATTAAGGCTAATGGCGGTTAATAATCAAGTTAGTGCAGGTGGCGGTCTTGGCGCATTAACCAAGAATCATGAGCTTCGTAATCGTTTGCTCTTTACGCTTGGCGCATTGATTGTTTACCGCCTTGGTACCTTTATTCCAATTCCTGGTATTGATCCGATTGCTCTTGCTGATGTGTTTAGCCAGCAATCAACCGGTATTCTTGGCATGTTTGATATGTTCTCAGGCGGCGCACTCAGCCGTATGACTATCTTTGCCTTGAACATCATGCCTTACATTACGGCTTCTATCATCATGCAGCTCATGACGGCGATTGTGCCAACATTAGAGCAGCTGAAAAAAGATGGTGAGGCTGGTCGTAAGCAAATCAACCAATATACACGCTATTTGACTGTTATCCTGGCTACAGTGCAGGGTTATGGCATTGCGGTTGGCCTAGAATCAGCGCAAGGTGTTGTGCAAGATCCTGGCTTCCTATTCCGCTTTACCACTGTTGTGACATTGGTTGGTGGTACCTTATTCCTAATGTGGCTTGGTGAGCAGATCACAAGCCGCGGCGTAGGTAATGGTATTTCACTGATTATCTTTGCTGGCATTGTGGCACAGCTGCCTTTGGCGCTAGCTGGTACGCTTGAGCTTGGCCGCACAGGTGCATTATCAGCTATCTTCATCGTTATCTTATTTGCGATGGCGATTGGTGTGATTGCCTTTATCGTCTTTATCGAACGCTCTTTCCGCAAGATTCTCATCCAATATCCAAAGCGTCAGCATGGTAACAAAGTCTTTGGCGGTGAAGCACAGCATCTGCCACTAAAGATTAACGTGCCAGGTGTTATCCCACCGATTTTTGCCTCATCATTATTGTTGATGCCTGTATCTATCATCAATCTGACAGGTGGTCAGGCTGGTGGTGCTGATTGGCTGGTGACATTAAATGCACTGCTAGGCCGTGGTCAGCCACTTTATCTGGCTATCTATATCGGCTTTATTGTGTTCTTTGCTTTCTTCTATACAGCGATTGTATTTAATCCTGTCGATACAGCTGATAATTTGCGCAAAAATGGCGGTTATATTGCTGGTATTCGCCCAGGCAAATCAACTGCTGATTATTTAGATTATGTTTTAACAAGGCTAACAGTCCTAGGCGCAGCCTATCTGTCAGCTGTCTGTATCCTGCCTGAAATCCTGATTTCACAATATGCAGTGCCATTTTATTTTGGTGGTACATCATTATTGATTGTTGTGACAGTCACTCTGGATACAGCGAATCAAGTGCAATCCCACATGTTGGCACATCAATATGAAGCGTTGATTAAGAAATCACGCATTAGGGGTCGCCGTTCATGAATATAATTTTATTTGGTCCACCAGGTGCCGGCAAAGGCACGCAAGCAGAAAAGCTTGTTCGTGATAAAGGCATGGTTCAGCTAAGCACAGGTGATATGTTGCGTGCTGCCATTGCCGCTGGCTCAGAGCTTGGCATGAAAGCGAAAGCGATTATCGACAGAGGTGATCTGGTCTCTGATGATATTATGGTTGGTATGATTAAAGAGCGCATTGCACAAGAAGCCAATGGTGCTGGTGTTATCCTAGATGGGTTTCCGCGCACTGTTGCTCAGGCAGAAGCGCTAGATAAGATGTTTGATGAAATGGCTATTGAACTAGCACATGTCATTGAAATCCAGGTAGATGAAACAGCTCTTTTTGCACGAATTGAAAAAAGAGCAGAAGAAACAGGTGGTGAACGTGCTGACGATAATGCCGAGGTTTTGGCAAAGCGTTTGCAGGTCTATCATGATAATACAGCTCCCGTACTGCCTTATTATAATGCACAAGGGAAGCTGAAAACGGTAAATGGTATGGATACCATTGACGAGGTGTCTCAGCAAATCAACGAAGTGTTGGCAAGCTGAGCTTGACAAAATCGACATAAAACCTTTAAAAACCACATCTCTTTTAAAGATTTTTAGTCGGCGAAGAAGCAAAGGATAAAAACCCAGATTTCGGGTTTTTAAAAACAAGCAAAGGAGAGGCCAGTGGCGCGTATAGCTGGTGTAAATATTCCAACCAAGAAGCGGGTTAAAATCGCATTAACCTATATTCATGGTATTGGTCCGAATATTGCAAATAATATCTGTGCAAAAGCAGGTATCGAAGATCATCGCCGTGTGAATGATCTGACAGAAGATGAATTGACAAAGGTTCGTGACATTATTGATGAAGATGTGCTGGTTGAAGGTGACCTGCGTCGTCAGACATCAATGAATATCAAGCGTTACCTTGACCTTGGTTGTTACCGTGGCTTGCGCCATCGTCGTAATCTGCCAGTACGTGGTCAGCGTACACATACTAATGCCCGTACCCGCAAAGGTCCTGCAAAGGCCATTGCTGGTAAAAAGAAATAATTTTCGAAGGTTTGAGGATTTAAAATGGCAAAGCAACCTGCTCAAGGACGTGTCCGTCGCCGTGAACGTAAGAATATTTCTAACGGCATTGCACATGTGAACTCTACATTTAACAATACCATGATCACCATTACAGATGTTCAGGGTAATACAATCGCTTGGTCATCATCAGGTGCGCTTGGTTTTAAGGGCTCTCGTAAGTCTACACCATTTGCCGCACAGATGGCAGCTGAAGATGCTGGTAAAAAAGCAGCTGAACATGGCGTGAAGAGTGTTGATGTTGAAGTTCGTGGCCCTGGTTCAGGACGTGAATCAGCATTGCGTGCTTTGCAGTCAGTCGGTTTCAATGTGACATCAATCAAAGATGTGACACCTATTCCGCATAATGGTTGTCGCCCGCGTAAGCGCCGCCGGGTATAACCTATCGCAAGTTAAGCGGGGGGATGGGACCGCTCTTGCAAAGCTAGTAATAGCGCAAGAGCCTTTTGTGTCTTGTTATAAAGGCACTGAATAAAATTATAAGGAAGACCGCCATGATCGAAAAAAATTGGCAAGAGCTGCAAAAGCCAGACCAAATCAGCGTGAAGTCATCTGAATATAACCCACGTCAGGCTGTGATTACCGTCAGCCCATTAGAGCGTGGTTTTGGTATTACACTTGGTAACAGCCTGCGTCGTATCTTGCTATCATCATTGCAAGGTGCCGCTGTCACAGCTGTTCAGATCCAAGGTGTGGTTCATGAATTTTCATCAATCGCAGGTGTGCGTGAAGATATCACTGACCTAATCCTGAATATTAAAGGTATCTCAGTATCAATGGAAACAGAAGGTGCCCGTAAAGTGCGTCTTCAGGCTGATGGTCCTTTGGCTGTCACAGCTGGTATGATTTCCGAAACAGCTGGTATCGAAATTATGAACCCTGATCAGGTTATTTGTCACCTTGATAAAGGTGCTAGCCTGTCAATGGAACTGACAATTGAAACAGGTAAAGGCTATGTGCCAGCCTCTCAGAACCGTTCTGAAGATGCGCCGATTGGCCTTATTCCAGTTGATGCGATTTTTAGCCCAATTCGCCAGGTGGCTTATAAGGTTGAAAATGAACGTGTTGGTCAGATTACAGATTATGACAAGCTGTTATTAACGATTGAAACAGATGGGTCTGTGACACCTGAAGATGCGGTTGCCTTTGCAGCACGTATTATGCAAGACCAGCTTCAGCCTTTCATTAATTTTGAAGAGCCAAAGCTTGAAGCAGCTCAGGATGAAGTTGAAGAATTGCCATTTAACCGTAATCTTCTGCGCAAGGTTGACGAGCTTGAATTATCGGTTCGTTCAGCTAACTGCCTGAAAAATGATAATATCGTTTATATTGGTGATTTGGTTCAAAAAACCGAATCAGAAATGCTACGTACACCAAATTTTGGTCGTAAGTCGCTAAATGAGATCAAAGAAGTGCTGAAGGTGATGAACCTGGAACTCGGCATGGATGTAGAAAACTGGCCGCCTGAAAATATCGAAGATCTGGCCAAACGTTTGGATGAGCCTTTTTAAGTAGGGCTGATAGGAGTATATCATGCGTCATCGTTATGCAGGCCGGAAGCTAAACCGGACATCAAAACACCGTCAAATGCTGTTCCGCAACATGGCTCAGGCCCTGATTAAGCATGAGCAGATTGTTACAACTTTGCCAAAAGCAAAAGAACTGCGCCCTGTGATTGAAAAGCTGATCACATTGGGTAAGCGTGGTGATTTGCATGCACGTCGTCAGGCATTCGCTAAATTGCGTGATGATGCCATGACCAAAAAGCTGTTTGAAGTACTTGGCCCACGCTATGCTGAACGCAATGGTGGTTATGCACGTGTGCTAAAGGCTGGTTTCCGTTATGGCGATGCTGCACCTATGGCTGTTATTGAGCTGGTTGACCGCGATGAAGCAGCCAGAGGTCAGGATTCAGGTCCTGTACAGGTTGATGATGTTGATGGTGATACTATCGATAACGCAGCCTAATAACAGAGCTGAGCATATCAAAAGCCCCTCTTTTATGAGGGGTTTTTTTTGCTTGCAGTTTGCGAATGATAATGATAATCATTTGCAACAAAGGTGCAGCTCTTTCTTTTAGGGTTGCAATAACCGCTCATTTTTTTCGGGGAAACATGTTTCATGAAACGTCTCATTTCTGCTATTTTGGTGTATCTTAGCTTTTCGGTTGTCCAAACAGCCATTGCCGAAGAGGCAGGTGAGTTAAATATCTACTCTCATCGCCAGCAATTTTTAATTCAGCCATTTTTGGATAAATTCACAGAGCAGACAGGCGTTAAAACCAATATTGTCTATGCCGCAAAGGGGTTAGCGCAACGATTGGCGGCAGAGGGGGCTGCTAGTCCTGCAGATGTGGTTCTGACGGTTGATATTAGCCGCTTATCTGAATATGCGGCACTTGATTTATTTCAGCCTGTCTCATCAGCGGTTTTAGATAAAGCCATTCCCGCTCATTTAAAAGCGCCAGATAATCGCTGGTTTGGGTTATCGAAACGTGCCCGTATCATTGCTGTCTCAAAAGAGCGTGTGGCAGATGGCGCGATTACACAAATCGAAGATCTTGCCAAGCCTGAATGGGAAGGCCGGATTTGCACGCGCATAGGTAGCCATGTTTATAACCGTGCATTACTCGCATCTCTGATTGCGCATTTTGGCGAGGCAGAGGCAACAAACTGGGCTAAAGGTCTGGTAAATAATCTAGCGCGCAAGCCACAAGGTAATGACAGAGCACAGGCAAAGGCCATCTATAGTGGTGAATGTGATGTTGCCATTATGAATCATTATTATTATGGCAAAATGCTGACCAGTGATAAAGAAGAGCAAAAAGACTGGGCAAATGCGATAAAGCTTGTCTTCCCAAATCAGGATGACAGGGGTGCGCATGTCAATATTTCTGGTGCTGGGGTCGCGAAACATGCGCCTAACAAAGATAATGCGATTGCCTTTTTAGAGTTTTTGGCCTCTGCTGAAGCGCAAAATCTCTATGCTGCTATTAATTTTGAATATCCGGTTATCGATTTGCCAGAATTACCTGAAATATTACGCCAATTTGGCAGCTTTAAAGCTGATGAATTGCCGATACAGGCACTGGCTGATAATGCGGTAGCATCACAGATGATTATCGATAAAACAGGCTGGTAGTCATCACCTAACAGCCATCTATAATACTAGCTGTGCAGGTCGTATTTCTGCTATAAGGCAAGATATGACAAGCACAGCTTCATTATCAATTCCGCTAGCAGAACGATTGCGCCCGCAATCTCTATCTGATTTTTTTGGCCAGCCAGCTTTACAAAAGCTTGATAATGCCAGCCTTCAGACAGGCTCATTTGTGCTGTGGGGGCCGCCTGGCACCGGCAAGACCACATTTGCTCATATCATCGGTAAGATGGCAGGTGACCATTTTGCGCCCTTATCTGCGGTGCTAGATGGTGTGTCTGATTTGCGTCACTTATTCAAAGAAGCTGAAAGCCGCTTTCAGCAAGGGCAAAGCACCTTATGCTTTATTGATGAGATTCACCGCTTTAACAAAGCTCAACAAGATGCCTTATTGCCGGCGATTGAAAAGGGTATTGTCAGGCTGATTGGTGCGACAACTGAAAATCCGTCTTTTGCGCTCAATGCTGCTTTATTATCGCGGCTTCAGGTCTTGCCACTAGGGTTGCTTAATAAAACAGCTCTAGCAGCCATCTTAACGCGGGCAGAGGCTCATTTAGGCGCGCCATTGCCCCTCACAGATGAGGGGCGCGATGCGTTGCTTGAGATGGCAGATGGTGATGGCCGCTATCTTTTGAATATGGTGGAACGCCTTGCCGCAAAATCTGCTGATAATACAGGTGATGCTATAGGTGATAATCATCTGATGGATGCGGGGGCGCTTGCCTCTTATCTGACGAAAAAGGCGCTGAATTATGATAAGGCAGGTGATGAGCATTATAATCTGATATCAGCTTTGCATAAATCACTGCGAGCCTCTGATTGTGATGCGGCTTTGTATTGGCTGGCACGTATGCTAGCAGCTGGTGAAGATGCGCGTTATCTGGCACGCCGCCTGACACGTTTTGCATCTGAAGATATTGGGCTGGCTGACCCCAATGCTTTGCCTCAGGCACTAGCTGCTTGGCAGGCTTATGAGCGTCTTGGTAGTCCAGAAGGTGATTTGGCATTGGTGCAGGCCGTTATTTATTTAGCAACTGCACCGAAATCAAATGCGGCCTATGTGGCGAGCAAAAATGCCTTTGCTGCTGTTGCACAATCTGGTGCGCTACCACCGCCAAAACATTTGCTTAACGCACCAACCAAAATGATGAAAGAGTTAGGTTATGGCAAGGGCTATGCTTATGATCATGATGTGCCAGGCGGCGTGTCTGGACAGCGTTGTTTTCCAGATGACATGACGCCGCAAAAGCTCTATTCGCCAAAAGAGATTGGCTTTGAACGTGATATCGCAAAACGCCTTGCTTATTGGCAAAAGATGCGGGAACAATAATGCAATTTGATCTGTTTGTTGGCATTGATTGGTCTGGTGCAAGAGGCAAAACGCACAAGGGCATATCTGTTTTCACCTGCCAGAGTGGCCGTAATGTGCCTGTGAAAATAATGCCGCCTAACCATAAAAATGCTTTTAGCCGCCAAGATGTCATCTGTTATTTAGAAGATATTTCGCGTGACCATAGGGTGCTAGCTGGTATAGATTTTGCCTTTGCCTATCCTGTAGATGATAAGGGGCATTATTTCCCCGATTTGGCAAAGACAGCAAAGCAACCTCTTTCTGCCCGTGCCTTATGGCAGGTGATTGATGATGCCAATCATGATGCTGATGATTTTTATGGGGGGCTTATTTGGGATAACCCGCATTATGGCCCTTATTATAACGCCCCATCTGGACGCAAAGGGGCGCGATTTACCTCGCGAAGGCGTCTGACAGAAGACGCAGCAAAGCCGGTAAAATCACCAAGCCCCACTTTTAACTGTGTTGGGCCGGCTGGTGTTGGGACAGGGTCTTTGGCTGGCATGCGCCTTTGTCATTATTTTTCCGACAAGGCTGATATTTGGCCATTTGATGAAAAGCTATCCTCACAGCTATGTCTGGTTGAAATTTTTCCCTCTTATTATTTTAAATATGCAGGGATAGTGCCTGTTGGCGGGGCGCAAACACGCCCTGATGCCTTAAATGCCGCCTTATCATTTTTTGGCTCAGATGGTGTGCCAGCATCTTTTCAAGCAGAAGGGCCAGATGGTGATGATGCTGATGCGCTTATTGCCAGTGCTGCTTTGCGGTATTTTGCTGACGATCCTAGCTTGTGGCAGGTGCCAGAACAGGCACAGTCTGAGGGCTGGATTTTCGGTGTGAAATCAGCTAAAACCGCACCATGATAACAACCCTGATATCTGTAGCAGTTGGCGGTGCACTTGGTGCCTTAATGCGTTATGGCGCCAGTATAATGGTTGCTGGCACCACTATCGTGCCTGTTTGGGTGGCAACCTTGACGGTGAATATCACAGGTTGTGCGCTCATGGGGGTAATGGTTGGCCTGATGGCACAGTATCCTGTGATAATCGAACCATGGCGACCATTTATCATGGTGGGGTTTTTGGGTGCGTTAACCACTTTTTCCAGCTTTGCCCTTGATAGCTTTACCTTGTTAGAACAAGGTCATTATCTCACCTTATGCGGCTATCTGGCAGCGAGTTTCACAATTTCATTATCTGCCTTTTTTGCAGCTTATTCTATTATCAAGGCAGGGCAGATATAAATCATGGCAGATTACCGTATTCCAGATAGTGAAACTGATAGCCGTCTTGATAGAGCATTGAAGCGGAAGTTTCCGCATTTGCGGCAGGTGCAGATCGAAAAATCACTGCGCTCTGGTCTGATGCGCCTTGATGGTGCCAAGGTGAAAGCATCACATCGTTGTATGGCAGGTCAGATGGTCACCATGCCAGATTGGCTGATGAAGCCACAACAACAAGATGACAAGCAAGATACAAAACCATCTGTGCCATCTGCAGAGCGTCAAAAATCAGCTCTCAGCTTTTTAGATGATATCACTATTGCAGAGACAAAAGACTGGATTGCCTTTAATAAGCCAGCTGGCTTGGCAGTTCAGGGCGGCACATCAACCGCGCGTCATATTGATGGCTTATTGCAAACAGCCTATGCCAGTTCAACACGTCCTAAGCTTGTTCACAGGCTTGATAAAGATACCTCTGGTATTTTACTGGTTGCTAAGAATGATAAGGCAGCACGCAATTTGGCAGCTGATTTTCAATCGCACAAAATGGGAAAATCATATCTGGCTGTTATTTTGGGACAGTTGCCTGATGCAGGTGATATCAAAGTGCCATTGGCAAAATCAGGCAGTGCTGGCCGTGAGAAAATGGCACCTGATTATGAAAATGGGCAATTTGCGCATACGATTTTTAAGACTTTAGCGCGCTCTGGCGGCAAATTATCTGTGATGGCATTGCAGCCACGCACAGGGCGCACGCACCAATTACGTGTCCATATGCTAGCAGCTGGTGCGCCTATTTTGGGGGATGGCAAATATGCTGGCAGCGATGCGCATCCAGGGCCTGATTTTGCCAAACAGCTGCATCTTCATGCCCAATTTTTGCGGTTGCCCGATGGCAGATTATTAACTGCGCCTTTGCCAGATCACATGAGACAAGCTATCAAATTTCTGGAATGCCAGGCTGATATCCCATCAACCATCCCTGATTTTGACGAAGCATAAAGGGTCGATTATGACAGAGCTAAGATTAGCACTTTTTGATTTTGATGGTACGCTGACAGATAGTCTTGCGACCATTCAGCGTATTACTAAAGATGCGTGCAAAATCGCTGGTGCCCCTATCCCAGATGATGCAGAAATCCGTGCCAATATCGGTCAGGGATTGCTTGTATCGGCAATATCTTATGCACAAGGTGATGCCGCACTTGGCCAGATTATCTTTGATGAATATCGCCGCCAGCATCGCCGTGAATTAGCCAATCCAGATGGTGAGCGTGACAAGCTATTTGATGGGGCAGAAGATTGTGTACGTGCGCTTGCCGCTGATGGCTGGCTGCTTGGTATTGTGACCAATAAAGGGCGCCATGGTCTTGATACATTGCTTGATGGCTATGGCATGATTGATTTATTTGATGTCAGAATGACAGCTGATGATACGGTGGTAAAACCAGCCCCAGATATGGCTTTGGCGGCATTGGCACGAACGGGAGCAGAGGCGCAACACACCTATCTGATTGGTGATACGCTCAATGATGCGCATTGTGCCAAAGGTGCCGGCGTTCAATTTATTGGCGTTGGTTGGGGTTATCATGATGTTGGGGAATTAACCGCAGCAGGTGCTATTCATATTGCACAGGATTTTGACGACCTCTATCATGTCCTATCAACCAGCCAGCCAGACTAATCATAGTTGTTCGCAGTAACGAGATAGATAATGGAAAAAAAAGCGGCACGCCGATTTTATAAAAAGGTCGAAAGCACATCTCAAGGTGATGGTCATATTGTAACATTAGATGGCCGTGTACTGAAAACGCCGGCCAAGGCTGATTTGATTTTGCCAAATCAGGCATTAGCTGATGCCATCGCTGGTGAATTTGATGCCCAGAGTGCAAAAATTGTGCCAGAGACAATGCCGATTTTCTCGCTTGCCTCAACTGTCATTGACCGCATTATGACCCAAAGACAGGTGCTTGATGATGAGATGGTGCGCTATGGTTTGGGAGACCTTATTTGTTATCATTGTGACCAAAAAGAAGATGAGAATTTGGCATCACGACAAGCGCAAAAATGGGGCACCGTCCAAGCATGGCTGGCGCAGCGTTATGATATCAATCTGGCGATCTTTACCGGCATCATGCCGCAAACACAGTCACAAGATGTGGCAAAAAAATTACCACCAATTATCAGTGCGATTGATGATTGGTCCTATTTAGGGCTATACCGCGTTACCACATTATCAGGCTCACTTGCATTGGGTCTTGGCTTTGTTGAAAAGCATTATAATGTGGATGATGTGATGGCTCTTGCGTTTCTGGATGAGCTTTATCAGGAAGAAAAATGGGGAGCTGATAGCTTTGCTGTTGAACGACGCGATAATATCCAGCGTGAAATTGCAGATGCTGCAAAATTTTTGAAGACTTTATAAAAAACTGTTATTCAAAGAGCCAATTAGTTTCAGGGGGATGAGATGACAGATATTCTGGCACAATTAGAACAAAAGCGTGAGGCTGCACGTCTTGGTGGCGGGGCACGTCGGCGTGATGCACAACATGCCAAAGGCAAATTAACCGCCAGAGAGCGTTTGCACATTTTGCTTGATGAAAATTCCTTTGAAGAATGGGATATGTTTGTCGAACATCGTTGTCATGATTTTGGCATGGAAGATAATAAAATTCCTGGCGATGGTGTTGTGATTGGCTATGGCACGATTTCTGGCAGGCCTGTTTTTGTCTATTCTCAAGATTTCACGGTTTTGGGCGGCTCGCTGTCAGAAACACATGCTGCAAAAATCTGTAAGATTATGGATCAGGCGATTAAATCAGGCATTCCTGTGATTGGTCTCAATGATTCAGGTGGGGCACGTATTCAAGAGGGTGTGGCCTCGCTTGGTGGTTATGCAGAAGTGTTCCAGCGTAATGTGCTAGCCTCTGGTGTCGTGCCGCAAATCTCATTGATTATGGGTCCTTGTGCTGGCGGTGCTGTCTATTCACCAGCTATTACCGATTTCATCTTTATGGTCGAAGGGTCAAGCTATATGTTTGTGACAGGCCCTGATGTTGTCAAAACAGTGACACATGAAGATCTAACAGCTGATGAGCTTGGCGGGGCTAAGATGCATAGCCGCACCTCTGGTGTCGCACATGGCGCATTTGCCAATGATATTGAAATGCTGATGCGCACCAGAGAGCTGATGAGCTATCTGCCTTTGTCAAACCGTGAAGAGGCGCCAATTTATGAAACAGATGATCTGCTAGACAGGCCATCTGCTGTTTTGGATCAAATCATCCCTGATAATCCAAACACGCCCTATGATATGAAAACAGTCATCCGCGAAATTGTAGATGATGGTCAGATTTTTGAAATTCACAAAGATTTTGCTGCCAATATTATCTGTGGTTTTGCCCGTATTGAAGGCCGCAGCGTTGGTGTTGTGGCCAATCAGCCGCTGGTGCTAGCAGGTTGTCTTGATATTAATGCCTCACGCAAAGCAGCGCGTTTTGTTCGCTTTTGTGATGCCTTTAATATTCCGCTTGTGACATTGGTTGATGTGCCTGGTTTTATGCCTGGTCTCTCGCAGGAAACAGGCGGTATTATCTCGCAAGGTGCAAAGCTGCTTTATGCTTATGCCGAAGCGACTGTGCCAAAGGTGACTTTGATTACAAGAAAGGCTTATGGCGGTGCTTATGATGTGATGGCATCAAAGCATTTGCGCGGTGATGTGAATTACGCATGGCCAACAGCTGAAATTGCTGTGATGGGACCTGAAGGTGCGGCACGTATCATTTTCAGAGATGATGCTGATGATGCTGAAAAATTAAAATCACGCACAGATGAATATCGTGAAAAATTTGCCAATCCGTTTGTGGCAGCAGGGCGCGGCTATATTGATGATATCATTATGCCACGCAATTCACGCCGGCGTCTGGGACGTGCTTTAACCATGTTGCAGGATAAAGAGCTGAGCAACCCACCACGCAAACATGATAATTTACCGCTCTAAAGTGATGCTGGTTTTTTTTAAAAGGGTATGAAAGCTATGTTTAAAAAAATTCTGATTGCAAACCGCGGTGAAATTGCCCGCCGTGTGATGAAAACAGCAAAGGCAATGGGGATTCAGACAGTGGCTGTCTATTCAGACGCTGATGCGGGAACACCTCATGTGAAAATGGCTGATGAGGCCTATCATATTGGCGCATCACCATCATCTGAAAGCTATTTGCGTGGCGATGTTATTATTGATGTCGCCCTAAAATCAGGCGCTGAGGCTATTCATCCTGGCTTTGGGTTTTTATCTGAAAATTCAGGCTTTGTATCAGCTGTTGAAAAAGCTGGTCTTGTCTTTATTGGTCCTGCCCCTCATGCAATTGAGGTGATGGGTGACAAAATTGAATCCAAAAAGCTAGCTGTTAAAGCTGGTGTTTCGACCGTGCCTGGAACCGCTGATGCTGTCTCTGATATCGCAGAGGCAAAAAAAGCAGCAGCCGAGATTGGCTATCCTGTGATGGTGAAAGCATCAGCTGGCGGCGGCGGTAAAGGGATGCGTGTTATCGAAGATGAAGCATCTTTGGCTGATGGCATGAGCGCGGCGATGAATGAAGCCAGAAATGCCTTTGGTGATGACCGTGTCTTTATTGAAAAATTCGTTGTCAAACCGCGCCATATTGAAATTCAGCTGCTTGCTGATGGCAAAGGTGGTGCTGTTTATTTGGGTGAGCGTGAATGTTCCATTCAACGCCGCCATCAAAAGGTTCTAGAAGAAGCCCCAAGTCCCTTTATATCTGCTGAAACAAGGCAGGCAATGGGAGAGCAGGCTGTGGCTTTGGCAAAGGCGGTTAATTATCGCTCTGCTGGTACGGTTGAATTCATTGTTGGCGCTAATCAGGATTTCTATTTCCTTGAGATGAACACCAGGCTTCAGGTTGAACATCCTGTGACAGAGTTAGTCTATGGGCTTGATTTGGTGGAATGGATGATACGCATTGCCGCTGGTGAAGCATTATCACTGACTCAAGATGCGATTAAGCCAAATGGTTGGGCTATGGAAGCACGCCTTTATGCTGAAGATCCAGAACGTGATTTCCTGCCATCTATTGGTCAGCTATTGCGCTATCGTGAGCCACAAGGTGAAGGGGTGCGGGTTGATTCAGGTGTTGAAGAAGGTGGTGCTATTTCCATGTTCTATGACCCGATGATTGCCAAATTAATAGCCTATGGCCCTGATAGGCAGACAGCGATTGACAGGTTGCATACCGCACTTGACCATTATGAGGTCAAGGGCATTCAATCTAACAGACAATTTTTATCAGCTGTTCTAGAACATGAGGTGTATCGCTCTGGTGATATCACAACAGGCTTTATCGCTGATTATTTCAGTGATGGTTTTGTCGTATCGCATCCGGCCGGCGATGATTATAACAAAATGGCAGCACTAGCTGTGGCAGCAATTTATACTCATCAAAACAGGCTTCATACTGGCATAGCTGGCACATCTATGATTGTGTCTGACAAGACAGGCACCATCACCAATGCAATGGTAGGCTCATCTGATGGCGATGGTTTATCTGTTATGATTGCTGATCAAAATTATCATCTATCAAGCACTTTATCAGCTGGTCTTTATACGGGTCTCGTAAATGATGTCGCCTTTCCAGCACAATTAGTCATTGATGGTCATCATGTTACCATCACCAAAGGTGCTATGCGTTTGATGGTACAGATTCTGCCTGCTCACATTGCTGATTTGCTGTCTTATATGCCAGCTGATGATGAAGGTGCTGGTGCTGATCAAGTTGTCGCCCCAATGCCAGGATTGCTGACAAAAATGATGGTTCAGATTGGGGAGGCTGTCCAAAAAGGCCAGAATGTTGCTGTGATTGAAGCCATGAAGATGGAAAATCTGCTGGTTGCTGAAGCATCTGGTACTGTGAAATCTATCAAGGTAGCAGAAGGTGATAATCTGAATGTTGATGATTTAATCCTTGAATTATCCCTTGATGATGAGGCAGCCGAGTAGGCAGGAGGTAGGGGCGGTTTATGGCATCTGCATTGGCAAAGATAACATCGCGCCAGCCAGCCTCTTTTGGCTATGGCCCGCATGCCACTCGCTTGCTTGCTGAATTGCAAGGCGCAATTCATGCCAGATTATGGGCTGTTGTGATTATCTTATCTGCCAGCTTGATTGACATCATTCGTCATGAAGAACAGATTTTTGATCTCTCAGATAATGATGATAGCTATCTAGGTGATGGTCTTGATTATCTGTCGGCAGCAGAGCGCAAAAAGCTTGATTGGTTGCGCCATACCAGAAATCACCTTGTTCATTATGAAGGGCCGGTTGAAGGCATGATGGGGCGTGATAATGATGATGCTCAGCTAGCGCAGATGGCTGATAGAGCTGTTGCTGCGTTGATTATTATGATCGAAGCTGATTAAGCGCCTAGCTAAGACCCATAGCGGCATGTTTTCCAAAATGCGCGGAAAAACAATCTTGGATAGCCATATCAAGTTCTGCTGGTGCAATATCAAGGCCTAGGGCAGCAAGGCTAGTGGTGCCACTATCTGATACGCCGCAGGCGATGATGGCATCAAAAGCGGTCAGATCAGGACATAGATTAATCGCAAATCCATGCGCGCTCACCCATTTTGAGACACGAACGCCTAAGGCTGCTATCTTATCATAGCCTGTATTATCATCACGCTTGACCCATACGCCAGGCAGCCCATCGCGCCTTTCACCTGAGACAGCAAAGCAAGCTAGCACATCAATAATCCAGGCCTCTAATGTGTGTACATAAAGGCGTACATCCTGCTTGCGTTTGTTTAAATCAAGCATGGGATAGACAATACGCATGCCAGGGCCGTGATAAGTCCATTGCCCGCCGCGCCCTGTTTCAATGAAAGGGATGGTACTTTTAGCCAAGATATCACCAGCTGTGGCAGATGTACCACCTGTAAAGACAGCCTGATGTGATAGTACCCAGACAGCTTCATCCGCGCTGCCATTTTGGATAGACTGCACATAGGCATTCATATCATCTATAATAGGCTGATAGGGCTGATTATCATCAAAGAAGCGCCAGTCTGGCATTTTTGTCACCTAATTATTTCAAAATCACAAGCTGCAAATGGCCATGCGTGCCTGACTTGCCCCTTATACTATGGCTTTTTGATAATTCAAAAGACTTGCATTCTTTCCACTATGCTTTGCCATCTTCTTGGCACTATTATCGCCTAAGCCATTTTGGGGGCGCTGGTTGATTGCCGCTCTTTTAGTTCAAAATC
>JBMHCC010000026.1:0-90389 GCA_049890115.1 Puniceispirillaceae bacterium (SeqCode) | reverse complement strand
AAGTTACGGTGGTGATGTTTGTGCTATTGTCGCAAAAGATGTGATGATAGGAACACAATTCCATCCTGAAAAAAGTCAATCAGAAGGCCAAGCCTTTTTGCGTGGTTTTTTGCAATGGCGCCCGTAAATAAAGATGAGGTGTAACAGAGATGAGCACTGAATTTTCAACAATGAATAGAGCGCGCGTGACGCTAGAGAATGCTGATAGTCTAACAGCGAATGATCTCTCTGAATTATGTGATGCAACTGAAGAAGCGATTAAAAGTGGTGGTGGCTTTGGCTGGCTTACGGCCCCGCCCCGTAATATTCTTGAAGATTATTGGCGCGGCGTATTGCTGATCCCAGAACGTAGTTTAATACTTGGCAAAGTGGATATGGTTATCGCTGGCTCATGCCAGATATTGCGCCCGCCAAAAGCCAATCAAGCACAAGCTTTTGCTTGTCAGCTCACAACCTTCTTCCTTGCCCCTTGGGCCAGAGGTTATGGGTTGGCACAAAGATTAGTGGCAGAAGCAGAAGATTTTGCAAAAAGTCAGGGGTTTTCGGTGATTAATCTTGACGTGCGCGCTTCACAAGAACGTGCGATCCAGTCTTTTGAAGCCTCTGGTTTTCAACGGTTTGGCACAAATCCTACTTATGCGCTTGTCGATGGCGAATATGTAACAGGATATTATTATTCAAAAGAAATCCGCTAATGCCAGTTGGCTAGCTTTTACGAGTGTTAAGAATGTCACAATTTCAAATTTATCCTGCGATTGACTTAAAAGAGGGCCAAGGTGTGCGCCTATTACATGGTGATTTTAATAAAATGACCGTCTATGCGCCAAATCCAGCTAAACAAGCCCAAGAATTTCTTGATTTGGGTGCGAAGTGGGTTCATGTGGTTGACCTTGATGGCGCGCTTGCTGGTGCAGGTGTGAATAACGAGGCAGTAAGAGCGATTTTGGCAACAGGTGCTAAGATTCAATTAGGCGGTGGCATAAGGTCTATGGCGCATATTGAAACATGGCTAGAAGCAGGTGTGGCACGTGTTATTTTGGGCACAGCTGCTTTGCGCGAACCGCAATTGGTGATTGAAGCAGCGCGCGCTTTCCCCGATCAGGTCGCTGTTGGCGCAGATGCCAAGGGCGGTATGATTGCTGCTGAAGGGTGGCTTGATGTCTCTGATGTCAAAGCAACCGATTTGGTTCGTCGTTTTGAAGATTGCGGCGTGGCAGCAGTTATTTTCACAGATATCGGACGAGATGGCGCGCTTACAGGCGTCAATGCCCAAGCCACCGCTGAGATTGCGCAAGCTGTATCGATTCCCGTGATTGCTTCTGGCGGTGTGGCTGATAAACAGGATATTGCAGCGTGCCTATCCTATCGCGACAGTGGTATTGCAGGGGTGATTACTGGTCGTGCGATTTATGATGGTCGCCTTGATTTACAAGAGGCTATCGCGATGGTGCAAGAGGGGTGAGTTAAATGTTAAGCGCACGCGTTATACCGTGTCTGGATGTGCATAATGGCCGCGTTGTTAAAGGCGTGAATTTCGTCAATTTGATTGATGCGGGCGATCCTGTAGAACAGGCGAAAATCTATGATGAAGCT
This sequence comes from Puniceispirillaceae bacterium (SeqCode), assembly GCA_049890115.1. Lineage (GTDB taxonomy): Bacteria > Pseudomonadota > Alphaproteobacteria > Puniceispirillales > Puniceispirillaceae > UBA685. The sequence continues at coordinate 88,796 of JBMHCC010000026.1, read as the reverse complement.
GGCGCTGATGAGCTATGTTTGCTTGATATTTCAGCAAGCCACGAAGGGCGCGATAGCATTTATGATGTCATTGCCAAAGTCGCAGATCATTGCTTTATGCCGCTCACAGTTGGCGGCGGTGTGCGCGAAGTAGCAGATTATCGACGCATGTTATTATCAGGGGCTGATAAGGTATCGGTTAATTCATCTGCTGTGGCAGACCCAGAATTATTGAGCCGCGCTGCCGATCGTTTTGGCTCACAATGTGTGGTTCTTGGCATTGATGCAAAATTAAATGATGATGGTATGTTTGAAGTTTTTACCCATGGCGGCCGCAAAGGCACAGGCATAGATGCGGTTGAATGGGCAAGCCGCGGCGCCGCGCTTGGCGCAGGGGAAATTCTACTAACCTCTATGGGCGGTGATGGTACCAAGGACGGGTTTGACCTCCCTTTGACAAGAGCTGTGTCAGATGCGGTCTCTATTCCTGTCATTGCCTCTGGCGGTGCAGGCAAGCCAGAAGATTTTGCGACGGCTGTTACACAAGGACATGCTTCGGCTGTTCTAGCTGCTTCTGTCTTTCATTTTGGACAAATGACGATTGATGAGGCAAAATCAGCTATGCAAGATGCTGGTGTGCCTGTGCGCCGCCTGCCACAAACGAAAGAGGGATGATGACACAATCAGCCGATATTCTAGATGCGCTATTTGCTGAGATTCAGGCAAAGTCACGTGACACTGCCGAAAATAGCTATACAGCAAGCTTGCTGGCAGATGGTCCTGAAAAGCCAATTCGCAAATTATCAGAAGAAACGACAGAAACCATTATTGAGGCCTTAAAAGGTGATAAATCAGCATTGGTGAAAGAATCAGCTGATCTATTATATCATCTATTAGTGGTTTGGCAGGCTGGTGGTATTTCAGCTGATGAAGTCTGGCAGGAGCTCGCCAATCGGCGCGGTGTTTCTGGCCATGTTGAAAAAGCATCACGCCAAACATAACGGGTTTTATCTAGCTATCACAACAGGGGCGATCACTATGACAGCTTATGATTCTGACAATATTTTTGCGAAGATTTTGCGTGGTGAGATTCCATGCAATAAACATGATGAATGTGATCACACACTTGCCTTTTTTGATATCCAACCACAAGCGCAAACACATATTTTGGTGATCCCTAAAGGGGCTTATGTGGATATGAATGATTTTTCTGCAAATGCCTCACACCAAGAACAATCAGCTTTTATCGCAGCCATTGGCAGAGCTGCCAAATTAGCTGGTTTGGCAGAAGGCGGCTATCGCATCATTGCTAATACAGGGGCTGATTCTCATCAAGAAGTGCCACATCTTCACATGCATATTCTTGGTGGTGAGCCTATTGGGCCTTTGCGCGCCCGCTAGGCTTTTAACAAACAGGCTTGTTCTGAAATCTTAACCTTCTTATCGTGCAAAAATCAGTCAGATTTTTTGCGATAGACAGGCACTATGCAAGCCATCATTCACACAGTGGCATTTCGCGGTATTGATACCGTGCCCATTTCCGTTCAGGTGCATTTATCAAACGGCCTGCCATCTATGACGATTGTCGGGCTGGCTGATAAAGCTGTTGCAGAATCAAAAGAGCGCATCAGGGCAGCATTATCATCAATGGGTATTGCCCTGCCAGCAAAGCGTATCTCGGTCAATCTAGCACCAGCTGATGTGACCAAAGAAGGCGCTCATTTTGATTTGCCAATAGCTTGCGGTTTGCTAGTGGCGATGGGTTTAGTGCCGAGTGATGCTTTTGATTCCATGATTATTCTGGGAGAATTATTTTTAAATGGCCAGATAGCGCGTGTGGCAGGTGTGTTGTCTGCTGCGCTATATGCCTCAGCCAATCAGATGGGGTTGGTGTGCCCTTTTGTGAATGGACCAGAGGCGCAATGGGCTGGCAGCATTGCGATAATAGCAGCACCATCTTTAATTGAACTTGTCTCACATGCCACAGGCAAATCACTATTGCCTGCACCAGCACAGGTCAAACAGCTTCAGCCAAAACCCTATCCAGATATGGCAGATGTTAAAGGTCAGGAAACAGCAAGACGTGTGATTGAAATTGCGGCAACTGGTCGTCATCATCTGTTAATGATAGGACCGCCAGGTGCTGGAAAATCAATGCTAGCTAGTCGGCTTCCTGGCTTGCTTCCCCCGCTTAGTGCTGCAGAAGCCCTAGAGGTGACAATGGTGCATTCGCTGGCTGGTTTGACAGATTATATTGATGATAATGATGCGCCTATCATCACGAACAGACCCTTTCGCGACCTGCATCATTCAGCCTCTATGCCTGCTTTGATAGGTGGCGGACAACGCGCAAAGCCAGGCGAGATTTCCCTAGCTCATTATGGCGTATTATTTCTAGATGAATTGCCTGAATTTCAGCGACCTGTATTGGATGCGCTGCGCCAACCCTTAGAGACAGGAGAGGTTATTATTGCGCGTGCTAATCATCACATCCGCTATCCTGCTTCATTTCAGCTTGTTGCTGCTATGAATCCATGCCGCTGCGGGTATTTATCAGATCCAGCACGCGCCTGTAGCAGAGCCCCTGAATGTGCCAAGAGCTATGTGGCAAAATTATCTGGCCCTTTGCTAGATCGCTTTGATCTGATGATAGATGTGACAGAATTACCAACAAGCCAGCTGTTAAGTGAGGCACAGGTTGAAGATAGTAAGATGATTGTCAATCGCATTAGGCAGGCTCAGCAATTTGCCAAGGAAAGGCCAGCTTTTGTCCCTGAAAAACCGGAATTATCAGCTAAAGCAGATCAGTTCCTACATAGTCAGTTTGATAATTTGAATCTATCAGCACGTGGCTATCATAAGATTTTACGTGTTGCGCGAACCATCGCTGATCTAAGTGGCAGAGAGCGGATAGAAAAAGCACATTTGCAAGAAGCTGTTACCTATCGCAAGATACGGTTGCTAGCATAATTATCATAGTTTGCTTCTATGGCATCCCACGTTTTGGCAGCAAGGCTAATGCCTGTAAAACGTTCAAATTCGCGAATGCCAGTTGGTGATGTGACGTTAATTTCTGTGATGTAATCGCCGATCACATCAATGCCAACAAATAACAGGCCACGTGCCTTTAATGTTGGCCCGATGGCAGCGCAAATCTCTTTATCACGCATAGATAATTCTGTTGCGACAGCTTGACCGCCCACATGCATATTAGAGCGTGCCTCATCTTTGGCAGGGATACGGTTAATGGCACCAACTGGCTCACCATCAATTAAGATAATACGCTTATCACCCTGACTTACCTCAGCCAGATAGGCTTGTACCATTACTGGCTCTCGCGAATTGGCAAAAAACATTTCAAGCAGCGCATTGAAATTCTTATCACCCTCACGTACCAAAAAGACACCAGCACCACCATTGCCATATAGAGGTTTGATGATGATATCCTTATGGTCTTGGCGAAACCCACTAATCACATCCACATCACGGCTTACCAATGTTGGTGGCATTAATTCAGGGAAATCAAGAACCAGTATTTTTTCAGGCGCATTGCGCACTTCAGCAGGGTGGTTAACCACCATAGTGGTCGATGGCAAATGCTCTAGCAAATGTGTCGCTGTGATATAGGCCATATCAAAAGGCGGATCTTGGCGCATTAAGATCACATTCATATCATCAAGGGGGCGTAATTCAGCCTCACCTTCATCATAATGATTGCCGATTTCATCTCGCACAGTCAGCTTCATTATTCTGGCATAAAGACGGCTATTCACTAAAGACAGGCTGTCTGGCAGATAATAGAACAGCTCATGATCTCTTTGTTGTGCCTCAAGTGCAAAAGCAAAGCTGGTATCACCTGTGATATCAATATCAGCCACAGGATCCATTTGAATAGCGACACGCATTGTCATGAGGCAAGAAACCTACCTAGTCACGTCTGTCAGAAGACAGGATAATATAATCAACGACTTTTTTCGCAAAAGGCAGCTCTTGCGCCAATTCAATGACCTTTGCCCGCTCTTCTTCAGATGACGCAACACCTGATAAATAAACAACACCATCAACCACATCGATTGAGAAATTCAATGATGAAACAGAGCTTTCACCAATCAATTTAACGCGTAATTGAGCAGCAGCTGAAAAATCTTTTGCCTTTGTCTTTAGCGATGTGCCTTCAGATACGGTAATTTCATTTACAACTTCGCGAACACCTTTAACGCTCCAAGCAATGCGTGTGGCATTAATTTTCTTTTCCTGTGTTGGCACAATGCCTGTCATAAGCACTGCCCCTTCATTCACAGATACAGACACACCTTCTACCAAATCAACATCATCACGCAGGAACCTGTCTGAGATTTTGGTAATAATCACACCATCAGCAACAGATGTGGAAAACCCTTTTTCAGTTGAAGATGCCGCAACAGCCGCTGTGCCAACACCCACAAGTGCCGGCGCACAGGCGCTAAGGGCAAGGCTAAAAGATAATAACAACGCAGACATGATAGGAATAAAGCGTGACATCATCTATGTGACCTTTCGCAAATCAAGATAATAATTGTTCGGTTCGTATCTGTAATAGGTGTACCTTATTTTAGCTTGCCCAAACAAGTGAGATTTTAACTTATCAGCCTGTGCCGCTATCTGATTTTACAGAAAATGATTTCGTAATATCTGCCAGCGCCCTCTTTTTGTGACAATGGCAATATCAAATCGTATGACATCATTCGCGTGATCACCCTCTCTGGCGGCAATCCAGCTGATGGCACGCGCTAGGCGCTGTGATTGGGTTGGTGATAAAATAGCATCAAAATCACGCAATTTACGCCGGTATTTTACTTCAATAAAACAAATGACACTGCCACGTTTAACAATCAGATCAATTTCACCAAAAGGTGTGCGCTTGCGACGTGCCACAAAGCGCCAGCCAGATATTAAATATAAAACTAATATAAATAATTCTGCATAACGCCCGGCTTTTTCTGCTTTCTGATAGTGATGGACATATCCTTTTGCCATGACGTTTTTGCTTGAAATTAAAATCAGGGTTTTTGCAAGGCCAATGCCATTTGATAGATGGTTTTACGAGGCTGGCCAGTGAGGGATGCCACCTCGCTAACAGCATCACGAACGGATAATTCAGATAGTCGTTGTTCCAAGATGGCGGTGATCTCAGTCTCTGAATAATCAATTTGCTTTTCAGCAGGACCGACAACCAGCACCAGCTCTCCTTTTGGGACAGGATTTGTGTGATAGCTATCAGCTAGCTCAGATAGATTGCCAGCAATCACCTCTTCGTGAAGTTTGGTAATCTCGCGCACCAGACTAGCTTGTCTGTCACCAAAACAGGCAGCGATGAGTTCTAGATTTTTAACCAGCTGGCTAGGGCTGACAAAAAATAAATGTGTAACAGATAATGTTTTACATTCATCAAGCTGGCTTTGCGCTTGTTTTTGTTTGTCTGGCAGGAAGCCATGAAATAAAAACCGGTCGCTTGGCAAGCCAGATAAAATTAACGCCAATATCGGCGCTGATGCGCCTGCAGTGGCTGTGACGGGATACCCTGCTTGTCTAACTTCTTTGACAAGCTTATAGCCTGGATCAGAAATAAGCGGTGTTCCAGCATCACTAACAAGGCCCACCTTTTGGCCTTTGGCAAGGGCTGATAGAATGGCTGGCCGCATTTTTGCGCCATTATGATCATGATAAGCAATCAATCTTGCTGATACAGATAGGCCAAGAAGCTGAATCAGTTTCTTGGTCTGACGGGTATCTTCACAAGCCAATATATCAGCTTCTTCCATCGCAATTCGGCTGCGCTGCGAGATATCCTGCAAATTGCCGATGGGTGTTGCGATAAGTGTTAACATAATAACCTAAATGCGTAGCTGTTGTGAAATGATTGCTTTGTTATGCCATAAATCTGCCATGCTGCTAGCAGATAATGATGATTAAGGTTAACAGGATAAAAAGGTTGCGTATAATAGTTTTGTGATGATGAAGCATTCTGTGAATTTCAAAATGGCAACAAAGCCTGCTATGCTGCTTGGCCTATTGGCTGTGCTGGTATCATCTTGTGGCCCTGCTACAGTGCCAAAAGAAGAGGTGCGCCAGCTTAGCGTGCCATCACTGCAAACAGCAAAAACAACAAAAGATGCGGCATCACAAATCACCATAGCTGAGGATAAGGCCTCAGATAACATCACATCTGCAGAGCGTGAAGACAATCAGACACAGATAGCGACGCCATCTTCGATTGAGGCAGATCAACTGCCAGAAAGTGATAATGAAACAGATTTGGTTGGCGCCATTATTTGGGAGATTGAACAGGCAGAAGCAAAGCCGGATAATCTGCCAGATAATCTTTCAGCTAGTCTTGATAATGATACAATAGATGTAGATTTCTCAGATTTGATACCAACAGGTCCTGACCCGTCTCTGGCAGAAGAAGCACTTGATGCTGCTTTTGCGATGCTAGTGCCAAAACAACAGACACCTATCATATCTGATTTCTCTCTTGGCACTAAGGAAGAAGGACATTATCGGCTAGGTGTGTTTTTGCCACGCACAGGCACAAATCAAATTTATGGCCAGCAAATTGGTGAGGGTTTGGAAATGGCACTGTTCCAGCTTGCCAATCCAGCAATAGAGTTGATTTATTATGATACGGGCTCAGATGATCCGATTGAAAAGCTTGGGGCACAGGCACTAGCAGATGATATTGATATTGCCATAGGGCCGCTATTTTCAGCCAATGCAGAACGGTTATTACCGTCATTGCGACCTGCCATGATACCTATTTTATCGCTGTCAAATAATCAGACGATTGCTCAGCCTGGTCTGTGGGTAATGGGTCTTGTGCCTGAACAGCAAATTGACAGCCAGATAGCAGGCGCGATTGCAGCCAATTATGACGAATTTGCCATTTTGTCAGAACAATCTGCCTTTGGTGATCAACTTACCAGCCATATTGTGGGACGTCTTGGTGATTTTGGTTTGAATGCTGCCAACTTACTGTCCGTTAACAGCACGGTAAGCGCTGATGATGAAGGGCTGATAGCCGCATTGAAGGGCTTTACGGATTATCAGCCTTTGCAAGAAGATGAGCTGATAGAAGATAGGCCAGCTCCCTATGATGTGCTGATATTAGCAGGCGGGGCTGATTTCATCCTCAAAGTTGCCCCGTTATTATCTTATTATGATTTAGGGCCTGACCGCGTTCTATATCTTGGCACTGATTTATGGTCAAATCCAGCTCTGGCACGTGAGCCATCTTTGCAAGGTGCGTTTATCACCGCTCTTGATCCAGCCCTGTCAGCTGCTTTTGCCAGCCGTCACAAACAAATTTATCAAACCATGCCCTCTTTATTGTCACAGCTTGGTTTTGATGTGATGGCCGTGGCGGCACAGGCTGTTCAGGCACAGTCTGAAGAAGATTATAATGGCGTTTTGCAGAATAAAGTGGTGTCAGCACTTGTTCAAGATAGAGGTTATAGCGGCTATACAGGGGCCTTTAAATTGCTGCCAAATGGGCTGAATAACAGGCAATTTATCACCTTCCAGCTTGTTGATGGCAATTTGCAAAAATCAGATATCCTGCCAGAAGCTCTTTAAGTTAGTAACTCTTGCAAAATATAATTTAGCCGTAATTTGCCCTCTTTTGTGGTTTTGATAATTTCATGATCAGCCACTAGCCAGCCAGCTTTGGTTAAGTCTGCCACCTTATGCGCATCAAATGGCCAGCTTTCAGCCAAACCATTTTGCTGAAGGCGCGCCAATGGCACACCTTCAGACAAGCGCAGACCCATCATGATAATTTCATCAAGAAAGGCTGCATTATCATCATAATGTTGGACAGCTATGGCATTATTTTTTTCCCGCATATCTGCTAGCCAGCCAGCAGGTGATTTTCGACAAATAGTCTCAAGCCTGCCTGTTTTGGTCGTCAGCCTTCCAGTGGCACCAGGGCCAATGCCAAGCCAGTTACCACCGCGCCAATAAATAAGATTATGCCGGCTTTCAGAACCTGTTTTAGCATAATTTGAAATCTCATAATGATTGAGGCCAGCTTGTTCAGCCATCTGGCCTGTGACCTCATATAAGGCTGCCATATCATCATCATCACAGGTCAGAATCTCACCTTTTCGGGCTCTGCTATAAAATTGCGTCCCTTGTTCGATGGTAAGCTGATATAAGGAGAGATGATCGAGTTCAAATGATAATGCTGTTTGCAATTCTGTTTGCCACTCAGCAAGAGATTGACCAGCACGTCCATAGATCAAATCAATCGAAACACGGTCAAATAGGCTGTTTGCAAGCTCAAGGGCGCTAATGGCTTCATCAGCTGAATGACCACGCCCTAAAAAGCGAAGGTCTGTATCATTAAGTGCTTGTATGCCAAGTGACACACGGTTAATGCCTGCTGCTTTGAAATCATGCATTTTGGCTGTTTCAACAGAGGTCGGATTAGCTTCGGCTGTGATTTCAATATCAGAGGCAAAGCCAAAGATATCTTGTGCATGTGCAATCAGATTTTCCATAATCGCAGCAGGCATCAGCGATGGTGTACCGCCACCAAAGAAAATCGAGCGAAGCTTGTCTGTTTTGATATCATGGCTTTTGGCAAGTTCTGTCATTATATCTAGCTCTGCTAGCATCGCTGTTTGCCAAGCTGCTTCGTCAATCTCATTGACCACATGTGAATTAAAATCACAATAAGGGCATTTTGACAGGCAAAAAGGCCAGTGAATATATAGTCCAAAATCAGAAGAGGCAGGATGAGATGCCATGATAACGATTCAATCCTGCTTACTCTTGCAAATGCGTGATGAGTTGTTCAAATGCGCGTGCTCTATGGCTCATCGCATGTTTTTTATCAGGGTCCATTTCCCCAAAGCTGATATCATGGCCTGTTGGCACAAAAATCGGGTCATAGCCAAACCCCCTATCACCACGTGGCGGCCAGATGATGTCACCTGATACACGACCTTCAAATGATAGGATATGCCCATCTGGCCATGCTAGGCTGAGGGCACAAACAAATTCAGCCTGTCTATCAGTTGTGCCAGACATAAGCAGCGCATCAGCGACACGTTTCATGGCATGGCCAAAATCCTTATCAGGGCCAGCCCATCTAGCTGAATAAATGCCAGGTGCCCCGCCAAGAGCTGATACAGATAAACCAGAATCATCTGCCAAAGCTGGCAGGTTGGCAGCTTGTGCCGCAGCTAATGCTTTTAATTCAGCATTGGCAATATAGGTGGTGCCTGTTTCTTCAGGCTCTGCCAGACCGAGTGTGCCAGCTGAGATTACCTCATGACCAAGCGGGCGCAATAAATCACCTATTTCTCTCACCTTACCTTGGTTATGGCTGGCAATGATAAGTTTGCTTTTGGTTAATTTGCGCATATTTGTCATTGCGGATTATCACGCCCTTTATCAACAGCTTCAATCTGTGCTTTGAATAATTCATCGCACCCTGCTTGTGCCAGATCGATCAGCTGATTGAGTTGATCTCTGGTAAAAGGTGTTTTTTCAGCAGTTCCCTGAATCTCAACAAGTCCGCCAGAGGCTGTCATGACAAAATTCGCATCTGTTTCAGCATCACTATCTTCATCATAATCAAGATCAAGCACAGCTAGGTTTTGATAAATGCCACATGAAATGCCAGCTACCTGATCACGAAGCGGGTTTCGGGTAATGCTGCCTGTTCGCATCAAATGTTCAATAGCAAGTGCTAATGCTACCCATGCCCCTGTGATAGCAGCTGTTCTGGTGCCGCCATCTGCCTGAATGACATCACAGTCAATTTTGATTTGCCTCTCACCCAAGGCTTCTAGGTCGATAACTGCACGCAAGGCACGCCCGATAAGACGCTGAATTTCCAAAGTGCGGCCAGATTGTTTACCTCTGGCAGCTTCTCTATCCATCCGGCTATGGGTTGAACGTGGCAACATACCATATTCAGCTGTTACCCATCCTTTGCCACTTCCTCTTAGAAAAGGGGGGATGCGTTCTTCAACAGATGCTGTGACAAGCACATGTGTATCACCAAATTGTGCCATACAAGCACCTTCTGCATGTTTGGTAGGATTTGGTGTAAGGGTAATGCTGCGCAAAGCATCAGCCTGTCTGCCAGATGGTCTTGTAACTGTCATAATCTTTATCTCGTGATAAGGCGGAAAACATAAAGGCATAAATCTGTAATATCAGACTATCTCGTGCCTTTGTTTATAAAAACAGACCTTTTAGAAAAGCAAGTAAATCTGTGAAAAGCAACTCAATCCGATAGGTTGTATCATCTTGCCAGAAAAGCCAATTTTGTATTTTTGATAGCCAAATTTGTCCTGTCTGTGATTGTGTTAGCCATAAGGATAGCCCGATAAGGGCAAAGACAAATAATAAAAAATGGGGCGCTGCTAGCTGATGAGAGCGATTATGAAAAATGATCGGCAAAGGTTGGCGACATTGCGGACAGCTAACGGGTATTTGTGAGCTGGCAATCAGCGCGGCATCATGATGCGATAATCGCAAATCATGAAAACAGGTTAGGCATTTTATCTGATAGCTAGATGATGGTGTCTGGCGCTGAGATGGCGTATCATCATCATTCATGATAAAGACATCATCACAATGACAACATAAAACAGGCCAGTTTTTCAAATGTGATACGGCTTCTGGAAAAAGGCAACTCATCTGACAATGAGGACAAATTTTATCCATTATGTGCCCTTATCCTTATCAGCTGTCACAAGCGTATCAATCATAGCTTGCCTGACAAGTTGCGGCGCATGATGTTGTAACGCTTCCAATACGGCATCGGTAATAAAATCACGCAGCTCATCTTCTGTTTCAAAGACATATTTCCTGGCCATTGGCGCGCTATTATCTAAAGGCGTTGTTGTGCTGTTTGCCAGTGATGGATCTGCCCGTGATGGATCAGCCCGTGATGGATCCATTTGGGCAAGCTGGTTTGCGTGAACCAAAGCCGCAATCGCAGCAAAAGCATCTTGATCTGTTGGTGTGTCTGTGATGGTTGCTGAACTGATAATAAGGGGTTTGGCAAAGCTATCCTGCTGATGCCTGACTGATTCTTGAAATAATTGCTTTATCTGAAAGAATAGAATCGTTTCCTGAGACAGATTCTCTTTCTGATTGGCTGGTTGTGAAGAAAATTCCCTCATAAAGACTAATCGTCCTGATTCTATCACCTTGCTGCAGAGTTATTTTAGGCGGCAAGTGATTAAGAATTGGTAAAGGACAGCCAAACTTCATAAAAATACATGTTCTGCCCTTGGATTCTTGTCAAAGCGGTCTTATATGCCTGTCACAAGAGTGCGATTGGCGCGATGCGTTAATGGTATTTGCCAGAAATAACAGGCTGAAAAAGGGGTCACGATTGTGAGTAACAAGACCAAAGATGACGCAGAATTAGAAGCTGAAAAGGCACAAGCACAACAAGATCATGATATCATAGATGATGATGTGCAAGATGATGATGTGCTTGATGAAGCTGAAGAATTAAGTCCATTTGAGGCGCTTGAACAAGAGCGTGATGCGCTAAAAGATCAGCTTTATCGTGCTGTGGCTGAAATGGAAAACACCAAAAGACGTAGCCAGCGTGATGTGGAACAAGCCAATAAATATGGCGCTCTTGGCTTTATTCGTGATTTGACGACGCCTTTTGATAATTTGCAGCGTGCCCTTGATACCGCACCTGAGGATAAAGAGGGGCTTGATGATACGATTAAAAATATTCTAATCGGCCTAGAGATGACTGTTTCAGACATCACAAAGGCGATGGAAAAACACGGCGTTCAGCTGATCCAGCCAGAAGGTGAAAAATTTGACTACAATCGTCATCAGGCGATGTTTGAAGTGCCAACAGATGATGTGCCTGCTGGGACAGTCGTTTCTGTGGCACAATCTGGCTATATTTTGCATGACAGATTAATTCGCCCAGCAATGGTTGGTGTCGCAAAAGCAGTCGCTAAGGATGAGGCTGAAAATTAGAACAATAAAAAAAGCTATGGGCATACCTCTTGTATCACGCAAAACAATACTTATATGCGTGATAGGACAGCCTGACAAAATGGCTTGGAACCTAAGATAAAGACCTGACATAAGATAGATTTTGGTCAGCTATATTTGACTAGCATTGATAAAGGATGAAAGATTATGGGACGCGTAATTGGCATTGATTTGGGCACAACAAATTCATGTGTCGCTGTCATGGATGGCAATGAAGCCCGTGTGATTGAAAACAGCGAAGGTGGACGCACCACCCCATCAATGGTGGCTTTTGCCGATGGTGATGAAAGACTGGTTGGCCAGGCTGCCAAGCGTCAAGCTGTGACAAATCCAGAAGAAACAATTTTTGCTGTAAAGCGCCTGATTGGCCGCAGAGCAGATGATAAAGCAACAGCTTCTTTTTCTGATTTAGTGCCTTACAAGGTAAAGGGCGCTAAAAATGGTGATGCTTGGATTGAAGCCAAAGGTGAAGATTATTCACCAAGCCAGATCTCAAGCTTTATTTTGCGCAAATTAAAAGAAGATGCTGAAGCCTATCTTGGTGAAAGCGTTGATAAGGCTGTTATCACAGTACCTGCCTATTTTAATGATGCCCAGCGTCAAGCCACAAAAGATGCTGGAAAAATCGCTGGTCTGGAAGTGCTGCGTATCATCAATGAGCCAACAGCAGCTGCATTGGCCTATGGTCTTGATCGCAATGAAACAGGCATCATCGTTGTCTATGATTTGGGCGGCGGTACATTTGATGTGTCTGTTTTGGAAGTTGGCGATGGTGTCTTTGAGGTGAAATCAACCAATGGTGATACCTTCCTTGGTGGTGAAGATTTCGATCAGGCTATTATTGATTTTCTGGCAGATGAATTCAAATCAGAAAATGGCATTGATTTGCGTGGTGACAAGCTGGCATTGCAGCGTCTGAAAGAAGCTGCTGAAAAAGCCAAGATTGAATTGTCATCTGCCATGCAAACAGATGTTAATTTGCCATTTATCACAGCTGATCAGTCAGGGCCAAAACATCTGAATGTTAAAATGACCAGAGCCAAGTTAGAGCAGCTGGTTGAAACATTGGTGGAACGTTCTCTTGAGCCATGCCGCAAAGCGTTAAAAGATGCTGGTATTTCAGCATCTGATATTGATGAAGTGATCATGGTTGGCGGCATGACAAGAATGCCAAAGATTATTGAAAAAGTTCAGGGCTTTTTTGGCAAAGAACCACATCGCGGTGTGAACCCTGATGAAGTTGTGGCATCTGGTGCTGCTATTCAAGCAGGTGTCTTAACAGGCGATGTGAAAGATGTTCTGTTGCTTGATGTGACACCATTATCACTTGGTATTGAAACTCTTGGCGGTGTTTTCACACGCCTGATTGACCGCAATACCACAATCCCGACCAAGAAAAGCCAAGTCTTTTCAACAGCAGATGATAATCAGCCTGCTGTGACCATTTCAGTGTTCCAAGGTGAACGTGAAATGGCACAAGATAACAAGCTGCTTGGTCAGTTCAACCTAGAAGGTATTGCATCTGCACCGCGCGGCGTGCCGCAAATTGAGGTAACCTTTGATATTGATGCAAATGGTATTGTGAAGGTGAGTGCCAAAGATAAGGCAACTGGCAAAGAGCAAGCTATTTCCATTAAAGCATCTGGTGGTCTGGAAGATGATGACATCGAACAGATGATTAAAGATGCTGAAGCAAATGCCGAGGCAGATAAAAAGCGCCGTGAAGAAGTGGAAACACGCAATCAGGCAGAAGCGCTGGTTCATGGTGCTGAAAAATCAATCGCTGATTTGGGTGATAAAGCAGAAGCTGGCGCGAAGGCTGAGGTTGAAGCAGCTGTCGCTGATCTCAAAACAGCCTTGGAAGGTGATGATGGCGAGGCTATCAAAGCAAAGACAGAAACATTATCAGCAGCCATGATGAAGATGGGCGAAGCTGCCTATCAAGCAGCTGAGGGTGAACCTCAAGCTGATGGCGCATCAGCCGCTGGTGATGATGGTGTTGTTGATGCTGAATTTGAAGAAGTTGATGAAGACAAAGCCAAAGGTGCGTAAATCGCAGCTTGTCTGTAACAGCTCATCTTAAAAAAGGTTTATGCTCTTGCAAAAAAGGGCATAGACCTTTTTTGGCAAACAGGTGAAAGCTGGCAATGGTGAAGGCAAAGAAATAGGATTATCATGGCAAAAAGAGATTTCTATGATGTGCTAGGCGTTGGCCGTGATGCTGATGATAAACAGATCAAATCAGCCTATCGCAAGCTGGCAATGGCAAATCACCCTGATCGTAATCCCGATGATGATGCCGCAGCTGAACGCTTTCGCGAAGCCTCAGAAGCCTATGAAGTGTTAAAAGATGACCAAAAACGCGCTGCTTATGACAGGCTAGGCCATGCTGCTTTTGAACAAGGTGGCGGCGGCGGCTTTGGCGGTGGTGCTGGTGGTTTTGGCGGCTTTGGCGGCGGCGGCGGCTTTTCTGATATTTTTGATCAGATGTTCAATGAATTTTCAGGTGGCAGATCAGGTCCAGATAATCGTCAGGGATCTGATTTGCGCTATGATATGGATATCTCATTGGAAGATGCCTATAACGGCTTGCAGACAGATATCCGTGTGACAGTTGCTGCTGCTTGTGACAGCTGTGTTGGCACAGGGGCTGCCAAAGGCTCTCAGCCTGTGACGTGTGATACATGCCGCGGTGTTGGCAAAGTGCGTCAACAACAAGGCTTTTTCACATTGGAGCGCACCTGCCCCTCTTGTCAGGGTCAAGGCCAGATGATTTCAGATCCCTGCCGAAGCTGCTCTGGCCAGGGGCGTGTTAATAAAACACAGACCTTATCAGTAACTGTGCCAAAAGGTGTCGATACAGGCACAAGAATTCGCCTGTCTGGTAAAGGTGAAGCAGGCATGCGTGGAGGCAGTGCAGGGGATCTCTATATTTTCATCAACATCACCCCTCATAAGATCTTCGAACGTGATGGCACAACGCTCTATACAAATGTGCCATTACCGATGACAATCGCAGCGCTTGGTGGAACGATTGACGTGCCAACCATCTCTGGGAAAATGGCACGGCTAACCATTGATGCTGGCACTCAGTCAGGGCGTAAATTCAGAATGCGTGGCAAAGGTATGCCTGCATTAAGAGGCAGTAATTTGGGCGATCAGATTATTGAAATTCAGGTTGAAACACCAACCAAGCTAACCGCAAAACAAAAAGAATTGCTGGCTGAATTTGAAAAAGCAGGTGATGTTAGCCCAAATGCGAAAGGCTGGTATGATAAGATCAAAGGCCTGTTTGACGAAGCCTGATTTTTTAAAAGCCAATCACAACAAAACAGGCTAAGCTGGTGTTAATTGTGATAAGGCCAGTTTCAAAAAGGGTTGAAGAAGATGTCCGCACTTAATTTTGCCATTTCAGGCGCGATGGGCCGTATGGGTCAAATGATTGCGCAAATTGCTGAAACAGCATCTGATTTATCTCTGATAGGTGGTCTTGAATATGCTGCTAGCCCAGCGATTGGTTCAGCGTTTGGCGCTGGCAAGATTGTGGGTGATGCCACTGCGCTATCTAATGCTAAGGTCATTATTGATTTTTCACGACCTGATGCCACTATGGCCTTACTTGAAAGTGCAATCGCTCATCAGCAAGCCTTGGTGATTGGCACAACCGGCCTTAGTGAGGCACAAGAAAAGCAGATTGCCCAAGCTGCGAAATCAATACCTATTTTATATTGTGCGAATACATCTGTTGGTGTGAATTTGCTTCTCAAGCTGGTGGAACAGGCTGCCAGAGCTCTTGGTCCAGAATGGGATATTGAGATTGTGGAAACACATCATAATCAGAAAATTGATGCGCCATCTGGTACAGCTTTGGCATTAGGGCATGCCGCCGCCAAAGGGCGTGATGTGACGCTGGATGATGTGATGGTCTCAGGGCGTGATGGCATTACAGGTGAAAGGCAAGCTGGTGATATTGGCTTTGCTGTTATGCGTGGCGGCAATGTTGCTGGTGAACATAGTGTGATGTTTTTTGGTGATGATGAGCGTATTGAGATAACGCATATCGCCAATCAGCGCGCAATTTTTGCCAGAGGTGCGCTGACAGCAGCACGCTTTATCGCATCTGTGAAAGCACCTGGTCTATATAGCATGAATGATGTGCTTGGCCTTTAGGGCAATTTAAGAGGACATCATAAGACAGAAAGAGAGTGGCCTTAAGCAAGCCGTGCTTTTTCGATGCGCTCATTAATCAGATTTTTCAGATTTGATTTTTCCGCAGGTGGCAGAAATGCCCCAATTTCATGAAATTGGCTATGTAATCGCAATCCTAATAATTTGCGTTTGCCAGATTGCTTGATGATTTCAGCCTTCAGCCATAAAGATGCTAATTCATCACGTGTTTCTGTCCCATTATCAGATAGCCTAATAATGGTGATACCAGATTGATGAATTAATAATTGCTCATAGGCTTTGGCAGAGCGGTAATTTAGCCGAAACGCAATATAAACAACCACTAACTCAAGGCCTAAAAAGCCAATAACAGGCCAGGCTCCAATTAAGAAAAACCCCAGCCCAATACAAAAAGCAAGTGCTGCTAACACGGCCATCAGAATCAAAAATCCCTTATTACTAAGTGACCGATAAGGCCAAATTGTAATAATATCTGTCAGATTTTCAGGTGTGCTATGAGAATGTGACATCTGGTTTAAAGCTGGTTAAATCAAAGAATTACTATAAGTTATAAAAGAGATTAGGCCAAAGCGACAAGCTGGCAAGATAGGCTGATTATTTTTAAACCAAAATATGATGCAAGTAATTGTGGAAAGGACAGGGTGATTATGGCACGCAAAATGAAGCTGGCAGATATTGATAGCTGTTTTGCCTTATTATCAAAAGCGAACCCTGATCCCAAAACAGAGCTGGAATTTAGCAACCCATACACGCTTTTGGTGGCTGTTGTGCTATCAGCACAAGCCACAGATGTCGGTGTGAATAAAGCCACTAAAGACTTATTTAAAGTGGCAGATACGCCAGAAAAAATGGTCGCGCTAGGTCTTGCCACAATCAAAGATTATATCAAGACAATCGGCTTATTTAATATGAAGGCAAAAAATGTCTTAGCATTATCCCAGCTTCTGATTAGCCAGCATAATAGCATTGTCCCGCAAGATAGAGCAGCTCTTGAAGCTTTGCCAGGCGTTGGTCGAAAAACAGCTAATGTTGTGTTAAATGAAGCCTTTGGTGTCCCAACCATAGCAGTTGATACGCATATTTTCCGCCTTGGTAATCGCACTGGTATAGCACCTGGCAAAGATGTGGTTGTGGTTGAAAAAGAATTGCTACGCCGTGTGCCAAAGCAATGGCAAAAAGGCGCCCATCATTGGATGATTTTGCATGGCCGTTATATCTGTAAGGCACGCAAACCAGATTGTGCCAATTGTGTGATTTATGATTATTGCCTATTTAAGGCAAAAACAGTTTGATCATCAGCCCTTATCACACTGCTTATTTATCAGCTTCGTGAAGATTCACAGAACGTACACCCAAAGCATCAAAACAAGCCAATTCATCAAGAGCTGTGTTGAGAATAGCAGGGCGTACATCAACATGCTGAATGCGTAATCCCTGCCCCTTATCAAATAAGAAAAATAGGCTGTGACAGTCTGCTTCATAATAATGACGAACCTCAACCCCTTGCTCAGAGATGATGCGGTCAGCCTTGCCAAGACGAATGGTAAGCAAATCTGAAACACTGCCTGTCAATAAATAGGGGTTCACAGGCGTAATTGGCTCAGGTTCAGGTTCTGGCTCAGGCTTTGGTTCTGTCTTTAAATCTGGCGCAATCACAATAGCTGCCTGAATATCTTCTGCCTGAATATCTATTGATTGAGTATCTTCTGGCTGATTGGATTGAGGCGTTGTTATATTTGTATCATCAGATATCTGACCTATGAGGGAGCCTGTTGCAGCGTTTGTAATTTCCTCATCGCTGAGGCTTTGATTATCAAGCGGTGCTATTAATGTCTCATCAGTCTTATCTGCCACTGCCTCATCTTGGCTGTCATCTAATAATATCGGTTTGGGTGAGGCTGTTTGATTATCATCGCCCGCAATCAGGCTTTGATCAGATGTGCTGTCATCTTGGGATGTTGTCAGATTATCAGATTGCGGAATAACCGCGTCAGTAGCAGCTGGTAATTCTGCCAGTTTTTCTGATATTTTGTCTGGTGTCTTTTCTTGGGTCTTTGCGGGTATCTGCTGTGTCAATTCAGGTGGTAATGGCGCACAGCTTGCCAGAAACGCCATGGAAACTATCACAGAAAGGCGATAAATCTGTACCCGCATTTGCCTGTCCCCACAGCAATCATTTTGAACTAATTAAACCAATAGCTCTTACTTATGCAAGCCACAGGCTTGATTAGCAAGCTAAGCTTTTTGTTTTTTTCCTGTATTAACAATTTTAGATGTCATAATGTGGCGGCGATGAGATGTGAAAGCATTTGTGATTTTGAAAGCTGCTAAAATGAAATTAGATGTGATTTATGTTGGTAATGCCATTGTGGATATGGTGGCTATTGGTGATGATGGTTTTTTGGAGGCTAATCACATTGAAAAAGGTGGCATGAATCTCATTGATGAAAAGCGTGCTATTGATTTGTCAGACATGATGTCTGGCCCAACAAAAATGGCTGGTGGATCAGCAGCTAATTCAGCGGTTGGCATGGCATTGCTTGGTGGTCAGTCAGGTTATGTTGGCGAAGTAGCATCTGATGAGCTTGGCAGTGAATTCATCTCATCTCTTGAACAGACAGGCACGCATTTTTTAGGCAAGGTAACAGATGATGGGCTTGCTACGGCACGTTCGATGATTTTTGTCACCCCTGATGCGGTGCGTTCCATGAATACATTTCTAGGCGCCTGTATTCAGATGGGCCCGTCTCATCTTGATAATCTGCCAGAAGCTGATGTGATTTATCTGGAGGGGTATTTATTTGATGCGCCAGATGGTCCTGCTCTATTTGATAAGATTGTTGAAATTGCTGAAAAGACAGGTGCACAAATCGCATTATCTTTGTCAGATCCATGGTGCGTAGAGCGTCATTTTGATGCGCTTTATGATTATATTAAAGCCCATGTCAGTATTTTATTTAGCAATGAAGATGAAGCACGTGCCCTAACAGGACAGCCAGCTGACTTAGCAGCTGAAACATTGTCACCTTATTTAGACGAGCTGATTATCACCAAAGGGGCACAAGGGGCATCTATCTGGAAAGATAATGAAAGAGCCGATATCCCAGCTTTGCCAGTTGGCCAGGTGCAAGATACCACAGGGGCAGGCGATTTATTTGCCGCTGGTTATCTATATGCCAGATCAGTTGGCGGTGATGCGCATAAATGCGGAACCATCGCAAGCTTATGTGCTGGCGAAATTATCTGTCATTATGGCGCACGCCCAGAAGCTGATCTAAAACAGCTTATCGCTGAAACGCTCTCTTAAAGTGCTTCATAAGCTGCCAAGGCAGCCGCAATAACCAGATCATTAACAGATGCGCCCATCTGTACGATTTGGAATGGATGTTGCGAGCCAAGGATCATTGGGCCAATCACAGAACCGCCGCCTAATTGTTGCATCAGCATAAATGAAATATTCGCTGAATGCAGGCCAGGCATAATCAGAATATTGGCAGGGCCAGTCAGACGGCTGAAAGGATAGCGTGCTTTCATCAGCTCAAAATCAAGAGCGACATCTGCTGTCATTTCGCCTTCATATTCAAATGATACATTGCGGCTATCAAGTGCTTTGACAGCATCTTGGGCAGCGAAAGTGATCTCAGAGTTAGGATTGCCGAAATTTGAGAATGATAATAACGCAACACGTGGCACCTGGCCAAGAGATGTTGCTTTTTCAGCAATAGCCTCAGCGATTGACGCTAGCTCTTCACCTGATGGGCGTTCATGAATTGAGGTATCACCAATAAAGACTGTGCGGCCCTTTGAAATCATCATTGAAGTGGTTACAAAAGGTCTGCCATTTTCGGCATCAAAGACGCGTGTGATATGTTCAAAGGTTGGTTGGAATGAGCGTGTTAGTCCAGATACCATGGCATCAGCATGACCATTGGCAACCATACAAGGTGCAAACACATTACGGTCCAGATTAACCATACGCTGGCAATCACGATGTAACACACCATGACGTTGCAGGCGTTCATAAAGAAAATCTATATAATCAAGATTATGATCTGAGATTTTGGCATTTGTGACCTCTAGGGTTTCTGCGCCTTCCAAACCAAGATTTTCAATCGTTTGGGCAATGCGATGTTCACGGCCAACCAATACAGGCTCACCATAACCAGCATTGCGGAATGCCAGAGCTGCGCGGATAGCGACCTCTTCCTCACCTTCAGCGAAAACCACTTTTTTCTTCGCTGGTGTAATCGCATCAAAGACAACTTGCAAGAATGATGCTGTCGGATCTAACCGCGCTGAAAGCTGTTTTTTATAGGCTTCAATATCTTTCAGCGGCTTTTGCGCCACTCCAGAGTTCATAGCAGCTTCAGCGACGGCAGCTGACACAGATGAAATTAGGCGCGGGTCAAATGGTGCTGGTATAATATAATCCTCACCATATTGCAGATTGCCACCCTGATAAGCAGCACTCACCTCATCAGGCACATCTTCACGCGCTAGCATCGCAATCGCTGTTGCTGCTGCGATTTTCATCTCTTCATTAATGGCAGTGGCACGCACATCCAGCGCACCACGGAAGATATAAGGAAAACCAAGTACATTATTAACCTGATTTGGGAAATCAGATCGGCCTGTTGCAACAATGGCATCAGGGCGCACTTTTTTCGCTTCATCAGGCATAATTTCAGGCACAGGATTAGCCATGGCAAAAATAATTGGCCGTGGTGCCATATCAGCCACCATTTGCGGTGATAATGCACCAGCAACAGATAAGCCTAAAAAGACATCAGCACCTTTAATGGCATCTTCCAATGTTCTGGCTTCTGTTTTGACAGCATGTGCTGATTTCCACTGATTCATGCCAGTCTCACGACCTTGATAAATCACGCCTTCACGATCTGTTAGAATGACATTTTGATGTGGCACACCAAGTGCTTTAATCAGCTCAACACAAGCAATAGAAGCAGCCCCTGCCCCATTTGAGACAATCTTAATATCCTTTACATCACGGCCTGTCAGATGAAGCGCATTAATCAGGCCAGCAGCTGCGATAATCGCAGTACCATGCTGGTCATCATGAAAAACTGGAATATCCATCACCTCACGCAGGCGCTGTTCAATAATAAAACATTCTGGCGATTTGATATCTTCTAGGTTAATGCCGCCAAAAGAGGGGCCAAGCAATGAGACAGCATCAACAAAGCGATCAATATCTTCAGTGGATAGCTCTAAATCAACACCGTCAATATCAGCGAATTTTTTAAATAAAACAGCTTTGCCTTCCATAACAGGCTTTGAAGCAGCAGCCCCGATATTACCAAGACCTAACACAGCGGTACCATTTGAAATAACAGCGACCAAATTCCCTTTGGCGGTGTAATCATAGGCGGTCGCTGGATCTTTTTCGATAGCCAGACAGGGCGCTGCAACACCAGGTGAATAAGCAAGCGATAAGTCGCGCTGACTAGTCAGTGGCTTTGTTGGTGTGATTTCTAATTTGCCTGGTCTACCAGTGGCATGAAAGCTTAACGCTTCTTTATCAAGGCTTGATGAATCTGACGCCATTTGTTCCTACTATCCTTACCTAATTTCTGCTAGATATAATGTGAGGTATGTAACAGTGATTAAATCAAAAACTCTTATCGGCATTTAACATAGAAAACAAGATGATGACAAACAGAATGGTAAGCACTTCCTCATCGCAAAAGGCTGATAAAAAGGCAGGGCTAACACCCATGATGGCGCAGTATTTAGCGGTAAAGGCTGACTATCAGCATGCTTTATTATTTTATCGCATGGGTGATTTTTATGAAATGTTTTTCCATGATGCGGAAGAAGCTGCCAGTGCTTTGAATTTGACGCTGACAAAAAGAGGTCAATTAGACGGCAAAGATATTCCGATGTGCGGGGTGCCTGTTCATGCGATGGATAATTATTTGGCACGTCTCATCAGACAAGGTTACAAGGTTGCGATTTGTGAGCAATCTGAAGATCCAGAAAGCTTTAAAAAACGAGGCGGTAAAGGGCCACTGCCACGGGCTGTGGTGCGTCTTGTCACGGCTGGCACATTAAATGAAGATGGCTTGCTTGCCCCTAATCAGAATAATTATTTGGTAGCGATTGGGCAGGCAGCAGGCATGATGGCTATCGCATGGGCTGATATGTCAACAGGTCTGTTTCAGGTACAGGCATCAATGAGAGATAATTTAGAGGCACAAATTGCGCGCCTATCGCCATCTGAGGTTGCGGTATCACAAACGACAAATGACGAAGCATTAGAATTATTTTTAAAAGCCAGTTCTATTACCTTATCAAGGACTGATGATGCTGATTTTGATAGTCAGGATGCGAGCGAAAAATTACGACGCTTTTATGGTGATATTGCACATGATTTCAGTCATCTGACACGAGCTATGTTAAGCGCTGCTGGCGGGTTATTATCCTATTTAGAGAAAACCCAGATTTCCACCATGCCGCGCTTATCGCCATTGCAATTAGTGCATGATGATGGGTTGATGGAAATTGATCCTGCTACAAGGCGTTCACTGGAATTAACCAGAACCATGACCAATGAGCGCAAAGGCAGTTTGCTAGCAGCCATTGATATGACACAAACAGCATCTGGTGGCCGTCTATTGGCGATGCGTATCTCATCACCTGTCACAAATCGGGCTGTGATTGAACGCCGCCTTGATTTGGCACAATCATTTCTTGAAACCGAAATCATGCGTGATGAGATTGTCCAACATCTAAAGCCACTTGGTGATAGCGAACGTTGTCTTGCCCGCCTGTCCATTGGCAGAGGCGGGCCACGAGATCTGGTTTTGCTGTTGAAATCCTTTCTCATTGCTCGTGATATAGCTCTGGTGCTAAAGCGCCAATTAGCCGGTGCTAGCACGCTTGGTTTTTCTCATGATTTTATCAGCTATCTGAGTGCTCTGGCAGATGCTATTGCAGCACCTGTCTCTTTGATTGAACCTTTGCAAGCTGCGCTGGCAGATGAGGTGCCCTTGCTTGCCAGAGATGGCGGTTTTATTGCCAAAGGCTATAATGCCAAATTAGATGAGTTGCGTGGCTTGCGCGATGAAAGCAGACGCCTGATTGCTGGCCTACAGGCGCAATATAGCGAAAAAACAGGTATTCAAAGCCTGAAGATCAAACATAATAATGTGCTTGGCTATCATATTGATGTCAGGGCAAATCATGCTGAGATGATGATGAATGATGGTGCATTTATTCACCGCCAGACAACCGCACAAACTGTCCGTTTTACCACCACAGAATTAGCTGAATTAGAACGTGATATTTCATCAGCTGGTGATAAGGCAAATGCGCTGGAATTATCACTATTTGCTGATCTGACTAAGTTGATTACAGATGCCGCTGATGTGATTGCCCAAAGCAGTCAATCGCTGGCTGAAATAGATGTGGCCATTAGCACAGCCCTCTGTGCTATCAGATATCATTATTGCCGCCCTCAATTACGCGATGATACCAGCTTTACCATCACAGCAGGCAGGCATCCTGTGGTGGAACAATCTTTGCCAGCAGATACCTCTTTCATGGCTAATGATTGCCAGATGTCTGATGAGAAACGTCTGTGGCTTTTAACAGGGCCAAATATGGCTGGTAAATCAACATTTCTGCGCCAGAATGCGCTTATTGCTATTTTGGCTCAGGCAGGGCTCTATGTACCAGCAGATGATGCGCAAATCGGCATTATAGATAAATGTTTTAGCCGCGTTGGTGCCTCTGATGATCTAGCAAGGGGCCAGTCAACCTTTATGGTCGAGATGGTTGAGACAGCGACAATCCTTAATCGCGCAACAGCGAAATCACTTGTGATATTAGATGAGATAGGCAGAGGCACATCCACCTATGATGGTCTTGCGATTGCACATGCTTGTCTTGAATATCTGCATGATACAAATGGTGCCCGCACTTTATTTGCCACCCATTATCATGAATTAACAGCTTTGGAAGATAGGCTTACCCATTTATATAGCTGTGCGATGCTGACCAAAGAATGGCAGAATGATATTATCTTCTTGCATCAGGTAGGTGCCGGTGCTGCCAATCGGTCTTATGGGGTGCATGTTGCGAAATTGGCAGGGCTGCCTCAGCTTGTATTGCAACGAGCGCAATCAATTTTGGAAAGGCTGGAAGAAACAGGTCATAAAGGCCAGAAATCAGCGGCCTCAACTTTGGATAATTTGCCATTATTCACAGCCCAGCCCCCAGCTAGGCCAGCATCAACACATCCTGCTATTGCCAAATTACAATCATTGCGCCCTGATGATTTATCTGCCAGAGAGGCGCTTGATTTGCTCTATGATTTGACTGAACTTGTCGCAAAGGAAGATGAATAGGCCATGGATGATAAGAGCATACAGCCCCCCTCATCAGCCCTGTCCTTATGGCAAGGATGGTTAAATCCACTAGATGCAGCCAGACAAGCTAATAGGCTTGCTTTTGATAAAGGTGCGCTGAAACAATCTTTGGCAGAGCTTGATACCCCCAAACTATCAGCATCTGACTATCGCAAACAAGCACTTAGTCTGACCAAGGCAGCATTGCAGGATTTGCGTGATAATCTCTCACAAGGTTTTCATAATCATCATGATGGCGCGCTTTATGTTGGTGCCCATGCTTTTGCCATGGATGAGCTGATCACCATTGTGGTCGAAGATATCGCCGCTATCATTTATCAGAAAAAACAAAAGAAAAAACAAACTGATTTATTTGCCTCACAATGGGCTTTGATGGCTGTTGGTGGTTATGGCAGAGGTGAGCTTGCGCCTTATTCCGATATTGATCTGTTATTTGTGCAAGAGCGTGCTGATAGTGCAACTGCGGCTGCTGAAATCGAAATTGTGTTATATTTATTATGGGATTTGGGTCTGAAGGTTGGCCATGCCACACGCTCAGTCAGACAGAATATCTTGGCTGCGAAAGATGATTTGACGATTTTAACATCCTTGCTTGAGGTGCGGCTTATTTGTGGTGCGCCTGTTCTGGCAACAGCGCTAGAAGATGCCATCGGTACGCTTATCAGCCGGCAAAACCCGCTTGATTTTGTATCGCGCAAATTGCACGAACGTGATGCGCGCCATAAACAACATGGCGCAACACGCTATGTGGTTGAACCACAGGTCAAAGAAGGTAAAGGCGGATTGCGTGATTTACACACGCTTTTCTGGATTGCCAAATTTGCCTATCGCAGTGCTGATATTATGACAATTTTTGAACGTGGCGTTATCCGCATCTCAGAAGCGCGATCCTTTGCAGCGTCACAGCGGTTTTTATGGACGGTTCGTTGTTTTTTACATTTACGTGCTGGGCGCGGTGATGACAGGCTTGCTTTTGATGCCCAGATAGATATCGCACCAAAAATGGGGTTTGTCGCCAGAGGCGGTATGCGTGATGTTGAACGTTTTATGAAGCGTTATTATCTGGCAGTGCGCCATGTTGGCAATCTAACACGGATTTTTTGTGCTGCTATTGAAGATGAATTTGATACCAAAAGTCATTTTTCATTGGCGCGTGCCTTTCAGGATTCTGTAGCACGATTTTCGACCAATGTGTCTCCTTTTACGCTGAAAAATGGTCGTCTACATCTGCCATCAGAGCTATTTTTTCATCAAGATCCTATCAAGCTAATGCAGATTTTCTGGATGGCCCAAAAACATAATCTTGATATTCATCCCGATAGCTTCAAACGGCTAACCAGAGGCACGAACAGGCTGCATCATCATGATTTATGGAAAGCTGAATTCCACCAGCTTTTCTTAGAAATTCTAGGTCATCACCGCAGCTGTGAGCGGGTGTTGCGCCTGATGAATGAAAGCGGGTTTTTGTCCAAATATATGCCAGATTTCGGGCGTATTGTCGGGATGATGCAATTTGATATGTATCATAGCTACACCGTCGATGAGCATACCATCAAAGCCGTTGGCATGATGAATGCGATTGAAACAGCACAAATCAAGACAGAAGCACCTTTGGCATGTGAGCTATTTTCAAAAATCAGCTCACGGCGAGCGTTATATGTTGCCATTTTGCTGCATGATATTGCCAAGGGCAGAGGCGGTGATCATTCTGTTCTAGGCGCTGAAGTTGCGGCTAGCTTGTGCCCTGAATTGGGATTAACAGAAGAAGAAACAGAAACCGTAATCTGGCTTATCCGCCAGCATCTTTTAATGAGCAAGGTGGCATTCCGCTATGATCTCAATGATCCGAAAACCATCTCTGATTTTGTTGAACAGGTACAATCACCAGAACGGCTGAAGCTATTATTGATTCTAACCGTATCTGATATTAGGGCGGTTGGCCCTGATATTTGGAATGGTTGGAAGGCAAGCCTGATGCGTGACCTGTATTGGCGTTCTGAGGCTTTGATGGGTGGTGCTGGTCCTGCAGAGGTTGCACGTGCTGCCAGCCAGCAGGCTCTTTTTGAAGCAGCACAAAAATGTGCAGAAATCAAAGGGTGGGATGAGGCAAAATTCGCAGAACATGCTAGCTATTTTTATCCCTCTTATTGGACAGCTTTTGACAGCGACACTCATGTCAAACAAGCTGATCTGGCTGAGAAATTCGCCACATCTGGCAAGCCATTACTGATCACTTATGAAACAGATGATACCAGCCGCACAACGGTAATGACTGTGATGGCGCAAGATCATCCTGGGCTTTTCTCGCGCATTGCAGGGGCTGTGGCATTATCTCATATGACGATTGTGTCTGCTAGGATCAACACCCGCAAAGATGGCACCATTTTAGATGAATTTCGTTTGCAAACAGAAGACAGACAAGCTGCACATGATACAACAGCACTTAGCAATCTTTCAGCGCGAATTGAACAGGCATTAATGGGACAATTTAATTTGCATGAGGCATTGGAAAAAAGATGGCATAGCCAGCCAGCACGCCTTCGTGCATTATCTGTACCACCGCGCGTGATTGTGACTAATAAACGCTCTAAGAGTCATAGTGTGATTGAGGTCAATGGCCGTGACAGGCCAGGCTTGCTCTATCAGCTCACCTATCATATTGCGCAATTAGGCCTGCAAATTAATTCAGCCTCTGTATCAACTTATGGCGAAAAAGCAGTTGATGTGTTTTATGTCAAAGATATTTTCGGCTTGCAGATAAAAACAGAAAAAACAGCTGAAAAAATCAAAGATCATTTAATGTCTTTGCTAGGTGACACATGAAAACGCCTCGCCAAATCCGCAACGAAAATGCCTTTGACGGTCATTTCAGAGAAATAGGAAAGCTGACAGCTCTGTCACGCTTGCTTGGTTTTTTGCGTGATATTTCGCTGGCACATTTCTTAGGCGCTGGTCCAGCAGCAGATGCGTTTCTGGTTGCTTTCAAATTACCAAATCTGTTCCGTAGGCTAACAGCAGAAGGGGCGATGACCAATGCCTTTCTGCCAGTCTTTGCCAGAGTAAGGCAAGAAACAGGACGGCCAGCTGCTTTGATTCTAGCAGCTGAAATTCAGATCATCTTATTATTGGTGCTATCAGCGATTGTGGTCGTAGCTGAAATTTTTATGCCAGCGATTATCGCCTTATTAGCACCTGGTTTTGTGCAGACACCAGATCGGTTTGAAGCAACCGTGACATTGGCCCGTATTGCGATGCCTTATTTGCCGATGATCTCTCTTGTGGCTTTATGGGCAGCGGTAACCAATGCCCATGATCGGTTTTTTGGTGGGGCAGCAGCGCCTGTCATTTTAAATATTTGCCTCATTGGTGGCACCTTATGCATTCCCCTATTTCAGATGCTCAATGGCACCTATTCTGATGGGGTATCACATCTTGCTTTGCTAGCAATGCCAGTTGCGATAGCTGTGCTAGGTGCAGGTGTGTGCCAGATGGCATTAATGCAGCGGATGCTTGGCAGGATTGACGCTTCTATTAAATGGCAGAAGCCTCGCTTGTCACAATCAGGCAAGCGTGTCTGGCGTGCCTTTGTTCCAGCAGCATTAGGGGCAGGCGGTCTGCAGCTCAATTTATTGATTGATATGATTTTGGCATCTTTGGTGTCTGTTGGTGCGATATCATGGCTTTATTATGCTGACCGCATTGTCCAATTACCGCTTGGCATTATTGGTATCGCCCTTGGGACAGCTTTATTACCGCAATTATCAAAATTAGAATCAGAAGATAATAAAGCAGATGTCGCTGAGCGCATCGCCCATTCGCTTCATATTGCAGCCTTTTTTGCACTACCAGCCTGTGTGGCAGTGATCGTGATTTGTGATCCGATTATTGGCGGGCTTTTTGGCTATGGTGCTTTTGGCAGCGGTGATGTGGCAATGACTGCCTCAGCCCTGGCAGCCTATGGGGTGGGACTACCAGCTTTTGTGTTTAACAAGGTGTTGCAGCCAGCTTTCTTTGCATCTAATCGTGGCGCTATTGTATTGAAAGTCTCATTTCTGTCAGTTGGCGTTAATTTGGTTGGCTCTCTTACCTTAATGCCAATTTTGGGTCATGTTGGTTTGGCATTGGCCACATCTGCTGCCTCATGGGTGGCAGTTGCGATTATGACAGTGATGCTTTTATCAGAAGGACGGCTAAAACAAGATGCCTTTGCGCCATTTCTGCCAATTGGGTTTGCAAGTCTTGTTATGGGAGCTATTCTTTTTGCAGGTCATCTGATGGTTACATCTGATCTTATGCCGTTCTTGACAACGATGATGATGGGGACAGCTATCATCATGACAATACTGGTGATAGCTGGTCTTGGCAGCTATTTTCTTGCTGCTTATCTTTGTGGGGCGATTCCTGCTTTTTTATTCAAAAGACTACAGCCTGCTGGCAGGAAAAAACGCTTCTAGCTTGATTTTTTGTGCAAAAACAGGCTTAGTGCCGGAACAATTTTTGACAGGCAAGGCAGGCTATTATGACAGGCAAAAAAGGCCGCATTTTTTCTGGCGTTCAACCAACAGGTAATCTTCATCTTGGTAATTATCTTGGTGCTATTCGTAACTGGGTAAATTATCAGTCAGATTACCAGTCTATTTTCTGTGTGGTTGACCTACATGCCATCACGGTACCGCAAGACCCAAAAGCGCTTCGGCAATCAACAAGAGAGGTAACAGCCTGTCTTATTGCTTCTGGCATTGATGTGAAGCAATCTGTGTTATTTAACCAATCTCAGGTATCAGCTCATGCAGAGTTGGCATGGCTATTTAATTGTGTGGCACGTCTTGGCTGGTTAAATCGTATGACACAATTCAAAGAAAAAGCTGGCAAAAATCGTGAAAATGCGACCGTTGGCCTATATGGCTATCCTGTTTTGATGGCAGCTGATATTCTGGCCTATAAAGCCACTCATGTGCCAGTTGGTGAAGACCAAAAACAGCATCTAGAATTAACAAGAGATATCGCAACAGCGTTTAATTCGATGTTTGATGTGGATTTCTTTCCGTTGCCAGAGCCACAAATTCAAACAACAGCAGCAAGAGTAATGTCATTACGCGATGGCAGCTCTAAAATGAGTAAATCAGCTGAATCAGATATGAGTCGCATTAATTTAACTGATGATGCTGACCTGATTGCCCAGAAAATCAAAAAAGCAAAATCAGATGCTGATGTTCTGCCATCAGAATTAGATGGTTTGGCTGAACGCCCTGAGGCACGTAACCTTATCGGTATCTATGCTGGCCTATCTGGCATGACCCAAAGCCAGGTTTTAGCAGAGTTTGCTGGTCAGGGTTTTGGTGCTTTCAAGCCAGCCTTGGCAGAATTGGCAACATCTGTCATTGCACCAATTAGCACCGAGATGCGCCGCTTGTTGGATGATGTTAGCGAAATTGACAAAATCCTAAAGCATGGTGCTGACCAGGCTAATGAAATAGCTCAGCCAGTGATTGATGAAGTAAAACAAATAGTTGGCTTAGTCTAAAGGGCTAGCATAGCTGTTTTCGCCAGCCAGCTCTTTAAAATGACTATAAACTAGCTTATATTAGCGGTGAGCATTTACGACATAAGGTGAAATCATCATGTTTATCCAGACTGAAGATACCCCAAATCCAGCAACCTTGAAATTTATCCCTGGCACAGATGTGATGGGTCAAGGCACCGCAGATTTTCCAGATTCTGATGCTGCCAAATCATCACCTTTGGCGCGTCGTCTATTTCAGATTGATGGTGTTGAAGCTGTCTTTTTCGGTTCTGATTTTGTGACTGTCACCAAATCAGAGAGCCAAGAATGGTTTACCTTAAAGCCATCTATTCTAGCAGGTATCATGGAACATTACGCCTCAGGCTTGCCAGTGGTAGAAGGTGATAATAGCACCTCTTCTGATAGTGCCGATGAGGATGATGATGAGCTGGTAAAGCAGATCAAACATTTGCTTGATACCAGAGTGCGCCCAGCTGTTGCGATGGATGGCGGCGATATTATTTTTCATGATTTCCAAGATGGCATTGTCACATTGGCAATGCAGGGCGCCTGTTCAGGCTGCCCAAGCTCAACAGCGACTTTGAAAATGGGCATTGAAAATATGCTTCGTCACTATATTCCAGAAGTCAAAGAAGTCAGGCCAGCCTAACATAGCTGTGATCTGAAAAAGCGCATAATGCCCTGATAAGGGTGTGTTGTTGCTGAGGTTTGAAAGACGCAGAATGTCATCTTCTAAGCAGCTTATTTCACAACGCCAAATAGTGGTGTTTCTAGTGCTCGCTATTATGGGTGCCTATAGCCTGCCTTTGGTGTTTGACGCGCATCCGCCGCGCCTTAGCAGTGCTCATAAAATCGCCGATAAAGCTGATAATCAAACAGACCAAGCCAGTTTATTACAAGCTGAAATCGCCTCTCTGCAAGCGCAGATAGCAGCCTTGCAAGCACGTGATGATTTGGTGGCAGAACTTGATGCTGCTGCAACTGAAAAAGCAGATGATGCAGCTGAAGCAAGCCGTCAGGCCAGCCTTGACAAACAAGAAGCAGAAGATGCTTTTGCCCTAGCACGGCAAAAAGATGATGAAGCAAAACAGGCCTTTCGTGATGCGACAAGCGCACAAGCAAGAGCCCGTAATGCCCTGATTGAAGCAGCTGCCAAAGATAAGGCAGCTGAACAGGCACTTGCCTCAGCACGGGCACTTGAAGCAGAGGCTATGCGTGCGCTTAATGAAGCCAAAAGACAAGCAAGGCTGGCACAAAATGCATTACGCGATATCGCTGATTTGCAAACCACATTAACCAATAGGCTAGCTGCATTATCAACAGTTTCAGAACAACAAGCTGATGATGCTATCATAGATGATGTGGCTGAGACAAAGACAGCCAAAGCAGAGCAGGCACCACGGCGATTGCCAAAGCCAGGCAAAGCCCCCTTTGAGTTGGAAGATGGTCTAATAGATGCCGTCTTTGCCACAAGCCTGCCTCGTGATTTGGCAGATTTAACAGTGGCAGAACGCAAACAGGAATTTGTGTCTCTGTTACTGCCTTTGATTATTCAATCGAATCAGATGCTTGAAATGAGAGCAGCTTTGCTGGAAAAAGCGATTTCAACTAATGATCAGCCACAAATTGATCGCTTCAAGAATTTGTATCGCCTCAGCAAATTCACAGGTGATGATGAGGCTCTTTATGCCGAATTGCGCAAACGGATAAAGCCTGTACCGGTTTCTCTGGCCTTGGCACAGGCTGCTGTTGAATCTGGTTGGGGATTGTCACGATTTGCCAAAGAAGGTAATGCGCTTTTTGGTCAATGGGCCTGGCGTGAAGATGCTGGCATAAAGCCGCTTGAGGCATCCAATAACCGTGCTGTTATCAGATCATTTGCCAGCCTTTATGATTCCGTTGTCGCTTACATGCATAATTTGAATACCCATTATGCCTATCAAGATTTCCGGGAAAATCGCGCAAAAGCCTATCGCATTTCTGGCACAGCAACAGGCCTTCAGCTTGCCGATTATCTATCACCTTATGCAGAGACAGCCGAAAAATATGTCTTTACGCTGAAATCGATGATTTTGCAAAATGGGTTCTATCATTATGAGGGCTATCAGCTCGCATCTGCTAGCTAGCCGATTACACAACCTTTAGCGCGTTAAAAACTGCCTGCCAAACCAGCGCCATCTGCCATTTTCAGCTGGCATGGTGCAATTAATGCGAAAGCGTGGCCCTTTGAGAGGTCCTGGCAAACGGATTTCAGCACGCTGACCAAGTAATGATACCTCTAATTTGCCATAGGTTGAATTAAAGCACCGAAGCTGTTTTTTCGGCTCCATATCACTATGAAGGGTAAAACCATAAAAAGGTGGATTTTCGGTTATCACCATATCAGGCGGTGTTAAATCAGTTACTTTTAACGGTAAGCCATTAGCAGCTAATGCCAGACGATTGAGATCGCCATAGGTTTCATTAAAGGTAAAACGTGGCAGCTCAAACATCAGATCCTGATGATGCATAATGCCTGAATTCTGACCAAAGGCAGCGATAAAGCCAGCTTGCTTAACAGCCTCTATGACATCAAGATTATATTCACCATAAGGATAGGCAAATAATTCAGGACGCAACCCCAATTCAGCAATAAAGCGATCATTCGAGTAGCGGAGCTCTTCACGAGCGTCTTCAAGCGGAATCCGGTGCATGTGAGGATGTGATTTGGTTTGTGATCCAATCCCGACACCATCAGCTTGTAATAGGCGGATTTGATCCCAACTCATATAACCGCGCAAATTACGATCTATCGGGTCTGTAGCAACAAAAATAGTTATCGGAAAACCAGCCTCTTGAAAGCGCGGCCAGCCATGTTCAAACACAGATAAATAAGCATCATCAATGGTGATTGCGACTGTCTTATCTGGTACACCTTTGCCAGATTGAAAGCGATAAATAATGTCATTTAGCGCCATGACGTTAAAACCGCCATCTTGTAAATAGGCAATATGGCTTTCCAGCTGTTCAATCGTGGTATTGGTTGAGGGGTAGCGTTGCTCATTAAAGCGGTGATACATCAAAACAGAGGCATGCATGACCTCATCTTGTGCCGATTGTGCCAGAGCTGGTGATTGCCAGCCTGTCATGACCAGTATCATGGTGGCAGCAATCCAGATCTGTTTCATAAAGACATTGTTAAAAAACATGTTCACAATAGCGCTCCTGCCAGCCCGCGTTCCCTCACCTTGTTAAAGAGCTAATAATATTTTATCCATAGATGCAAGACTAGTTAGCGAAGAAGAGACCTGCCCTGATGCCATCAGATCAATCACATGATGCAAATATTGTTATTCTTGGCCTTGAGGCAAGCGGGGAACATGCCTCTGTCTCTGTGGTGGCAGATGGCCAGATTCTAGCTGAATTGCGCAATGATGCACGCCATGGTCATGCCAGCTATTTCACCATGATGGCAGCTGATTGTTTGGCTCAGGCGAAATTGGGCTTTGCTGATATTGGGCTAATCGCTGCTGGTGTTGGCCCTGGTTCTTTTACAGGGTTGCGTGTCTGTTTGGCAGCCGCACATGGTTTTGCCTTATCACGAGATATTGACGCTGTTGGCATTCATGGTTTACGCGCCAGAGCCTTTTCTTATCTGCGTCATCTGCCATCATCTCACCTAGTGCCAGACAGATTAATTGCTTGTGCTGATACCAGACGCGGTGCCTATTTCTATCAGCCTTATGATAAGCATCTTCAACAAGTTGGCGATATTGCTGAGATTGCGATCGATAATCTGGCTGAATTACCGAAAATGGCCCCATTATCGGATAGTGTTATTTTATTGCCGCCAGATAGCGCCATTGATGAGGGTAATCATCAGAAAAAAATAATGATGAATGCTAGTGATATTGCGCTATTAGCTCATCATGACAGGGAAAATAACGTGCCATCTCTTAGTCTTGATCCTCTATATGTTGCACCACCAAAATTAGGTGCCACATCTCAGCCTAAATCCTAATCAGATGGCCTATCAGCCTGATTTTCATAATCTCTCACCAGATCATGCTCATTATGGCAAAGTTGCTAGATTGCTGGCAGATCACGGGTATCGTCCGCAATCTTTCGATGATTTTTGTGCCTTTTTTGCAAAAGCACCTTATCAGATTTGTGCCTTGCAAGAGGCAGATGAGGTGCTGGCTGCTTGTCTTTATAGTCAGCTTGATGATGTGATCGATATTATTGAAATTGCGGTTCTGCCTGATAGGCGGCGTTTTGGCCTTGGTCATCTGTTATTATCAAAGCTTTGTGATATGGCAAAACAAGCTGGTGCTGGCTCGATAATCCTTGATGTTGCTGAGACCAATCAGGCCGCTATTGCGCTTTATCGCAAACAGCATTTTGCCATTATTGGCAGGCGCAATGGCTATTATCAGGGTGAAAAAGGCTCTGATAATCGAAAAATTGACGCTTTGATTATGGAATTAAAGCTGCACCAAACTTAAATTCCATGATAAGATACTAGCCAGAGATTTATTACCGCACCATTTCTATGTAACGGCTTCATGAAAAAATTATATATTAAAACCTATGGCTGTCAGATGAATGTTTATGATTCTGATCGGATGACTGATGTGCTTGCACCGCTTGGTTATGTGCCTCATCACGCCCCTGAAGAGGCTGATATGGTTATCTTGAACACCTGTCATATTCGTGAAAAGGCATCTGAAAAAGTCTTTTCTGAATTAGGCCGCTTGCGCCAGCTCAAAGAAAGAGCACGTGATCAAATAGGCCGTGATATGATGATCACTGTGGCAGGTTGTGTTGCCCAGGCTGAAGGCGAAGAAATCACCCGCCGTGCCCCTTGGGTTGATATGGTTGTGGGTCCGCAAAGCTATCATCGTTTGCCTGAATTAATCGCCAAAATTGACCCTGGCGCGCGCAATCATTTGGTTGATACTGATTTTCCTGAAGAAGTGAAATTTGACTATCTGCCTGAAGAAATTGCCAGCCGTGGTCCAACAGCCTTTTTATCTGTCCAAGAAGGCTGTGATAAATTCTGTGCATTTTGTGTGGTGCCTTATACCAGAGGTGCTGAATTTTCGCGCCCTGTTACACAGGTCGTTGATGAAGCACGAAAATTAATCGCTTCTGGCACAAGAGAAATTACGCTGCTTGGCCAGAATGTGAATGCCTATCATGGTGAAGGTCCAGATGGTAAAATTTGGGGTTTGGGCCGATTATTGCATCATTTAGCTGAATTAGATGGTCTGGCACGTCTGCGCTATACCACATCTCATCCCCTTGATATGGATGATGAGCTGATTTTTGCCCATCGTGATATTCCAGCCCTGATGCCTTATCTGCATCTGCCTGTTCAAGCAGGGTCTGACAGAATCTTATCGGCTATGAATAGGCGCCATACAGCTGATGATTATTTGAAAATTATTCACCGCTTGCGTGATGCTGTGCCTCACCTTGCGATGTCAGGTGA
Organism: Puniceispirillaceae bacterium (SeqCode); assembly: GCA_049890115.1. Taxonomy (GTDB): domain Bacteria; phylum Pseudomonadota; class Alphaproteobacteria; order Puniceispirillales; family Puniceispirillaceae; genus UBA685. Next base: position 53,215 of record JBMHCC010000026.1, on the reverse strand, counting down.
TTTCATTGTTGGTTTCCCTGGGGAAACAGATGCTGATTTTGCTGCCACGTTACGTCTTGTGGATGAAGTGAAATATGCCTCTGCCTATAGCTTTAAATATTCTGAACGCCCTGGCACGCCAGCGGCAAATGCTGATTTGCAAGTGGAAGAAGCTGTTAAATCAGACAGGCTAGCCGCATTGCAGCAATTACTAGATGCCCAGCAGATGGCATTTAATAAATCATGCGAAGGCCAAGCAATGGATATTTTGGTTGAGCGTGCTGGTGGTCGTGAAGGCCAGATGACAGGCCGCAGCCCTTATATGCAATCTGTCTATTTTGAAGGTGATGACAGCCAGCTTGGCCAAATCATACCAATGACGATTTCAGAAGGCAGGCAAAACTCACTAGCTGCCATCAGACGTAGCTAATATCATCTCTCATTAGTGAAAGGACTGATCTAAGTGGCAAAACAAAGCACAAATCCGAACAAGGCTGAAAAAAGCCTTATCCTTGCTTTTGAAGATTCAGCCCTTTTTGCCACTATATGCGGTCAGCATAATCAAACCTTATCTCGTCTTGAACAGGCCTTATCAATCAAAGCAGATAGTTTTGGTAATGAAATAAAATTAACAGGCTCTGCTCAAGATATTGAACGTGCCAGCAAGGCAATCAAGACGCTTTATCAGAAATTATCACAATCACCAGAAGGCAATGATGATGTCATGGTGCGTGACTGGATTGATGATATGATGCGCCAAGCTGAATTTGGCAGTGATGATGCCAAAGATGCCCCTATTAGCGGGCCTGTTGCTGTCACATGGAAGAAAAAAATTGCTGCTAGAACAGCGAATCAAGCAGCCTATTTTCAGACCTTATTTGATAATGAAGTGGTATTTGGTATTGGCCCTGCTGGGACAGGTAAAACCTATATGGCTGTGGCAATGGCTGTTGATGCCTTAAAAAAACGTGCTGTTGAACGTATCATTCTATCACGCCCTGCTGTTGAAGCTGGTGAAAGGCTTGGTTTCTTGCCAGGTGATATGAAAGAGAAAGTCGACCCCTATTTACGCCCCTTATATGATGCGCTTTATGATATGATGCCAGCTGATAAGGTTGATAAGATGATGGTGTCTGGTGAAATTGAAATTGCGCCTCTTGCATTTATGCGTGGCCGGACATTAACCAATGCTTTTGTGATTATTGATGAAGCGCAAAATACAACAACTGTGCAGATGAAAATGGTGTTAACACGCCTTGGCCAAGATAGCCGTATGGTCATCACAGGTGATATGACACAGGTTGATTTACCACAAGGTCAGCAATCAGGACTAGAAGATGCTGTTTTGCGATTGCGCGGGGTTAAAGGGATTGGCGTCTCAGAGCTAACAGGTGAAGATGTGGTTCGTCATCCTGTTGTGGCACGTATTTTAAAAGCATATGAAACTAGACAAAGACCCCAAAAATAAATCATGCTATGATAACAACATAGTGCTTGGTCATTAATGAAGGAAGAAATGCCTCATAATTCAAAATCAGATTTATCATCACCGCTCCAAAGTGAAGGTAATGATATAGCACCGGAACCTGATAGTCCGGTATCATCTGAGCCACATGACAGTCAGGATGATGATAGCATCATCTGGCAGTTTTCTAATCATATCACAGTTGAAAATACCATCACCTATCAGCCATGGGCCGATATTCTAGATGATGATTTTCAAAAAGATGCCAGCTTGCTGGTTGATTTCTTCGCAGGTATTCTGGAATCAGACAGCTTTGATATTAGCTGTCAATGGACAGATGATGCGAGGATGAGGCGTCTTAATCATGAATTTAGAGGACAAGATAAGCCAACTAATGTGCTATCTTTCCCAGATGGTTTTGACGGCCATATTGGTGATTTGGCCTTTGGGTATCAGATTATGAAACAACAGGCTGATGAGATGAATATTTCAGTTGGTCATCATGCACGTCACTTATTTATCCATGGCTTGTTACATCTGGCAGGTTATGATCATCATGAAAATGACGAAGCTGAAGATATGGAAGCACTGGAAATCGCAGCCTTATCATTGGTGGGTGTTGCCAATCCCTATCAGGGGGAGTTGGCATGATGAGCTTTGTATCACGCCTATTTCCGTTCTTATCCAAATCAGTCTCTGATAGAGAAGAGCTAACAGACCTGATTGAAACCTCTTTGAAAGATACAGTTGTCTTTGATACACATGAAGGTGCGTTATTGCGTAATATGCTTGGTTTGCGCGATATCACTGCTGAAGATGTGATGGTACCACGTGCTGATATCATCTCGATTGATTTAACAGCTGATTTTGCCGAAATTTTCAAAAAAATTGTATCTGCCCAGCATAGCCGTGTGCCAGCCCATAATGGGTCGATGGATAGCGTAACAGGCTTTTTGCATATCAAGGATATTATGGCGCGCTTTGCGACAGGCGAAATTACCGCCAGAGCTGATTTTGATGTCACAGCATTATTACGGCCTGTCTTATTTGTCTCGCCATCTATTCGGCTATTGGACCTGCTTCATGAAATGAGATTGAAGCGCCAGCATCTGGCATTGGTTGTTGATGAATTTGGCGGTGTTGATGGCTTGATTACGATCGAAGATTTGGTCGAAGAAATTGTCGGCGAAATTGAAGATGAGCATGATAGGTCAAAAATGCCACGCTTTGAAGTATTTGATGATGGCACAGCTGTTGCCGAAGCACGTCTTGAGGTGGGCGCCTTGGAAATTTTAACTGGCCCCTTGCTTGATGATGATGAAACAGATGAAATTGACACCATCGGCGGGCTTGTATTCTCATTAGCAGGGCGTGTGCCTGGTCATGGTGAGGTTATCACCCATCCATCTGGTGTCGAATTTGAGGTGCTAGAAGGTGATCCGCGTCAGATTAAATTATTGCGGATTTGCGGGTTAACCACCTTTAATGGTGGCCTGTCATCACATGATATTGAACCGCCACAATAACAGGATATCAGAATGAGCCATGTGAAAATGGGTTCTTCTTTGATAAGACGCAGGCCCTATTTGGTATCATTTCTGGCAGGTGCTATTGCCAGCCTTAGCTTGCCACCTGCTTTTGTAACACCTGTCATGCTGCTCTTAGGCTGGCCACTTTATCAAGCAGCAAAGGCAGATAATTGGCACAAATTTGTGTTTCATATCGCTGCTGCGTCTTATGGCTGGTTCTTGATAAGCCTCTATTGGATTAGCCATTCTTTGCTAGTCGGCAAGGCTGAGTTCTGGTTTTTAATCCCCTTCAGCTTTTTTGGTATTCCAGTTATTATCAGCCTGTTTTGGGTGGTCTTTGCATTGCCAGCCTATTTCATCACATCACATCCTGTTGCGCGGCTATTGGCCATGGTTGCGATGCTTGGGTTCGGGGAATGGGGGCGCGAATTTATCGCAACAGGGTTTCCATGGAATGCACCAGGTCAGTTATTTTTAGGATCGAACGCTTCATCTCTTATGGCATCTTATTTTGGTCAGACTGGCCTTAATCTGATGGCGTTTTTACTGGCAGCCATCATACCATTATGGATGGTGTCAGCTGGCATAATACGGCGTTTAGTGCCTGTTATCGGTGCTGTCTTTATCTTATTTCTTGTTGGGTTTTCAGCCTATCTTGGCACGACCATAAAGCCGCCTCAGCCAAAAGAGGCTGTTATCATGTTGGTTCAGCCAAATATCGCACAGTCAGATAAATGGGATAGAAGCTTGCGTGATAGTCATTTAGCAGAGCTGATAGAATTATCATCTGTTACGCAAGATAGCCCAGCTGATTTGATCATTTGGCCAGAATCTGCCTTTGCTGGTGATTATCGCTATCACAAAGAAGCTGTTGATGCGCTCGCCTTTCACGTGCAAAGCCAGCATATAGAAGCTGGTGGTGATGGTCATTTCATCACTGGTGCTTTGCGCTTTGATGAGGATGATTTATTGCGCAATTCTGCTTTATATTTCAAATCTGATACGCAACAAACCATCGCACAAAACCCTGTGATTTATGATAAAACACATCTTGTGCCATTTGGTGAATATGTGCCATTTCGCGCACTACCTTTCATTGATGCGATTGCTGGGCCGCTTGATTTTCATCCAGGCAAATCTGTCTATCCGCTTGATTTTGACAAGCTTGGCAAAGGGTTGGTGCTGATTTGTTATGAGGCTATTTTTCCAGCCCTGACAAAGCGTGCCTCTGAGCGGCCTGATTTTTTGATAAATCTAACAAATGATGGCTGGTTTGGTCATACAGCAGGGCCGTATCAGCATTTGGCGCAAACACGTATGACAGCTATCAGCTATGGTCTGCCTTTAATGCGCATTGCAAATACCGGTATTAGTGCGGTGTTTGATGCCACTGGCAAGCAATTAGTCGCCTTGCCGCTTGGCACAAAGGGCACCATTACGCATGCCCTACCAGCCCCGTTACCAGCCACCTTTTTTGCCAGAAATGGCACTATTATTTTCTGGCTGATGGCCTTTTTCTTGCTGCTAGCTAGCCTGATACTTGACCGCTTTCTACAAAACAGGCACTAATAGCCAATCATTTTTTATCATTTTCCACAGGGGTGCCAGCTATGGCGTATCTTTTCACATCGGAATCTGTATCAGAAGGCCATCCAGATAAAGTCTGTGACCGCATTTCAGATACCGTTCTTGACCTGTTTTTATCTTATGACAACCAAGCGCGTGTTGGCTGTGAGACACTAGCGACGACCAATCGCATTGTGCTGGCTGGCGAGGTGCGTGCTCCCAAAGATAAAATGACAGAAATTCAGTCTAAAATCGAACCAGCTGTGCGTGCCGCAGTGGCTGATATTGGCTATGAGCAAGACAAATTCCATCATGCTCATTTCACATTTCAGAATTATCTGCATGAACAATCTGCTGATATTGCGGTCGGTGTTGATGAAGCATCTGACAAAGCAGAAGGCGCTGGTGATCAGGGGCTGATGTTTGGTTATGCGTGCCGTGAAACAGATGAACTGATGCCAGCACCAATTCATTATTCTCATGCGATTTTGAAAAAGCTGGCAGAGTTTCGCAAATCAGATGAGGATAGCATTTTGCGTCCTGATGCGAAATCACAGCTAACATTGATTTATGATGAAGATGGTACCATCAAAGGTGTCGATAAGATTGTTTTATCAACCCAGCATGCTGTTGGTGCTAGCCAGGATGATATTCGTGCTTTGGTAACACCGGTTATTGCTGATATCCTGCCTGATGGTTGGATGGTTGGTGCTGATGATCTGTATGTTAACCCAACTGGCATTTTTGAAATTGGTGGTCCTGATGGTGACGCTGGTCTGACTGGACGCAAGATCATTGTTGATACTTATGGTGGTGCTGCCTTGCATGGTGGTGGTGCTTTTTCAGGCAAGGATCCCACAAAGGTTGACCGCTCTGCTTCTTATGCAGCGCGCTATTTGGCAAAGAATGTGGTGGCATCTGGGCTAGCTGATAAATGCACAATACAGCTTGCTTATGCGATTGGCGTGGCAGAGCCTGTATCTGTTTATGTCAACACACATGGCACTGGGACAGGCAATGATAACAGCCTTCAAGAACAGCTTCGCAGCCTTGTTGATTTAACACCAAAAGGCATTCGCACGCATCTGGCGCTGAATAAGCCTATCTATGCTTCAACCTCTGCCTATGGTCATTTCGGCCGTAAAGCAGGTGAGGCAGGGGTTGGTACATTCCCATGGGAAGCAACCGACATCGCAGCCAAATTATCATAATTTGTTATCGTAACTTGGCAGAGTGCTGATAGATGAGTGAATTAGGGCCAAATAGCAAAGGGCCAAAAGGCGAGCTTCCCTTTTATGGCAGACGCCGTGGCCGCCCTTTACGCCCGCAAATGAAAGCCTTATTTGATACTGTTTTGCCATCCTATCAGATGCCAGAGCATTGTGATAATCTGGCATCTCTATTTGCCCATGATCCAAAAGATATTTATCTTGAAATTGGGTTTGGTGGCGGCGAGCATCTAGCTGGTCTGGCTGCCGCATCTCCTGATGATGGTTTTATTGGTGCTGAGCCCTTTATCAATGGTGTGGCAAGCTTGCTGCGTCATATTGATGATGAAAAGCTGACCAATATCAGAATCTGGCCAGATGATGTGCGTCTGTTTTTAGATAATTTGCCGGCAGGGACATTGGCAGGGGCTTATATTATGTTCCCCGACCCCTGGCCCAAAAAACGCCATGCTGGCAGACGTATTTTACAACAATCTATGCGTGACAGGTTGGCGCGGCTTATCAGGCCAAAAGGCTGGCTTCGGATGGCATCTGATCATCCTATTGCCAAGGGCTGGTTATTGGCAGAGGCGATGGCTGATGAGCGTTTCATCTGGCAGGCTAATCAGCCAGATGATTGGCGTAACCGGCCAGAAAATTGGCCTAAGACACGCTATATGGCAAAAGCTTTTGAGGAAGGACGCTTGCCAAGCTGGTTTGAATTTCAAAGGGTCTGATAGCTAGCACTTGCACTTTTTGGTGCTTTCATGTATACCATCACACAAATCCGGATAATAGGCGGTGGGCTTTGTTGCAAAGTCCGCCTTTTTTTATGTCTGGCTATGAAGAGATAACGAAAGAAAGCTGCCCTGCTATATGGCGTCTGTAACTGATAGAATTGCTGATATGATCCGCCCTGCTCTGACAGAGATGGGATTTGATTTGGTGCGTGTTTATTATAGCGGCATCCCTGGTGCTGGTCGTCATCATTTGCAAATCATGGCAGAACCATTTGAAGCACGTGAAATGACCGTTCAGGATTGCCAGAAAATATCAAAATATCTGGCAGCTTTGCTTGATGTTGAAGATCCTATCAAAGATGCTTATGACCTAGAGGTCAGCTCGCCTGGGATTGATAGGCCTTTAACACGCCCTTATGATTATGACCGTTTTGCTGGCGATTTGGCAAAGGTGCATCTGAAAAAGATGGTCGATGGCCGCAAACGAATCAAAGGCCGCATCACAGGACGTGATGAGGATGGCAAAATTATTTTGGAAACCAGTTTTGGCCAGCTTGTCTTTGGGTTTGACGAGATAGATAGCGCCAAGATTGACCCAACAGAATATTTTGAAAACCCTGATAAAAAAGCGCCGCCTGTGATGGTAACACCAGAACAGCTTAGCAAAACCACAACCAAAGCAGATTAGCATAAAACCAAAAAGGACATGTTATGGATACATCATCAATTCCCGGTCTTGAACTGATTCAGATTGCCGATGTTGTTGCCAGAGAAAAGGCGATTGATCGTGAGGAAGTTATCCTGGCGATGGAAGAAGCCATTCAGAAAGCTGGTCGTTCGAAATATGGTCAGGATCGTGATATCCGCGCCATGATTGATCGCAAAAATGGCGCGATTACCCTGGAACGTTGGACTGAAGTGGTCGAAGAGCTAGAAGATGAAGCAACTCAGATGAGTGTTGCTGAAGGTGCGAAATATGATCTAGCTGTTGGCGAATTTCACCGCCAGCCTCTACCGCCTATTGAATTTGGCCGTATCGCTGCTCAGACAGCCAAACAAGTCATCAGCCAAAAAGTACGCGAAGCAGAACGTGATCGCCAATTTGAAGAATATAAGGATCGTGTTGGTGAAATTGTTGTCGGTACTATTAAACGTGCAGAAAGCTATTCAATCACAGTTGATTTAGGACGCGCTGAAGCTGTTATTCGCCGCGAAGAAATGATCCCGCGCGAAATCCTGCGCCAAGGTGACAGAGTGCGCGCTTACATCATGGATGTGCGCCGTGAAGTGCGTGGCCCGCAAATTTTCTTATCACGTGCTGCTAATGAGTTTATGGCAAAGCTATTTACCCAAGAAGTGCCAGAAATCTATGATGGTATTATCGAGATTAAAGCTGTGGCAAGAGAGCCTGGCAGCCGTGCAAAAATCTCTGTTTTATCACGTGATACAAGCATCGATCCCGTTGGCGCTTGTGTTGGTTTGCGTGGTAGCCGTGTACAGGCCGTTGTCGGTGAATTACAGGGTGAGAAGGTTGAAATCATTCCGTTTGAAGAAGATCCTGTCGCATTTGTCGTGAATGCTTTGGCACCTGCTGAGGTCGCAAAAGTGGTGATGGATGAAATCGCGGGCAGAATGGAAGTGGTTGTGCCAGATGATCAGCTTTCATTAGCGATTGGCAGACGTGGTCAGAATGTGCGTTTGGCCTCACAATTAACAGGTTGGTATATTGATATCCTAACTGAAGCTGATGAATCAGAACGTCGCCAGGAAGAATTCAAGAACAGATCAACACGCTTTATGGAAGCGCTGAATATCGATGATGTGATCGCGCATTTGCTGGTTGCTGAAGGTTTTGCCCAGGTGGAAGATATTGCCGAAACACCTGTTGAAGAACTAGCCCAAATCCAAGGCTTTGATGAAGGTGTTGCCGCAGAATTGGTTAATCGTGCGATTGAATTTGTCGAAGCTGAGACAAAGCGTATTCAAGATGCATTGAGTGATCTGAAGGTTGCTGATGATCTGATGAATTTCGAATATCTGAATCTGGCAATGATTCTAAAGTTAGCCAATAATCAGATTTTGACATTGGATGATCTGGCAGAGCTTGATTCAGAAGAGCTGGTCGGCTTCTTGAAAGAAGAAGGCATTGATGATGAAACGGTTGCTGGTGATATTATCATGGCAGCCAGAGCCCACTGGTTTGCTGATGAAGAAACAGCCTCTGAAGAGGTTGTTTCTGATGGTGATGAGCAAGCCTAGCAAGAACGAAATAGGTCTTTTTTGATAGGATTTTTGTCATGCGGTTTGTCAGATGAGGGGCAACAGAGATGGTAGAGCGTCGCTGTATTGCTTCGAAAGAGATAAAGCCAGCTGAAGAGCTGATCCGCTTTGTGTGCGGCCCTGATGGTATGGCTGTGCCAGATTTGGCATTAAAGCTACCTGGTCGGGGCTGCTGGCTCAGCTTGTCTGCTGATGCGGTTCAAACAGCCTGTCAAAAAGGCCTTTTCATGAGGCATATTTCGGCCAAGGCCGGTGATAGTGATGCTATGCTAAGCCAGCTGGCGCATCTGCTTGCAAAGCGTGTACAACAGAGCCTTGCTTTGGCACGACGTGCTGGTATCGCTATCGGTGGCGGCGGCAAATTAGCCAGTCAGGAAACAGCAGTTGGCATGCTGATTGCCAATGATGCATCGCCAAGAGAAGCCAAAGCACATATTAGGCGCCTATCACCTGATTGGGTGTTTGATGATTTTGCTTCTGATTATCTGGGTCAGCCTTTTGGACGTGAGTCATTGGCCTATATTGGCATATTACCAGATAGTAAAAGCACATTAGCAGAGCAACTAAAGACAGATATCACCAGATTCCGCCCTTTTATGGCTGCGATGGCTTGTCAGGAAGGGTCTGCGGGGTGTATTACACCTAGCAATACAAAAAGATAGGGAAATAGGATAATGTGTTGCTAACTATTATGCGCAACACAAGATGAACACCAGCCGGGAAAGGACCGGGCATGAGCGACGAAACGAAAAAACCAAAGACCTTAAGCCTGTCAGGCAGTGGCAAATTATCGCTAGGCGGTACGATTGATGCTGGTGCTTTGCGTGGTGGCGGCACCTCAGGACGGTCAAAGACTGTCCAGGTGGAAGTTCGTCGTAAAAGAGTTCCTTTGCCACCATCACGTCAGCAAGCTGCCAAAGCGGCACCTGCTGCCCCTGTGGTGGAGCCAAAAACAGAAGCGCCAGCAACACCAGCGATTGAGGCAGATGACAAGCTGACAGCAGCTGAACGTGCCAAGCGTATGCAGCTTGTGCGCGATGGTTTGAATAAACCAGCTGAAGAAGATGCCGCTATCACAGATGCACAGGATGCTGGTCAAAATGCTGATCAAAGCCAAGCAGATGGTGCTGCTGTGCAAGCTGAAGTCGTTGAAGAGGTTCTTGACCCGCGGGAAATACGTCGCCGTGCTGAATTGGCAGAGCTAGAAGAGATTGAAAAGATCTCACAGTCGAAAAAGGCTGATGAGCAATCAAAGCGTGCTGCTGAAAATGCCGCTCGTCGTAAGGCGCTAGAAGATCAGCAAAAGGCAAGTGAACAAGCTGAAACTATGCCAGCAGCAGGACCTGTTGAAGATGCTGGCAGCCGCCCTCATGGTGGTCGTCGCCGCGCTGATGAAAGCGAGGCACAAACCCGCAAACAGCCAGCACCGCGCCGCACAGGGCCAGCACGCCGTCAATCAGGCAAAATGACCATTTCACAAGCGCTTAGCGATGGTGAAGGTGGCAGACAGCGTTCCTTAGCATCTGTCAGACGCCAGCGCGAAAAAGCACGTATGCGTGAAGAAAGCCAGCCAGCTGTAAAACAGGTTCGTGATGTCACTATCCCTGATACCATTACAGTTCAAGAGCTAGCCAACCGTATGGCAGAACGCTCAGCTGATGTTGTTAAAGAGCTGATGAAGCTTGGTATTATGGCAACTGTTACACAAAGCATTGATGCTGAAACAGCAGAGCTTGTGACGATTGAATTTGGCCATAAGGTGGTACGTGTATCAGATTCAGATATTGAAATTGGTCTAGGTGGTGCTGAAGATAGCGATGATACATTGCTGCCACGTCCGCCTGTTGTCACTATTATGGGTCATGTTGACCATGGTAAGACAAGCATGCTTGATGCGATTCGCAAAACAGATGTTGCCGCTGGTGAATCTGGTGGTATCACACAGCATATTGGTGCGTATCAGATTAAAACAGCAGCTGATAATATTATCACCTTTATTGATACGCCTGGCCATGCTGCCTTTACTGAAATGCGCCTGCGTGGTGCGAACACAACAGATATTGTGATCTTGGTTGTTGCCGCAGATGATTCTGTCAAAGAGCAAACAATCGAAGCGATTAATCATGCCAAAGCAGCTGGCTGTCCTATTATTGTTGCGGTGAATAAATGCGATAAACCAGGTGCTGATCCAGCACGGGTACGATCTGATTTGTTGCAGCATGAAATCATCACTGAAGATTTTGGTGGTGATATTCTGGCGGTGAATGTCTCAGCTCATACAGGTGAAGGTCTGGATAAGCTAGAGGAAGCCATCATGTTGCAGGCAGAATTGCTTGAATTGACAGCTAATCCAAATAGAGATGCTGAAGGTAGTGTTATTGAAGCAAAGGTTGAACGTGGCAGAGGGTCAGTTGCAACAGTTCTGGTTCAGCGTGGTACCTTATCTGTTGGTGATATTTTCGTCATTGGTGCAGAATCAGGCCGCGTGCGAGCCTTGTTAAATGAACGTGGTGAGCAGCTGAAACAAGCAGGGCCAAGCCAGCCAGTTGAAATTCTAGGCCTGAATGGCACGCCAATGGCAGGTGATAGCTTTACCGTTGTTGATAATGAAGCAAGAGCACGTGAAATTGCCGAATATCGCCGCCGTGTTATTCGCGATAAAGAAGCTGTTGTATCTGCCCGTGGTTCTGTTGAACAGATGTTGTCTGCCATTGCTGCTGGTGAGGCTGCTGAATTACCTGTTGTGATTAAAACAGATGTGCATGGCTCACTAGAGGCGATTAAGGTTGCGCTTGAAAATCTTGGCACCGAACAGGTCAAGGTGCGTTTCTTAACAGGCGGTGTTGGTGCATTGTCTGAATCAGATATCTCATTGGCTGCTGCATCAAATGCGCTGGTTATCGGCTTTAATGTGCGTGCGATACCGCAAGCACGTGATTTGGCCAAGCGTGATGGCGTTGAAATCCGCTATCATTCAATAATTTATGAGCTGATTGATGAAGTAAAATTAGCCATGGGTGGTCTGCTTAGCCCTGATACACAAGAAGAATTTATCGGTTACGCTGAAATCCGTCAGGTCTTTGCTGTTTCAAAAATCGGCAAAATTGCTGGTTGTTATGTCACAGAAGGCATCATCAAACGTGGCTGTAAAGTCCGCTTGTTGCGCGATAATGTGGTTATCCATGAAGGCAATCTGAAGACTTTGAAACGCTTCAAAGATGAAGTGAAAGAAGTCCGTGATGGTTTTGAATGTGGTATGGCTTTTGAAAATTATTCAGACATTCAAGAAGGTGATGTGATTGAATGTTTCGAACTGAAAGAAGTTGCCCGCACGCTTGATTAAACATGCCTGTATGATGTGGTTTACGGTTTTGGTGATTGTGCAAAGGAGCTCTTGATGAGCCGTCGTTCAAAGGCAGTTTCTGCAAAAGCACCAACACAAAGACAATTACGTGTTGGTGAGGAAATCCGCCATTTATTATCACAAGCATTGATGCGTGGTGATATTTATGTGCCTGAATTGGAAGGTATTTCAATCACGGTATCAGAGGTATCTGTCAGCCCTGATTTAGGCAATGCACGTGCCTATGTCACACCGCTTGGTGGCTCAGATATGGCAGAAATTGTGGCAATATTAAATGTGATCGCACCTGATTTGCAGACTTATATCGCCAAAAAAGTGCATTTGCGCCGTATGCCACGCCTCAAATTTGTTGCAGACCAATCATTTGATAATGCGCAAAAAATGTCTGAATTGATTGCGAATTTGCCACCAGCTGCCGATGATGCTGATAAGGCTCATGAGGCAGATGAGACATCAGAATGACCAAGAAACCATCTGAGGCATATCATGGCTGGCTTGTTCTGGATAAGCCAGTTGGCATAAGCTCTGCGGCTGCTGTCGGAATAGTCAGACGCTTATTTGGCGGCATCAAAGCAGGTCATGGCGGCACGCTAGACCCGCTTGCTAGCGGTATATTGCCAATCGCACTTGGTGAGGCAACCAAGACCACATCTTATGTGATGGGTGCTGAAAAATCCTATGAATTTGCGCTGCGCTGGGGCGAGCAAACAGCAACAGATGATGCTGAAGGTGACGTAATTGCGCGCTCTGATGTTGTTCCAGAGGCAGCAGATATCACAGCAACACTTGGGTCTTTTATCGGGCTTATCGATCAGACACCGCCTGCTTATTCAGCTATTAAGATTGATGGTAAGCGCGCTTATGCGCTGGCACGAGATGGCAAAGAGATGCCAAAATTAGCGGCACGCCAGATTCGCATTGATGATTTCACATTATTATCAGCCAATGGCCATGAGGCACGATTTCAAGTGCATTGTGGCAAAGGGGCTTATATTCGCTCATTAGCGCGCGATTTGGGTCTGAAATTAGGCACAGTGGCTCATGTCACAGAGCTAAGACGCATCGCTGTTGGACAATTTAACCTTGAAAATGCAATTTCACTGGATTTATTGGAAGAATTAGGACATAGTGCCGCCGCATCACCTTATGTGATACCTGTTATTGCTGCGCTGGACGACATCCCGGCTTTGGCAATCACAACCGAAGAGGCAAAAAAGCTGCGTTTTGGGCAGCTTTTAGCTCCGCATCCAGAGCTAGACCGCTCGCAGATATATAAAGCGGTTTGTGATGGACATCTGATTGCGCTTGTTGAAGCACATGATGAGGGGGTAAAGCCGCTACGGGTTTTTAACTGCTAATAAAAGGAGACGATGATGTCGATTACAAAAGAGAAAAAAGCAGAGCTGATTTCGGAATTCGGCGCAAATGCACAAGATTCAGGTTCAGCATCGGTTCAGGTTGCTATTCTAACAGAACGCATCCGTAACCTGACAGAACATATGAAAACACATAAAAAAGATTTCGGTTCACGCCGTGGTCTTTTGACAATGGTTGGTCAGCGTCGTCACTTGCTTGACTATATTAAGCGTGGTGATGAAGGTAAATATAAAGCCTTGATCGAAAAGCTGGGTCTGCGCCGTTAATTGACAGCCACATCACAGTAAAACAGATTTTTCAAAAGCCTGGCAGTTCTATCTGTCAGGCTTTTTTAGGCTCTGCCAGTCTCACCAATCCCTAATGCCTTGCTTTATAGGCCTGATTCGTGGTAACTAGCGAACAAGTGCAAAGAGATTAACAATGAAGAGGTGGCGACTACCTATAGGGGGTGGTTGGAAGGCAGAAGACCGGATCAGATGTTCCTTACCGGTATCTTTTTTAAAGGCGATAGTGATGAGTGCTATCTCCGCAGTCTCCAAATAATCACAAGTGATGATGTTGTCTGATAATGCTTCAGATAATGGCAATTTGTATCAAAGCAGACAGGACTCTTTGCGCTCTGTTTTGACAAACCCCTTAATCAGGAAAATGGAAATCTGACAAAGATGGTTCGATGAGTAATAGCAAAGTCAGATAGTCACCTATGAAGGAAAACAGAATGTTTCAAATTTATCGCAAAGAAATCGACTGGGGCGGGCGCACATTAGTGCTTGAAACAGGTAAGATTGCAAGACAAGCTGATGGTGCTGTTCTCGCCACTCTGGGTGAGACATCGGTTCTATGTACCGCTGTTGCCGCAAAATCAGCCAAGCCAGGTCAGGATTTCTTCCCTTTAACAGTGAATTATCAGGAAAAGGCATTTGCCGCTGGTAAAATTCCAGGTGGCTTTTTCAAGCGTGAAGGACGCCCATCAGAAAATGAAACTCTGGTTTCACGTCTGATTGACCGCCCTATCCGTCCGCTATTTCCAAAAGAATTCAAATGTGAAACACAAGTTATCTGTACTGTGTTGTCACATGATATGGAAAATAACCCTGATATTGTTGCTATGGTTGGCGCATCTGCGGCACTGACAATCTCAGGCGTTCCATTCTTTGGCCCGATTGCGGCAGCCCGTGTTGGCTATGCTGATGGAAGCTATATCTTGAACCCAACTATGGAACAGATGGAAACATCTGAAATGGATTTGGTTGTGGCTGGTACATCTGAAGGCGTTTTGATGGTTGAATCAGAAGCCAAAGAATTATCAGAAGAGGTTATGCTTGGTGCTGTGACATTTGGTCATGAGCAGATGCAAACAGCGATTAATGCCATTATCGAGTTGGCAGAAGCTTGTGCTAAAGACCCTCGTGATTTGCCAGAAGAGGCACCAGAAGCAGCTGCTCTGAGAGAGACATTGTCAGCATTACGCAAAGATGTGGAAGCAGCCTATGAAATCGCTGATAAATCAGCACGACAGGCAGCTGTTGGTGAGGCGAAAGCAAAAGCAGCTGAGCTAGCTGGCCCAGATGCTGATGCTGTTCTGGTTGGCAGCCTGATGAAGGAAATGGAAGCTGATATTGTTCGCTCATCTATCCTGAAAACAGGTCAGCGTATTGATGGCCGTGATACCAAAACAGTTCGCCCAATTGTAGCTGAGGTTGGTATGTTGCCACGCACACATGGTTCTGCCTTATTCACAAGAGGCGAAACACAGGCTATGGCTGTTGCTACATTAGGCACTGGTCAAGATGAGCAAATCATTGATGCTCTGGCAGGTGAATATCGTTCACGCTTTATGTTGCATTATAACTTCCCGCCTTATTCAGTTGGCGAGGCTGGCCGTGTTGGCTCACCTGGTCGGCGTGAAATTGGTCATGGTAAATTGGCGTGGCGTGCGGTGAACCCGCTTTTGCCATCGAAAGATGAATTCCCTTATACCATGCGTATTGTATCAGAGGTGACAGAATCAAACGGATCATCATCTATGGCCACTGTTTGTGGTACATCTTTGGCATTGATGGATGCTGGTGTGCCATTGGTGCGCCCTGTTGCTGGTATTGCAATGGGTCTGATTAAAGAAGGTGATGATTACGCTGTTCTGTCAGATATTCTAGGTGATGAAGATCACTTAGGTGATATGGACTTTAAAGTGGCTGGCTCTGAACAGGGTATCACATCTTTGCAGATGGATATTAAAATCACATCAATCACATCACAGATTATGGAAATCGCATTGGCACAGGCCAAAGATGGCAGATTACATATTCTAGGTGAGATGGCAAAGGCGCTAACCTCTGCCAGAGATGCGTTGGCTGAATCTGCACCAAAGATCACAACCATCCAGATACCAGTTGATAAAATCCGCGATATTATCGGCCCAGGTGGCAAGATCATTCGTGAAATCTGTGAAGAATCAGGTGCTAAGATTGATATTGAAGATGATGGCACGGTTAAAATTGCAGCTGTTTCACAATCATCATCAGATGCTGCCTATCAGAAAATCCGCGATATTGTTGCTGAGCCAGAATTAGGTGTTATCTATGATGGTAAAGTTGTCAAAACAGTTGATTTTGGTGCCTTTGTAAACTTCCTTGGTCCAAAAGATGGCTTGGTTCATATCTCAGAAATGCGTGATAGCCGTGTTGAAAAAACAACTGATGTTTGTTCAGAAGGCGATATCGTTAAGGTCAAGGTGATTGGCTTTGATGATAGAGGCAAGGTGAAATTATCAATGAAGCGTGTTGATCAAGAAACAGGCGCTGATTTGGAAGCCCAGAAAGATGATGATGCCTAATCGGTCAGTTTAGCATCTCAGACATAAGAAAAGCCCCTTTGCTATCACAAAGGGGCTTTTTATGTGGTTCTGTTGTAACAGGCTAGCTTTGTGGTTCTTGCGGTACACCAACATGATGATAGCCGCCATCACAATAATGAATTTCACCTGTGACACCTGATGATAAATCACTGATAAGATACAAAGCAGAACGCCCCACCTCATCAATATCAGGATTACGGCCAAGTGGTGCATTTTCCTCTGAATGGCGGAAAATATGACGCGCCCCTGTAATCGCTGCACCAGATAAGGTGCGCATAGGGCCAGCAGATAGGCCATTGACCCTAATATTCTGGCCACCTAAATCAACTGCCAAATAGCGAACAGATGCCTCTAGGCCAGCTTTGGCAACACCCATCACATTATAATTAGGCGTGATCCGAACCCCGCCAAGATAAGATAAGGTCAATAGTGCGCCGCCATCTGGCATCATTTGGCTGGCTCTTGCTGCCACATGGGTAAAGGAAAAACAGGAAATACGCATAGTCTGCGCAAAATTATCCCTGCTAGTATTCAAATAAGCACCTTTTAATTCTGATTTATCAGAAAAAGCGATCGCATGAACAACAAAATCAATTCTGTCCCATTGTGATTGCAAATTATCAAAACAATCATCAATGCCAGATTCACTCCCAGCATCACATTCATAAAGCATTGTTGAGCCTGTCTGTTCAGCCAGAGCTGCAACACGGCTGCGCAATCCCTCACCCTGATAGCTATAGGCTAGCTCTGCACCAGCATCAGCTGCTGCTTTGGCAATGCCCCAAGCAGCTGACCTATCATTGGCCACGCCCATTACAAGCCCTTTTTTCCCTGATAGCAGGCCCATCTGTCTCTCCCCTTTAACTGCTGGACTAATCTGTCATCTTGGCCAGCGCAAGACAGGCATTTGTGCCACCAAAGCCAAAGCTATTTGATAAGGCAATCTGAACATCCTGATTATCAAGGCGGCTAGTTGGAATATGAATATTACCAATCGCTTCATCAGGATTTTCAATATTGGCAGAGCCTGCAATGAAATTCTCTTTCATCATTAGCAAGGTATAAATCGCTTCCTGAACGCCAGTGGCGCCAAGTGAATGACCTGTCAAAGACTTGGTTGATGTGACAATCGGTAAATCCTGCTTATCCGTAAAGACAGCTCTGACAGCCTCTAGCTCTTTCATATCGCCAACAGGTGTTGATGTGCCATGGGCATTAATGTAATTGACCGGACCTGCCAGACCATTACCGTCAAACCCAGCTAGGGCAAGTTCCATACAACGAACCGCACCCTCACCAGATGGCGCAACCATATCATGGCCATCTGAATTGGCACCATAGCCCACAATTTCAGCATAGATTTTGGCACCGCGCGCCTTTGCATGTTCATAATCTTCCAGCACCAACATGCCGCCACCGCCAGCAATGACAAACCCATCACGGTCAGCATCATAGGCGCGTGAGGCTCTTGTTGGGTCATCATTGAAATTAGATGACATCGCACCCATTGCATCAAATAACACAGACAAGGTCCAATGCAGTTCTTCACCGCCGCCAGCAAAGACAATATCCTGCATGCCATAGCGAATAGCATCAGCACCAGCAGAGATACAATGTGCTGAGGTTGAACAAGCTGATGAAATCGAATAATTCACGCCTTTAATTTTAAAGAAAGTCGCAATACAGGCTGATACAGTTGATGACATACAACGAGGCACCATATAAGGGCCAACGCGCTTTGGTCCTTTGTCTCTTGTGGTATCAAAAGCTGTTAGCATATTGGCTGTTGATGGGCCGCCAGAGCCAGCAATCAAACCAGTGCGCGGATTAGAGATATCAGCTTCTTCCAAACCTGAATCAGCCACGGCCTGTTCCATTGCGAGCACAGCATAAGCAGCACCTTCACCCATGAAACGAAGCTGTTTGCGATCAACATGTTCTGCGACATCCAGCTTTACCGCACCTTTTACCTGTGAGCGAAAGCCCAATTCAGCATAATCAGGGGCTGCAACAATGCCAGAGGTTCCATGTTTCAATGATTGTGTTACCTCTTCAGCATTATTGCCAATCGAAGATACAATCCCTAATCCTGTAATTACCACACGTCTCATAATAGCTCTCTAAGCTCCTTCTGCGCCAAACAGGCCAACGCGAATATCATTGGCTTCAAACACAACCTCGCCATCACATTTGACGCGGCCATCAGCAATCCCCATCACCAAGCGGCGCATAATGACACGTTTCATATCAAGCTCAAATGTCACCAGCTTGGCAGATGGCAGGATCTGACCGGTAAACTTCACCTCACCAACAGATAGGGCACGCCCTCTGCCTTGACCGCCAGCCCAACCAAGATAGAAGCCAACCAGCTGCCATAACGCATCCATTCCCAAACAACCAGGCATCACCGGGTCACCTTCAAAATGACATGGGAAAAACCATAAATCAGGGTGAATATCAAATTCGGCAATAATATGACCCTTATCAGCAGCACCGCCCGTATCAGCAATCGAAGTGATGCGATCACACATTAGCATAGGCGGCATTGGCAGTTGCGGATTGCCAGGGCCGAACATTTCCCCTTTGGCACAGGAAATCAGATCATCATAGCTATAAGAGCTTTGCGGGGTATGTGTCATTGTATTATGGCCTTTATAAAAGCAAAATTAAGCAAGTTAGGATGTTTCAGTTAATTCAAGGTTTCGTTTTCCAGAATACCCCAAATATCGTCACGGCGCACAAAGGCGCGTAAATCATCATTGGCAACACGGCACCAATTTATTTCACAAAGCTGCAATTCCAGCAGCACATTTTTCTCAGCAACAGCAAGAACAGGGCTATTAGCATCTGGCTTTTTATATAATTTCGTCAGACGATTACGAATAAGCGCATTTCGTTTTAAGGTAACAAGCTGGCTATGAACCCAGCCAGTTGTGCCATCATGGTCAATGACTTTGCGCCAGACATCAAATTCAGCAATAACCTTTACCGGCAGGCCAGAGCGCTGATACACCCATGACAACGGATATTCTCGCCCAGGGCCAACGCGCATATTCACCTTGTCAGATTTTAATGTGACAAAACGAGGCACAGCAAGACCTGATCCTTGTACAACCAGCTTGGCTTCTTGAGCCTTTGCTGATGTTGGCAGAGCTAGCTGCAATCCAGCACTGATCACTATGGCAATCAGGGCGATGCGGCATGAAAATAGATAGGTGGGTAGAATAGAGAATTGCATGTCTTTAAAAAAACTGATTAGCACGCGAAGAGCAACAAAAAAATAGACCTTTTGCGATTAACAGATTAGGCTTGGGGTCAAAATTTTGGTTCTATGCGCTATATCAAAGGGCAAAGGCAAAGAAAGTTGTGAAAAAGTCATGAAACCAACCATTATTCTGACACGGCAATTACCTGATTCTATTGAAACGCGCATGCGCGAGCTTTTCAATGCCAGATTAAATGAAACAGATGTGGCAATGGATAGAAGTCAGCTTATCGCAGCTGTTAAAGAAGCCACAGTTCTTGTGCCAACTGTGACAGATGATATTGATGCTGATTTGATTGCACAGGCAGGCCCGCAGCTTAAATTAATTGCCTCTTTTGGCAATGGTGTCGATCATATTGATCTAAAGGCAGCTCATGCCAAGGGCATCACTGTTACCAATACCCCTGGTGTGTTAACCGAAGATACAGCAGATGTTGTGATGTCCCTTATTCTGGCAGTGCCACGCCGCATTGCTGAAGGTGATGTCAGAGCCAGATCAGGGCAATGGAGCGGGTGGTCACCAACAGGTATGCTAGGCAGGCGTATTAATGGCAAACGCCTTGGCATTGTTGGTATGGGCAATATTGGCGAGGCTGTGGCACGGCGTGCGCGTGCCTTTGGCATGTCTATTCATTATCATAATCGCAAAGCTGTTCACCCACGCTTGGAAGAAGAGCTAGAGGCCACCTATTGGGACTCTCTTGAACAAATGCTGCCACGAATGGATATTGTGTCGATTAATTGCCCCTCAACACCGCAAACACAAAATTTATTATCACGTGAAAGGCTCGCCTTGATGTCACCTCATGCTTATTTGGTGAATACATCTCGCGGTGATGTCATTGATGAAGAGGCGCTAATCGATATGCTTGCCAATAATGGCATAGCTGGGGCTGGCCTTGATGTTTATCGTGATGAGCCAGATATTCCAGAGCGTCTGCGCAATCTGAAAAATACAGTGCTATTACCTCATATTGGCTCAGCCACGATTGAAGGGCGCCAAGATATGGGCCAGAAGGTCATCATTAATATTCAGACCTTCCTTGATGGTCATACACCACCTGACAGGGTGGTAGAGGCAATGCTCTAGCCACAAATATGACAGTTCTTGTCTTTTTTCGTAACGATAAAGTCACTTTGCAGCGTTAATCCGTCAAATAATAACAGCTTATTGATGGCTGGCTGGCCTGATTGGGTCACTAGCTTGATGGCCTCAAGAGCTGCCATAGCGCCCATTATCCCTGTTACGGCACCCATTATGCCAATCGTCGCACAATTTGGTGCCTGAGCCACATCAGGGTGATGGGGGAATAAACAATGATAGCAAGGTGATGTGTCATCATCTGATAAATGCGGCGCAAATACCGAAAGCTGGCCTTCAAATCTGATAGCAGAGACAAAAATCAATGGTTTGTGAGCTGCTAGACAATGCTGATTGACCAATAATCGTGTTTGGGCATTATCACTAGCATCAATGATGACATCAAAATCAGCAACCAGATTATGACAGCTATTATCATAGCGTTTTTCAACGGCATTGATCGTGATATGTGGATTTTGTAAAGCTGCTTTTTCAGCCGCTATTTTGGCTTTGCCGACCCCGCAATCCGCTTCATGATAGAGAATTTGCCGGTTCAGATTGGTTGGCTCAATCACGTCATCATCCATCATGGTAATGGCGCCAAATCCGGCAGCTGCCGCATAAGATAATGCTGGCACACCAAGGCCGCCTGCGCCAATAATCAGCAGTTTTGCGTCTTTTAACGCATCCTGACCATCATCACCAATATCAGGCAGAATTAGCTGGCGTGCATAGCGGGTTATCTCAGCATCTGAGAGCGGTTTTGTCATTGACCTGTTCCTGTAGACCCAAAGCCATCTGTGCCACGTTCTGTGCTATCTAGCTGGTCTGTTTCCTGCCATTGTGCTTGGATGACAGGGCTGATTATCATCTGTGCAATACGCATAGCATGGCTGATCGTTACAGCCTCGGACCCATGATTGATAAGGGCAATTTTAATCTCACCACGATAATCACAATCAATCGTGCCAGGGCTGTTTAAAACAGTCACACCTGATTTAAAAGCAAGGCCAGAGCGTGGCCTTATTTGTGCTTCATAACCCTTTGGCAGGGCGATGGTGAGGCCTGTTGGAATTGCGTTGAATTGCCCAGCCTCAAGAATGATATCTTCTGATAAAGCTGCCGTTAAATCCATGCCAGCTGCGCCATCTGTTTGATAGGCAGGTAATGGCAAATCAGCTGCATGAGGTAATTTGGCGAGTTGTATTGTGAGAGGTGATGGTGATGTCATAATAGCGGCTTACTGCGTGATAGGCGTTTTGGTTTCTTCAAAATAGCTGGCAATTTCATCTGTGAGCTTTTCAGCCAGTTTTTCTTTGGTGTTTTGCGGCCAAGGTTTGGCTTTGTGACCTCTGATTAATGTCAGCTGATTGCTATCACTTCCAAAAATGGGGTTATCTTTGGTGATGTGATTAACCAAAATCCAGTCACAGCCTTTACGGTCTGCTTTTGCCATAGCCGCTGTGATAGGATCATCTGTTTCAGCAGCAAAACCAATCACCAATGATGGGCGGTTATCACAATGGCTGATGGTTTTTAAGATATCAGGGTTTTCAACAAGTTTTAACATAGGAGGCGGTGCACCTGCCTGTTTTTTGATTTTGCTATGGCCAGCATCAGCCACATGCCAATCAGCGACAGCCGCTGTGCAAATGGCACAATCAGCTGGCAAAGCGGCTAGGCTGGCTTGATGCATCTGGCGTGCGGTTGTCACTTGTATTACAGTGATGCCATCGGCTGGTTGCAGATTGGTTGGCCCTGTTATCAAGGTAACCTGTGCGCCAGCATCTTTGGCTGCTTTAGCAATCGCATAGCCTTGCTTGCCAGAGGATCTGTTTGAAATATAACGCACCCCATCTATGGGCTCTTCGGTTGGGCCAGCTGTGACAATGATGTGGCGCCCCAAAAGCGGTTTAGCTAGCGGCTCAGAAGTAGATTGCTGATGCAGGGATGGTTTATTTGCAGGCGGCAAAGCTGCCAGAATTTGTGCTTCATCTGCCATGCGCCCTGCCCCAATTTCACCGCAAGCTGTATCACCAGAAACAGGCCCTATCTGAATGGCGCCTCTATCTTGTAATGTTTTGCAATGTGACTGTATGGCAGGATTTGCCCACATGACAGGGTTCATGGCAGGCACAAAATAAAGAGGGGCATCGCTGGCAAGGCATAGAGTAGATGCCAAATCATCAGCCAGACCAAGCGCTATTTTGGCAATGAAATTACCTGTCGCTGGCACAATCAGCACAATATCAGCCTCGCGAGCCAGCCTGATATGACCCATTTCATGCTCATCTGTTAGCGAAAACAGATCAGTATAGATTTTTTCAGCTGTTAGTGCTGAAAATGATAAGGGCGTGATAAATTGCTGGGCAGATTTTGTCATAACACCGCGCACCTGCCAGCCAGCTTCCATCATGCGACGTGCCAAACTCAACGCTTTATAGGCGGCAATGCCACCTGTGATAATCAGCAAAGCGACAGGCTGTTTCATACCCTTTATCTGATTATCATCTTGGTTGTGATGGATAGAGGCATCAGCCTTAGCCCCATCAGTGAATGAGTGCAATTCTGCAGATTGGCTGCTCTGAAGAGCGTGGTTGATGCTGGCAGGTGCTAATGCACCACCACTTATGGCTTGTGTCTGATAAGATGACATAGGATCAAACTGCGGATCAAAATGAGGATCTGGCTGAGGGTCTGGCCGAGGGGCTAGCTGAGGGTCAAGCTGGCTATGAGCTGCCTCATTAGTGATGATATCATTTTGCGATGTTGATGGCTGGCGCGATGATGTGCCTAATGGCCGAATGGCCAGACCTGTTCCACTTAATTCTTTATGTTTCATGGCTAAGGCTGAGATAAGCAATGCGCGTTTCTTAGCTGGTATCTGGCCTCTTTTGCGATAATTTGATAGCGCAGATGGCCCAACCCCTAACAGGTCAGCCAAAGCCGCACGCCCACCAAAAAATGTCACAAGATTATCAAATTCTGTGAAATAAGACATGTGAATATCGTAATTCACAAAATTGTGAAAAGCAAGCCAAGAAGAATTCACAAAATTTATCTATGATGTGAATTTAATTCACAAAACTTGTGAAATGACCTAGAAAATGTGAAATATCATTGCCATAATCACAATGAAACTGCTGCCAACAATGGCGCCTTTCACAAATCCGCCACCAGATTTCACATAGGCCTCTTCTGGTGATGCGGTATTATGGTCATGTTCTAGCCTGTCTAGCAGGCGTGGCACCAGATGGATAAGGCGTTTGGCTTGTGTGCTGGCATTAGCAATCAGTCTTTCAGGGTTGGTTTGCTCAGCTATCCAATCAGCTGCTAATGGGCGCGATAATTCCCACATATCGGCTTTTGGATTAAGCTGGCGTGCGACACCTTCTGCCATCACCATTGTTTTTTGAAGCAGGTTAAATTGCGTCTGAACTTGAATATCAAAGCGCGTTGATATTTTTAAGATCTGACCCATAATTTGGCCAAGTGATACCTCGCCAAGGCTTTTGCCAAGCAATGGTTCGACGACGGCACGGATATTTTGTGAAAATAAATAAAGCGGCACATCAGATCCGATCATGCCAGCATCAGCATGCAGGCGGGCAACCTCATCATAATCACGATCTAAGATAGCGATCATCAGCCTGCCTAAAAACACCCTATCTTGTGTTTGCAAATGCCCCATAATGCCAAAATCAATTGGTACTAACAGACCATCAGCATCAACAAATATATTGCCTGGATGCATATCAGCGTGGAAATAGCCGTCACGAAAAACCTGATTGAAAAAGCTAGATGCTGCTGCTTTGGTCAAAATTTCAACATCATGACCTGCTGCGATAAGCCCTGGCACATCATCAAGGCGCAACCCATCAACCCATTGCGTGACCAGCATTTCAGCATGGCAATATTCAAGCATCATTTCAGGAATGCGAATCCCGTCATCATTACGCAAATTATCAGCCAATCTGCCACCAGCGGCTGCTTCCATCCGCAAATCTAGCTCAATTTCGCAAATCTGCTCGAACTGCCTGACAGCATCAATGAGGCGCAATCTGCCAAGTGCTGGTGATAGGGTCTCAGCAATTTGTGCCATTGCCAGAAAGAAATCAGTATCTTTGCGCATTAGGCGATGGATCTGGGGGCGTAATAATTTCACCGCTACCATAGTGCCATCATGCAATTTCGCCTTATGCACTTGTGCAATAGAAGCAGCTGCCACCGGCACATCATCAAATTCCGCAAAAATCTCGGCTAGCGGCTGGCCACAGGCTTTTTCAATTTGCTGTTTGGCAAGCTGACCTGAAAAAGCAGGCAATCTGTCTTGCAACTCTGATAAGCCAAGTGCCAAATCAGGGCCAATTAAATCAGCTCTTGTGGATAAAGCCTGACCAAATTTGATAAATCCAGGCCCTAAATTTTGCAGTGCATTACATAATGCGATACCAGCATCTGTCTCTATCCGCCCAAAGGTAAGGCATTTATCAGTAATACGCAGAAGCTGGCGTAACCAAGGCGGTAATAGCGAGATTAAAGCTAGATGATGAAGTACACCTGCGCGCCCCAAACGCCAGCCAATAATAGGCAATCTGATAAAGGCGCGTACCATCATTAGTCGAGCTTCCACCCAGAATGGATGGCAGCAATACCACCTGATAAATTACGAAACCGCACTTGGGCAAAGCCAGCATCACTCATCATATCAGCTAGCTGATACTGATCAGGGAATTGTCTGATGGATTCAACCAGATATTGATAGGATTCACGATCTTTTGCCACGATTTGTCCCATTTGAGGCAGGATCTTAAAAGACCATTCATCATAAAGACGTGCCAATAGCGGATTTTCCACTGACGAGAATTCAAGACAACAAAACCGCCCGCCAGGCTTAAGCACACGGTGGATATCTCGCAACGCCTTTGCTCTGTCAGTGACATTGCGCAACCCAAAGGCAATCGTCACCCGATCAGCTGATGCATTTTCTAGCGGCAAGCTTTCAGCATTGCCAACAATCCATTCTAGCTGGTCAGCATAGGGACGCATAACAGACCGCCCTTGGCCAGCTCGCAGCATATCTTGATTAATATCAACGATTTTAACAGAACCGCCGCCACGCTTTAAAAAGCGCAATGCCACATCACCTGTTCCGCCAGCTAAATCAACAAGCTGTTGATGCGATTGCGGGGCAAGCCAATCCATGAGCGCATCTTTCCAGAGCCGATGGATACCAAATGACATCAAATCATTCATAATGTCATAATTGCTAGCAACTGATGAAAATACACCTTTGACACGCGATTCTTTTTCATCTCGCGGAATAGATTGAAAACCAAAATCAATCAACTCATCATCAGTTGGTCGCTGATCATCTGTTATTTTGTGTTCCATGGGTCGTGCTACGCCTGTTCTTTTAAGAAAATGCCATTATCTTTGATCTAGTCCAGCTATCTTGTAAAAGCAATAAAATGCCCCCTCATTCAGGAAAATGACGCTGCCATGCCAGAATTACCAGAAGTCGAAACCGTTCGCGCTGCTCTTGATCCCATCCTCACAGATGCCGTTATTGAAACAGCCACTATCAGGCGCCCTGATTTGCGCTGGCCTCTGCCACCAGATCTAGCGCGCATTATGACAAATGCGCCTGTTTTGTCAGTGCAAAGACGTGCCAAAATATTAGTGCTTGAATTACCATCTCACATGATAATGTGGCATCTTGGCATGTCAGGTTCGATGCGCATTCAAACGCATGCCCCTAATCTTTTGCCTCATGATCATATCAGCTTGACGATTCTGCGCCAAACAGACAGCCAACCGCTTTATCATTATGTGACTTATAATGACCCACGCCGTTTTGGCTATGTTGATCTGGTTGCCAAAGGCGATTTTCACAATCACCGCTCTATCAGCTCACTTGGTCCAGAGCCATTATCAGATGAGTGCAATCTAGCTTATTTTGATGAGATGTTGGCATCATCATCAGCGCCGATAAAATCAACATTACTAGATCAGAGAAAAATAGCTGGGCTCGGCAATATCTATGTTTGTGAGGCGTTATTTCGAGCTGGTATATCACCGCGGCGCTCAGCATCAAGCGTTGTTGGCAAACGCTCAGCCAGATTATTGCCTGCGATTAAACAAGTCTTACAAGAGGCGATTGCCCAAGGCGGCACATCTTTGCGTGACCATCGCCAACCTGATGGTAAGCTCGGTTATTTTGTCCAATCTTTGAATGTCTATGGCAAAGAAGGCGCGCCATGCCCATCCTGTCAGACACAGATAAAGTCAGTTAGGATGAGTGGCAGGTCGAGTTTTTATTGCCCAAGCTGTCAAAGGTAGGTTATCACTATAGATAATAAGCCCTAAAGGACTAACAATATCAGGTATATGGCATGGGTTGCTTGCGACCATCATCGATAAAGCTGCTGGTAGCGGCATGTTGCATCATTGTGATGATGCCAATGACGATGCTGCGTGCTGAAGCAATCGGCTGGGTTGGTGATTTGCCAGTTCCTGGGGCAGCGATGATCGACACATCAACAGCTGTTGCTTTTGATTCGCCATCAGGACGTGTGGTCATCTTCACCTTTGAAATTAGCAGCGATGCACAAGCCATATCGCGCTTTTATGATAGCGCTTTGCCAAATCTTGGCTGGCAGGCAGATGGTGCGTCCTATCGCCGTGGTAATGAGCAGATGGCAATTGCTAGGACTGGTCAGGCAGCAAATGGTGATTTGCGTTTTAAGGTGACTTTAAAACCTCTCTCCTAGCGTACTCTGGGAGCGCCCTGGGGTTGCGGCCAAAAATGCTTGACTTGCGGGGGTTCACCCCCTATATATCCGCCTCACAACTATTTTTGATATCTATGAGGGCCCTAATGGCAAATCATAAGTCTGCTAAGAAGCGTATTATTAGAAACGCAAAGCGCGCTGAAATCAACGGTGCTCGTATTGGCCGCATTCGTACTTTCATCAAGAAGGTAGAAACAGCTATCTCATCAGGTGATGGCGAGGCTGCTAAAACAGCATTGCGTGAAGCACAGCCAGAGATTATGCGCGGTGTTAGCCGCGGTGTTTTGCATAAAAACACAGCGTCTCGTAAAATGTCGCGTCTATCAGCACGTGTGAAGGCGGTATCTGCCTAAGGGCAAATAGAATCACATCACGCTATGTGCGTATTAATGTAAAATAAGGCTGCCTTTTGGTGGCCTTTTTATTTTGTCAAAAGCCTTTGCGATTATCTCTTTATATCTGGCAAATGGTCTTATCTCATCAGGCTGTTACCTAATTATCTGATTCGGATATGATTCGCGTTGTGGAAACTGCAGATTTTTAAAAATTCAATGCGACCAAACCTCATTTTGAAGGAATTTATGTCAAGCAAAAAGAGTCACATTTTTGACAAAATATTTGTCCAATTACGCTTTTCCGGCACTTGTTTTTTGAAAAGAATCTCGTCTAATATGACAGTCTATGTCGGTGCATGGGACCTTCTCAAAAAAGACATCTCTCTCACCGCTTCAATGAAATGCTTATGCGTTACCAACGCTATCATGGTGAGATTTTATGGGTCAGGTAGAGCCAAATGAGATTCAGGAATTATGGGGGCGCATTTCTGCTCGCTTGAAAACTGATCTAGGTGATGTCGCCTGGCGCAATTGGATAAAACCCTTAACAGTTCTATCGATTGATGATGGCTGTTTGACTGTGGCCACCTCATCACGGCTAACCAGAGAGCGTGTGATAAGCCAATATCTAGACAAGCTGCGTATTTTATCAGCAGCCGAATCAAAAAACATCACTGATATTGATATAGTATTACGCACAAGCCAGTCTGTTCAGCGTGCTGAAAAGCCCCCGCGTCTGACTGACTTGCCTCATTTTGAAGATCAGCTAGATAGCCCATCTGCGCTGCCCGGAATTGAAGGTCTTGATGGCCGTTTTACCTTTGAAAATTTCGTGGTTGGCAAGCCGAATGAGCTCGCTTATGCGGCAGCACGCCGTGTCGCTGAATCAGATACAGCTAGCCCTGCATTTAACCCGTTATTTCTCTATGGCGGTGTGGGGCTTGGTAAAACACATCTGATGCATGCCATCGCGTGGGAAAGCCATAAACGCAATCCAGCGCGTAAAGTGATTTATCTGACAGCTGAAAAATTTATGAATCAGTTCGTTGCTGCTTTGCGCCGAAAAGATACTATGAGCTTTAAAGAGCGTTTTCGATCAGCTGATGTGCTGATGGTTGATGATATCCAGTTTATGTCTGGCAAAGAATCAACACAGGAAGAGTTTTTCCACACCCTTAATGCGCTGGTTGAAGAAGGTCGTCAGGTGATTCTATCAGCTGATAAATCACCATCTGATTTAGATGGTGTGAAAGAGCGCCTGCGCTCACGCATGAGCTGGGGCATGGTGGCTGATATTCATCCGTCAAATTATGAATTACGCCTTGGTATCTTGCAGGCACGCCGCGAAGGTGTCCTCGTGAATGTACCAAATAAGGTGCTGGAATTTTTAGCACATAAAATCACCACAAATATCCGCGAATTAGAAGGTGCATTAAACAGGCTGATTGCTCATGCCACTTTGGTTGGCCGCACCGTCACAGTCGAGATGGCACGCGAGGTGTTGTCTGATTTGCTTCGCGCTAGCAATCGGCTGATTTCTATTGAAGATATTCAACGCCGCGTGTCGAGCTATTATAAGATTCGCACTAATGATATGTTCTCAAACAGGCGTGCTGCCGTAATCGCACGTCCACGCCAAATTGCAATGTATCTGGCCAAGGATTTAACGTCCTTATCTTATCCTGCGATTGGCCGCTCATTTGGCGGGCGTGATCATACCACTGTCATGCATGCGGTAAAGAAAATAGAGCAGCTTATAGCAGAAGATAGCCACCTGTCAGCTGATGTTGATTTGCTACGATCTCTGCTGGCAGATGGCACATAATAAGCCCTGCTTTCCTATACCAATAATAGATATATCTTGTGTTCTTTTTTAGTTTGGCATCCCACATTTTGTGTGCCAAACTATCAGCCAAGAATCGACGCTATTATCAGCTTTGTGTAATAGCCAAACAGTGAGAGCTTCGCGATGAAATTTACCATTGATAGAATGAGCCTTTTGCGCCCTCTTGGTCATGTCAGTTCAGTTGTTGAACGGCGTAATACGATACCTATTTTGAATAATATGGTTTTGCGCACCAATTCAGGCAGCTTGTCTTTGACAGGCACTGACATGGATATGGATATTGTAACAGATGTGGCTTGTGGTGTTTTGGCTGAAGGTGCCAGCACAGTATCTGCCCATATGCTCAATGATATTGTGCGTAAATTGCCAGAAGGCTCTGAGGTAGAAATCGAGATGGCTGATGGCCATGCGCAGATCAGAGCAGGGCGTTCTAGTTTTCGTCTGCCAACTTTGCCAGTTGAAGATTTTCCAGCGATTTCTGCAGCAGATTTACCACATCAATTCACGCTAACAGCAGCTGATTTGCGTGATATGATCGATACAACACGCTTTGCCATTTCAACAGAGGAAACACGCTACTATCTCAATGGTATCTATTTCCACAAATCAGCATCTGATATGTTATGTGCGGTGGCAACAGATGGTCATCGTTTGGCTTTGTCACAGATGAATCTGCCATCAGGTGCTGAAGAAATGCCTTCTATTATCCTGCCACGCAAAGCGGTTGGTGAATTGCGCAAATTACTAGATGATCAAGAAGGTGATGTGTCTGTCAGCTTATCTGATACCAGAGCAGAATTTTCATTTGGTGCGGTGCGCCTGACATCAAAATTAATTGATGGCTCATTCCCTGATTATACTAGGGTTATTCCAACTGGAAATGACAAGGTGCTCAGTCTTGATAAGGCAGCTTTTGCAGCTGCTGTTGACCGTGTATCAACCATTTCATCAGATAAAACACGTTCTGTGAAAATGGCATTGGATAATGGCATTGTGACCTTATCAGCCAGTAATGCAGATGCCTCTTCAGCGAATGAGGAGTTGGAAGTGGATTATAATGGGCCAGCAATAGAAATTGGGTTTAATGCACGCTATTTGATGGAAATCACAGCACAGGTGCATGGGGAAACCTTGCAATTATCTATGGCAGATGCTGGCGCGCCTAGCCTCATTCAAGCACCAGCAGATGATGCGAATTTATTTGTGCTGATGCCGATGCGTGTCTGATGCTAATGCGTCTGTGATGATAGGCCTGTTTTTTGAAGCCTAGTAAATAAGCTGGCTGGTATAAGGAGTTGGCACACTGTTAGCTGATGCCACGATAGCGGAAAAGCAAATCCCTTTTGAAAGTCGTCCGGATATTTTCGTGCGCCGTTTAATGGTGAGCCAATTTCGCAATTATAGCAGCCTTAATCTGGAATTTGGCCATGATCCGATTATCCTGACAGGGCCAAATGGTGCTGGTAAGACAAATTTAATGGAAGCTGTTTCATTATTAGCGCCAGGTCGTGGGTTGCGCCGTGCATCACGTGATGATTTTCAATCTTTTGCTCCACATCCATCATCAGATCCATCATCAGGCTCATCGGCAGGGATGTTAGCGAGTGCTGGTCATGCTCTATGGGCTGTTTCAGCCAGTATTGATACCCCGATTGGCCCTGTTGATGTTGGCACAGGGCGCAATGCCGAAAAGCCAGATGGCGCGCGTATCATGATGGTCAATGGGGCGAAATCAACAGCGGCATCTGTTGCTGAATTATTCGCTGTCTCATGGCTGACCCCGCAAATGGATGGTTTATTTATTGGCTCTCCGTCAGCGAGAAGGCGGTTTATTGACAGGCTTGTCATCGCTTTTGACCCAGCTCATTCAGGCAGATTAAGCCGTTATGAAAAACTCTATCGTGAACGCCAAAAGCTGGTGCAAGAACAAGGGGCGCCTAGCTGGCTGTCAGTTCTTGAAACACAATTAGCTGAAACAGGCACAGCCATTATGGCTGCCAGAGCTGCCTTATGCCGCGCTATTTCAGAGACAGCCTATCAGGGTGATAAGGCTTTTGGGTTTCCGCGGCTGCATATGGCAATGTCTGGCGGGGGATGCAGCTGGCTTGATGAAATGCCTGCTTTGGCTGTTGAGGAAAAAATAGCGGCATTAGCAGCTGATAATCGCAGGCAAGGTGATCTGTCTATGCCAGGGCCGCAAGCGCAAGATTTGAACGCGCTTTATCTTGATAAAAATCAGCCAGCGCATCTGGGGTCAACAGGCGAGCAAAAAGCGTTAATGATTGCTGCTATTCTGGCGCATGCACGCTTGCAGGCTAACCGGCTTGATCGCCCGCCCCTATTATTGCTTGATGATGTCGCGGCTCATTTGGATGAAGATAGGCGCTATTGTTTATTTGCTGCAACTAGTGAATTAAAGGGACAAGTCTGGTATAGTGGAACTGACAGAGATGCCTTTCGTGGATTGGCTCAAATTGGCCAGTTTTTCGCTATTGAGGATGGCATGATTCAGGCAGCATAACGCCAAAGGTATTTTTTTGAGGTCATAAGACCAGTTAGCAATGAGTGAAGTAAGATTATGACAACAAGTTCAGAAACCCCAAATGTAAACCAGCAGGCTGAACAAATGCCAGATGCTGATTATGGTGCTGATTCTATCAAGGTGCTTCGCGGTCTAGATGCTGTGCGCAAACGCCCTGGCATGTATATTGGTGATACTGATGATGGGTCAGGCTTGCATCACATGGTCTATGAGGTGGTTGATAATGCCATTGATGAGGCGCTGGCAGGTCATTGTGATATTGTTCAGGTTATTTTGAATGCTGATGGCTCTGTGTCTGTGTCAGATAATGGGCGCGGTATCCCTGTTTCTATTCATAGTGAAGAAGGTGTGTCAGCTGCTGAGGTGATCATGACACAGCTTCATGCTGGCGGGAAATTTGATAATAATTCTTATAAGGTCTCAGGCGGTCTTCATGGTGTTGGTGTGTCTGTTGTCAATGCCTTATCAAGCTGGTTGAAGCTTGAAATTTCGCGTGATGGCCGCAAGCATGAAATGACCTTCCGCCATGGTGAGGCAGAAGATAGGTTGGCTGATGTCGGCGATGCTGGTGATATGACAGGAACACAAGTCACCTTTATGCCGTCTGATGAGACATTTTCAAAAATCGATTTTGATTTCACCACGCTGGAACATCGTTTGCGTGAATTATCATTCTTGAATTCAGGTGTGCGTATCAGATTAACTGATTTGCGTGCTGCCGAAGAAACTGTTTCTGAATTTTATTTTGAAGGGGGATTGCTGGCTTTTGTTGATTATTTGAACCGATCACGAAACGCCCTTCATGATGCGATTTACAGCCTATCTGATAAAGAAGATATCACTGTGGAACTAGCATTGGCATGGACTGATTCATTTCATGAAACCACTTTATGTTTTACCAATAATATTCCTCAGCGTGATGGCGGCACACATTTAGCTGGTTTCCGTGGGGCTTTGACACGCATTGTTAATCAATATGCCACTGAAACAGGCATTGCCAAAAAAGAGAAATTGCAATTATCAGGCGAAGATTGCCGTGAGGGTCTAACAGCTATTGTATCTGTCAAAGTGCCTGATCCGAAATTCTCATCACAAACCAAAGATAAGCTTGTGTCATCAGAGGTCCGCCCGATTGTGGAAAATGCGATGTCAGATGCGCTTGGCCAATGGTTTGAAGAGCATCCTGCTGAAGCACGCAAAGTGGTTGCCAAAGCATTTGAAGCAGCTGCTGCCAGAGACGCTGCCAGAAAAGCGCGCGAATTGACCCGCCGCAAAGGTGTTCTTGATATTGCAAGCTTGCCTGGCAAGCTGGCTGATTGTCAGGAAAAAGATCCATCAAAGTCAGAATTATTCCTGGTTGAGGGTGATTCTGCTGGCGGGTCTGCCAAACAAGGTCGTGACAGAGCCAATCAGGCTATTTTGCCGTTGCGTGGTAAGATTTTGAATGTGGAACGTGCGCGTCTTGATAAGATGTTATCATCTGCTGAAATTGGTACCTTAATCACAGCCATTGGTGCTGGTGTTGGTAATGCTGATATGGATGTTGAGAAAATCCGTTATCACAAGATTGTTATTATGACAGATGCTGATGTTGACGGCTCACATATTCGCACATTGCTTTTGACCTTTTTCTTCCGCCATATGCGGCCTTTGATTGAACAAGGCTATCTTTATATTGCACAACCGCCTTTATTCCGCGCGAAAAGAGGTCAATCAGAGGTTTATCTGAAAGATCAAAAGGCACTTGATAATTATCTTGTAGATGCTGGTTTAAAAGATGCACGCCTAGCCAATAATGATGATTTGCAACTTGCTGGTGAGGCATTGAAAGAGGTGGTTGAAAAAGCCACTTTAATGGGTCGTCTTATCACAGCCTTAGCGCGGTCTGAGGGAGCCAAAGCAGTGATAGAGCAGGCAGCGATTGCCGGTATCTTGAAAGCAGATATGCTAGATAATCACGATGCTGTTAGCTATCTTGCCAAGCGTCTTGATGCACAGGCAGATGAGCTATCAAAAGGCTGGGAAGGCACGATTGAAGAAACAGCACTTGGCAAACAGATGGTGTTGCGCCGTATCTTGCGCGGTATTGAAGAACGCCATGTGATTGATGGCAAATTGGTCAATTCAGGTGAGGCACGCCAGCTTGATGCACATGCCGCTCACCTGCAGGAAATTTATGGCAAGTCTGTTGCGTTTGATTCAGCTGGTAAAATCACCACTATTTCAGGGCCAATGCAGCTATCTGAGCATGTGATGACACTTGGTCGCAAAGGTGCGCAAGTGGCACGTTATAAAGGTCTTGGTGAGATGAACCCTGAACAATTATGGGAAACCACCTTAGATCCTGATGCCAGAAGTTTCTTGCAAGTCAAAGTAACCGAAGAAGAAGAAGCTGATAATGCATTTTCAACTTTGATGGGTGAAGCTGTTGAAGAACGCCGCGCCTTTATTCAAAATAATGCACTAAAAGTATCGCACCTAGACGTGTGATATCACCATTATTGGCTGTGATGCTGTCATGGCATCCTTTGCCAGAATGAGTGGTGACAAGGCAAAGCGCAAAAGGAGGGTATGAAGTGGTTCAGCCTACAGAATGGCATCTGACCTCATTGCGCAAAGGGCCTTTTGATCCGCAAAATTTGGTGAAAATCAGGTGGCTTGCTTTGGTTGGCCAGACCATTGCTTGTTTATTTATTTATTTCGGATTGGGATTTGATTTCCCCATTCTAACAGCGATGGGTGTGATTATCACCTCTGCTTTTGTCAATCTTGCCATTGATCAGCGCAACAGGCATATCACTAGGGTTCAACCGATTGAGATTATGTTGGCACTGAGTTTTGATGTGTTGCAATTAGCTGGTCTGATTTATCTGACAGGCGGGTTAATGAACCCCTTTTTCATTTTGCTATTAGCGCCAATCGTTGTTTCAGCAGCTATTTTAGAGCTAAAGGCAACCTTAGTCTTGTTATTGCTTGTGATTATTTCAGCCAGTTTTTTATCGGTTTATCACATGCCTTTGCCATGGGCTGATCCTGATTTTGAGATACCACAGCTATTTTTATTTGGTGTATTATCTGCCTTGATTATCTCAGCGATATTTATTGCCTTTTATACCTGGTATCTGGCAGATAACAGGCGTGAGCTGGCAAGTCTGTTGAATAAAGCTCAATTATCTCTGGCCAATGAAAAAGAGGCATTGGCGCTTGGCCATCTGGCAACAGCAGCAGCTCATAAGCTAGGCTCGCCGCTCAATACGATATCTCTTATCTCGCATGATCTGGTTGATGAGTTAGAAGATGATGACCCGTTATTAGAGGATATACAGCTCTTAAAAACGGAAGTTGAACGGTGCCGTATCATTCTGTCTGAGTTAGATCATGATGCGAATCAATCATCTGCCAAAATGGCCTTTTCTCTACCAGTTGGCGAGATAATCCAATCTATGATAGCCGCCAAAATAGCAGAAATGCGTCATAAGGTTCATGTTAGCGTAAAACCAATGAGCGAGGATCAAGAACCTGTGATGCAGAGCAGGCCAGAGCTGAAATATGCGCTTGAGACGATTTTAGATAATGCTGATGGCTATGCTACTGACACGATTGAATTCACGATAAGCTGGACATCTAAATCATTAATCCTTGAAGTGGTTGATGATGGGGTCGGTTTTAAACAGACTGTTATAAACAGATTAGGACAGCCATTTAATTCAACACGCAAAGGCCAAGCAGGTCATAGAGGCCTTGGTCTCTATTTGGCGATGAGCCTTATCGAAAATATGGGTGGTCAGATGTCTATCCAAAATAACAAAGGAAAAGGCGGGCATGTTGTCCTTCAGCTACCGCGAACCTATATCTAAGGTAAGAGCCCTAATATGATAGCTGGAATGTCATTTTCGAAAGTATGCAAATGGATGTCAGAAAATTACTAATCCTTGATGATGACGCGCCATTGCGTAAACGCCTAGTGCGTGCGATGGAACAGCGTGGCTTTGAGTGTGAAAATGCTGAATCAGTGGCAGATGGCATTGCTATGGCTAAATCATTTGCGCCAGATTATGCGATTTTAGATCTCAAGCTTGATGATGGTAGTGGCCTTGATGTGGTGAAAGCCTTGCAAACAGCAAACCCTGATTGCCGGATTGTGATTTTGACAGGTTTTGGCAATATCGCAACAGCGGTTGCAGCCGTCAAAGCAGGCGCACTTGATTACCTGCCAAAACCAGCTAATCCTGATCAGATAGTGGCAGCTTTATTGCAAAAAGAAGGTGCTATGCCGCCGCCGCCAGAAGATCCGATGAGTGCTGATAGGGTGCGCTGGGAACATATTCAACGGGTCTTTGAGCAATGTGATCGTAATGTTTCAGAAACAGCCAGACGTCTGAAAATGCATCGTCGCACCTTGCAGCGCATCCTGGCAAAACACGCTCCACATAGCTAAAATAATCCTGCACTGGCTTTCATTTAAAAAGCTGTTATAGTCTTCGCCATTAGTGGGTTTACTATCTTGTCATATAAAGTGGGAAAGAAAATTTATGACATCTCAATCTGATGGTTTTGATAAGGGCAAAGATGACTGGCATCTGGCAACAAAGCTGGTGCGTTCTGGCTTAGCACGCTCTGATTTTGATGAAACTTCAGAGGCACTATATCTAACATCTGGTTATGTGTATGAAAGTGCCGAAGATGCTGAAGCTGCATTTGATGGTAGCTTGGACAGATATGTCTATTCTCGTTATGGCAACCCCACCGTCTCTATGCTTGAAGAACGCATGGCAGCTTTAGAAGGTGCTGAGGCATGCCGTGCCACAGGAACAGGCATGTCTGCCATTTTTACCACAATGGCATGCTTGCTTAATTCTGGTGACAGAGTGGTTGCCAGCCGTGCTTTATTTGGCGCTTGTTATGCGATTTTGACAAAAATTCTGCCAAAATGGGGCATTGCGGTTGAGCTGGTTGATGGACGCGATCTGACACAATGGGAAATGGCACTTTCCAAGCCAACAAAGATGGTGTTTCTGGAAAGCCCTTCTAATCCTGTATTGCAGCTGGTTGATATTAAAGCTGTTAGTGAACTAGCGCATCAAGCAGGCGCGACTGTTGTGGTTGATAACGTATTTGCCTCGCCCTTATATCAAAGACCATTGGCATTAGGTGCTGATATTGTGTGTTATTCAGCGACCAAACATATTGATGGGCAAGGGCGTGTATTAGGGGGATTGGTGCTTGGCAGTAACGGCTTTGTCGAAGACCAATTCCTGCCAATTTATCGCCAGACAGGCGGTGCTATTAGCCCCTTTAATGCTTGGATTTTGCTAAAGGCTCTTGAAACATTGCCATTACGCATGGCAGCACAGACAGCAACAGCTCATAAAATCGCTGATTATCTGGCAAGCCATCCTAAAGTGTTGCGCTTATCCTATCCAGGTCATCCCTCGCATCCGCAATTTGAACTGGCACAACAACAAATGTCATCAGCTAGCACCATTCTGGCCTTTGAATGTGAGGGCAGCAAGCAAGCAGCATTTCAGTTTCTCAATCATTTAAAACTGATTGATATTTCAAATAATCTAGGTGATTCCAGAACCTTAGCCTGTCATCCCGCCAGCACCACACATATGAATATCGGTGCTGAAGAACGTGCAAAATTAGATATATCAGACGGTCATATTCGGTTATCAGTTGGTTTGGAAGATGCTGATGATTTAATCGCGGATATTGCACAGTCATTGGAACAACTCTAGGGCACAAATCTTGCGCTCAGCTTTAGCGCAAGCATCTAGCATAGTTATCTAAGGCGCATTGATGGAATTGGCACATTTATTTGCATTAGGCGCAGCGTTAAGCTGGTCAGTATCTGGCTTATTTGGTCATGCACCATCTGTCGCGCTTGGCTCTTTGCATTTTAACCGGATCAGAATGGTGGTTGCTAGCCTATGGTTATTACCAATGGTCGCTTTATCAGGCGGCTTTGGACAATTAGAGCATCAGCATATTGTGCCTATTATTTTATCAAGCTTGGTTGGTGTTGTCTTAGGTGACTATTTTTTATTTATTTCAATGCAACGTATTGGGCCGCGCCTAACAGCGGTGTTATTTGCCGTCAATGCCCCTTTGGCAGCGATATTGGCTGTGCTGTTTCTAGATGAAAGCCTTGATAGTATTATCATTCTGGCAATTATTATCGGCTTTAGCGGCATTATCCTTGCGATATTATTTGGCAAAAGACAGGATAATACTCATATCTGGGAACGTGTTGTGCCACCTATGTGGATTGGGATAGGCGCTGGTCTTATGGCAGCCTTTGGCCAAGCAGCAGGGGTGCTGATTCTTCGCCCTGTGATGAGTGCTGGTGCTGATCCCTTCATGGCATCTTTCATTCGCGTTATAATCGCAGCCTTGGTGTTATGGGCACTTTATCCCTTTGATAAATCATCTCATCACAAGCCCATCATACCCACTGGCAAAATTGGCTTGCATATAATGGGCAATGGGTTTTTCGGTCTGAGTTTTGGGGTTGCTCTGATGTTGATGGCATTGGAAACAGGGCCTGTGGCAGAGGTGACTTTGCTGGCCTCTATTAGCCCTGTTTTGATTTTGCCAATCATCTGGTGGCAGACAAAAAGCCGTCCAACCGCAGGGGCATTTATAGGAGCTGGTCTGGTTATCATAAGCTCTTGGTTATTGATACCAAATTAAAGGTTTTTCCGAGTGAAACGAGTTGTTGCATGTCATTAGATAGAGTGATCAATTTATCCTTATTATTCATTGTTGCGACTATCTGGGCATCTGCTTTCGGTGCTATGAAAATTGCTGTGATCGAAACAGGACCACTAACTGTAGCAGCTGCCAGAACCTCTATTGCAGCCGTGGTTTTGATCATCTTTTTACGCCTGCGTGGCCCCTTTCCATGGCAAATTATCAAAGATCATAAAATTGAATTTTTGGTGATAGGAAGTGTTGGTACAGCTTTGCCATTTACGCTTCTGCCATGGGCAGAACAGTCCATTGATTCATCTCTGGCAGGTCTTTTAATGTCAGTTGGCCCATTTGCCACATTAGCTGGCGCCTATCTATTTCGTTTAGAAGACCATTTTCCGAAATCACGTCTTTATGGTATTGGCCTTGGTCTGATAGGGGTGTGCTGGTTGTTATCTGATGGTTTTGTCACGATGGGAACAGCTAATTTATTTGGTCAGATTTTGGCGATATCAGCAGCAATCGGCTATGTGTCTAGCAATTTGATGGTGCGTAAAATCAGCCATATTCACTGGCTGACGATTTCAACAACAGGTGTCATTATTGCAGCATTTTTTTTATGGCCCTTGGCAATTATCATTGAGATGCCTACACCGCAAAGCTGGTCCTATTTAAGCTGGCAGATGTTATTATGGCTTGGCATTATGCCAACAGCTGTTGCTTTTTCAATCCGCTATCTTTTGATAGCACGCGCAGGGCCAACCCTGATTTCCTATGTTGGCTATCTTATTCCGGCGATTGCGATGGTCATTGGTGCGCTCTTTTTGGATGAGACTATTACGGCTAGTAAAATGGGGGCATTGCTGATTATCCTAGCAGGTCTGGTACTGGCAGAACGTAAAGCACCAAATGGATCATAAGCGGTTATCCACAAAGCGTATTTCGTGATAAAAGGCTAGCCAAAATCATCTTTTTTGATTTACTGTTTTGGCGTTGATGCGTTTTGGTAAAGTGATGGGAAATGATGATGCGTAACAATTTTGGTAATATGTTTATGCTTGTGGTCTTGGCACTTGGCCTA
This sequence comes from Puniceispirillaceae bacterium (SeqCode), assembly GCA_049890115.1. Lineage (GTDB taxonomy): Bacteria > Pseudomonadota > Alphaproteobacteria > Puniceispirillales > Puniceispirillaceae > UBA685. Next base: position 13,210 of record JBMHCC010000026.1, on the reverse strand, counting down.
TCAGCTTGTTCTATGACATGGCCAGAGCCTTTTATGCCAGAACCAAAGGGTGAAGAGCAGCCACTTAGCGCATCTGATAATGATACAAAAGATAGCATTTCACCAGCGACACCAGCCTTGCCAAGCTTGACCTTTAGCTGGGATATTTCAAATTTCGCAATCATTGCGGCCCCGCTTGATATTCGCGATTTGGCTTATGATGCTTGTGCAGCACGCGGCTATGATAGTGCGCAAATGGGCAAAATTGTGATTTCAGGTGATACAGCAACAGCTGATTTTATCTGCCGTGGTGCTGATTAATCATGTTAGGATCCCGCATGATGGATTTTAACAGGACAGTATAAAATGCCTTTCAAAGCAGCGTTATTTGATGCTTATGGTACCGTGCTCGATGTGACATCAGCAACAAGGCGATTGGTTGCTGAAAATCGCTTTCCTGAATTAGCTGATAAAGCAGATAGTCTGACTAGCTTGTGGCGTTCGCGTCAGCTTCATTATAGCTGGCTGCGCAGTCTGATGGGCAGGCCTACTAGTTTTTGGCAATTAACAGAAGATGGTCTTGATTTCGCGCTCGCCTCAGTTGGTCTGGCAGGTGATGATGATTTGCGTGATGCTTTGCTTGCGCTTTATCGTGACATTAGTGCTTATGATGATGCCAGCCATATCTTGCCAGCTTTGAAAGAGGCAGGGCTGTTATGTGGCATTTTATCAAATGGCAATCACAAGATGCTTGATGATGCGCTTGGTTCTGCTGGTTTATTGCCGCATTTTGACAAGATAGTATCGGCTGAAGATTGCGCAATTTTCAAACCAGCACCGCAAATCTATCAAATGGGATGTGATGCGTTTGGTATATCAGCTGATGAGGTGTTGTTTTTCTCGTCAAATGGCTGGGATATCGCTGGTGCAGGCAGTTTTGGTTATCGCACAATTTGGGTCAATCGGACGAATGAGGTAATAGAAGAATTGCCGGCAAAGCCTTCTCATATCGTATCTGATTTAACAGAAGGGCTCGCATTGGCGCTTCATTTGCACCAATCAGCCTGATAGCCATCTTCCAATCCATCTTAATGCTTGCTTCGTATCGAGGATTATGAAGCGTATTATTGTATCATGTGGAATTTTCTTTTTATTTTGTTGGCTTCCTGTTGTACAGGCAGGCAGCGTTAAGCTGGCCAACAATCAGCCAAGCAGCGAAATCATAGAGCCCTCCCCATCTCTTAGTCCTGAACAGGTCGTAGAGATTCAGCTGCTTGGCTTGAAAATTTCGAAAGGTGATGCCAATACCACAGAAATGCAACAAGTCTGGCGGTTTGCCCATCCTTCTAATAAGGCTGTGACAGGGCCGTTGGCACGTTTTGCAACCTTATTTGACAGCCCAGCCTATCGCCCCTTATTAGGTCATCAAGATGCCAGCATTATCAGGCTTGCTGAAACCGAAAGCCGTGTTCAGATGCAAGTCAATGTTACAGGAACAGATGGGCAGTCTTATGTCTATTTATGGGTGGTTGGCAAAGCCATAGAAGGCAGTGATGCTGGCAGCTGGATGACCTTATCAGTGTCTATCCCACGCGGTGGCGGCACCCAAAGCTAGCTCATTATAATAAGCTCTTAGCAAAAAATATCTTGTTTTCATTCTGCACCTCCTTTATCGGTGAGAGGTCAGGTGGCGTTTTATTAATGCCAGCTTTGGCACTCGCAATTTCGTGATGATAAAAAGGCGCTGGGATGAAATCATTATCTGGTGAATTATTTGGCGGCATCCTGATTTTAGGTGCCATGGTGATTCTGGGTCTGTCAGATAATTTGTTCTATCTGGTTGAATCACATATGGGTCTTGGTCAGTTTCATGCTGTCAGGTCATTTCTGTCATTTGCGGTGCTAGTGCCAGGTGCCTATCTGTTGGGCATGAAGCTGATGCCAAAAAATTGGCGCTCTGTTATGGGGCGGACCATTTTTCAGACCATTTCTATGTTTTTATATTTTGGCTCGCTCCCAATTATGACAGTTGCTGAGGCAGCAGCTGGTCTGTTTACCTCTCCTATTTTTGTGTTGATTTTTACCAGCGTAATTTATCGTGAAGCGATTGGATGGCGCCGGATATCAGCTGTGGCAATCGGCACATTGGGCGTTATTTTTGTACTTCAGCCAGGCAGTGATGGTTTCCGTTTTATTCAGCTAATGCCAGTTGCAGCAGGTGCGTTTTATGCTATGGCAGCGATGGTCACAAGGCGTTGGTGTGCCGATGAGCCGCCCTTAGCTCTTGTCAGCATGTTCTTGCTGGTGATCGGCAGCACAGGCACGATTGCTGCCATTAGTTTTAATATCACACCTGTTAGTCCTGATCTGATGGCATTATCACCCTTTTTATTCAAAGGCTGGGCAGAGCTAGATTGGGCTATTTGGGGCTGGATGTTCTTGCAGGCTGTGATGACTTTGGTTGCGATTGCGATGATGACCAGAGGCTATCAGATAGCTGATACCAGCTATGTTGCGATTTTTGAATATAGCCTTTTGATTTTTGCCAGCCTATGGACCTTCCTATTATGGGGGCAGTCTTTGAATGTTAGTAGCTGGATTGGCTTTGCCATGATTGCTGGTGCTGGCATTGTGATTTCGCGGGCAATGCCAACCACTCAGGACAGCTCATAATCATCTGTTTGTGTATAATCTGAGACGATACGCCGTTTTTTATGTTTGGTGGTGCGGCCTGTAACACGCTTGCGCCACATCCGAAAAGATGATGGTTTCATATGGCGACGCATCGTGGCGATGACTTGTTTTTCAGTCAGGCCTGTCTGGATTTGAATATCATCAAAGCTGACCTCATCACGCCATGCCAGCTCAATAATATCATGTGTGGGTATTGGTATATCAGACATTAGCTTGATGGCGCATTATGGCAGATGCCAAGGCTGGTTGATACCATCTCAGCATCACCGCGTGGGTCTTCACCTCTGATAAAGCCATAGCTTTTATCATAGGTAAAACGCCCTGTTTTGGTGTTAACCGCAAAATGATAATAGCCTGTGGTGCAAGATAGGATCTCGAAAAAGACGATACGGCACTCATAATCAATTTTTTCAATCCGCGCTTGGCTACCATTTTGGCTAATCAGAAGCTCAAAATTATGTGGCTCTTGTGAGGCTGGCTGCCAGATTCTGTCAATAGATTGCAAGGCTGTTACAACCCCGCTCTGACACAGATAACGGCCATCTAGGTCATCATCTGCCAATGCAAGGCTGGCTGGAAAAAGTGATAAAAATGCCGCTAGAATAGCTGGGCTAGCAATGTGCTTTTGCAAGGCGGCGATTGGTCTTAACTGTTCCATAATGATGATGTAGTGCAGAATTTGCAAAAAACAAAATTTACGAAAAAATAAATAGATCCGCAAAAACAGCATAATCCAAAGCCTAATTATCTCAGTAAAACTCAATAATAGGGAACGAATCAGCTGATGATATCAGCGCTGAAACAGTAAGGGTGTATTATGGTAAGGCAGGCAATGGTGACAGCTTCTTTCTATCAGATGATAGCAGGCAGCATAATCACATCTCTGGCAGTGTTGTTTCTCACAACAGCCTCAGCTTTAGCAGAAAGTACCCCTTTACGCTTTCCTGATATTACAGGCGAGATGGTAAATGGCAAAAAGCTGACAATGCCTGATGCTTTTAACGCTAAGCCAATGGTTGTTATCATGCTATTTGACCGTGAACAGCAAGAGGTCTTTGATAGCTGGTCTGATGCGCATAATGATTTGCCAAATCATATCGGCCTGATGGAAGTGGCACTTATTGGCAAGGTTGGCGGCATTGCACGCTTTTTTATCAAGGGCGGCATGAAAGATATGACCAAAGATGATAAAGCGCGACAAGCCAGAATGATGCCCTTTTTTGGTGATGCAGATGCTGTGAAATCAGCTTTGAAAATCACTGATAGCTCTGCTGTTATGGCTTTTTTAGTCAATTCTGACGGGCTGGTTGTCTGGCAAGATAAAGGTGATTATCGCGGCCAATTCACAATGTTACCGCAAGGCTCATTATAATGATTATCTCAGTAACAGGTCTGAGGCCACGCAGCTTGATTGCCTATATCCGCTTCTGGTGGCTTGCTGTGCCAAGCTTTCGGCAAGCACAAGCTGCTAGAGGCAATCTATTTTGCCAAACGCGCTCACATAAGGGTTATCAGCATACGCTAACAGCCTGGAAAGATCGCAAATCTATGAAACATTATGTGCTATCTGGTGCGCATCGCAAAGCAATGGGACAGTTTCATAAATTAGCCACAGGTGCCACAATCACCTTTGAGAGTGATTCTGTGCCAGATTGGGATGATGCACTTGCCAAATGGCATAAGGAAGCTGAATTCTATCAGTCAGATTCCTAAAAAGGTCGCATAAAAAGACCCTTTATATTGAACAAAATAGAACCTATTTGCATTTATTAATCAAAAATTAAAAAAATTATCTTAATTCATCTTTGTTTCTAGAGAATTAAGAAAAAAATTACTATTTCCTAGGAAGACGATGGGTCGGTATAAGGAGCAGCCACATGATTTCCTCCCAGCAGCCAGCAATTTATGTCATTCATGAAAATAGTGATTGGACAGCGCCGTTATTTGCTGCTTTTGCAGAACGTGGCCTGCCTTATGTCGATTGGGATATGTCTGTCGCAGCGGCAATCGCGCTTGGTGATGAGGCCCCTATTGGTGTGTTCTATAATCGAATGAGTGCCTCATCTCATACCAGAGGCAATCGTTATGCGCCTGAGATGACAACGGGTCTATTGGCGTGGTTAGAAGGGCAGAACCGACATGTCCTAAATGGCAGGTCAGCCATTCAAATTGAATTGTCAAAAATGGTGCAATATGCAGCATTGGCAAAAGCAGGATTACAGGTACCAAAGACAATCGCAGCAACAGATGCACAATCTGTTATTGCAGCCTTTGATGCCTTTGATGGTCAGCCAATTATCACCAAACATAACCGTGCAGGCAAAGGGTTAGGGGTTCAGCTATTCCGGTCACGTAATGCGCTTGCTGATTATGTAAATGGTCCTGATTTCGACCCATCTGTCGATGGCATTACCTTGGTTCAAAAATATATAGCAGCACCTGATCAGTTGATAAGGCGTGTTGAATTTATTGGCCGCGAGCTGGTTTATGCGGTTCAGGTTGATACCTCAAACGGGTTTGAATTATGCCCAGCAGATGTCTGTGCGCTTGATGCCAGTACCTGTATGGCAGATGCAGAGCCGCGCTTTGCGTTTGACATTGAAGATGGTTTTGCAACCTCACCAACAGGCCAGTTCCTAGTGCCAAAGATGCAGCAGGTGATGGCAGATGAGGGCCTTGATGTTGCAGCCTTTGAATTTATTCAAGATGCTGATGGTACGCCTTATGTCTATGATATTAACACCAATACAAACTATAATAGTGACGCTGAAAACAGGGCAGATCTATCGGCCATGGGACAGCTAGCAGATTATTTAGGCAGCGAATTATCAACACTAAACCCCCTCTCATCAATGGCAAGCTAGGTTTTTCCTCTGGCTCTTCAAAACCTGGTCAGCCATGATAAAAAGCCATCTTGGAAACAAGATGGCTTTTTGTTTTTGTCGCTTTGCAGAATTAGCTGTGATGCTTGCTGTTTGGCAGGCAAATTGCTAAAAAAGAGTGGCTGTCTTGCGTTCAGCTTCTGCAGATTTTGCTGTGGTTTTCGCAAATGTTTTTGGGGGAAATTTCTTGGCACAAAAATATGATTATATCATCGTTGGTGCAGGGTCATCTGGCTGCGTCATAGCTAATAGGTTAACAGCTAATCCTGAGATTAGAGTATTGTTATTAGAGGCTGGTGGGCCTGACAATAACCCGTGGATTCATATCCCTGTTGGCTATTTCAAAACACTTCATAATCCAAAGACAGATTGGTGTTATAAAACAGAAGCAGAACCAGAATTACATGGTCGCCAATTAGATTGGCCACGCGGTAAAACACTTGGCGGCTCATCCTCGATTAATGGCTTGCTATATGTTCGTGGTCAGGCAGAAGATTATGATAGCTGGGCACAATCAGGAAATCAGGGATGGTCTTATGATGACGTTCTGCCATTATTCAAACGCTCTGAATCATTTGAAGAAGGCGCTAATGAGCTTCATGGTGGTGATGGCGGGCTAGCTGTCTCAAAGATCAGAGCCAAAAGTAAAATTTCAGAAGCCTTTATTGATGCCGCTGTTGAAATGGGTGTCCCGCGCACAGATGATTATAATGGTGCTGTTCAAGAAGGTGTCGCTTATTTTGACCAAACAGCCAAAAAAGGGCTTCGTTGTTCATCTGCCAAGGCATTTTTAAAACCTATCAAAGCACGAAAAAACCTAGTCATTCAGACAAATGCTCATTGTCATCATCTGCTATTTGAACAAGGCAATGACAAAGCTGTCTGCGGTGTTGCCTTTGATGTTAAAGGTGATATGCGCCAAGCATTGCTAAAAGATGGTGGTGAGGTCATTTTATCAGCTGGTGCAATAGGTAGCCCGCAATTACTGGAATTATCAGGCATTGGGCGTGGTGATATCTTGCAAAAAGCAGGTGTGAGATTGCGTCATGAAAGTCAAGGTGTTGGTGAAGCATTACAAGATCACCTGCAAATCAGGCTTGTCTTTGAAACCAATGTGCCAACTTTGAATGATATGATTAACTCTTCCATAGGTAAGCTATCTATCGGCTTGCAATATGGGTTGTTTCGCGGCGGCCCGATGAGCCTTGGCGCATCTCAGGTTGCGATTTTTGCCAAATCAATGGCTGGGCTAGATACACCAGATATTCAATTTCATTTCCAGCCACTAAGTGCTGATAAGCCAGGTTTGGTTATGCATCCTTTTTCAGGCTTTACCTCATCTGTGTGTCAGCTGCGTCCAGAAAGCAGAGGCACAATACATATCACCTCTCCTGATTCGCATGATTATCCGAAAATTTACGCTAATTATCTGTCGGCAAAAGCTGATCAGCTATGTGCTATCCGTGCGGTTCGCTTTGCCAGAGAAATGGCACAAATGCCTGCCCTAAAGCCCTTTATTGTCAGAGAGCATACGGTTGTTGGTGATATGGTGAGTGATGAAGATCATCTAGAGGTCGCACGTCGTCATGCCCAGACGATTTATCATCCGACAAGCACCTGCCGAATGGGGACTGATAATCAGGCTGTGGTCTCACCAAGGCTAGCTGTTTATGGCATTGATAATTTGCGTGTGGCAGATGCGTCTATCATGCCATCAATCGTGTCTGGCAATACTAATGCACCTTGTATCATGATCGGTGAAAAAGCAGCTGATATGATTCTAGAAGATAGGCAAGGATGAAAACCAGATAGCTATCTATCTGGTTGTTTCATTTGACTAGCAGCTATAACGATTTTCAACAGCGCCTAGAATCAGCAAGGTTGCTGCAAAATCAAGGTCAGCACCATCACGTGCTAACCAATTCATCACCGCATCTTTGAGATCATCTGGCGATGTGCCATCTGGCACACAAAAGCGTTTTTCCTGATTAAGCGTCTTTTCAGCTATCAGATCCATTGTGGTGATCGCATCAACTGCCCCCGTAATATAGACAATGCAAATCGCATCATCATTCGGGTTTTGTGATAAACAATATTGATTAAGCTGATACCCATTAATCAGATCAGCTTTCGCCGGTGCGGAAAAAGCCAATAGCATCGAAAAGACAGCAATCACGCTGGCCAATAATGGTTTCATAAGAGCAAATTTCATCATGATATGTCTCCTGACAGATGCAATGCTAGCGGCATTGCAAGATGATTTTTGGTGGAGCGGTCCCATTGTGAACGTCCCAGAATGACTGACCCCCCTCATCAAGAGGCCTGATTTGTGTCCAGCCTTGTGAGGACACAGCACCCGTGGCAAGTAAATTAATGGCTTCAGCAAAATCATCATTTTGGTAGCAATAAGTGCCCTGAAAAGTGATTTCCTGCAAGGTCAGACGACGCGAATCAACACCATCAAAATTATCTTGCAAGCCAATATGAATGATATTGCCACCAGGGCGCACAATCTCACAAGCTGCTTTGCGCGTCTGTTGTGAGCCAACCGCGTCAAGAACAATATCAGCAGAGGATGCTGGCGCAGGCTCAGTAATGGGATCATAGGCACTCATACCACCAAGTGCCTGCAATATGTCACGTCTGCCCTGATTAGTTTCAGCGATTTTTAAAGAGGTAAAACCATGATGACGGAACACCAAAGCAGCCATCAGGCCGATAGCACCGCCACCAAGTACCACAACATCATGATGCTTATCTTTTTGCGGATGGGATAATGCCAAAGAAACAGCATGCACCGCACAGGCAAGCGGCTCTGCCAAAGCTGCATCAGCAAGGCTGAGATTATCTGGCAATAATGACAGATTGGCCTGCCTAACAGCCACTTCTTCAGCAAAACCACCAGGGCGTCTCATGCCGATCATTTCTCTGTCAGGACAAAGATGCTCTCTGCCAGAATGACAAAAAGAACAATCACCACAAGCCATCAGCGGATTAATCGCAACCGCCTTGCCAGCAAATGCACCATCGCGGGCGATACCAACAGCTTCATGGCCTAGGATCAAAGGCGGAATTCGTCTTTCATCATGGCCATGCCAAGCATGCATATCAGAGCCACATAACCCACAATAAGACAGATCAACAATAACCTCACCATCAGCTGCGATAGCGGCATCAGTATCACGGATTTCTGTCTGCTGTGTTCCTGTGTAAAATAAGGCTTTCATGACATAGGCACTTTAGCTATCACGTTCTACCAAATTTTCCCCTGGAAAATATTTGCGCAAACGCACATCACCAGCACGTGCATGACCTTCCATACCCTCAAGACGTGAAATACGCGCTGCAGCAGCACCTACCTCACGATTGGCTTCTTGTGTCATACGCTGGGTGGTTACCACTTTCATATATTTATGAACTGACAGACCACCTGTATAATGCGCTGCCCCCTTGGTTGGCAGGATATGATTGGTACCTGAACATTTATCACCATAAGAGACGGTTGTTTCTTCACCAACAAATAGTGAGCCATAATTTTTCAAACGCTCACTATACCACTCATCCTTGGCTGTTTGCACTTCCAGATGCTCAGCGGCATAATCATCAGAGACAATGGCAACTTCTTCATCAGTGTCACATAGCACAACCTCACCATAATCACGCCATGCAGCAGTGGCAGCATTGCGTGCTGTCTCAGGTAATGAGTTAATCAGCCCATCCATCAGTCCCATCACATCATCAGCTAATTTTTGAGATGTGGTAAAGAGCCATGCTGGAGAATCAGGGCCATGTTCTGCTTGTGAGACTAGATCTTCTGCCACAATTTGCGGATCAGCTGTCTCATCAGCAATGACGGCAATCTCAGTTGGGCCAGCAAACATATCAATGCCAACACGACCATAAAGCGTGCGCTTTGCCTCTGCCACAAATCGGTTGCCAGGGCCAACCAAAATACGTGCTGGCTTGCCAGTAAACAGACCAAATGCCATTGATGCAATGCCTTGAACCCCGCCAAGTGACAAGATGGTATCAGCACCACATAAATTCATCGCATATAAAATCGCAGGATTCGGGCCCTCATCACCCTGAGGTGCGGTACAGGCAATCACATTTTCAACACCTGCGACACGTGCTGTGGCAATAGACATAATCGCAGATGCCACATGAGCATAACGACCACCTGGTACATAACAGCCAGCTGTTTCAATCGGTATCAGCTTTTGACCTGCCCATAGGCCAGGTGATAATTCTGTTTCAAACTCCTTGATTGAGTCTTTTTGTGCATGCGCAAATTTAGTCACTCTATCATAGGCAAATTGAATATCATCTTTCAGCTGCTGAGATACCGCAGATGCGGCATTGGCAATTACCTCATCACTGACGATAGCAGGGCCATTATAGCCATCAAGATCGCGGCCATATTGCAAGGCAGCTTCTTCACCGCCTGCTTCTATCTTGGCAAGCATATCAGAAACAATGCGGCGTGTATCTTCAGTGCCAGTTTGCGGTGTCTTTGCCGCTTTTTTCAAATAGGTAATCGTCATGATTTAATTTCCATAAATGTAATTCGGTAACCATAGTGCAATTTCAGGGAAGACAAAGATCAGGATAAGACCGATCAGCTGAATGCCCATAAATTGCATCATCCCAAGATAGATATCTTTTAGATCCCATTCAGGCACAACGCCTTTCAGGAAATAGGCTGATAGTGCGACAGGTGGGCTGAGCCAGGCTGTCTGCAAATTCACCGCAACTAAGATACCAAACCAGGTTAAATTGACATCTAGTTTGACCAGAACAGGTATCAAGATAGGTACGATAATCAATACAATCGGCACCCATTCTAATGGCCAGCCAAGCAGGAAGATCATCGCCATGATGATAATCAAAATCAATGTTGGCGATAAATCCCATGCTAATAAGAAGTCAGTTAGCATAGTTGGTGTGCCAAGACGTGAGAACACAGCGCCAAAGAAGTTCGATGCTGCAACAAGGAACAGGATCAGAACAGATAGCTCTAGGGTCTTTAGCAACGCATCAAACAGACCTTGTAATGTTAGCTTGCGATAGGCCAGCGCCAGAACAAGCGCACCAAAGGCACCACAAGCTGCACCTTCTGTTGGTGTTGCCCAGCCAAATAAGATTGAGCCAAGTGCAAAAGCCACAAGTGTTGATGGTGGCACAAGGCCCATGAAAAATTCATGCCATAAGTCAGAAAAGAAGAAACCAGCAGGCTTATTATCTCTGACCCAGCGTGAGGCAAAATACATCATAGCTGCCCAGCCAAGCGGAATCAGGAATGATGAAAATGGGAAAATGCCAGCAAGATTGCCATTCAAACCCATAATCATAAAGGTGAATAACAATAAAATTGCGCCAATCACCAACACAGCTTCAAGCCAGTAATATTGTGATGTGACAGGCTGATCCTCAGGTTGCAAAATTGGCCCCAATGATGGGTTCAACCAGCAGCGGATGAGCGCATAAGCAGCATATAAAGAGGCTAGTAAAATGCCTGGAATAATCGCTGCGGCAAATAAATCTGTGACAGGCACTTCTAGCACAGGACCCATCACCACCAGCATGATAGATGGCGGGATCAAAATACCAAGCGTACCACCTGCTGTGATCGTACCTGCTGCCAGACGAACATCATAGCCTGAGCGATTCATGGTCTTAGCAGCCATAATGCCCAAAATCGTCACAGATGCCCCCACAATACCTGTGGCAGCGGCAAAGATGGTTGAAACAAAAAGAACTGCTAGATAGAGCGCGCCTCTGGTTCGTGACAGCATCAGCTGAACAGAGGTAAATAGACGCTCCATCAGACCAGCTTGTTCCATCAAAATGCCCATAAAGACAAATAAGGGGACAGCAGCCAATGTCTGTTCCAACATCACAGAGTTAAATTGCAATGTCTGTAAATAGAATACCAGCTTGCCACCAAAGCCCCATGCACCAAAGACAAAGGCTAGGAAAATCAGCGTGAATGAAATTGGGAAGCCAACAAAAATGGCAAGTAACATCACAGCAATCATAATGACGCCAACGATTTTTGGCGATACACCAAAAGCACCTTTGAGACCATCACCAAGCAGCATTTCAACTGGCAGCAAGTTCGGGAAGAAGCTCTCTACAAAAATCGCTGTCAGCGCTATTAAATAAAGTGGCGCAATACGGTCAAGCCATTTGCGGCTAAAATCATCAAGATTATGACGGCAACGTAAAACCTCAGCAATGCCCTGTACCAGCAAGAATAATGCACCAAGCGGCATGGCGCTTCTGGCAGGAGCCAGCGGTGCCATCAAAGCTGTGTCCATGGTACGCTCCCATGTCAGCCATGCTTTGTAGGTGTATTCAGCTGATAGCCAGAAAAAGAATAGCATCGCTGGAAAATAAAATAGCAGATATAATATCGTATCAACACGTGCTTGGTTCACAGGTGACCAGTTGCGGAATAGAAAATCAGCTCTGATATGAACGCCGCGCATCAAGGCATAGCCAGCGCCAAGCATAAACATCGCACCACAAAACATGCGGCTGGTATCATAGGCCCACATGGTTGGCGCAACAAACAGCTTGCGAGACACCACCTCATAGACCATTGAAATAATGACAGGGATCAGAAGTAGACAGGTAATACGACCAATCCAATTGCTGAAAATATCAATATTGCCGACAATTTTGCGGATGACAGGATGCATATCTTCAGGTGTTTCACCTGGTTCAAATGATCGTCTTTCAGCAATTAGCTCATCTGAAATATCCAGATCTTCAATTTTTGGCTCGTCTGCCATGTCCCCAACCCCTTAAGTGTTGTGCTGTCTTATGCCAGCTATTTATTCATGATTATAAAAATAAAGAAAAAAGACAGGCCTCTTCGGGAAAACCAAAAGAGGCCTGTTTTAAAAGTGTGCTTATTTCAGGCTGTCAGCATAAGCCTTGCCGAGGCTGGCATTTGATGCCTGTGCGCCGGCCCAGAATGGAACTGCGATACGTGCAAAATCCTTCTGTGACTGCCAAACTTCTGCGAAGAATTCATTCTCAGCAGCGTTCTTTTCCAGCAATGCATTTGCTGCATTCATATAAGCTGGGAAGTAGTCAGCTGGTGTATCATGCAGAATAACGCCATGGTTTTCTGTCAGATCAAGCAATGCTTCACCATTATCATAGATACGTGTTGCCACCATCTTCATTAGTGATGCGTTTGCAGCAACTTCCATTGCCTTTTTCTGGTGATCTGTCAGTGAGTTATACACATCTTTATTCAAATATAAGTCAGCGTTAACAACAACCTGGTGCAGACCCTGCAGATAGTAATGCTTTAGCACTTTCTGGAAACCGAAATCACGGTCAGGCTTTGGACAACACCATTCAGCAGCGTCGATTGTGCCTTTTTCCAGAGCTGGCAGAATGTCACCACCACCCATAGCAACAGAAGCAACACCAATATCCTTATAAGTCTGGCCTGGCAGACCTGGAGGTGTGCGGAAACGATATTTACGGAAATCTTCCATTGAGTTAATTGGCTCTTTAAACCAACCAAGTGCTTCTGGACCAACTGGCTGCAACATGAAGCCCTTTACGTTAACGCCCATTTCGTCCCATAGCTGGTCATATAGCTCTTTACCGCCAGCATTTAGGAACCATGACAT
>JBMHCC010000025.1:0-36925 GCA_049890115.1 Puniceispirillaceae bacterium (SeqCode) | reverse complement strand
GACCATTCAATCACATAGGCTAGGATAATCTGAACGCTCGCATTATCTGTGGTTTCAAGAACATAATCTAATGCTCTCTCACCGCCTGGGCTGCCATCGACAGCCAGCAAAATTGATTTCTGCATGTTAAGTGCTCCTTGCAAGTCAAGACATGCACAAAGCAACCGCAAGAAATGCTGAAAACAAATAACAAAGAACACATGAAAACTATGACAGGACAACTCGCTGATTGCGGCAAGTCATACCAAAAGACTGAACATGCAGTTCACAATATGTCAAGCAACAAACGCCTATCAATAGCCCCCTAAAAAGGTGCAATAGTTAGCAATCTAAGAGTGCAATTACGAAGCCCCCCTTAAAATATCTATTTTATTATCCAATTAAATCAATAATTTACTCATTTGTATAATTGTACTTGAACCGCATTACTGGAACCGTCTTCTAACTAAAATTCAACCAAAGGGAGATAGTTTCAAAATGACAAGATTTATTGCAAAACCGCAAGGCGGCACCATTTACGGCACTGATTGGTTTGATAGTTTTTTTGGCTCATCAGGTGATGATATCTTTTATGGGCTTGGCGGCCAAGACTGCTTTTTTGGCTCTTATGGCAGCGACATGATAGATGGTGGTTCTGGCTGGGATATGGTTGCTTATTTCTATTCTGATAAGGGCATTACCATCACTTGGGACAGAGATAGCGAAGATGGCTATAGCATCGGCAAAAATGGTCATGCTGAGGGTGATCGCCTGATCAATATCGAAGCCATTATGGGCACATCTTACAATGACCATATTGAAGGCACAGATGAGGCCAATAGCCTGTTTGGCGGCGGCGGCGATGATCATCTGATTGGTCATGGTGGCAATGATTTGCTGAATGGTAATGCTGGCTCTGATACGCTAGATGGCGGCAGCGGCGATGATTTATTCGTTCTGGATATGAAAAGCAGTGATATTGTGATTGGCGGTGATGATACTGACACCGTTAATTATAGCCGCTCTCATAGTGGGGTGAGTGTTAATTTGACATCTGGTACTGCCACAATATTGCCTAACCCCGCTAGTGATAGGATTGATGAGACCAGCCACACCGATAGCTTATCAGGCATTGAAAATATTGTAGGCTCTTATTACAGCGATAGCCTATTTGGCGATGATGGCAATAATCTGTTTGATGGCGGGGCTGGTGCTGATTTCTTTTTCGGTCTAGATGGCCTTGATACAGTGACTTATGAGCGCTCTAGCAAAGCTGTTTTTGTTAGCTTAGCATCACTATTAGATGAGCCTGGTACTGTGATAAGCGTTGCGCGTGGCGGTGATGCAACAGGCGATCAATTTTCTGAAATTGAAAGCCTGATTGGCTCTGATTTTGATGATGTCTTTATTGGCAATAACAGCATTAATTATCTGTATGGTGGCAAGGGCAATGACACCTTATTTGGCAATAGTGGGACTAATTTATTAAATGGTGGCGAAGGGGCTGATAATTTTGTCTTTGATTTTCTTTATTATCAGGATGATTTTTTCACTGCCGCTGCGAATAACCACAGAACCATCATAGATGATTTTGAAAATGGCATTGATACCATCAGAACCAATCAAGCCTTTATGACTGATGCCGATGGTAATCTTGATCTAACTAGCTGGCGCCAAGATGGTGATGATGTGGTATTGAGCCTATCGCAAAATGTGATAATTGGCCCTTTTATTGCCCCTGTCACTCATGATGTTTTGCGGCTATCTGATATGAATCTCGCAGATATCAGCCAGGATCATTTTGAAATCGTCCCCTCATTTGAATTTGCCTAAAACCAGGGCGTACCATTTTGATATTTCAGGCTCTGATAACCATCTCAGAGCCTGTAATTTTTTGCGTTATTTTAAAGTGAATTTTCTTGCAAATTTATGCCCTCATATTTAGCTGTTATAGATGAGTGATTGGCTTTTATGAGGGAGCAGCAGATATGCCACAATTTGAACTGCCAAATGGGTTTGAGAGCATTAAAGATGACCCTGAATTCAACCCTGCCATCCATCTAGCCCTAGAGGCACCAGAGGCAATCGAAAGTTTGCGTGATTTTGGCTATGATGAGGCTGATATTGCCGCCTGCCCGTCTGATTTTGCTGTTAGCTCTTTATTCCGCGTTCTTAGTGATGAAGGTGCAGCAGCGCTCCTTCATGTCTGCCGCCAGCTAGCAGACTTTACCACCAGCAATGAGCGCATTGACCGCACCACAAGAGGCGGTGTTTACCGGTCTCGCTTTCTAGCTGATTTGTGCCTGTCAGAAGATGTGCGTGCCTTTTGTTCCGATATTGCCGGTGTATCTTTATTGCCTCATACCATCCCGCATCAGCTTGGCCATCTCAATTATAACCCGCTAGAAATAGGAAAAAATGTTGATAAATGGCATGTGGATACTTTGCGCTATGATTATGTGATGTTTGTCACCGACCCACAAAAAACAAAAGGGGGAGAGTTTCAATATTTCCGCGGCACAAAGCAGGAATTTGAACTGGCCAAAAAAACAGGTCAAAAGATAGATGAAAACAAGATCATTTCACCAAATATGCCAGGGCCTGGCTATGCAGTGTTGCAGCAAGGCAATATGGTTGTGCATCAGGCCAAAGGCATTACTGAACAAGGTGAACGCATCACTATGGTGAATGGCTATGTCGCAGATGATGCCAGAATTGATGATTATTGCCGTTTTGATCAGCTTTGGCTTGTTGATCCCAAAGATATCATTACCGCAGAATATGCCCGCCATAGCGCAGAAACGGCCAAACGCCTTATTCAACAAGCTGGCATTCATGCCGATAAAGAAGAGCATATTGCCAACCTGAAAGAGGCCGCCAAACGCCTGTCAGAGGCTGCCACATTGCTTGAAACTGTTGAAACAAGCACAATGGAACATTTCGGCGATTAAGAACCGATACAAAAGCCCTGCGCCAATTCAGAGCGCAAAGGGATTGCCAATAACAGACTAGGTTCATCAGCAAAATAAATGGCGGAGGGGAAGGGATTCGAACCCCCGAAAGGAATTTCTTCCTTTAACGATTTAGCAAACCGCCGCCTTCAGCCACTCGGCCACCCCTCCGCAAAGGGTCAATCGTTGAAGTTGGACAAATGTCCCACGGCGTATGCCTCCTCTTCCTATAGCGGGTAGCATTTTTTGTCAAATAGAGAGGCTGAAAAAAACAGATAAAAATGACGTCATTAATGCCTGTCATCATGCTTTACCTAAAATTAGCATGATCCAACGCAAAATTGCTCCTATTAGGACTGCTTTTATCTGGGTACCTTATTGCCAGCTATATCATCAGCCCTATCATCAGCCCTATCATCAACCATGCAGATTGGATGATTTTGAAAATAGCTGGATGACAATTATGCCACCAATAATCATCGCAAGCCCAATAATCGCTGGCCAATCTGGAAATTCTTTAAAGACATAAGATGAGATCACCGTAATTAAAACAATGCCAAGACCCGACCATAAGGCATAGGTTATCCCAACAGGCAGATAGAGCATCACCAAAGACACAAAGAAAAACGAGCATAGATAACTTGCAATCATAAGTATGGTTGGCAGAATTTGCGAAAAATTATCAGATGCTTTTAACGCTGTTGTCCCACTAATTTCAAAGACAACAGCAATCGCAAGATATAGATAAGGCAGATAGCTTGTCATAGAATTCACCTCGCTGAAACACTGTCCCACTAGATACAAACAGCGCAATTATGATATCATAGTGAAAGCAGAGCTATACCATAAGATTGGTCGCATAATAATAATTTTAGAAAGTTTGCAAAAGCAATGGATCAGCTTACCTCAATGCGTGTCTTTATGGCCATTGCCACACAGGAATCATTCCGCCTTGCTGCTGAACAGCTGGCGATGTCGCCTTCTGTTGTCTCAAAGCATTTATCAGCACTTGAACAGCATCTTGGTGCACAGCTGATTGAACGCACCACGCGCACCTTTAAGGTCACAGAGGTCGGCGCTGATTATTTTGAAAGATGCCGGCAAATTATCGGGGAAATAGATGAGGCAGAAGCTGCTATTTCAACCGTAACACATCAATTTAGAGGTATTTTGCGAGTGACATCTGCTGCTGGCTTTGCGCATCGTCATATCGCGCCTCACCTGCCTATCTTTAGCCAACAACACCGCAACCTGACAGTTGAGCTGGCATCAACAGACAGGCCTTTTGATAAAAATGCTGATGCTGATTTATCTATTGAAATTGCTGAACCACGCCAAGAAGCTGGCCTAGAGGCACGCTTTGTGGCGCCTAATCGGCGACGTCTTGTGGCATCACCCTTTTATCTTGAAAAATTCTCAACCCCGCAAGAGCCAGCAGAATTGCGCCATCACAAGCTTATCACCCATTCTTATGGCCATAATAGTAATGATTGGCATTTTCATAATCAGGATGGCTCGCAATATACATTCCGCGCTAATGGACATATTCGCTTTGATAATGGGGATACGATGATGCGCGCTGCTTTAAATGATGGCGGGCTGGCGATGCTGCCATCCTATATTGTCTCTAGCCGCATTCAAGCAGGCGCGCTTGTCTCTGTGATGGAAGATCTTATCGAAGAGGATGTGCCAATCATCGCTGTCTACAAAGCTGACAGCTATCGCAGGCCAAAAATTGATGCGTTTCTAGATTTTCTGATTGAGCAATTTGGCGACAAACCTTATTGGGAAAAAGAAGCAGCTGACAGCGCGGCTGCCAAGCGTGCTTCTTTATAAATTTCGCTAGATTTTACTGATCAAGTTTTGCTTTTAAAAGCTGATTCACCATAGCTGGATTGGCTTGACCGCCTGATGCCTTCATTGTCTGGCCGACAAAAAAGCCAAAAAGCTTATCCTTGCCAGACCGATATTCATCAACCTTGTCTTGATTTTCAGCCAAAACCTTATCAATCATCGCTTCAATCGCACCTGTATCAGAGACTTGCTTTAATCCCTTTTCCTCAATGATTACAGAGGCATCACGGCCTGTTTCAATCATATCTGCGAACACATCCTTTGCAATTCTGCCAGAAATAGTGCCATCTGAGATAAGGCTGACCAACCCGCCTAGCTGCTCTGGGGCAACGGGGCTATCTGCTAGTGATTTACCTGCTTTATTCAAGGCGCCAAACAACTCGACAGACATCCAGTTCGCAACTAGTTTTTTATCCTGCCCTTCAGCTGCTTTTTCATAAAAGGCAGCTGTTTCACGTTCTTCAGTTAGCACAGCGGCATCATAGGCAGATAGGCCATAATCCGAAATCATGCGTTCAGTAATTTGGTCTGGCAGTTCAGGCAAATCAGCCTGCAAATCATCAACAAATTGCTGACTAAATTCCAAAGGAAGCAAATCAGGATCAGGGAAATAGCGATAATCATGGGCATCTTCTTTGCCACGCATCGCCCTTGTCATCCCTGTAGATGTGTCAAATAATCTAGTTTCCTGATCAATCGTACCGCCATCTTCAATGATTTCAATCTGGCGCTGAACCTCATAATCAATTGCCTGCATGATAAAGCGCACAGAATTCAGGTTTTTGGTCTCTGTTCTTGTACCAAGAGCTTCACCAGGGCGGCGCACAGAGACATTCACATCAGCGCGCATTGAGCCCTCTTCCATATTACCATCACAAGTGCCAAGGTAACGCACGATAGAGCGCAGCTTTTTCATGTAAGCCCCTGCTTGCTCAGCAGAGCGCAAATCTGGTTTTGATACGATTTCCATCAAAGCCACACCAGAACGGTTAAGATCAATATAGCTTTTTGACGGATGCTGATCATGCATTGATTTACCAGCATCTTGCTCCAGATGCAGGCGTTCAATGCCAATCTCAACAGAGCTGCCATCTTTCAAATTAATGGTAAGCGCCCCTTCACCAACAATCGGATGCTTAAACTGGCTAATCTGATAGCCTTGCGGCAAGTCAGCGTAAAAATAATTTTTGCGGTCAAAAACAGAATAGCGATTAATCTGTGCATTCAGACCAAGGCCAGTGCGCACAGCTTGGCGTACACATTCTTCATTAATGACAGGCAACATGCCAGGCATAGCAGCATCAACCAATGAGACATTCTGATTAGGATCAGCGCCGAATTTTGTTGGTGCACCAGAAAATAATTTTGATTGTGACGTCACTTGCGCATGAACTTCCATGCCAATGACAACTTCCCATTCACCTGTGCGGCCTTCAAAAAGATTGCTCATTTTGCACCTCCTGCCATGCGCGGCGCATTAGCATCAAATCCAGCTGCTAGCTCAATTTGTTTTGCCACCGCATATAATTTATCTTCAGCAAATGCATCTGCCAGAATTTGCAGACCAAGCGGCAAACCCTGTTGATTCACACCTGCTGGCACTGACATGCCTGGAATACCTGCTAGATTAGCTGGCACAGTAAAGACATCATTAAGATACATTGTCACAGGATCATCTTGCTTTACACCCAAAGGAAAAGCAGCTGATGGCGTGGCTGGCGTTAAAATGGCATCCACAGTTTTGAATGCATCATCAAAATCATTGCGGATAAGACGGCGTACCTTTTGTGCTTTCAAATAATAGGCATCATAATAACCAGCTGATAAAGCATAGGTTCCTATCAGGATACGGCGTTGCACCTCTTCACCAAAACCGGCAGCACGTGTCATCTCATACATCTCATCTAATGAGCCGCCCTCATCAATGCGGTTGCCATAACGAACCCCGTCATAACGTGCCAAATTTGATGACGCCTCCGCAGGTGCGATAATATAATAGGTTGGCAGTGCATATTTGGTATGAGGTAGCGAAATCGGCACTAATTCAGCGCCAGCGTCTTTTAGCCATGCTTGACCATCTTCCCATAATTTAACAATCGCATCATCCATACCATCCATCTGATATTCTGCTGGGATGCCGATTTTCATGCCCTTAATGCCATCTGCCATAGCCTTGTCTAAATCAGGCATTGCGACATTAGCAGATGTGGAATCTTTAGGGTCATGACCTGCCATTGAGGCAAACATCAGAGCTGAATCATCAACATCACGGGTGAATGGCCCTGCTTGGTCTAATGATGAGGCAAAAGCAACAATACCCCAGCGTGAACAACGCCCATAGGTCGGCTTCATACCAACCACACCACAAAATGCTGCTGGTTGACGAATAGAGCCGCCAGTATCTGTGCCAGTGGCAAGCAAAGCAGAACGGGCTGCCACAGCAGAAGCAGAGCCCCCAGAAGAGCCACCAGCAGCTAAATCAGCGCCACCGACAGGGCTAAATGGGTTAATGGCAGCTCCAAAAACAGATGTCTCATTCGCAGAACCCATGGCAAATTCATCACAATTCAGCTTGCCAAGCATAACCGCCCCATCTGACCAAAGATGAGAGGTTACTGTTGATTCATAATGCGGTGTGAAATCTTTTAAAATCGCAGAGCAAGCGCTAGTCGCAAGGCCAGATGTGGCAAATAAATCTTTGACCCCTACTGGCAGACCTTCCAGCGCACCAGCTGTGCCATTTTGAAAGGCAGTGTCGCTCTTGGCAGCCATTGCCATTGTGCGCTCTTCATCCATTGCGACATAATTATTAAGCCCAGCTGTTTCAGATGCGGCAGCTAGATAGGCAGATGTCAGCTCTGATGCGGTGAAATCACCTTTTTGCAGGCCATCTCGTGCTTGTTTTGCAGAAAAATTCAGTAAATCACTCATTATTCAACCACCTTCGGCACAACAAAAAACCCAGATGCCTCTTCTGGTGCGTTGGCTAGCACCTTGTCAGCCATATCGCCATCATTCACGACATCTTCACGCAATGGCAGGCTATGGCCTGTCACAGATGCCAGTGGTTCAACACCATCTGTATCAACTTCATTCAGCTCTTCAATCCAGCTCAGAATGCGGTTCAGATCTTGTGCTAATGGGGCAAGACGCTCTTCTGGCACGGCAAGGCGGGCCAGTCTGGCGATTTTTGCCACCGTATTATTATCAATTGTGGCCTTGTCATCGGTCATGGTTTATGCCACTCCCTATCTGGTAAGTTTTTTCCTGATAGCCAGATAGCACTGCCAATGCCTATTCGCAACCTTTCAGATATGCCAAATTTGCTTGAACATGGACAAAAATTCATGGGGCTTGATGTTGGCAAGAAAACCATTGGCCTTGCCATTGGTGATGCAGCTCATAAGATTGCTAGCCCTCATCGCATTTTATGGCGGAAAAAATTTAGCACTGATATGGCTGATTTATTTGCCGAAATGGATAGCTTAAATGTGGCTGGTTTTGTGGTTGGCTGGCCATTAAATATGGATGGTAGCACAGGTCCGCGGTGCGATTCTATCCGTGATTTCTGTCATGCGTTGATGAAATTGCGTGATGTGCCTATCATATTACAAGATGAAAGATTATCCACCTCAGCGGTGGAACGCGCCATGGTTGATGCTGATATGACACGGCAAAGACGCCATGAACGCCGTGATGCATTGGCTGCTGGCTGGATTTTACAATCAGCTTTTGACCGCCTTCATCAGATTACCAATCATACTGATGAGGTTTAACTTGTCATGACTTGCCCTGTCATTGTATGAAAGGCGCATGACTAGTACTATCACGCCTCCCGCCGTATCCCTGCCATCTCAGCATCTGCTTGGTATTGAAGGGATGTCCCAAATGACCATGCATGGCTTGCTTGATAGAGCGAGCTATTTTGCTGATAATTTGCAGAATGATGTTGCCCCTAGCTTAAAAGGGCAAACCATTGTGAATTTGTTTTTTGAAAACTCAACCAGAACCAGAGTATCTTTTGAAGTTGCTGCCAAAAAATTAGGCGCATCTGTGTTAAATATTTCTGTTGCTGGCTCATCTGTCAAAAAAGGTGAGACAATGGTTGATACAGCAACAACGCTAAATGCCATGCATCCAGATATCCTTGTTGTGCGTCATCATGCAGCTGGCACACCGCAATTATTGGCAAAGCATGTTGATGCTAGCATTATCAATGCTGGTGATGGTCGCCATGAACATCCCACCCAAGCCTTGCTTGACGCGCTCACCATCAAACGGCGCTTTGGCCATATTGAAGGGCTGCGCATCGCTATTTGCGGCGATATTGCCAATAGCCGTGTGGCACGCTCTAATCTGTATCTGCTTGGCGGTCTTGGTGCTGATATCCGTTTTGTAAGCCCCTCTACCCTTGTGCCACCTGCTATCGCTGATATTGGGGTGAATGTTTATCATGACATGGTCGAAGGTATTTCAGACTGCGATATTGTGATGATGTTGCGCCTGCAAACAGAGCGTATGGAAGGCCGCGAAACACCAAGCCAGCATGAATATTTTAATTTCTTTGGCCTTGATAAGGACAAGCTGGAAAAAGCAGCACCAAAGGCGATGATTATGCATCCTGGCCCAATGAATAGAGGTGTTGAAATTGATTCTGCTATTGCAGATGACCATGAAAGAAGCCTTATCCAGAAACAAGTTGAAATGGGAGTGGCAACCAGAATGGCCTGTCTTGAGGCTCTGGCACACTCATCAGGAGGGCAATAATGCGTATTTTACTGAAAAACGCTCATCTAATTTGCCCTGTACAACAGCTTGATGGCATTGGCTATATTGGCATGAAAGACGGGCTGATTGCCCAATCTGGCCTTGGCACCTCACAAGATGATGCCAGCTATGACAAAGTGATTGATTGTGGCGGTGCCACTGTTTCGCCTGGCTTGGTTGATATGCGTGTGCAATCAGCTGACCCTGGGGCTGAACATCTTGAAACATTGGAAACATTGCTGACAGCAGCGGCGGCATCAGGCATCACATCGCTGATAAGCCTGCCAGATACAAATCCGGTAATCGATAATGCAGCAATGATTGATTCTATCTCATTGCGGGCATCACGTCTTTCTGGCCCGCGCCTCTATCTTTATGGGGCATTGACCAAAGGCCAGCAAGGCAGCCAAATGGCAGAATTAGGCATGATGTCATCAGCTGGTGCTGTTGGTTTTGCCAGTGGCACACATTCTGTTCAAGATAGCCTTATCATGCGTCGTATCATGACCTATGCCACCATGTTTGATAAGCCTGTTATTCATCATTGCGAGGATTACCAGCTTTCTGAAAATGGCGAGATGAATGAAGGCGAGACTGCAACACGCCTTGGCCTTTTGGGGATCCCTGCTGCGGCTGAAACCATCATGGTAAAGCGTGACATTGAATTAGTTAGATTAACCAAAGCACGCTATCATATTGCTCATATTTCTACCGCTGGCGCCTTAGAAGAGGTGCGCCGTGCCAAACAAGAAGGCTTGCCAGTGACCTGTGATACAGCGCCTGCCTATGCGTTATTAAATGAATTATCTGTTTCAGGATATGATACCGCCTTCAGATTAAACCCGCCCTTGCGCTCTGAAGGAGATAGGCTGGCTGTTCTGGCTGCCCTAGCAGATGGCACGATAGATGCATTGGCATCAGATCATGCTCCTGTGAATGGTGATGACAAAGCACAACCTTTTGGTCTGGCAAGTGCTGGTGCATCTGGTCTTGAGACTTTGATGCCGACCATGCTTACCATGGTTGAAAATGGCTCTCTTTCACTGATGCGTGCTATCGCTCTTGCCAGCACGGCACCTGCCAGAATTGCGGGTATTTCTGGCGGGTCTCTTGAGACAGGCTTGCCAGCTGATATCATCTGTTTTCAGGCACAAGCTGCGCATATCATTGACCAGACGAAATTCTTATCCAGATCGCGCATTACGCCATTTCACGGTCAGCCTGCGCATGGCCGCCTGCTCTATAGCTTTGTTGGTGGTGAAATGATTTATAAAGGGGATAGCTAATGTCTGGACAAATACTTGTCTGGGCTATCGCTGGCTATCTGGCTGGCTCTGTGCCTTTTGGTCTTGTTTCAGCCTATCTAGCTGGTCTTGGTGATATCCGCAAAATTGGTTCTGGTAATATTGGTGCAACAAATGTGTTGCGCTCTGGCAATAAGCTTGCTGCCTTTTCCACTTTGGTTGGTGATGCTGGCAAAGGAGCAGCTATTGTTTTTTTATGCCTATCATCACAATCAGCTGAACTAGCTGCTTTGGTCGGCTTTATGGCTGTGATTGGCCATTGCTATCCTATCTGGCTTGGTTTTAAAGGTGGTAAAGGCGTTGCAACCGCATTGGCTACCCTTGCTGTTCTTTCTTGGCCAGCAGGGCTTGCTATGGCTGTGACGTGGCTTGTGATGAGCCTCATCTTTAAAATCAGCTCTTTATCGGCACTGACAGGCTTTCTAGCGGCTGTAATAATCAGCATTATTTATTATGATGAGTGGCTTTATATTGTGTTGATTGCGCTATTATCTTTCTGGCGTCATCGTGATAATATCAAACGCCTGATAGCTGGCGAAGAAAGCCGCATCAATTTTTCATCAAAAAAATAAATCATTATTGGTGAGGTACTTTACGCTTTTTTAAACCTTGGCATTGTTTAATGCCAAATATGGCATCTTTATCTATTATTGATCATTTACGCCTTTTGCGTACGCCAAATATTGGTCCGATAACCTACAGCTTTCTGATAGCGCGTTATGGCACTGCAGCTGAGGCTATCAAAGCTATTCCAAAATTAAGCAAACGGCAGGGACGCAATCTGCGCATTTCCCCACCTTCTGAAGCTTAAAAAATCATTGAACAGGCTGACAAGGCTGGTGCCACCATTTTAATTAAAGGTCATGTTCCCTACCCTGATGCGCTAAACAGGTTTGATGATGCGCCAATCGCATTATTTGCCAAAGGCCATATCAGCTTATGTAACAAACCATCTATTGGTATTGTGGGCGCACGCAATGCCTCTATCAACGCTGTCAATCTGACGGCAAGTTGGGCACAACAGCTTGGTGAAGCTGGTTTTATTATCACATCTGGCATTGCAAGAGGCATTGACCGTGCAGCTCATATTGGCGCCTTGCCAACTGGTACGATTGGCATATCTGGCTGCGGTATTGATATTATCTACCCAACTGAAAATACCGATCTTTATGAAAAGATAGCAGAACAAGGGCTTATTTTAACAGAGATGGTGCCAGGCACAAAGCCATCCCCACATGCCTTTCCGGCACGTAACCGCATCATAGCCTCCTTAACACGTGCCATAATTGTGAGTGAGGCAGCACAAAAATCTGGCTCATTAATTACAGCACGCGAAATGGCAGATAGAGGCGGCGAAGTCATGGCGATACCTGGAGCGCCTTATGATGATAGAGCTGCTGGTTGTAATCAGCTTATTAAAGAGGGTGCACATCTTATTCAATCAGTCACGGATATCTTAGAAATCATGCAGTCACCAATCAAAGAAGCATTGCCACTTCACCCCACAATCCATAACCAAGATCTCTCCCATCTTGATGATAAAATTGTCAGAGATATGACAGATGAAATTATGAAAAATGTGACATTTACGCCTGTTGATATTGACGAATTGACTCGCCGGTGTCATGTCTCTGCTCAGTTGATACAGGTTGCATTGCTAGAACTTGAGCTATCTGGGTTGGTAATTAGACTATCTGGTAATCGTGTTTGCAAACACCTAGAAATCAAATAATAACATAGAGATATGTTATATAGTTATTGTTGTATTTTAAGTCTTTTATGGATTTAGGCAGATGAAAGTTGTAGTGGTCGAATCACCGGCAAAGGCCAAGACCATTAATAAATATCTTGGCAGTGATTATCATGTTCTGGCGTCTTATGGTCATATTCGTGATTTACCTTCCAAAGATGGCTCGGTGAAACCTGAAGATGATTTTGCGATGGCATGGCAAGTATCTGACGGCGCATCACCACGCATTGCAGAGCTGAAAAAGGCTGTCAAAAAAGCTGATAAATTAATTCTGGCGACTGACCCTGACAGAGAAGGTGAAGCGATTAGCTGGCATCTCTATGAGGTGTTGCAAGAACAAAATCTGTTGTCAGGCATTCAAACAGAACGCGTTGTGTTCAATGAAGTAACCAAAAGCGCTATTTTAAAGGCGATGGACCAGCCGCGGGCACTTGATGAAAATCTGGTAGATGCTTATCTGGCACGCCGTGCGCTTGATTATCTAGTTGGTTTTGGCATCTCACCTGTTTTATGGCGCAAATTACCTGGGGCAAAATCTGCTGGGCGCGTGCAATCTGTGGCATTGCGGCTCATTGTCGAGCGTGAAAGCGAGATTGAAACTTTCAAATCAGATGAATATTGGGATATTGATGGGGTGTTTCAGGCGCAATCTGGCGCCAATCTAACAGCTTCATTAACACATTTGGATGGCAAAAAGCTGGCAAAGCTCGCACTTGGCACCAAAGATGATGCTGAGCAAGCTGTTGTTAAGATTGAACAGGCAAAATGGGCTGTTGAAGACATTAAAACAAAGCGCACACAGCGCCACCCTGCCCCACCTTTCACCACTTCAACCTTGCAACAAGAAGCCTCTCGCAAGCTTGGTTTTTCAGCCACACGCACAATGCAAATTGCCCAAAAGCTTTATGAAGGCCTGAATATTGGTAGTGAGGTAACAGGCCTTATCACCTATATGAGAACAGATGGCGTTCAGATGAGCATGGAAGCTGTTCATGCGCTTCGTCATCAGATTGAAGATCAATATGGTGCTGATTATCTGCCAGAAAAGCCTCGTTTTTACAAAAGCAAAGCTGCTAACTCACAAGAAGCACATGAAGCTGTCAGACCAACAGATTTCAAACGCACCCCTGCTAAAATGCGCAGCTTTTTGGATAATGACCAATTCCGTCTTTATGAGCTTATCTGGAAACGTGCTATGGCAAGCCAATTTGCCTCTGCCCAGCTAGACCAAACAGCTATCACCTTATCATCAGATAAGGGCGAGCATATCATGCGCGCTACTGGCTCTGTTATTGTTTTTGACGGCTTTTTAAATCTGTATTTTGAAAGCAAAGATGATGATGAAAATGGCAATAAGGATAATCGTGATGTCATCTTGCCAAAATTGCAAATTGGTGAGGCAATGGCTGTTCAAAAAATCCTGCCAGAACAGCATTTCACGCAGCCGCCGCCACGTTATACAGATGCCAGCCTTGTCAAAGAGTTAGAGGCAAGAGGCATTGGCCGTCCTTCAACCTATGCTTCCATTTTGCAGCTACTAGAGAGACGCGGCTATGTTTCAAAAGATAGAAACCGCTATTTCACAGAACATCGCGGCAGGTTAACCTCAAGTTTCTTAGAACGGTTTTTTGATCGCTATGTGGAATATGATTTCACCGCAGCTCTTGAAACCAAACTGGATGAAGTCTCTGCCGGTAATATGGCCTATAAGTCGCTATTATCTGAATTTTGGGTTGATTTCAAAGCCGCGCTTGATGACACAAAAGAGCTACGCATCACAGATGTACTTGACCATTTAGATCAAGATTTAGAGCAGGTCTTTTTCAAGCCAGATGAAAATGGTGAAATTGCAAGAGAATGCCAGAAATGCGGCACTGGTCGTCTTGGCCTGAAGCTTGGTAAATATGGCGCATTTATTGGCTGTTCAAACTATCCAGAATGCAGCTTCACCCGTCAAATAAACTCAGATGAACATGATGGTGACGCCTCTTTGGATGAAAAGCTGCTTGGTCAAGATGATGCCGGCACAGCAATTTATATGCGAAAAGGCCCCTATGGATTTTATGTCCAAGCAGGTGCCTTGGATGAAAAGAAACCAAAACGCATGGCATTGCCGAAAGAACGCCCCCCTTCAGATGTTGATCTTGATTATGCGCTTGGGCTGTTATCCCTGCCACGTTCGATTGGACCACATCCTGAAACAGGAGATGATATCCAGGCCAGCATTGGCCGATTTGGCCCTTATCTGAAATATCAGGGAAAATTTTCATCTCTGCCAAAAGATGAAGATGTGCTTGAGGTTGGGATTAATCGGGCTGTTGCCATTTTGGCTGATGCAGCAAAAAAAGCAGGGCGCCCCTTGGGAGATCATCCGCAAGCAGGCGGTCTGGTTGAGCTGAAAAAAGGCCGCTTTGGCGCTTATATTGAACATAATAATTTGCGTGCCCCTGTTCCGCGCGGCACTGAGATGGAGACCATCACGCTTGAAATGGCACTGGAATGGTTGGCGAAAAAGGCTGCCGCACCAAAGAAAAAAGCTGCCAAAAAGAAAGCGACCAAAAAGAAAGCAGCTAAAAAGAAAGCAGTTGGTAAAAAAGCCACTGGTAAAAAGACAGCTAGCAAGGCGAAATCAGCAAAAAAGGCAGCTGCTAGCAAGAGCGCACCAAAGGAAAAAGCGTGACCCGATCACTAGATTCTATTGGTGATGATGCCATTTTATCATGTTTGGCAGAGGCACCATCCCCCATGGGTTTGCGCGATTTGGCATTAGCATTGCAAATTGATGTGCCATCACGCCCGCAATTAAAGAATCGGGTCAAGAAACTAGCTGAGGCAAAGGCGCTTTATATTGATGAAAAACGCCGCATTCGCTCAGCTGACACAATGCCAGAAGTGGTTCTTGCCAAAGTCACAGCCTATGATGATGACGGCTATGGAATCATTGATATCCTCTCTCAAGAGGTTAGCAAAAAACTGGTTGAACGATGCGAAATCAGCTTATTTCCAGAGCGCAAAAGAGGCAGAATACCAAAAATTGGCGCAACCATTTTGGCACGAATGGTTCAGGTTGGGCCTGACCAATTTGAAGCTCATATATTGCGGATATTACCAGAGCGGAAAACACGATTTTTCGGGCGTATTGTTAAATTCAAAGATTATCTTGGTGTGGAATCTGCTGAAAAAGGCGCGAGGCATATTATTGCCCTTATCAAAGGTGATGAGGCGATACCAAAACTAGATGATTTGATTGAAGCCGAAATGGTTGAAACCAAAGGCCGGATGGCAAAATCTGCCCGCCTTATCCGCAATTTTGGATCAGCAGCTAGTGCAGATGGCTTTTTGCAGTTGGCTATTGCTGAATTTGATATACCGCATGTATTTTCAGATGACATCTTGGCAGTAACGGCAAATCCTGAAGTTCCATCACTTGGCAAACGCACTGATTTGCGTCACCTGCCCTTGGTTACGATTGATGGAGCAGATGCTAAAGATTTTGATGATGCGGTTTATGCAACACCTGTGGCAGAGGGCTGGGAAATCATCGTAGCGATTGCTGATGTGGCTGCTTATGTCACAGCCGATAGCGCTCTAGACATAGAAGCACAAAAACGTGGCAATTCGGTATATCTGCCTGGCAGTGTGATACCGATGTTGCCAGAAAGCCTATCAAATGGGGTTTGCTCGCTTGTCCCCCAGCAAGACAGAGCATCTTTGGCTGTAAAAATCATAATTAACCATGATGGTCAGAAATTATCGCATCACTTTATGCGTGCCCTCATCAAATCACATGCCAGATTGACCTATGATGATGTGCAAAAACTGTTTGAAGGTGATGCTGATGAAAGTGATATTGGCGCACCAGCCGGTACATTGCATCATTTATTTGGTGCATGGCATTGTCTGTTTGCTTCGCGTGAGAAGCGCGGCACCTTAAATCTGAATGTCCCAGAAAAGCGTGTCACACTCAATGATGACAACCAGCCTATTGCGATTGCAGTCAGAGAGCAAAAACAAGCACATCGTCTCATCGAAGAATTTATGATTCTTGCTAATATCTGTGCAGCTGAAGAATTAGAATCACGCGGCACTGCATGTGTTTACCGTGTGCATGACAGGCCTGACATGGAAAAAATTGATGGTTTACGCGATTTGGCAGATGCTCTATCCCTGCCCTTTGCCAAAGGTCAGGTGATTTCGCCAATGCGCTTTAATCAACTTTTGGCAGCTGTCAAAGACACAGCTGAAGAACAGATGGTGAATGATGCTGTTTTGCGCTGCCAGTCTCGTGCCGTATATGACCCACAAAATAAGGGGCATTATGGGCTATCACTGCAACGTTATGCTCATTTCACCTCACCTATCAGACGCTATGCTGATTTGCTGGTGCATCGTGCGCTGATTGAGGCTTGCCAGCTAGGTCCAGAACGCCAAATAATCCCTTCTGGAGATAGCCTTGGCCAGATTTGTGCCCAAATAAGCAGCACAGAACAAATTGCCGCTAAGGCTGAAAGACGCACAACAGATAGGCTTGTTGCGGTATTATATCAGCCGCAAATTGGCCGCGTCTTGGATGTGACCATCACAGGCATTGCTAGTTTTGGCATTTTTGCCAGCTTTGATGATAAATCAGCTGAAGGCTTTATGCCATTTCGCTCCCTTCCAGAAGATTTCTATGAAGTCGCAGATGGGCAAAGCAAATTAGTTGGCAGACGCTATGGCACAATCTTTAGCCTTGGCATGACATTACAGGCACAAATTGAGAATGTAGAGACTGCATCAGGTGGCATTTTATTGACCTATCTGGATGGTGGCAGCTTGGATAAATCCTTGATTAAGCGCAAATCATCTAATCGCCACAGAAAACCAAAACATAAAAGCAGAAAACGCCGATAAAGCTGGCTGATAAAGGCAAAAACAACATTCAGAAAATTGCGGTTTGTTTTGCACAACTTCATCTTGACATAAGCTAACAAATAAAGCATGTTGCGCTCTGTTAAATTCGATATTAGCGAAAAAGTGTAAGGAATGTGAATTATGGCGAAGCCAGCTACACTTCAAATCAGATTGGTTAGCACTGCTGACACAGGCTATTTTTATGTGACAAAGAAGAATCCGCGCACAAAGCCTGAAAAGCTTGAGCTAAAGAAATATGACCCACGTGCGCGCAAGCATGTTATTTTCCGTGAAGCTAAAATTAAGTAATTAGATCGGAAAAGCCTATGCGTCTTGGTATTGACCTTGGCGGGACAAAGATTGAAGCCGCTATAATTGATGATAGCGGCTCTTTTGTTTGTCGTGAACGTGTTGCCACACCAACCGATTTTCATGACATTATCCGCGCCATCAAAGAGTTAACAGAACAAGTTAGCGCCACCCACAACTATGATGGACCTGTTGGCATCTGCACACCAGGAAGCATTTCAAATGCAACTGGTTTGCTGCAAGGCTCTAATTCACAAAGCCTGAATGGCCGTGATGTGCGCCATGATCTACAAGCAGCTTTAAACCGCCCTGTTAGAATTGCCAATGATGCTAATTGCTTTGCATTATCAGAGGCGATTGATGGCGCTGGTAAAGGCTATTCTTCTGTTTTTGGTGTCATTATTGGCACAGGCTGCGGCGGCGGCATTGTGGTTGACCAAAAAATAGTGGGCGGTGCTAATGGCATAGCTGGTGAATGGGGACATGTGCCTCTACCATGGCCTGTTGATCATGAATTTGAAGGTCATGAATGCTGGTGTGGCCGTACTGGTTGCCTTGAAACCTATATTTCAGGCACAGGGCTTGAGCTTGATTATTTCCGTATCACGAATGAAAAAGCAGATGCCAAGACTATCCTAGCCAAGGCAGAAGCTGGTGATATTGTTGCTGAATCAATAATGCAGGTTCTAGAAGACAGAATTGGCCGTGGTCTTGCGATGATTATCAATATCCTTGACCCAGATGTGATTATCCTAGGTGGCGGGCTATCTAATATTGATAGGCTCTATGTCAATATTCCGCGCAAATGGCCAGGTTACGTATTTTCCAATGCGATTGAGAATAAATTACTAAAGCCTGTCTATGGTGATTCATCAGGCATTCGTGGGGCAGCTCATCTATTCCACGATGAAGCGTAATTAACACCCTAAAATCAGTACCCTGAAATTAGCGCCCTGTAATTATGCCTTCTGGCATTAGCAGTCTGGCTGGTCTTGTGCTGAAATATCACTGATTGTCGCTGATAATTTAAAGTCGCCATAATCTATCTGATAGTAAGGCACGACGCCATTTTTCTGCATGTGAAAGAAAATCTCATAAGCAGGCAGGCCTGCCTGACTTGCTGGATCAAAATAGGCAACCTGCACAGGATAATAATCTGTCATCATAAGATCAGAGGAAACATCATAGCCCTCTGCCTGTTGTAAATTGCCGATAATAACGCTTGTCTTTTTCAATGCCTCATCTGGCTTGGCACCAAAAAAGATGTGGCCATTAAAAAAGGTTTCGCCGGCATTCGCCATCTCCAAAATCTTAAAGGTATGCTGTATCGGAAAATACGTATCATCAGGCAAGTTTAGTGCATTATCAGGTTCAATGGAAAAATAAGCCTCTGCCCCTGCCCCAGATGCTGTAGCAAAACCGTCAAAAGTAAGCGGATCATCATAAGAGGTGCGCTCATCAATACTAAAACTGAAAAGCTGGCCTGCTTCATCTTCAAAGCTCTCAAACAGAGATGCCATATAAATTTCGCCACCCCCATCAAAACGCATTTGCATAATGTAATCTTCATCAGATTTCCATCCCTCACATTCACGCACTATCTGGAAGATGGTTTTACCGTCAATCGCTTCTATGCCAGCCTCTTTATCACTTTCAAGCAAGCCAAGCTGATAAGTCACCGCATGAGGTGCAATATCAATCGCATTGGCATAAGAAGGCGCTGTCAGAACGGCTAGATAAGAGAATGCTGCAAGGTGCCATTTTTGATAAGTCATTGATGATATCGCTTATGATGAAATGCCTATTACAAGCCTTAAAATTAGTTTCAAAATTGATAAAAGCAAGAAACGGTTGCTGGTATGGGTGATTTGCTTCTTTGCCCTTTGCTAAAGTTAGTCTATATCATGTGGTATGAACCCGCAATCTGCCATGATCACAACACAAATCGCTCTTGATAAAGCACTCCATCAATTAAGCCAATGTGATGTGATAGCGCTTGATACCGAATTTCTGCGCGAAAAAACCTATTACCCCAAATTATGCCTGATACAAATCTCAGGAAATGGGCACCATTATGCAATTGACCCCATTGCAGGTGAGCTTGATTTATCTGGATTGTGGGCATTATTTCAGGATGAAAGCATTATGAAAGTCTTTCATGCTGGCAGACAAGATTTAGAGATTTTCTATCATCTGACAGGTGAACTGCCGCGCCCGATATTTGATACACAAGTGGCAGCTATGGTATGCGGGCTTGGCGATCAAATTGGCTATGACAAGCTTGTGTCACATTATCTTAACAAGCATATTGATAAATCATCCCGCTTTACCGATTGGTCAAAACGTCCTTTAAATGATCGTCAAATCACCTATGCGCTTGATGATGTGATTTATCTGGCTGAAATCTATCCGATTATGCAAAAGCAACTTAAGAAAAATAAAAAAGAACGGTGGATTGCAGAAGAATTAGCCATTATTACCAGCAAAGAGACCTATGCGATTGACCCTGAGGAAAGCTATAAACGCATCAAAATCAGGTCACCAAAACCACAAGTGCTAAACAGGCTAAAACATCTGGCAGCATTCCGCGAACGTGAATGCCAAAAGCGCGACTTGCCACGAGGGCGCTTTTTAAAAGATGAAACATTGATGGATTTAGCAGCCACTGGCCCTAAAAACACAGATGCGCTTGCTAAAATCAGAGGTCTTAACCTGCAATCAAATGGCTGGTTAAGCACAAATATTTTAAAAATTATAAAACAGGCTGACGAGCAGGATAAATCACTTTGGCCAGATGCGCCCAAACGCCAGCCAACCGAACGTGCCCCTGCTGCTGTATTAGAGGTACTGCGCGTTTTATTAAAACATGTCAGTGATGAAGAAGGTGTTGCTACAAGGCTGATCGCAACAGCAGCAGAGCTTGAAACATTGGCATTATCAGATGATAAAAGCCAGCCTGTATTACAAGGCTGGCGTTATGATGTGTTTGGCGCCAAAGCGCTTGATATGAAATCAGGTAAGATTGCCATCACATTACAAGAGGATAAATTATATTTTCACCCTCTTGCGAGCCTTAGTGAATAAGAGCTGTAACGGCGATAGCCCGCCTTACATGGTTGAGTTAAAAGAACCACCATCAATCAAAATATTCTGGCCTGTCACATAGCCTGAATTTGCCGAACATAACCACGCACAGGTGAAACCAAATTCGTGGATTTCACCAAGACGTTTTGCTGGATTACGCTGCTCAATAATATCACGCATTTCATCTTTGCTGACATTTTGGGCACGTGCCGAATTTTCAATGAGGGCTTCAATGCGATCAGTATTAAACTGCCCTGGCAGCAAACCATTAATGGTCACATTATGAGGCGCAACCTCGCGTGATAGCCCTGCCACAAATCCAGTCAAGCCAGCACGGGCACCATTTGATAAACCCAAAGCTGGGATCGGATTTTTCACAGCACCTGATGTGATGTTTACAATACGGCCAAAGCGACGCTCAATCATAGGATCAATCACAGCTTTGATAAGCTCAATCGCTGTCAGCATATTGGCGTCAATCGCTGCGATCCAGTCATCTCTTGTCCAGTCACGGAAATTGCCAGGAGGCGGACCACCAGCATTATTAACCAGAATATCAACTTGACCAGCAGCTTCTAACACAGCACTACGCCCCTCTTCAGAGGTGATATCACAGGCAACAGTTTTGATAGAAACACCCGTTTCTGCCCGCAATGTTTCAGCAGATTTTTCAAGCAAGTCAGAGCCTCTTGCACACATGACAAGATTTGCACCTGCTTTTGCCAACGCCTCAGCACAGCCATAACCAAGCCCTTTTGATGAGGCACAGACAATAGCAGTCTTGCCAGTGATTCCAAAATCTAGCATTTCTTTTCTCCTATGATTAAAATTCAAGTGCTAACTGGTTTTCAAATATCTCACGCACCAAAGCAATCGTTACTGGTTTTTTCGCTGCCAGAGAGGCTTTGTCAATCAAATAAGCCATTTGTGATGCTGCTTCATAGCTACGCTCAATACGCGTTAATATATAACGCAAAACCTCTGGGGCAACATGACATTGACGGTTCTGAAAATACTTATCTAGCAAAGCCCCCAATAGCTCATCATCTGGCAAATAAACAGCCTGTGATGGCAAGGTGCGCATACGCGATTCTAAATCTGCTAAGTGCCAATTCACCTGTGCCAGAGGCTCATGACTTAACAGCAAAGCAGATTTACCAGTCTCTGCTAAATAATTAATGAGATGGAACAATGCTTCTGGTGACCATTGTGGCGTGTTGCTGACATCATCAAGCACAAATAAAGAGACATCTTCATAATCATGCCTGTCAAAATCTGTCAGAGATAACAAGCGTAATGATGGTTTTTTACCAGCAAATAATGCACCTAGCTGCGATTTCCCGCACCCTTTCGGCCCATAGATATTCAAAGCATTATAAGGGCGTGGCCAATCAGGCCATTGATTCAACCAGCTAATCGCAAGCTCATTTGCTTCTGATATGAAAAAATCATAAATATCAGGCTGTTTCGGTATTTCCAGTGATAATGGTAATTGCGACATAGCCATTTTATTCAATCGCCTTTATCACTGGCAGTTTTGTTACAGCACTATCAGCATCTGCATCCTGAAGAGATAGGCCAAGAGGCAATAATCCATAAGATAGTGCCTCAAGAGACCCTGTCATTTTCAAGCGCAATATTGCCTGATTGATTTGCAAACTCAAAACCTCAACTGTTTCAATCGATTCCAGACCAGCCAATGCGGTTTGATATGAGACCCAATCTTCCAGATTGGCAAATAAGATGCGAGCGGTAAGCTCATTACCCATTTCGGCACCACGTAAATTGGCCTCATGCCATTTCTGTTCAAATTGGGTGAGAATAAAGCTGCGGAACTCATTATAGGCTGTGTAATCAGTCAAGCTGCTAGCAGGCATGGTGACATCATCAATTTGCCCGATAAAGACGCCATTTTCATCAAAAAGGCGTGCATTCATCATCACCAAAGCCTTGCCATCAACAAAATCATGGATAGCCCGCACAAGTAAAATCTGTTGTGCATTAGCACGCATCGCCGCCAATTTCAGGATAGCCTCTTGCTCAGCAAATAATGTTTCAGCTCGTAATTGGCGTTCATTAACCAAGGTTGGTGGTAATTCTGTGAATTGAATAAGACCATCATGCTCTCTGGCAGCCTCGCGCCAACTTGTCAGCCATTCATTACCAGCTTGCCATGCCCTAATTCCTGCAGGATCGCGATAAAGAGGCAAAATCAGAACAGGTGGGCTGGTGATTTCTGCCCATTGCCAGCCATTTTGCTGAAAAAGCTGTCGCAATGCCAAATCAGAGAAACAAATATCAATCTCTGCAATATAACGGCCTGGCAGGCTGGTTTCGGTACGAATATGAACCAGCTCAATATAATCTTCTGCTTGCCATTCAGCTGCCATTCCATCAGATAATGAAACAAGGCGATGAAGCACTGTCTGAAAGGCGTTTTTTTGCATTTCTGCCAAGGCCTGTTTTTGTGCCTTATTCGCTGTTTCTGCTGTTTGATCAATCTTGATGGCACTCACACCAAAAACAGGGTTTGGACAGGCGCTTTTGGCAAAGGCACTGCCAGATAACCCTAAACAGAGAGCCGATAATATGATACACAGCCTTAACAAAGATTTCTGTCCTTTTTATTTTTTACTGAATAACGCTAAGGGCTGTTACTATAAACATCAAACGCCAAAGAGACTAGCATGGTTGAAAAAAAGAATGCGCAAGGTTTAACCTATCGTGATGCAGGGGTTGATATTGATGCAGGAGAGGCGTTGGTTGACGCCATAAAACCAGATGCCAAACGCACTATGCGCCCTGGCTCTAATCCTGAATTAGGTGGATTTGGCGGCCTGTTTGACCTGAAAGCAGCAGGTTATAAAGACCCCATATTAGTATCTGGAACAGATGGTGTTGGCACCAAATTGGAAATTGCGCAAACCATGAATTATCACCGCACTTTGGGAATTGATTTGGTTGCCATGTGTTCAAATGATATCTTAGCACAAGGCGCTATTCCATTGTTTTTCCTAGATTATTTTTCATGTGGAAAATTAGATGTTGCGACTGGTAAGGATATTGTCGCTGGTATAGCAGATGGCTGTCTTGAAGCAGGTTGTGCGCTGATTGGCGGCGAGACAGCAGAGATGCCAGGCGTTTATGATGATGGCGCCTATGATTTAGCAGGCTTTTGTGTCGGCGCTGTTGAAAGAGATGAGATCCTGACAAAAGGCATGGTAAGTGAAGGTGATAAAATCATCGCATTGCCATCTTCTGGTGTTCATGCCAATGGTTTTTCATTGGTGCGCAAAATTATTGCGGTTAACGATCTGTCTTTGCATGACCCTGCCCCTTTTGCCAGCCACCAATCACTTGGCATGGCATTGCTGGCACCAACTCGCATTTATACAGATGCGGTTATGGCAGCGATGAAATCAGGCGGGGTAAGTGCTGTTGCACATATCACGGGTGGCGGGCTGATTGAAAATCCACCACGCGCCTATGATGACAGCCTTGCTGCCAGCCTATCTGTGAAAGAACGCCCCTTGCCGCCCTTATTCCAGTGGCTAAAACAGGCTGGCAACCTTACGAATTTTGAGCTGACACGTACATTTAATTGCGGTGTTGGCATGCTGGTTTTCGTCAAAGCTGATAAGGCACAATCAGCCCTTGATGCCATTATCGCCACAGGCGAAGACGCTTATATGATAGGCGAGATGGTGCGCCGTGATGGTGATAGCGTTCTATTTAATGGCATAGATGAAGCCTATGGCTAATCAAGAAAGTGATAGAAAAATCAGACTTGCCATACTGATTTCAGGACGCGGCAGCAATATGTTTGCGTTACGAGATGCGTTGTCTGATTATGATGAAAAGGCAGAAATTATTCTCATCGCCGCTGACAAACAATGTGCTGGCATAACACTTGCACAGGCAGAGGATTTGCCATGTTTGGTTGTGCCATATCACGGCAGACCGAAAGCTGAGGCTGAAGCTGAGCTAATAGATGCGTTGAAATCAGCAGAGGTTGATATCATTATTCTGGCTGGGTTTATGCGCATTTTATCAGCTGATTTTGTGGCTGAATTTGATGGTCGTATCATAAATATTCATCCCTCCTTATTGCCACATTATAAAGGCCTTCATACCCATCAGCGTGCTCTTGATGCTGGTGATAGCCATCATGGTGCAAGCGTTCATCTGGTAAATGCAGAGCTTGATGATGGCCCTATTCTGCTGCAGGCCAGCATTGCCATTCACAAAGATGATACCGCCAAATCATTAGCAATGCGTCTTTTGCCTCTTGAACATTGGCTTTATTGCAAAGTGGTAACTGGCCTTGTATCTGGGGAAATGGTGATGACAAAATCTGGCGGTGTTTGGCAATCACCTGTCACTGTGCCAGCAGAGCTTGGCAGGGTGACAATTTGCCCGCAAAAGCCCTCTTGATTTTAACATTCGGCCAAGGCATAAGGTGGGAAGTGAATTTCAATAGCGATGTGCTTATTGTTCGGGGGACAGGTCAATGAAAACAGATAATTTTGACAAACATGCCAAAGCCAATCTGGCATTTTATCACAATTTCATGGAAGCATCAAAATATGTTGCTGCTGGTGTGGCTGTGATTTTGGTTTTAATGGCAATTTTCTTGCTGTAATTACCTAGCGATTTTAGATGAAAAAAGGCCGTCTGACTGATCAGGCGGCCTTTTTATTATTATGATGGCAATCAGTTATGATTAGCCAACAATCTCATCTTCTTGGAAGAAATGCTTGATTTCAATCGCAGCATTTTCAAGGCTGTCTGAACCATGAACTGAGTTTGCTTCGATTGATTCAGCGAATTCTTTACGGATTGTGCCTTCATCAGCGTCAGCTGGGTTTGTGGCACCCATAACACCACGATAAGCGGCAACCGCATCATCACCTTCCAAAACCTGAACAACAACAGGTCCAGATGTCATGAATTCAACAAGCTCGCCATAAAATGGGCGCTCTTTGTGAACAGCATAAAATTCGCCTGCCTGTTCAGTTGTCATGTGAATGCGCTTTTGGGCCACGATACGCAGACCACTTGCTTCGATTTTAGCGTTAATTGCACCAGTCAGATTGCGGCGAGTGGCATCTGGCTTGATGATTGAAAAAGTACGTTGCTGTGCCATGATGTGAGCTTCCTTTTGGACTCAGAGACTAAAAATAGAGCAGCCTGCCTCATCATATAGAGACTGGCCTAATTGCGAGGCTTTATAGAGGGCTTTATACCAAAATGGCAAGTGCTGATTTTCATGCACGGCCGGCTAGTGCGATAATTCCCATTACCTTTTTTGCTGCCAGCCGCCTTGTTCTGTTTTTGCAAAATATCGGCATTTACCCTGATAAGCCTCGGACCATGTGCGCCACTTATCTCTTGCAGCTGTCATAGCAGCTTCATCGGTGCCATCAAATACAAAGAATAAACGTTCGAAATTATTAGGATCTGGCAGATTTTGCCATGAGGTGCAAATCGCATATTCAGCCTTTATCTGATTTTTATCAGATTTGGTCGACAGCCAAATAGTGGCAAATTCAGCCCCCTCTTCATCATCTGTGCCATGCGCATAAAAGCTAAGATCATGCATACACCACAGATGCGTTGATTGCGCCTCTGCCTGCGCAGCATCACAGTAAATGACAGCTTTTTTGCCAGCAGCATTGCTTTTTTCAACAAGCTGCCCTGCTAGCTTTGTGATACCGCCATCAGGCAAAAGGTAAAAATCTATCGAATCTGGCTTATTTGCCATTAAGCATCCTGCCAATCATCTGCCAATTTATTTAACAAACGAACGCCATAGCCAGTGCCGCCTGCTGGGTGCGCATGGCCTGCTTTATCCGCCCATGCTTTGCCAGCCATATCAATATGGGCCCAAGGTGTGCCATCTTGCACAAACCTACCCAAGAAACAAGCTGCTGTGATTGAACCACCCCACGGGCCACCAATATTTTTCATATCAGCGATATGTGATTTTAGCATCTTGTCGTAATTATCACCCATGGGCATTGGCCAGCATTGATCAGCTGTTGCATCACCAGCTGCCACTATCGCATCACGAAGCTTGTTATCATTTGCAAATAAGCCAGCATAATCTTTGCCAAGCGCAACAATAATCGCACCTGTTAAAGTTGCCAAATCAACAATCATTTGTGGTTTAAATTGCTCCTGACAATAAGTCAGACAATCAGCCAGCACCAAGCGTCCTTCAGCATCTGTATTAATCACCTCAATCGTCTGGCCAGACATAGAGGTTACAACATCTCCAGGGCGCTGCGCATTACCATCTGGCATATTTTCAACAAGGCCAATAATACCAACAATGTTACGCTTTACTTTGCGTGCAGCCACAGCTGCCATCGCACCTGTCACCGCAGCAGCACCGCCCATATCCCATTTCATATCTTCCATGCCCTTTGCCGGCTTTAGGGATATACCACCTGTATCAAAACATACGCCTTTGCCAACATAGGCAAGTGGTGCTTCATCCCCGCCGCCATGCCATTGCATCACAACCATTTTTGATTCACGACGTGACCCCTGCCCGACGCCCAATAATGCGCCCATACCTAGCTTTTCCATCTGTGCTTCATCAAGCACATCAACGCTAAGGCCAAGTGAGGTTAATGACTGGCATCTAGAGGCAAATTCAGCAGGATATAAAATATTAGCTGGTTCAGTGATAAGATCACGCGCTAAAAAGACCCCCTGCAACATCGCTAGACCATCTGCACAAGCATCAGCAATACCATCAGCGACAACCGCAAGGCTTATCTGTGAGGTTGGTTCTTTTTTCGTGAAATAATGCCCAAATTCATAAGATTGGCTTAACGCACCACAACATAATGAGGCAAGCACATCAACTGCCAGCTCAGCTTCTATTAATTCAGCTGACTGTTTTTTATGAGAGCGCAGCGCGTTATAAAGGCTAGCACCTGCTTTTTCAGCATTTAAATCTGATTGCAACGCATCATCAATGCCAAAGAGCAATAAGGTACCTGTTTCACCATTATGCAACAATGTTTGATGAGATGATGCTGTGAAATTTGCGCGGCCAGCAACAGCTTCAGCCTCTTTTTTTTGCTCAGCAGACCCAGAGAGCGCTTTTTGACTCCCATCCATCACAATAACAGAAACATCACTCCTATCTTGGGCAGAAAACTGAAGAGAAAGGGTCGCTTGTGCGGCTGTGACAGACATATCATTTCCTTTTTGAAAGCATGGGTGCGGCGCCATTGCCTATTTCGTGATTGTACCTTTGTATCAAACTGCTGATTTGATGTTAAAATCTGCTGTTTTCATACGCAAACTATTTTGCCATCACCTATCAGAATATGCTAGGACATAATCTAGTGAATCATCAAGATAGGTAACACCAGATTTAGAAGTGGTATCCCTATCTGGTAATGTCAATCGACCCTGATCAAAGTCTTTAAAAAAAACATGCAACTTCACCGCTATCTTTTCAGCCAATATTTGCAAGTGACACTGATAATTTTATTCAGCTTGCTGATGATTGTGTGGCTAAATCAGACGTTGCAGCTACTTGAATTAGTGGTGAATAAAGGTGCGCCTCTTGTTGATTTTCTGTTGCTGTCACTATTATCAGCCCCCCTATGGTTGTTACAGGCTATTCCCATAGCATTATTTATCGGCATTATTTGGGTCATCCAAAAAGTGCAAAGCGACCGCGAGTGGGTTGTGATGCAGGCGATTGGCATCAGCCATCGTCAATTTGCGCTATCGCCCTTATTATTAGGTGTGCTGGCATCATTATTTTTATTGTTGAATTCCATCTATTTTTTGCCTGCCAGCTTTAGCGAATTTAAACAACGCCAGACAGAATTGCGCAATGCCATACCGCGGATTTTGCTGCAAGACCGCGTCTTTGTTGATTTAGCCCCTGGCCTGACCATTTTTATTAATGAGCGTATTTCAAATAGCGAGGTGCGCAATGTCTTTATCCAAGATGCGCGTCACCCTGTTAATATCTCTACATTAACTGCTGCTGAAGGCACATTTGCCCTTGATGAAGGCAGACCTGTTTTGCTGTTGAAAGATGGGGAACGCTTTGAAATGCAACAAGGAAGAGAGGCTGGCGCTTCTTTATTTTTTGAAGAATATAAATTATATTTTGCCTCTCAGATCGCTAGCAAATCAGGCAAAAGACCTATTGATATGAATGAGGATAGCATTAGCAATTTGTTATCGCCTGAAACGGCCATCGCAAAACAATATGTGCCGCAAAGACTAGCCTATGGTCATTACCGCATTGCCAGCCCCTTTATTGCCATTACCCTAGCGCTGATCGCTGTTGCTGGCCTAGCCAGAGGCCGGTTGCGCGATGAATATAGCCGCAAGCGCATCTGGCAAACAATCGGTGCTGCAATAGGCGCGCAAGTTATATTCTTTATGGCGCGCAGCATAACCGTATCTGCACCACAATTATGGCCATTAATTTACCTGTCATTATTGGTGCCAGCTAGCATCGC
The DNA here is from genome assembly GCA_049890115.1 of Puniceispirillaceae bacterium (SeqCode). Lineage (GTDB taxonomy): Bacteria > Pseudomonadota > Alphaproteobacteria > Puniceispirillales > Puniceispirillaceae > UBA685. The sequence goes on along the minus strand of JBMHCC010000025.1, from coordinate 7,530 downwards.
ACTTTGGATGATAATCAAACAGCAACCGTCAAAAACGCAAGGAGTGTCAGCATGATGTTACTGCCTCCACTTGCTTTGAGCTTTTATCTTTCACGTCGCTATCTGTTTTGGATAATCCTGACAATGGGCGCATTGCTTGCGTTTGTGACATTGATAGATGCGGTTGAATTATATCGCCGTTTTAGCAATGCCAATTCTGATGAAAGTAGCTTTGTTGTTATCCTGCTTTTATTACTGGGCCTGCCTCAAAAAATTGATTTGCTGATGCCCTTCATCATTTTATTTGGCTCTATTTTGTGTTTTCAAAATTGGAGTAAAACCCATGAATTAATGGTTGTGAGAGCCTTTGGCCAGAATATTTGGCAGGCATTATTGCCTGTATTTATCACCGTTATCTTGCTTGGCAGCTTTCAAAACTTGGTCTTGAACCCCATTAAATCGGCAACATTAAATGCGCAACACAGCATCAAAGAAAATTTATTTGGATCCCAATCAAGCAGTAACTTATCTATTGCTGCCTCTGGTGTTTGGCTAAAAGACAAAGGTGAGAGTGGTGATATCATCATCCATGGCCCTAACCTTAATCTGAGCCAATATCAGATTAATCGCCCTGTCATTTATCAATTTGATGAAAAAGGGGCGATTAGCTGGCGCATCCGTGCTGAGACCATGAAATTATCTGAAAATGGCTGGGCGATTAGTGACGCTTATCAAAGTGATAATCTGGGGCAAACAACTTATTTGGGAGATGTTCGGTTAAACACTGACATTACACCAATTGATTTTGCCAGAACCACATTAGCACCTGAAACCATATCAATTTATGCTTTGCCGCAATTTATTACGATGTTGAATAATACCGGCCTGCCATCAAATGAACATCGCGTCTATTTTCAGCAATTACTGGCAACGCCGCTCAAAATGCTGGGGCTGGTCATGTTAGCTGCTTGTTTTACGCTGGTTGGATTTTCACGCATGCCACGCTATAAATTGATCGCGCTTGGCATTGCTTCTGGCTTTACGATTTATTTTATTTCAGATTTGATTTATTTATTGGGGGCGAATGCCAGATTACCTATCTGGATTTCAGGCTGGGGCCCTGCTTTTACTTTGATTTTAGGCACAGGCTATATTCTGGCACGTTCTGAGGACAGATAATGATAGATTTCATAATAATCACTTTAAATAAGCTGAAACAGCGTATCATTCAGATATCAGCTTATTTGATTTTGTGCTTTGCCTTTGCTGGTCTGGCGCCTTTGTCCTATGCGCAGACAGTCTCTGTTGTTGCTGTGGTGGATGGTGAGGCCATTACCAATTTAGACCTAGAAAACAGGCTTAATTATCTTCTTGTGACAACTGGTTTACAATTAACAGATGATAATGAAGCACAGCTGCGCTCTGATGTCTTGAACATGCTGATCGACGATAAGTTAAAAATTAAAGAGGCAACCAGATTTGCCCCATCAATGATTTCAGCAGGTCGCACAACAGCAACACAGCTGGTGAATGATAATTACCGCACAGACACTCTATCATCTGGCCAGAATTTAAACCAATTAGGCCTTGATCGCAGCACAATCGAAGAAAAATATCTAGCTGATGTGGTATGGGCAACCTTATTGCGTGATAAATTCAAAGCACAATTTGAAAATTCAGCCAATCTAGCAGAACAAGCCCTGGAGCGCGTAAAGCGTGATATTAGCCAGCCACAGGTTAAAATATCTGAAATTGTGCTTGCCCCATCACCTGACAGAACAGCCTCTGATAATATGATAATTGGCCAGCAAATGGTTGATGCCATCAGAAACGGTGCTGATTTTGGTGCGATTGCTCGTCAATATTCAGCAGCAGGCTCTGCGAATAATGGTGGCAGGCTAGGCTGGCTGGTGACAAATACTTTGCCAGAAGATTTGCAAGATGCGCTAGCTCAGGTAGGTTCTGGTGATGTCATAGACCCTATTAATCAAGATGGCGTTATCTATATTTTACGCAAAGATGGTGTGCGTGCCCAAGGGTTGATTGACCCATCACAGACCAAGGTCACAATAGCCCGCGCCCTATTACCTCTTGCGGCAGATGTTAGCCGTGCTGACCAGTTAAAAGCAGCAGGTGAGCTACAAAGCCGGACAGAAGCAATTAATAATTGCGAGATGATGGAAGCCCTTAATACAGAATATGGCTCTGGGCAAGCAAGCTATTTGCGGAATCTTGAAATTGGCTCTATCACTCCGAATTTACGAGAGATATTGGAACAGCTTTCTGACAACACGCCATCTGAGCCTCTGATTTTTGCTGAAGGCATGGTTGTTTTCATGATTTGTGAACGCATCGCTCCACAAGTTGACCTGCCATCTTTGCAAGAATTAGAGCGCGCTGAATTAAACAAGATGTTTTCGATTTTATCAAATCGCTTTTTACTGCGCTTGCGCCGTGCCGCAACAATCGAGATACGTTAAATGACAGCTGAACGGCCTGTTATTATCACACCAGGAGACCCGGCGGGCATTGGCCCTGAAATCACCCTTCGCGCGCTTCATGAAAAGCCTGAATGGCGCGATAAGGTGATTGTGATAGGTGACAGAGAACAGCTTACTAAATTAGCAGATAGCCTATCTTTGCCTCTTAATTTCACCTCTTGGACACCAGATGAGTTGCTATCTGACAAACATATTAATCTGCTCGATATTAGCTGGCCAGAAACGGTCATAGCTGGCAAGGCTGATAGCCGTAATGCCCCGAAAGTGATTGAAGCAATCAAAGATGCCGTTTTACTTTGTCAAAATGGTGATGTGGCTGGCATGGTAACCTGTCCGATTGCGAAATCAGTATTATATGAGGCTGGTTTTGATCACCCAGGTCACACCGAATTTTTGGGCAGCTTATCACAAAATGGCAAAGCGCCAGTGATGATGCTTGCCAACCCTGAGCTAAAGGTAGTGCCTGCCACTATCCACACAGCACTGCGCAAGGTGCCAGAGCAACTTAGCATTAACGGGCTATCGATAATTTTTGAAGATGTTGCTATGGCACTGCGTGATGATTTCGGCATCATAAAGCCGCATATCGCAATTTGTGGCCTAAACCCTCATGCTGGTGAAAATGGTGCCCTTGGTGATGAAGAACAGACCATTATCATCCCTGCCCTTGAACAAACACAAAAGAAACTTGGTAATGATGTGATTTTCACAGGCCCTCATGCAGCTGATAGCTTGTTTCATCGTGAGAAATTAGCAAGCTATGATTGTGTTATTGGCATGTATCATGATCAGGTTTTGATACCGGTGAAAACCATTGATTTTCATCGCGGTGTCAATATTACACTTGGCCTTGATTTTATTCGCACTTCACCAGATCATGGCACAGCTTTTGATATTGCAGGACGTGGTGTAGCACGTGCCGACAGCCTGATTGCGGCAATCAGTTTTGCTATGATGATGGCACAAATGAAGGCTGGCACATCATGAGTGATGCAAAAAAAGCTGTCGCAGCATTACCACCACTTGGGCTGTTAGTATCAGACAGCCAGCTTTATGCCAAAAAATCACTTGGTCAAAATTTTTTATTTGATTTGAATTTAACGGCAAAAATCGCCCAACAAGCACTTATTCATAGTGATTTGCATAATGGCACTATCATTGAAGTGGGACCTGGCCCTGGCGGGCTGACACGCTCATTACTTACCGAAACTGACGCCAGCATTATTGCGGTTGAAAAAGACCGACGTGCCATTGCCTTTTTGGATCATTTGGTCGCTGCTAGCTATGGTCGCTTACAACTTGAAGAAGCAGATGCTCTGAAAGCACCCTTATGGGACTATGGTACAAAACCACGAGCGATTGTCGCCAATCTGCCCTATAATATTGCGACAACATTATTACTTAACTGGCTGTCTCATTATGACGCTTTTGATAATCTGACTTTAATGTTCCAAAAAGAGGTTGCTATGCGCATTTGTGCAGAACCATCCTCACCAGCCTATGGTAGGTTATCTATCATCTGCCAATGGCTAGCAGAGACAGAAATATTATTTGATATTCCGCCAGAAGCTTTTGTTCCTGCGCCAAAAGTCACCTCATCTGTGGTGCGCCTGACACCTCGCCAAAAGCCACTATATGAGTGTGATAAAACCACATTAGAATTAGTGACAGCCAAAGCCTTTTCACAACGTCGTAAAATGATGCGTGCCAGTTTTAAATCACTGGGCGGCAGCGCCATGCTTGAGGAGATAGGCATTGACCCTTCAGCACGCCCGCAAGATTTAGATATTGCGTCATTTTGTGCTTTGGCACGTCATTTAGAAGGTCACATTAGCCGCTAATCTTAGCTGTGATGGCGTAATTGTTTCACAAATTCCGATAGACCTATCTGGCGCGCGCGCTTCAGGCGCTCTGCATGCAGGATTTTACGCACTGCTGCCACTGATTCATCCAAATCATGATTGACGATAATATAATCATATTCTGGATAATGGCTCATCTCATCTGCGGCTTTAGCCATACGCCCTGCAACCACCTCAGCGCTATCTTGCGCTCTGCTTAATAATCTTTTTTCTAATTCAGAGACTGAAGGAGGCAATATGAAGATGGTCACCAAATCTTCTGGCATTATCTCTGTTAATTGCTGTGTGCCCTGCCAGTCTATATCAAATAATACGTCACGCCCTTGCGACAGCTTGTCTTCGACCAAGGCACGCGGTGTGCCATAATAATGGTCAAATACTTTGGCATATTCCAAATAGACGCCTTGGTTAATTTCGATCTGAAAACTGGTCAGATCAGTGAAATGATAATCCTTGCCATCAATTTCGCCAGGCCGCCTTTTACGGGTTGTTGCTGAGACAGATAATGTCAATTCTGACTCGCTTGCTAGTAATTGGCGTGAAATGCTTGTTTTGCCAGCACCTGATGGTGATGATAATACCAGCATAAGACCACGACGCTTTATTAACTCACCTGACATTATTCTTTCCCGTCTTTTTGGTTTTTCATAATTGCTCTATAGGCTTGCACATTTTTATTATGTTCTGCCAGTGTTTTAGCAAAATTATGACCCCCTTTGCCATTCGCAACAAAATAAAAATATCGGCTTGGCACAGGGTTTAAAGCAGCTTTGATAGCAGCCCTTCCAGGATTCCCAATCGCTGTTGGCGGCAAACCATCAATGCGATAAGTATTCCATTTTGTTTTTTCTGTTAAATCACTTTTCCTGATTGTGCGTGCGCGACCTTCATTTTGAATAATGCCATATAAGGTCGTGGCATCAGATTGCAGACGCATCTTTTTGCGCAAGCGATTAATGAAAACTGATGAGACAAGGGGCTGCTCATCAATGATACCTGTTTCTTTTTCAATGATTGAGGCCATAATTAAGGCTTCTTTAGGTGATTGATAGGGCAATCCTGGTTGCCGTAATGCCCATTCTTCTGCCAAGATCAGCTCTTGTGCTTTTTGCATGCGTGATAGTAAATTTTCCCTGCTTTCATCACGTACAAAGAAATAAGTATCAGCTGCTAGTGACCCTTCAGCAGGGATTGAGGCTATCTTACCTGATAATTTTTCTTCCCGATTAAGCTGGCGGATAATATCTAGCGATGCCGTGCCTTCGGTGACCAAAAAGCGATGCTGATAGGCTTTGCCTTCGTCAATGATGACAAATACATCATGAAGAGATGCACCAGCAGGTAATAAAAACTCACCAGCTTTTGGTGCAAAACTAGCACCATCTAACAGCGCAAAAGACAACCGCATAGCAGCGTAATAAACAGGATGACTGATGATATTTTGATCAATCATTGTCTGTCTTATTTGCTGATGAGATGAGCCTGCTGGCACATAAAATAGGATATCGGTCGTCACACGCCCTTTTTGCTGGCTTGCCTCATGAAACCATAGGCTTGCACCAGCAATAACAAGGATGACTGTCAGCCCTAGAAAAATAGCAATACGAAAAAGCAGACGTGCTATCCCGGCTATCATGCATCCACATCACCTAGAATGAGCGACGCATTTGTACCACCAAAACCAAAGCTGTTTGACATGATAGAATTTAATTTTACATCTTTTTCAACTTTAGTAACAATCGGGTATTTTTTTGCTTCATCGTCCATGTCAGTTATATTTGCTGAAGCAGCTATAAAATTGTTTTTCATCATAATAAGACTATAAATAGCCTCATGAACCGAAGTGGCGCCGAGTGAATGTCCTGCTAAAGATTTTGTTGAACTTATCTTTGGTTTGTAATCATTAAAAGCTTCACCTACCGCTTTCAACTCTGTTATATCCCCAACAGGTGTTGAAGTTCCATGAGTATTGATATAGTCGATTTTATTTTTTGCTGTGCTTAATGCCATTTTCATACATCTTACAGCTCCTTCACCAGATGGTGCAACCATGTCAAAACCATCTGAAGTAGCCCCGTAACCTGTAATTTCAGCATATATTTTAGCACCTCTAGATTTTGCGTGTTCGTATTCTTCTAGTACTAAAACTCCACCACCACCCGAGATAACAAAACCGTCACGTGTTTTATCATATGGCCTTGAAGCTTTTTCAGGTGTATCATTATATTTTGATGACAACGCAGTCATAGCATCAAACATTGCAGTCATTGCAAAGTGAACTTCATCACTTCCTCCTGCAAAAATAATTTTTTGCTTTCCAAGTTGTATCAATTCCATTGCGTTACCTATACAATGTCCACTGGTCGCACAAGCAGAACTAATAGTATAGTTTACACCTTTAATCTTAAATGGCACCGCTAGTGTTGCTGAAGCTGTACTCGACATTGTTCTAGGTACAACAAATGGCCCCATTCTTTTTGGATTTTTTGCCCTCGTCTTATCAGCTGCGAGTATAACATTTTCTATAGAAGGTCCACCTGAACCCATAATCATACCAGTATTAATATTGCTTACCTCGTTCTCTTTTAAACCAGAGTCTTTCACAGCCTCATTCATTGAGACGTAATTATAAGCTGAGCCTGGACCCATAAATCTTATAAATTTTCTATCAACATGGTCTTCAAGTTTAATTTTAGGCTTTCCATGAACATTGCTTTTGAGATTGTACTCTTTATACTCTTCGGAAAAAGTAATCCCAGACTTTGAGTTTAAAAGAGATTTATAAACTTCATCTTGATTATTGCCCAAACAAGAGACCACACCTAAACCTGTTACAACCACTCTTTTCATTGTTTAAAAAGTCCTACCTTAAGATTTTCTGCAACATAAATTTTTTTTCCATCAGCCTCAAGAATACCATCAGCTAATCCGACTACCGCACCTTCTTTTTTTAATATTCTTTTAATGTCGATATTGTATGTTGCCATTTTAATATTCTTTAAAACCTCTCCAGTAAATTTTACTGTGCTTACTCCCAGTGCTCTCCCTTTGCCCGGCTCACCGATCCATCCTAAAAAAAATCCAACTAGTTGCCACATAGCGTCTAAACCTAAGCATCCCGGCATAACAGGATCTTCTTTAAAATGACATTTAAAAAACCATAAATCATTTTTTATATCAAGCTCAGC
>JBMHCC010000024.1:0-28585 GCA_049890115.1 Puniceispirillaceae bacterium (SeqCode) | reverse complement strand
AATCGGCAAATCAAGGCAAAAACAGAACAGGTGAATATTTGGCGCGATCGAATCCAAAAAGAGCTGGAGCAAGCGGCAACGGTTCAGGATTTATTAGTACCAAAGCATGTATCCACAGATTTCCTTGATTCCAGATGTGAACCCTTGCAAGAAATGTCCGGGGATTTTCATGAAATCGCAACCCATGCAGATGGGCAAACCACTTTTATTTCAGGAGATGTTGCAGGAAAAGGTATTTATGCCGCCATCATGCTGGCCCAAACACTGACCGCGTTCAGAGCTGTCTATGCGTGCGCGAAGCTGACAGATGTCGCCGCCGAGATGGTGTCTATGCTCGAGGACAGATTTCCAGACGGCCTGTTTGTTGCCCTGACCCTGATAAGACAATCAGCCGATAAACAGACCGTTAGCGTCCTGAACCTTGGCAATCCGGATGTCATTTTGATGGGCGATAATGGGCCAGTCAGCTTTATTGCCTCGCAAGGGCCAGCTATCGGTATATTACCTGCAGACTATTACGCTGGACTATCCGAGGACCTGCATACCTTAACCAATAAGCGATTATATGTTTTTACAGATGGCGTTTTGGATGCCCAGCTTGAAGGCCGACAGGCTGAATTTGCAGATAGTGCAGAGGTAGGCCAGTTTCTGAGCGAGCTTGAACAAAGCACGCCAGACAAACCGCTTGAGAAATTGATCAAAATGGTCCGGCAACAAAAGCAGATAGATGATGTTACCATTGCCTGTTTCTGCGCCAAAGCCCAAGGCAGATAGGACAAGCTAAATATGTCCAAAACCCTCAATATAGATTTTGTTTCTGCCTTTGACATCGCTGTTTTTAGCCTGGATAAAAATCTGGTAATCAGCGAAGTAAATACATCATTTACAACAAAATTTGGGGTGGTTACAGGCAAGTCTATCGCCGATATTAGCGATGATTTTTCCGAAAAAAAACTTGCACGCAAGACCGCTGCCAGACAGGTCTACAAATGTAAAATCGCTACTGCCGATAGTACAAAAACGCCCTATTCCGTAGCGGTTAAATTTTTTCACGACCGCTATGTTGGCTTCGCGGTAGAGGCCTCGGATAGCGCAAAGGCAGAAGCCATGCTCGCCAGCTATAGCGAGATGATGGAAAAACAGAATAAAATCCTAAAAGCAGAGAAGAATCAGGCAAGAAGTTTGCTGAACAGCTTGCTACCTTTAAACATGGCTGACGAGCTAACTTCCCTTACTGGATATGCCCCGAAGAAATTTGAAAATATCGGAGTGTTTCTTGTCACCCTGCCTGGCCTGAACACCCTGCCCCATGATTTTTGTGAGCCGGCTATATTTTCAGAACTTGACGTGCTGTTCACCTGTTTTGATCTGCTTGCTGAACGATATGAGTGTACACCATTAAGCAAAGCTGGCACTTCCTATCTTGCGGCAAACAACCTGAATGAAAATAGCGCTGTTCCGCAGGATATTTGTTGTGAGCGCTTGGCAAATTTTGCTCTGGATTGTATCGCGCTGATAACGCTGCGCGCTTTGACACGTAAGATGCCTGAAATTGCTTTGTCCTGTAAAATTGGTCTGCATATTGGCGATATGATGATCGGCATTATCGGTAAAACACAGCTTTCATTTACCGCAATTGGCCCAGGGTTAAGCCATGCTGAAGAGGCGGCACATCTGTGTGAATTGATGCAGGTGGGATGCAGTCCTGCCTTTTACCAGCACAGCAACTTGGCCCCCTATATCCAAATTGAGCCGTGTGCAAGCCAAGCCTCTGCGCATCAAGAGATAGCAGGCCAAAAACAGCGATATATTCTGAATCCCGATTTTGGTGACCGGGATTCCAGCCAGCTGGAGGAGATTATTTTACGCGCAAAAACCCTGAAACGAAGCCGCTAGAAATCACCTTACACCATCGCTGAAAATAAAAATCTTTAGGCGGATTCAACTTTAAAGAAACTATCAAATTTTAATATCTTCAGAACATTCATTAGCGCAGCAGACGGGTCAACCAGACGCACAGATGCCCCGGTTGCCGCCAGCTGTTTATACGCCATGATAAGACAGGCAACCCCACTGGAATCAATATAATCCAGTTCCGAAGAATAGATGATAAGGTCAAGATTTGTTGGCGCTTTGCTAAGTGCCGCTCTCAAATCAGAACTTGATGAAATATTAATATCGCCGCTTAGGGTCAATACTGTACCTGTTGCGTTTTCTTGTATTTCAAAACCCATCTTTGCGTCCTCTGCTGAATATAACTCGATAATTTTCTTGTCTCTTCTGCTGTATAAAATCCTGCTTTCCAGCACAAGTCAAAGCCTGACTTTCGGTTTAGGGCTTTTTGATTAGGGTTTTTTAATATAAAAGACATAGGAATGTCACTTTTAGGTCATTACATGAACAGTACACTCATTAAAACCGGCCGTACGGTGAATAATAGCATCGCTGCTATCGGGTTTGCCGCGCTGATATTACAGCAATCATTTGTGATGCTGTTCAGTGGCTATCGGGCTGGACAGGCGGTTCGTCTTCGGCATGTATCTGCTGAAATTATGGTAGCTGGCATTCAGGCATTACCTGTGGTCATTCTTATGGCGGCGACGATTGGCGTTATGCTGTCCATACAGGGCATTCATTCGCTCAGTATTTTTGGTGCGGAAACACAAGTAACTTTTGGCCTGGCGTTATCTATTCCGCGTGAATTTGCCCCGCTTATCACAGGTATTCTGGTCGCTGGCCGTTCTGGCTCGCAATTGACAAGTCGAATAGGCTCAATGCGGTTAAATGGCGAAATTGACGCGCTGACAGTGATGGGCATATCACCCATTCGATTTGTGGTAGCGCCAGCCCTGCTTGGCTTGTTGATCAGCCTGCCTATTCTGGTCGCGGTTGCCAATTTAGCTGCCTTTACCGCGGCGGGGATATATATTCATGCGGTTCTGGGCATCGCACAAACAGCCTATTGGACTGATATTCTGTCTATTGTTACGTTAATTGATATGGCTCATTCCTTTGGCAAGGCGGTGGTTTTTTCCATTCTAGTTTCTCTTATCGGCATTTGTATGGGGTTGAAAGTATCTGGCGGTGCCGAGGTTCTGGGCCGATCTACCACATCATCTGTGGTAACCTGTATCGCGGCGATTATCGCTGCTGATACTGTTTTCGCCTTGGTTTTATAGGCGGGAATGAAAAAACCATGAGCAAACAAAAAAAACCCGCACAAACAACAGATAAAGCCGTTCTGGATATCACCAATCTTGTCGGCGGTTATGAAGGAACAGCGGTAATAAAAGACTGTTCTATGCAGGTGCAGCGCGGCGAAATTGTTGTCATTATGGGGGGATCCGGATCTGGGAAATCGACTTTCCTGAAACATCTGATTGGCCTTAAAGAGCCGATGAGCGGCGAGATATGCCTGTTTGGAGACTCGCTTTATGAAGCTAGCTATCTGCATCGGCTAAAACTGTTAAAAAATATTGGCGTGGCCTTTCAATCAGGGGCATTATTATCGTCCATGACAGTTGCAGAAAATGTTGCATTACCCTTGCGCGAACATTCCGATCTGGATGAACAGACGATTGATTTTATCGTTCGCATGAAGCTGGATTTTGTCGGCTTGCTGGATAAAGGCCATTTATTGCCGTCAGAATTATCGGGCGGCATGTTGAAGCGCGCTGCCGTAGCCAGAGCGATTGCCCTTGACCCGCGACTAACCTTCATGGATGAACCATCTGCGGGTCTTGATCCTGTCGTCGCAGCCGCCCTTGACGATTTGATCATAAAACTGAAAGAGTCGCTTGGCATGAGTGTCGTGGTTGTGACACATGAGCTGGAAAGCGCGTTTAAAATAGCCGATAAAATTGTTGTTCTTGACCGTGGCCACATCATTTTCACTGGCACGGTTAAACAAATAAAGGCCAGCAGTAACCAAAGAATACAAAACCTGATTAACCGAATTCCTGAAGAAGAAGAGTTTGACGCTGAAGCGCATCTCAAGCGCTTGTTCGGGGAAGTGTAGTTGTGTACGGAGTAAGCTTATGAAGCGGTCAACCACTGATTATATTGCCGGTCTTTTTGTTATTGGCGGATTTGCCCTGATTATAGCTATGACTGTTATTGTTCGTGGCCAGATGAATAAGCAGGATGATTATTATACTTACTTCAGTAATGTCGCTGGCCTGAAATCCGGTGCAGCAATAATTTATGAAGGCTATATTATCGGCTCTGTAACAGATATCAGCCCGGAACCGACCTCGTCCGGAATGCGGTTTAAGGTAGATTTAGGAGTGACGTCAGGTTGGCAAATCCCGCAGGATTCCCGTGCAAAGGTCGCGGCACAATCCTTGCTGTCAGCACAAGCCATCCAAATAAATGCAGGCTCTGGAGACCCGCTGCCAACCGGAGCCGAAATCACCTCGCTGGAAACACGTGATGTGTTATCTGATTTGTCTGATACCGCAAGCGAGCTAACAAATATTGCTCAATCCAGTCTGCAGCCGCTTCTCGAGACCTTAACTTCAGTTATTGATAATGAAGTTAGAGCAACGCTAGCCAACACAAGCAAGCTAACCGGACTGGCAGAAGAACAAGTGCCAAATTTACTTGACCGGCTGGATTTAATCTTTGCGAATCTTGAAAGGGTAAGCAACCAGCTTGGCAGTTTTGTAGATGAGGATATGCACACACAGATTTCACAATCAGCCGGACAAATTGAGGACACCCTGAGCCGCATTAATCGAGCTACGCAAAGCCTGGCCTCGGATCAGAATGTCTCGCGGATTAATGATAGTCTTGTGAAGCTGGAAGAAACAATGACTCTTATTCATGAGTCAGCACAAAGTGCGCAGCTGCTTACCTCGGAAGATAATATGATGCTGGTTGAGACCTTCCTGAAAGAAGCTATGGAAATCCAGTCACAAATAGCCAATGTTATTGCTGTGGCGGGACAGTCTGCTGAAAACACCGCCCGTTTAACCGCCATTAGCGAAGATCGGATGGAGTCCTTTTTACAGCGTTTAGAGAGTGCCGCCCTCAATATTGAGGAAATGACCGCCCGCCTGCGTGATGACCCTTCTATTATCATTCGCGGTTCAAACTAATTTAAACAGAAAATGAGCATGATTATGTTTTCTCTTTTTAAGGTAAGCTTACACAAAGGTTCAAACCACTACCGCCCATTGATAGCAGGTCTTTTCATTGTTGGTCTGGTGACATCTTGTGCACCTGCCCCGTCGCGGGCTCCGGATATTTTTTATGATTTAACAGTTCGCCCGGTTGCGCAAAGCTATGGCAGCACCGCCTCCCTGAGCATTTCCTCTATCTCCGCTCAGGGGGTTATGAGTGGGCGTCCATTTGTTATACAAACCTCGACAGACCCGGTTGCCTATACAGAATTACGGGGTCATTTATGGCATATTCCGCCCGCACAATTATTACAGAGCGCGCTTATTGATGGGTTATCAGCAGGATCAGCTGACCTTAAAATCGGCTCCAGCGACACCCTATCGGCCCCTGATTACAGGCTAAAGCTTAAGTTAAGACAATTTTCCTTTACCCAGAGCGGCGATGCCGTCATTTCGCTAGAAGCTGTTTTAAAGTCCAAACAATCAGATGTGCTGAAAGCTGCCACCTATACCGCCCAATATCCGGTTAATGGTGGAACAGCCCAAGATGCGGTGCAAGCCTACCAGGCGGCGATTGAAAAAATCGCAGCAGATTTATCTGCAGATATCGCCGCGCTACTATAAGGTGCAAAATACCATCTTTAAGAAAAAACAAGTTCCACCTGATTGCCCTTTTCAAGCATGGAAAATTCAACCTTACTTGCCAGGGCCCTTATCAAATTCAAGCCCAGGCCGCCTTCTTCTGGAGGGCGATGGGTTGTCACCCAGGTTTCTGGATCAGATGGCGGGGCATTATCGGTTATCACCATCTGTAATGCAGTTGATGACGCACTAATATCAATAGAGATAGAGCCGTCATTTGAACCGCCGGCAAATCCATATCGGATGATATTTTGCAACACTTCGCCCAATGCCAGCGAGACATCCATCTGTTTGCTTTGCCACCCAGCCTTTTCAAGAAAAGCATTTATATCTTCTCTAACCTGAGACAGAGATTCAGGTTGCGGAATATAGGCAAACTGTTTGGTTAACATCACATGTCCTCTTACCGGCTAAGTAATATCACAAATAAGCCTATCACCTGAAAAGACACCAGTAACAGGGCAAACTAATATAAAAATAGTAAGATTATCCGCGCACGCGCACAAGATGATATATCTGCGGATTCAAAGCCAGCGAATTCAGGCTGGTGTAAACAGCTTATGCGCCGCAGCTATGCGTGTTTCATTATCCGGGGCAATGCTGCCATCTGGCATGAACATGGAATTCTCAAACCCTACCCGCACCTTGCCGCCTAGCTGGCTCGCCCGTTCCAAGGTAGCATGTTCCTGTTCAGCAAAGGCGCATACCGCCCAATCCAGTTCCAGCCCATGTGCGGTCGCCCGGTCGATAAAGGGCTGGATCATATCTGGATGGCTAACACGGCCTGTATAATGCCCGATAACAAACATGCCCCAAATCTTTTCTTCGCCAAGCCCCGCATCGGCTATCAGCCGGGCAAGTAAATCTACATCTTCAAGCTGATAACATAAATGCTGAACCCGGCACCCTGCCTCATATAGTGTTTTATATAGGCGAATATTATGAGCATTTGGCTGGCGGTCTGGCATCAGCTCGGCCACCCCGATAGAAATACCGGGCGGCATAACATCATAGGCGATTTTGGTCATTTCTTCCGGACTATACCGCCCCACCGCTTCGGTAGTGATTTGCAAATGCATCTCTGGTACCTGACGATATAATTCTGCTAGCCCTTCTTTATACAATCCGGCATCCAGAATATGTTGTTGCTTGTCATCGCGCAGGTGAAAATGAATAGCTTGTGCCCCGGCCTGATAGCATTTTTTTGCTGTCTCTACGGTTTGTTCCAGCGTCACAGGTATCGCCGGGTGATCCTGTTTGGTGCGGCGCGCGCCATTTGGAGCGACCATAAGTTTTGGCAGCGCCGAGGGGGTATGAAAATCCATCACAAATTTCTCTTTCACATTATCACGGCCAATTCTATCCCACGCGAGGGATTTCGCTATTTACGGCCAATCGACTGATACGCTATGCCCATTTCGCGCATGCTTTCCGGTTCATAAATATTGCGTAAATCCACCAGCTTTGGCACGGCCATTAATTGTTTAAATATTTGCGGAGTGAGCGCCCGAAATTCGTTCCATTCGGTGACCATAACCGCACAATCTGCCCCTTTCAGGCAGTCCTGAGCAGAGGCCACATACAGCACACTATCTGGCAATAACGGCCTGGCTTCTTCGATTGCTGCGGGATCATAAGCGGTTATGCTAGCCCCTGCCGCAGCAAGGCTCGTCACAATATCCAGGGCTGGACTTTCACGCATATCATCTGTTTCCGGCTTAAAGGCCAGACCTAATATCGCTATTTTTTTTCCCGATACCGCGCCATCACAGGCCGCTATCACGCGCGCTGCCATCGCCTGCTTGCGAGCTGCATTATAGGCCACCACATCAGAGACAATAGAAACAGGCACATCATAAAGCTCTGCTGTCTTTACAAGCGCAAGGGTATCTTTTGGAAAACAGGAGCCGCCATATCCAGGCCCTGGATGCAAAAATTTAGCCCCGATCCGGTTATCCAATCCCATCCCTTTGGCAACATCATGTACATCCGCGCCTACCGCCTCGCACAGATCCGCCATTTGGTTAATATAGGATATCTTTACCGCCAAAAAGGCATTGGCCGCATATTTGATCAGCTCGGCAGTTTCCAGACTGGTAAATAATACCGGCTTTTCGATAAGATATAACGGGCGATAGAGCGCGCGCATTCTGGCGATGGCCCGGTCGGTTTCAGCGCCAACAACGACCCTGTCTGGACGCATAAAATCGCCAATTGCCGAACCTTCACGCAAGAATTCCGGATTAGACACGACATCAAAATCCGCATCTGGGTTTGCGGCTTTTACCACCTCTTCCACCTGCCGGCCAGTACCAACCGGAACGGTGGATTTGGTAACAATGACTGTGTAATCTGATAGCTCGGCAGCGACTTCTTTTGCGGCGGCAAAAACATAGCTTAAATCTGCATGGCCGTCACCGCGCCGGGTTGGCGTCCCCACCGCAATGAAAACAGCATCTGCGTGGCGGACATTATCTGCCAGCGTTGTTGCAAATTTTAATCGCCCTGCCTGAAAATTGCGGTCAACCAATGCCTCCAGACCCGGCTCATAGATAGGAATCTCTCCCGCCTTTAGCCGGTCAATTTTTGTACTATCTTTGTCAATGCAGGTCACGTTAAAGCCAAATTCAGAAAAGCACGCCCCCGAGACCAGGCCAACATATCCAGTGCCAATAACAACAATATTCATTTATTCTGCCTTTAAGCTCGTCGCTAAATCCCGATTTTAAATCAAGGGATTTAAATTTTGGGCGCTAAATTTCAGTTTTTACTATCTATAAGCTGTTCAACATGGGCGGTAATCGCATGGCCAAGTGCGATATGGCCTTCTTGTATATGCATGGTGATATCACTTGGAACCGCGATTAAAATATCACTTAAGCCTGCCAGGCCGCCACCAGTCTGGCCAGTCATTGCAATGACCCCTATCCCCAGCTCTTTTGCACGCTTGGCCGCTGCCAGCACATTTTTTGAATTACCGCTGGTAGAAATGGCAAGTAATATATCACCTTTCTGGCCCAGCGTTTCCACCTGCCGTGCAAACACCCCTTCAAATCCAAAATCATTTGCATAGGCGGTCAGAAAAGATGTGTCTGTCGTTAGCGCAATCGCTGGCAGGCCAGGGCGCGGGCGCGTATGATCAAGAGTTGCCACAAATTCTGCTGCCAGATGCTGGCTGTCACCAGCTGAACCACCATTGCCACATAGCATTAGCTTTTTGCCATTCTGAAGGGCATCAGCTATCATCTTTGCTGCCTGCTCTGCTTTCTCAGATAACTGCTCAGCGCTATCTTGCTTCACCTTGGCGGATGCCAAAAGACATTCTTTTATACTCATGCTATCCCTCAAATTACATCACGTCATAACCAGTATTCTTGACCATCTCTTTATGGCGGTTTATCACAGACAAGGCAATCATCTATCAAAAGAGATAGCTGATGAGAAAGGGTGTTCCGCATGATTAAAAAAGCAATTTTCCCTGTTGGTGGTTTGGGAACACGCTTTTTGCCAGCGACCAAAGCTTTGCCAAAGGAAATGTTACCGGTACTTGATAAGCCGCTTATCCAATATGCTGTTGAAGAAGCCATCGCAGCTGGCATTGAAGAATTTATCTTTGTCACAGGTCGTAATAAGACAGCGATTGAAGATCATTTTGACCATTCTGTTGAATTAGAATCTGTGCTGATTGAAAAAAATAAAGAACAGGCCTTGCAGACCGTACGAGATATGATGCGCACACCTGGTTCTGTTGCCTATGTCAGACAGCAAGAGCCAGCAGGCCTTGGCCATGCTGTCTGGTGTGCCCGTCATCTAGTTGGGGATGAGCCTGTCGCCATTTTGCTAGCAGATGATTTTGTACTTGGTAAGCCAGCATTACAGGAAATGGTTGCTGCTTATCAGGGCGGCAATATGGTTGCTGTTATGGAAGTCCCGCAAAGCGAAACATCATCCTATGGCATTGTAACAGCTGGTTCAGATGATGGCAGGGTGGTTGAGGTCAAAGGCCTTGTCGAAAAGCCACACCCTGAAAAAGCACCATCCAATCTAGCTGTGATAGGGCGATATATTATTGAAGCTTCTGTTTTTGACAGTCTTGGTCAGCAAAAGGCTGGTGTTGGCGGTGAAATACAGCTGACAGATGCATTGGCAAGACAAATTGGCACGTCACCTTTTACAGGCTATCGCTTTTCTGGAACGCGCTATGATTGTGGCTCAAAAATTGGGTTTCAAAAGGCGAATCTGGCAATGAGTCTTAACCATGACACAATCGGGCCAGAATTAAAAAACTGGTTGATGTCTCACAATATCACAATGAAATAAAGTGCCTCATTATGACAGCCTCTTCTGAGATTTATTCCCATGAATTTCACCCTACGATTTTGCGTGCCTATGATATTCGCGGGATTATTGGGAACACCTTAACAGAAGAAGATGCTTTTGCGATTGGTGCCCTTTTCACAAATTGCCTAGATGGCAGCCTTAAAAAAGTCGCTGTTGGCCGCGATGGCAGATTAAGCTCACCTGCCTTATCAAAAGCACTGATAGATGGGCTGATAGCAGGCGGGGCACATGTGATAGATATTGGTCTTGGCCCGACACCACAATTATATTTTGCTGATAGAATTCTTGAATGTGACGGTGCCATTCAAATAACAGGCTCACATAACCCGAAAGATTATAACGGGTTCAAGATGGTGAAAACACATCTGTCTTTTTATGGTGATGATATTGAAAAACTGGGCCAGATGGGGCGTGCTGGTGTGACGCTGACACATGATGGCAGCTATCAAGAGCACTCTGTTTTTGATGATTATATCGCCAAGCTCACAGATGGGCTTGCCCATGATGAAAGACCTCTTATCTGGGATACAGGCAATGGAGCAGCAGGGCCAGCTGTTGCGGCGCTTATCGAAAAGTTAGAAGGCACGCATCACTTATTATTTGCCGAGGTGGATGGGAATTTCCCCAATCATCACCCTGATCCTGTTGACCCGCATACCCTTGGCTTTTTGCGTGATGCCAGAGATGAGATGAATGCTGATTGCGGCCTTGGCTTTGATGGTGATGGCGATAGGCTTGGTGTGATCGATGCCAAAGGCCGTCAGGTACCTGGTGATCTGCTGACAGCCTTTTTGGCACTTGAATATCTGCAACGTAACCCTGGTGCTGAAATTTTATTTGATGTGAAATCTAGCCAAACAGCAATGGCGATTGTCAGGCAAGCTGGTGGTGTGGCGTCTTTATGGAAAACAGGCCATAGCCACATGAAAAGCAGAATGGTTGAAACAGGTTGTGAATTAGCTGGTGAAATGTCTGGTCATATCTTTATCAAAGATGGTTATTATGGCTTTGATGATGCGTTATATGTCGCTGTTAGGCTGTTGCAAACCATGCATCGCACAGGCCAGACCATCACTGATTTTATGGATAATCTGCCGCAAAGCTATGCTAGCCCTGAATGCCGTGTGCCATGTGATGATGAGCGTAAATTTGCTGATATGACAGCATTGGCAGAGGCTGCAATGCGCCAATTCTCTGACCGTGATGTGATTGTGATTGACGGTGTTAGGGTAATGGATGAGACAGGATGGTGGCTAATACGTGCCTCAAACACAGAAGCAGCACTTGTTGTGCGTGCTGAAGGGGTTGATGAAACAGCTCTCGCAACGAAAATAGATGAATTACAATCACTATTATCACAGCAATCTATTAGCTGGGATGGACCAGATGCCTAATACCAGATGCCTAACATAAGTGGCGCCTAAAACAGGTAATGGCTGATAGAATGAAGATAAACACTGCCAAATAAAGCGATTGTCATAGTCAGTCACCAAGCCCATCTCAATATTTGAAACGTTATTCCACAATGTGGAAATTGCTTTCATTTTTATCATGCGTTTTTTTATTAATTGGCGTATGGAAGAAGTAATAGAACTCTTTCACATATCATATTTTTTCAAGGTGAGGCTTTATCATGGGATATATCTCTGTTGGCAGACTATCTGTCGCCGCTGATCTTCACAAATTTGTTGAAACAGAATTGCTAGCAGGGCTGCCAATCGCAGCTGCTGATTTCTGGGCAGGTTTTGATGAGGCTGTTCACAAATTAACGCCAAAAAATAAAGCTTTGCTGGCACATCGTGATGCATTGCAAGGCAAGATTGATGCCTATCTGATAGCCAATCGTGATAAGGGCATTGATGATGATGCCTATCAGGCTTTTTTGAAAGAGATTGGTTACATCGTCCCTGAAGGTGATGATTTTACCATTGCAACAGATAAGGTTGACCCAGAGATTGCCACCATTGCTGGCCCGCAATTAGTGGTGCCTGTCATGAATGCGCGCTATGCGCTAAATGCAGCTAATGCCAGATGGGGCAGCTTATATGATGCGCTCTATGGTACAGATGCCATTGATGATGATAATGGCACTGAACGTGGCAGCGCCTATAATCCAGCACGCGGCCAAAAGGTGATTGCAAAAGCGCGTGATTTCCTAAATGAGGTAGCGCCATTGTCACTTGGTGACTGGCATGATGTGACTGGTTTTTCAGTGGTTGATGGCACAGTTGTATTATCACTTGGTGACACCAAAACCTATCTGAATGATGCCAGCCAATTTAAAGGCTATAAGGGTGATGAGACAAACCCAACTAGCTTATTACTAGCGCGTCATAATCTGCATATTGACCTGCTACTTGATAGCAAGGGTGCGATTGGCAGTGAGGATAAAGCACATATTAATGATATCATTTTAGAATCAGCTATCTCGACCATTATGGATTGTGAAGATTCTGTTGCGGCTGTTGATTCAGAAGATAAGGTTCTGGCTTATCGTAATTGGCTTGGCTTGATGAGCGGTGATTTATCGATTGAAATGACCAAGGGTGGCCGTAGCTTTACCAGAAGTCTGCATGCTGATCGCAGCTATAGCGCAGCTAATGGCGGAACGCTGACCTTAAAAGGCCGCTCTTTAATGTTAGTGCGTAATGTTGGTCATCTGATGACAAACCCTGCTATTTTGCTTGATGGTGGTGACGAAATTCCTGAAGGGATTATGGATGGCTTTATGACCACCTTGGCAGCGATGCATGATTTTGCCAGAGCCAGCCAAGGCGCAACAAGTAATTCTGTCTATGATTCGATTTATATCGTAAAGCCAAAAATGCATGGCCCTGATGAAGTTGCTTTTGCTTGTGAAATTTTTGATCATGTCGAATCAGTTCTTGGCCTGCCAGCACATACGATGAAAATTGGCATTATGGATGAAGAACGCAGGACAACTGTTAATCTGAAAGAATGTATCAGAGCTGCCAAAGACCGTGTTGTCTTTATCAATACTGGTTTCCTTGACAGAACCGGTGATGAAATTCACACCTCACTTGAAGCAGGTCCTATGATCCGCAAAGGTGATATGAAACAAGCTGCCTGGATTGGCGCTTATGAAAATTGGAATGTTGATATCGGCCTTGCTTGCGGATTTTCTGGCAAGGCACAAATTGGTAAAGGCATGTGGGCCATGCCTGATCTAATGGCAGATATGATTGAACAGAAAATTGGCCATCCTTTATCAGGTGCTAATTGTGCTTGGGTACCATCGCCAACAGCTGCCACATTACATGCGATGCATTATCATAAGGTTGATGTGTTTGACCGCCAACGTGAATTGGCTTCGCGTGAACGCGCTAATCTGAATGATATTTTAACGATACCTGTGGCTATTCGTCCGAACTGGTCTGATGAAGATATTACCAAAGAGCTGGAAAATAACGCCCAAGGTATTTTAGGCTATGTGGTGCGCTGGATTGATGCTGGTGTTGGCTGCTCAAAAGTGCCTGATATTAATAATGTTGGCCTGATGGAAGATAGAGCAACTTTGCGCATTTCATCTCAGCATCTGGCTAATTGGCTGCATCATAATGTGGTATCAAAAGATAAGGTTATGGCTGTTATGCAGAAAATGGCAGCTGTGGTTGATGCCCAGAATGCTGGCGATCCTGATTATCAGCCAATGGCTGGTAATTTTGAAAATTCAATCGCTTTTCAGGCAGCTTGCGATCTTGTTTTTGCTGGCAGGGTTCAGCCATCAGGCTATACAGAACCTGTCTTGCACCAACGCCGCCTAGAGAAAAAGGCAGCGTCATAACAGAGCTGGATAAAAAAGCAGGATAGCGCCCATGTCTGTCGCATTTAACTTAGATAGCCATATTGCTAAAATACCTGATTTTCCAAAACCAGGCATATTATTTTATGATATCAGCCCTGCTTTGGAAGATGCTGATGTGTTAAAGCAGATGATCGCTGCTCTGACAGAGATTGCCTTGCCTTTACGCCCTGATATCATTGCTGGCATAGATGCGCGCGGATTTTTATTTGCCATGCCTCTGGCATTATCGCTGAATTGCGGCACGGTCATGATCCGTAAATCAGGCAAATTACCTGGCAAGGTGTTTGAAGAATCCTATGAGCTTGAATATGGCAAGGCACGTCTTGCCATTCAGGCAAGTCGCACCATCGCTGGCAAACGTGTTTTATTGGTTGATGATTTGCTGGCAACTGGCGGCACATTGGCTGCCTCTGCCTCTTTGATAAAGCAAGCTGGCGGCATCGTAGCAGGGGCTGCTTGTCTTATCGAATTAACCGGACTGAAGGGGCGTGCCAAACTAGCCGAAGTTGGCTGTGATGTTGTCTGCTTGCAAAGTTACGAATTCTAAAATAGCCTTTTTACTAGTTATTATCTGATTAGTGAAAAAAATATCATGGCGCCACGAAAATTATCCCATTTCGCTTGGGCACTCTATGATTGGGCCTCATCACCTGTCCCAACCTTGCATGCTACTTTTGTTTTTGCGGTTTATTTTACCACGACATTAGCACCTGAAAATGGCACCTATTATTGGGCACAAATGACAGGGCTAACAGCTTTGCTTGTGGCCCTAGCATCACCTTTTGTCGGTCGCTTTGCTGATAATAACGGTCTTATCAAACAGGGGCTGACAGTGACATTATGCACAGGTGCAATAGCTGTTATGCTGTTATGGTTTGCTGCGCCTGAAAGCACTATGATATGGTTTGCACTTGGCCTGTCTGCTTTGTCGATTTTCATGATGGAAATCAGCTTTGTGTTTTATAATGGCCTGTTGGTTCATCTGGCAGATCGCAACAACATAGGCAGGCTATCTGGCATCGCTTGGGGGACAGGCTATGTTGGCGCAGTAGTGGCACTTGGCCTTGCTTTAGCTATTTTCATTCTGCCAGAAACAGCTCCCTTTGGCCTTGATAAATCAACAGCAGAACATGTGCGTGCCACAATGATTTTTGCTGGCCTTTGGGCAATTATCTTTTCTTTGCCGTTATTTTTCTTGGTGCCATCGCCGCCGCCAACCCCGCATCAGGGAAGTTGGTTTACGCAGCTGAAATCAAGCATTAATGAAGCACGCGCCATTCCGAATATGATGCGGTTTTTGCTAGCGCGTATGGCCTATAATGATGGTCTTGTAACTGTTTTTGCGCTTGGCGGTATCTTTGCTGCCAAAGTATTTGGTTTTACCCAAACAGAGATTTTATTATTTGCCATTTCGTTAAATGTCAGCGCAGGATTTGGGGCTATTTTTGGCGGTTGGGCTGATGATAGGCTTGGCTCGCTTCGTACCATCCAGATCTCATTATGGGGCTTATTACTTTTTGGCAGCCTTACCATTTTCGCACCAACAAAACTGATTTTTTGGATAAGCGCTTTATGTTTGGGGATTTTTGTTGGCCCCTCACAATCAGCCTCGCGATCTTATGTGGCACGTCTTGCCCCTGATGCTAGCAAGGCATCTTTATTTGGTCTTTATATGGTGTCTGGAAAGGCAACTAGCTTTATTGGACCACTTATCTATGGCTGGCTTGTGCTTGCGACAGGCTTTGAGCGTGCTGGTATGGTGATAGTGATAGTGTTAATTGCGCTTGGGCTAATCTTGTTACCAAAAGAGCGCGCTTAAAGGTAACAGCTTAATTGGCGTAATTTTCAGCCCGCAACTCATCACGCAGCTGATCAATCACAACCTCTTTACCATCACGTTCAATATGCCAAAATGTCCAGCCATTACATGAGGCCTGATTTTGCAACGCCGCACCAAGAGAATGAATAGTGCCAGCTTTGTCACCATCTGTTTTCAGTGAGCCATCAGCACAGACACGCGCGGTAAAACGTTGTTTTTTATCAAACACCTTATCACCAACCTTGATCCAGCCACGTTCTACCAATGCGCCAAAAGGCACTCTTGGCTCTGCACGTTTGGCCTTGGTCTCAAGCAAATGGCTATCATGAATGGCTGTCACGCCAGCAATACGTTCGGTTGCGATTGCGACATATCTTTCATCTTGTTCAATGCCGATAAAATGCCTGCCTAATTTTTTCGCAACAGCGCCAGTTGTGCCTGTGCCAAAAAACGGATCAAGCACAATATCACCACGCTTTGTGGATGATAAAATCACACGGGCCAGCAAATTTTCTGGCTTTTGTGTTGGATGTGCCTTTTTGCCATCTGCCCCTTTCAGGCGTTCAGCACCTGTACAAAGTGGCAAATGCCAATCAGAGCGCATCTGCAAACCTTCATTTAACGCCTTCATTGCTTCATAATTAAAGGTGTATTTTGACTGTTCAGATTTCGATGCCCAAATCAAGGTTTCATGAGCATTGGTAAAACGTCTGCCTCTGAAATTTGGCATTGGGTTTGTTTTGCGCCAGACAATATCATTTAACAGCCAGAAGCCAAGATCCTGAAGCTGCACCCCAAGACGGAAGATATTATGATAAGAGCCGATGACCCATAAAGCACCATCTGGCTTTAAAATACGGCGGCATTCTGCCAACCACGCTTTTGACAAGGCATCATAAGCGGCAAATGAATCAAATTTGTCCCACTCATCATCAACCGCATCAACCAATGACTGGTCAGGGCGATGTAATGTACCTGATAATTGCAGATTATAAGGCGGATCAGCGAAAACAAGATCAACCGATTCATCAGGCAGTTTGCGTAACTGCGCAATACAATCACCATGATAAATAATGTCGGTTTTCATGCCTAAAATGCCTTACTAAATCAGTCTTATGCTCTAAGAAACCTCAAATAATCTATGAAAGTCAACGACTTATATGATTAAATTAATCTAATACAATATATAGTGTTTTAAATGATTTTTCATGCGCCTATCTTGTAGGGGCGTTCATCGTAATAGATGGCAAAGGGCAAAAAGGCTGACTGATTGCCAGCTTATTTACTGCTGTGTCGGCCTTTTGCGATAGCGCATTTCGGCATTTCAAAGAACGCCGATTATCAGGCCTTTTGATTGTTCTATCGCGCCCTCTATTGGTTGTCTTTTTCCAATAATTTTCTGATAGGGGCAAAAGAGCGTCTATGATGTTCGGTAACACCAAAATCAGCCAAAGCCTGCTGGTGCGCTTTGGTGCCATAGCCCTGATTGGTCAGCCAACCATAGGCGGGATAATGATGATGATACTCAGCCATCAACCTATCTCTGGTTTGTTTGGCAATGATAGAGGCAGCTGCTATCGAAAGTGATAGGCTATCACCTTTGATGATAGGCTGTGCTGGATAATCAAGTGGCGGGACAAGATTGCCATCAATTAAAATGGCTGTAATCTTGCCATAATGAAGCGGATCATGGCCAAGAAGCTGTTGTGCCAGCCCATCCACTGCTTTTTTCATAGCTAAAAAAGTGGCCTGCAGGATACCGATTTCATCAATATCTGCGACTGTGCCAAATTGGGCATTATAATAATGAGGCTGGCTTAATAGCTGTGTTTCAATCTCATCACGTTGAGCTGGTTTAAGCTTTTTGGAATCAGTTAGGCCAGCTGGCAAACCATCAAGATAATCTGGATGTATCCAGAATGAAGCAGCACAAACAGGGCCAGCCCATGGACCTCTGCCAGCTTCATCAACCCCAATAATATAACCCTCGCCAGCGGCCTCTAGGGCAGCTTGTTCAATGCGATAATCTGGTTGTTGCAGCGGTTTCATCTTGGCCATAATGACGTCATTATCAACAGCTTAAGATGGTTTTCGTGGCGGCACCAAATGCTCTGTTAGGCGCGGCATAATCTCAACAAAATTACAAGGCAAATGACGGTAATCAAGTTGCAAGGCCAAAATATCATCCCACGCATCACGGCAGGCAGATGGCGAACCTGGCAATGCGAACAAATAGGTGCCACCAGCAACACCAGCGACCGCGCGGCTTTGCAAGGTAGAGGTGCCAATTTTTTGAAAAGATAAAAAGCGGAATAATTCGCCGAAACCTTCAATTTCCTTATCAAATAGAGTGTAAAATGCTTCTGGTGTGACATCTCGGCCTGTTAGGCCTGTTCCCCCTGTGGCAATCACAACATCTGTTCTATCATCCTCAATATAGTGACGGCATTGCGAAGTGATCGCGCTGATATCATCTGTCACGATTGATCTGCCAGATAGGATATGGCCAGCCTCTGTTAAGCGCTGCACCAGCAAATCACCTGATTTATCATCTGCCAGAGTGCGTGTATCAGAAACAGTCATGACCGCAATAGAGACTGGCACGAAAGGGCGTGTTTCATCTATTCGGCTCATGGCATTTCCTTTGAATTTTCGTGTTATTTTAACCGGCTATCAAATAAATAAGCCAGAGAGCGATTGCTATTGCTCTGTGTTGCGATATGTCTGACAGCTGGTGTATCTTGGCCTAATTGTGTGCGATACATCCATAAATTGGCAACCACTGATTTGACATAAAGTCGTGTCTCACGTGCTGGTATAGATTCAATAAATAACAGCGCATCATCATCATGATTGATTTTTTTCAACCATTTATTCAGATTCCCAGGCCCTGCATTATAGGCTGCCAGCATACGTTCTAAATTATCCGCGATATAAGGCTCATCAAACAAATGACTGATATAACGCTGGCCTAATTCAATATTAAAAGCAGGGTCATATAATAAATGGCGTTTTGAGGTTCGCATTTTGCGATCATTGGTCAAAAAGGCTGCTGTTGCTGGCATGATCTGCATCAGGCCTGCCGCCTTGGCACGACTTTTTGCAGAGGCAGCAAAACCTGATTCTTTGCGTATCATCGAAAAGACCAATGCTTCATCCACATACAGATCTGTTTCAAGAGTCATCAAAGGATAGAGCCCTGCATAAATAGTAGTACCTGTTTCATAACGATAATAATCAGCAACACGAAATGCCAAATCAGCCATATTATGATCAAGGGCAAAACGCACTAATTGCGGTATCAGATTATCAGGCACATCATGATATAAATAGCGCAATTCACGAGATGCCTCATGGCTCATCCCAAGTTGCAATAACGCTATGGCACGCTTGCCGCCATCACGATTTAACAGCCATTTTGTAAAAACCTGCTTATTTTCTGGCAATGTGAAATTCACCAGATGAGATTGTCCAGATACTTGTAAAGCCAGCACGCCATAAAAGCTTTGCGGATAGCCAAGGGCAATATCAAGATACCGAACAGCATCTGCGACATCGCGATTACGCATCGCTGAACGATATGACCAAAAAGCAGCACCAGAGCGCAAGCTATCAGGCGCATCTTCGATTTCTGCCAATGTTGTGAAAAAGCTATGTGCTAATTCAAATTGCTTTGAACGCCACGCAGCAAGGCCGCCTGCCCAATAAGCAAGCCAGGCTTTGTCACGCCCTGCACCTATGGCATGACGTGCTGTGCGGATGGCTTTCTGATCAAGGCCAAAAATCAAATAAGCATGAGCGATTTCACCACGTAATTGTGCTTCTTCAAATTTTGTCAAATAGCGCAAAGTGCTTTTCTCAGACAGATAATTATTACCAGCTGTTGGCGCTCTGCTTCTGATGAAGCGGCGTACCTTGCTGGCAATCGCACGTGTCTGGCGCGGTGAAATCCGCCCTTTGGTACTGGCTGGAATCCTAGCACGATAGCTATGTAATTCAGAATTGCCGATACCGTTCAAATAGCCTTTTTTAGGTAACTTTGGATTAGCAGCCTTTGCTGGCTTTCGTTTTTTGGCAAGCCAGCTAATACGGCTTGCCGCTGGATGGTCATGATAATCAGCCAGCCAGTCTCGCAATTCAGTAAAGCTTGACCGCCATGCGGTGGGATGCAGATATTTCTGTGACAAGACATGACCCATCAAAATCGGGTCATCAACCGTCTTAATGATACCAGCTGCCTTTTTTATCAGCCCTGCTTCTTGTAATTCAAAAATCTTGGCATAAGCATCCTTATCAGCTGGTGATAAAATATCTGGCAAATCTGATGCCTGTGCTGATACAGCCAAACAAAGGCTTATCAGCCAGCCACATAATAAAGGGCGCAAACCTTTTTGATACAGACCTGTTAGGATTGTCACAACCAGCTACCCTTATTCATAATTTTCAAAAAATGAAGTGCCACAAGTTATGACGCAAACAGTGCCTTTGATCAAGAACCCCTTTTTTGAAGACTTGCTGCAAATAGTAACAGGCTAGGCTTGGTCTGTGTGACGCTTTAATGTGATAAGATCACTAAATGCCATTTTTTTATGCTGTGGGCTGCGCAAAAGATAGGCAGGATGCAAGCATGGTAGAAGCGGGATTTTGTTACCAAAGCCAGTCTGATAATCTGTGATTTTACCGCGCAAACGCATAATGCCTGTGGTCGTATCCAATAGCGCTTTGGCAGATGTGCCGCCAACAGCGACGATGATATCAGGTGCCACAATCTCGATATGTTTTTCCAAAAAAGGGCGCATCATCGCGATTTCTTCGCTGGTTGGTGTCCGGTTGCCAGGCGGGCGCCATGGCAAGATATTGGTGATATAAACAGAAGTCCTATCAAGGCCAACACAAGCAAGCATCTGATCGAGCAGCTGACCTGCCCTACCAACAAAAGGCAAACCAGCTTTATCTTCATCACGCCCTGGTGCTTCGCCAATCAGCATAATTTTGGCCTGAGCATTACCATCAGCAAAGACAAGATTGCTGGCAGTCCGCTTTAACTCACATCCCTCAAAAGATGCCATTGCGTCCCGCAGTGCCACCAAATCAGTAATAGATGACAAATCTTGTCTAGAATGAGAGGTTGCTGCTTTATGATATGGGATCTCAGTTGACACTTTTGCCATTTCCTGAGTAGCCATTTCCTGATTTTTCATCATCTGAGTTTTTGGGACTGGCTGGTTTTGCGGTGCCGCATCAGCCTTTGTAAAATCAGACAGGCGCAAGGGCTGATCACCAGCTTGTGGCGGGCTATCAAGTAAGGCTTCATCAACACCACATTCCATCTGCCAAGAAAGTGTTGCTAAAAGGGCATCTTTTGTCGCTTCTGTGATTGTCAATGAGACCGCCATCTGTCATTTTTTTGATTGTCGCTTTGTCACATATAGTGACATAGTCGAACAAGATAATAAATTCAAATGTCACAAGGCGAAAGCTGGCGGCATCTGAAATAGGCACAAGGGTAATAGGCAGATGTGATGCAATGCATCACAAATAATAGGGTGAGGGTTAAATGGAACGGGAATCCATGGAATTTGATGTTGTGATCGTTGGTGGTGGACCATCTGGTTTATCAGCGGCTATCAGACTGAAACAAATGGCAGCAGAAACAGGCCAATCAATCGAAGTTTGCCTGATTGAAAAAGGCAGCGAAATTGGCGCACATATTTTATCTGGTGCTGTCTTAGAGCCGCGTGCGCTTAATGAGCTAATCCCTGATTGGCAAGATAAAAATGCACCGCTTGATACGCCTGTTGAAACTGACAAATTTATGTTCCTGACAGGTTCTGGTTCATTCCGCCTGCCAACACCGCCACAGATGAATAATCATGGCAATTATATCATTTCGCTTGGTAATTTCTGTCGTTGGCTTGGTGAGCAAGCAGAAGCATTAGGTGTTGAAATTTACCCAGGTTTCCCAGCAGCACATGTTATCCATGATGATAATGGCGCGGTTATCGGTGTTGGCACTGGTGATATGGGTATCGGCAAAGATGGTGAGAAAACAGATAATTATATGCCTGGCATGGATTTGCTTGCCAAACAGGTGATTTTCGCCGAAGGCTGCCGTGGCCATCTGACCAAAGGCTTGTTTGAAAAATTTGATCTGCGTGAAGGCAAAGATCCGCAAACTTACGCGATTGGTATCAAAGAGCTGTGGGATATTGATCCTGCGAAATCAAAGCCTGGATTAGTCTGGCATTCTGTTGGCTGGCCATTAGCAACAGATACCTATGGTGGCTCATTCTTATATCATCTAAATGGTAATCAGGTTGCGGTTGGCTATGTTGTTGGCCTTGATTATAGCAACCCGCATCTATCACCTTTCGAAGAATTCCAGCGTTTTAAAACACATCCAGCAGTGCGCTCTGTGTTTGAAGGCGGCAGGCGTGTATCTTATGGCGCAAGAGCGCTTAATGAAGGTGGTTTCCAATCTGTGCCAAAGCTGACATTTCCAGGTGGATGCCTTGTTGGTTGCACAGCAGGCTTTTTGAATGTGCCAAAAATCAAAGGCACTCATACATCTATGAAATCAGGTATGCTAGCAGCTGAAGCTGTGTTTGATTTGCTGAAAACAGATGATGCAGGCGCACAAGAACCTGTCTCTTATGCCGAGAAAATTGAACAATCATGGTTGTGGAAAGAGCTGTATAAGGTGCGTAATATTCGCCCATCATTCCATAAAGGCCTATGGGCTGGCATGGCTTATTCAGCACTTGATACCTATATTTTGCGCGGCAATGCCCCTTGGACATTCCATCATAAGGCAGATCACAGCAATCTGAAGCCAGCAGATAAAGCACCAAAGATTGAGTATCCAAAGCCAGATAATATTGTCAGCTTTGATCGTAATTCATCTGTTTATTTATCTGGCACCAATCATGAGGAAAATCAGCCTGTTCATTTGCGTCTGAAAGATAGCACTGTGCCAATTCAGCATAATTTGGCACTATATGATGCACCAGAACAGCGTTATTGTCCGGCAGGTGTATATGAAATTGTGCGTGATGATGCTGGTGAAAATCCACAATTACAAATCAATGCGCAAAATTGTGTTCACTGCAAAACTTGTGATATTAAAGACCCTTCACAGAATATCCAATGGGTAACTCCAGAAGGTGGCGGCGGTCCAAATTATCCAAATATGTAATCATCGCCATTGCAAGACTGGTATCACAATAAAAAAACTGGCAGATTTTAAATAACCAAAGCCAGTTTAATGATGAGACTATGATGGAAATGGCACCATATATCAGCTTTAACCTTCATTCCTTGCAAAGGCAGGGGATGATGGTCATGGCTGGCTTGGTGATGCTTTCAGCTTGTCAGACAAGTAATCCAAATCTGATTTCTGGTGGTGTGATAGGCCAGCAAACAGATGATGTGATAACGCCATTACCAGCACCTTTGAGTGATAGCCTTGCGAGTAATTTTCTGATGGCACGCTCTGCTGTCTATGCGAATGACCTAAGCTCTGCCACTGATTTTTTCACCAAAAGCTTAGTGCTTGATGATAATAATCCTGATTTGCTGCGTCATGCGTTTTTAACCCAATATCAATCTGGCCATATTGAAGAAGCTGCTGAAATAGCACGCCGGATGGAAGCGTTAAATCTGGTCATGCCGCTTGCCTCAGAGCCAGCATTGATTGAGGCTGCCCTTGCTCAGGATTGGGAAGCGGTTGATGCGCTATCAGCTAGTCTGGCGCAATCAGATACCAGCGTCATTATCGCTGGTGTGACCCATAGCTGGTCATTATTGGCACAAGGTCAATTTGCTGGTGCCGTGACATCCATGTCGCAAACAGCGACTTTGCTTGAAAATGATGTTGGCTTATCACCTGCTTTTATGGAATTACAGATTATCCATCTGCTAGAGGCAGGCGGGGCTCGCGAAGAAGCTCTTAGTCAGCTTCGCAATTTGCGCCTATTGCAAAATTATCCCTCTCATATTCAGCTATCAATCGCTGCCAGCTATCAGCGTCTTGGTGATGCTGATACAGCGAAAGATATTTTAACCACCTATCTATCAAGCTCGTTTGATGGCGAGGCCATTTGGCAACAATTTGAAACTGGCACTCATCATCTTCTTGCACCTATGACAATCACAAGAGGGCTAGCACAATCATTACTTGATACAAGCTGGCTCGATTTTGAAAAATCTATTCGCTCTTTATTATTAGCACGTGCGCAATTATCATTATTGCTAGCACCTGATTTTGACGCTGCTCATTTTGTAATCGCTCAAGAATATCTAAATTTAAATCAGCCTGATTCTGCCACAGAGCATTTCACCAAAATACCAGCTGATTCTGCCTATCATTTACCATTACAATTAAGCTATTTTGATTATTTGCGCCGTGTTGAAAAAACCGAAGATGCCTTGCGTCATATTCAGACAATTCGCCTAGATCATGATGAAAATGAACGTGTGATTTTGGCACAGGCAGATACGTTGCGTGCTTTATCGCGGTTTGAGGAAGCCATACCGCTTTATCGCCAGCTTGAAGGCGGGCGTTTTGATACAGCACGGTTGCATCGCAATCTGGCTATTTGCCTTGAGAGAATTGGGGCTGATGAAGAAGCAGAGCGCTATTTCCTTTCATCATTATCACGCAATCCAGATGATGCTTATACCCTGAATTACCTTGGCTATTGGTATGCTGATGAAAACCGCAATCTAGATGAAGCGATAAATTACATTAAAAAAGCTGTTGAATTGCGGCCATCATCTGGATTTTTTGCTGATAGTTTGGGGTGGGTCTATTATCGTCTTGGTGATTTAGACAATGCTGTCATCTGGCTAGAGCGTGCGATACAGCTAGAGCCGCTTGACCCTGTTATTATTGAACATCTGGCAGATGCCTATTGGCAGGTGGGACGAGATTATGAGGCTGTCTATAAATGGCAATTTGCCAGAACACAGCCAGAGCTAGATGATGAAAGTGCGGCCAGACTTGATAACAAGCTAAAACAAGCTGAATTGCCAGATGGCCAGCCGCTGGCAAATGACGGATTTTAAATGAAATTAGCTTGCCAGATTATCGCACCTGCCAAGGTGAATTTATGCCTTGCCATCACAGGACGCACTGATAATGGCTATCATCAGATGGTATCTTTGGCTGGCTTTACCGCTTTTGGTGACAAGCTGACCATCACACCAGCAGAACGCACCACCATAACCGTGGCTGGCCCTTTTGCTAATCATCTGAACAAAGCAGGTGGCGAGACCTTATTGCGCGATGCGCTAGCATTATATCATGCGACAACAAACACAAATCAGCCTTTTCATATTCACCTTGATAAACAGATACCCATAGGCGGTGGTCTTGGCGGCGGCAGTGCAGATGCTGGGGCATTATTGCGTGCCTTATCACAAGATGATAAGGCTGAAATTCAAGCAGAATTACTAACGAAATCCGTTGCGCTTGGGGCAGATGTGCCAGCATGCCTATCATCACAAATGCATATTATGATGGCGATTGGCCAAGATGCGCATCATGTCACAATACCAGATAATTTACCTGCGATTATTTTGGTTAACCCGCGGCGACATGCTGATACAAAATCTGTCTTTCAGGC
Source organism: Puniceispirillaceae bacterium (SeqCode) (assembly GCA_049890115.1). GTDB lineage: Bacteria > Pseudomonadota > Alphaproteobacteria > Puniceispirillales > Puniceispirillaceae > UBA685. The sequence goes on along the minus strand of JBMHCC010000024.1, from coordinate 3,208 downwards.
CTATCAAGCATCACAAACCCCGTTTTCAGATTGCAATCCTGTACTGATAGCCTCACTGCTAGCAGCTGGACAATGGCACAAACTCATCGCCATTGGTAATGATTTACGAAAGCCAGCACAGCAGCTTTACCCTGAAATTGCCAAGATGCTTGATGATATGGCAGATCATTATCAGGCAATTTGTCAGAAGCCTGCTATTATCGGTATGACAGGAAGCGGTGCTAGTGCCTTTGCTTTATGTGATAATGCTGACCATGCTAAAATGCTGTCACAAGCTTTGATAGAGGCAGGTTATTGGGCTGTTAACAGCCAATTAATCGCTGTGCCACCTGCGACAAAAACAGCTTTTTAAATTTTTTTGGACATTTTTGTTGCACCGAAGCCGGAAGATGGCTATTTTTTCGCCTGCACTGTATGCATCAGCTATTAGGCAGGTGGTTATTGGGGCGTGGCCAAGTGGTAAGGCATCGGTTTTTGGTATCGTGTACCGTAGGTTCGAATCCTACCGCCCCAGCCAACCTTCTTCATAAGACGCAAATACTATCCATCATCATTATGAAGCTTATAGCCGTCATTGGCGGTGTCTATCACAGGCTTATCTGTCAATCTGGTCAATTTCTGGCGCAAACGATAGATATGTGTTTCAAGCGTATGTGTCGTCAGCCCTTGCTGAAAGCCCCAAATTTCAGCTAGCAATGATTCCTTTGATACTTGATCTGGCGCTTGCCTATTCAGCATTTTCAAAATCATCGTTTCTTTTTCAGTTAGGACGATCTTGGCACCAGTTTGGCGATGCTGGATGATTTTTTGTGCTGGTGTGAAATCAAGCTCACCAATGGGAAAGCGCACATCATCTGATAATTTATGCTGACGCAAATGTGTGCGCATACGAGCTAGCAATTCACCCATCCGCATTGGTTTTGCGATATAATCATTCGCACCTGCTTCAAGACCTTCAATGATATCTGTTTCAGAATCCTGTCCTGTCAGCATTAAGATTGGCTTCTCGAAACCACGCTCACGCAATTTCTGGCAAATATCATAGCCATTGCCATCAGGAAGCTGCACATCTAGCAAAATCATGTCAGGGTGGAACTCATCGACAATATCAAATACGCCTGCCATTTTATCTGCTTCAGCAATCGCCGTTAGCCCTTCTGCTTCAAATTGCTGGCGCAAAACAGCGCGCAGAGCGTCATCATCATCAACCAGCATAAGACGAATAGATGTTGGTATTTTTGCTGAGGTGCTTGGCATTTTGAGTGAATTCCCCTAAATCTGTATTCTCAGGATAAAATGACATATCAGTAATAATCAAGTTTTGCTGATAGGTTTTATGTAAAACAACCCCTATTTGTATCTGAATAGCCCATGTCACAGCAAACTTCTATCTCGCCATCATCTCGCCGTTTATCTCTGGCCTTTGCCACATTGCGTCGTGGTGGGATTGTGCTAATCCGAACAGCTGATAATCGCGCCGCTTTAATGCGCGCTGCTGAATATTCAGATTATGATGATGGCCAGATGAATGACATTGCTGATTCTGCCTTATTATTATGTTTGCGTCGCCAGCATCTTTCAGCACTTGGCAAAGCGCCATCAGGCAAACGTCCTGTTTTTACAACACCAGCACAAGCATTATCACAAGATAGATTATTTGCGATAACCTATGGTCATGATGATCTAAGCCAATCTGATATTGCCTTTATGGGCGAGAGGGAAGATTCGCTGGCAGATCTGGCAACCACCATTTTACGCCAGGCAAAATTACTGCCATCTGCCTTAATAGCTGGTCTGATATCAAATGACCCTCAGCATCATGCCAGATTAGCTGATATGCATGCTTTGCCTGTGATTAATGCCTTTGACAGCGCCCATCATGACAGCACTGGCCATTGGCAAATGACAAGCAGCGTGCGTGCCAAATTACCATTATCATCGGCCCCTGATTCGCAAATTGTTATGTTTCGCTCAGAAGATGGTGATGAAAATCATTTTGCCATCATTGTTGGCAATGGTGATCAGCAAACCGCGCCTTTGGTTAGGCTGCATTCGCAATGTATCACAGGTGATATTCTAGGCTCATTGAAATGTGATTGCGGCCCGCAATTACAAACAGCTTTATCTGAAATGGCCAAAGCAGGTGGCGGTATTTTACTTTATCTGGCACAGGAAGGCCGCGATATTGGCCTGATGAATAAAATTCGCGCTTATGCGTTGCAAGATGGTGGCCATGATACCGTTGATGCTAATCATAGGCTTGGCTTTGCCACTGATGAGCGGATTTTTATCCCCGCAGCAGCAATGTTAAAACAGCTTGGCATCACATCATTGCAACTAATGACTAATAATCCTGATAAATTAGCCCAGCTAGAACAATATGGTCTGACCATTACCAACAGAGTGCCTTTGATTCTGGAATCAAATCCGCATAATGAAGCCTATATGAAGACCAAAAAAGATAAGACAGGCCATTTACTAGATTAATAATGAGCCCTGATTAGGGGCGTGGTAATCTTTGCCCAAATAACGCTGAACCAACTCTGACATAATCAGCACCAAAGGCGATAGCTTGGTCAAAATCAGCACTCATACCCATTGATAAATGGGCAAGATGATTATCACGTGCCAGCTTTTTTAATAGGGCAAAATGCATAGCAGGCTCTTCATCTTGTGGCGGAATACACATCAAGCCACGAATGGTCATCTTTAGATCATGTTGGCAATAAGTCACAAATTCTGCAGCCTCTTGTGGCGCAATACCTGATTTTTGTTCTTCAAGACCAGTATTAACCTGAATAAAACAACCAAGCTGTTTTTCCTGTTTTGCCATCTCCTGACTAACAGCTTTTGCAATTTTTTCACGATCAATTGTTTCAATCACATCAAATAGACGCACCGCATCTGCTGCTTTATTGCTTTGCAAGGGGCCAATCAAATGCAACGTAAGATCAGGATAAGTTATTTTATGCTGCCGCCAGCGTTCCATCGCCTCTTGCACACGATTTTCACCAAATAATCTATGACCTGTTGCTAAGGCAGCTGTGATTTTCTCATCTGGCTGTTGTTTTGATACAGCAACCAGATTTATCTCTGCTGCACTACCAACGGCTAGCGATTTCGCTTCTGCTATTTGCGCTTTTACCATTGCGAATTGCTCTGCAATCATGGCTGTTCCTCTTTGCTGCAAGCTATTGTGACATTTTTG
>JBMHCC010000023.1:0-53480 GCA_049890115.1 Puniceispirillaceae bacterium (SeqCode) | reverse complement strand
CGAAATACGCAAAACAAATATTCTAGGCTCACTTTTCCGCATGCTAGATAAAAAGAAGATGGAACGTTTTGCCCGAGACAAACTCTCAGAGCTTGGGTTAATGACCATCCAAAACATCAATCAGGCTGTTGAAACGCTCTCAGGTGGGCAACGCCAGGGTGTAGCAGTGGCGCGGGCTGCTGCATTTGGCTCAAAAGTGATTATCCTTGATGAGCCTACAGCTGCGCTTGGTGTGAAAGAAAGTCGACGTGTTCTTGACCTTATTTTGGATGTCAAAGCGCGGGGTATTCCCATTATTTTGATTAGCCATAACATGCCGCATGTTTTTGAGGTCTGTGATCGCATTCATATTCACCGGTTAGGTAAACGCCTTACTGTTATAGACCCGCGTGACCATGAAATGTCAGATGCGGTTGCCTATATGACGGGTGCAAAAGCCCCTGAGGACAAAGGAAATTAGATTTGTATGGAAGGGGATGCAGCATATGTTGAACGGGTAATGTGTGACATTAAACAGCTTGTACCTTCAGACAAGCGCACATTGATCGCTATTGGTGGGCCGCCTGCATCCGGGAAATCCACTTTGGCTGCAGAATTGCACAGATTGCTCAACGCTAATAACAGGCCTTGCGGACTCATTCCAATGGACGGATTTCATTTGGACAACAATATCTTACAAGACCGTGGACTTCTGTCTCGTAAGGGTGCGCCAGAGACATTTGATGTTGTCGGATTTGCAAAGTTGATAGGTGCGCTTAATAGTGAAAAGGATATCTCAGTACCTCTGTTCGACCGAGATCGTGATTGCGTTGTTCGAGATGCTTCCAATATTACAGCCAACCAAAAGCATATTATCATTGAAGGCAATTATCTTTTTTTGAATGACGGCCTCTGGCGTGACTTACATTCCTACTGGACGTTGAGCGTGTTTATTGCTCCACCAATTAAAGAATTGGAGGCGCGATTGATCCGGCGTTGGGTAGACCAAGGTCTTGACAAAGAGGCAGCAGAGACACGTGCTAAAACAAATGATATTCCGAATGCCAATCTCATTCTTAGCCAGAGCAACATGCATTTGATTGATGTTCTGCTTGATTAAAGCGTTAATACAAAATGCTATATTTAGAATTTTACAAAAGGCTTTAGGGGCGCGCATGGTTTCAAGCAGGCCTGCCCAGTGGAGACAAATATTTGAAACGAACACAGCTTTTAAACAGACATCTGAGCCAGCTTGTTGCCGAGTTGGGTCACCTCGATGAGATAACAATTGCAGATGCAGGATTACCCGTTCCTGAGGGCATCAGGGTGATAGATTTAGCCATCAGTCCGGGTGAGCCCCGAATGGCAACTATTTTGAAAGCCTTAGGAGCAGAGCTCATAATCGAAGGGGCAATTATTGCTGACCAAGCCAACTCCACTAATGCCTCAGCTATCCTGAATGACGCCCTGAAGATGTTTGTGTTTGGCAACGGTGTAAAGTCTTTATCACCAGAACTCATGGAACATGAAGAGTTTAAAAAAAGAGTTGTTCATTCTAAAGCCGTAATCCGAACTGGCGAAATAACACCCTATTGCAATATTATCCTACGATCGGGAGTGGCGTTTTAAAATCTGTGGAACATGTCAAGTCGAGTGTTTATATATATGACTTGCAATCTATCCGCTATAGCAACACAGTTTTACTAACCCTAGATTGTAGCAACAATCTAGCAACACACGGCTGTGTGTTAGGGTTTCCCCCAAAAATGTCAGGCTCATAACCTGAAGGTCGCAGGTTCAAATCCTGCCCCCGCAACCAATCTCTTCGTCTACATACACACCAGCCGTCTCATACAGAGGCGGTATTTTTATGGCTTGTTCCCAAAGACCATTGGTCTAACATCAATTTGCTTCATTTTATCAGCTATGAATAATTTTTTAAGTGTGTGGATTTGCCTGAGCTGTCTCATTGTTTGCGCGCGATAATGACGCTCGCTTGTCATCATAATGGCAAGATCAAATGGTGGCGCGCCTGTTTTTTGCGCAGCTATGATTGTGCCCAAAAAGGACGCATCACAGAAAGTTATCGATATGCGGTTATATTCTTGACCATAAATGCCCTTTATCTTTAAGGCAGGCGTAGATAAAAAATGCGCTATCTCATCAGGGTTTGTCAAAGTCGAAGCCAGTAAATCAGCTGTCAAATATGGCTTGTTGTCTTCACATATCGCCATCACTCTTTGGTTGATGGAACGCTCACTCGTGACAATTTTAAAACAAGCCATTATCCTTGCCAGATCATCGCATATCATCAAAACATGCCCATCCTTTGGTAAGGCTTTTTCCGTTACCATTAAGGCCATAAGCGCTTGATGCTCAGGGTTGGCAATAGTGAGACGGCAAGCATCCTTATGCAAAAAGCATGATAGGATCTCTATCACTTGCTCTTGTGCAAGCTGACTTGGCTGGTCTCGCAAGGATGGCATTTCATAAGAGTCTGTCAGCTCATCAAAATGCCATCTCATTGATTTTGATTGAAACTGGCTAAACCAAAAGCGTTTCACTGGTAGCGAGGCTAATGTGAGAAGATCGCATGCCTCATCCTCCCAGTTATTTGTTGTTGAGATAATCAGGCTGCCTGCCAAATTAGCCTCTTTACAGGCCATTAGGAAGGGCCTGATATGATGTGCTCTCATGGTGGTTGAAGGCGCATGATAGGTACAATAAATACCCCATTTATCCTCACTGGCTTTGAGAGGGATGATAAGGTCTATCTTATCTGTGGTTGCTATTTTGTTATCATCATCTTTGGCAAATGGGGTGAAGTCACAAAAATCAAATTCAGCAATGCTGTGCAGCAGATGCAAAATGGCTTGCTGCAACAAAAGGTCTCTTGCTGGCTCGCTTTGCAGGCGTTCCAAAAATTCAGATGTATCAAGATAGGGATCATCCATGGCTTTGTGCCTCTTGTTTGTCCCGAAACAAAAAACACAACATAGTAATAAGGGACTGTTACATGATGCTAAAAGCCTACCATAGTGGTAGGGGCATGTGCCATATCGGAACGGCTTTTTTGCATTTTGGCGAAACTATTAAATCCCGTAAAATACCCAATGATGTTGCGTTTTTGCGTTATGCAAATGCGTCATGCCAAGGGGGATTACAGATATGGAAATCACGATCAGGACTGATATCACTCTCAGAGATATACACGGTATGTACGGAAAAAAGGTGCTTATTGTGAATAGTGAATATCAACGTGGTGAAGCATGGCGCATACAACAAAAGCAAATGTTTATTGATTCATTGCTTCGAGGGTATCACGCACCTGCATTTTACTTTCACTATAAGCAGACGGTCTTCGGCGAATTACAGAACAATTTTATAGAAATTATAGATGGCCAGCAGAGGGTAAATGCGATTAGTGGCTTTCTTGACGATGGGTTTGTCTTGTTAGATCCCAATGATGACAGAGGGTTTCGGTTTCCGAATTTTGTGAAAGGGTTACCATGTCTCTGGGGTGGTAAAAGGTTCAGTGAATTAGACCCTGAAATCCAGAATAACCTTGTTGGCCACAAGGTGGTAGCCTATGGCATAAAAACAGATGATGATAATGAGGTGCGTGATTTATTCATTCGTCTACAAGCTGGCGTTCCGCTTACACCGCAAGATAAACGAGATGCTTGGCCAGGTAATTTTACAGAATTCGTGCTGACAGCTGGTGGCAAAACGGGTGTTGATAAGTGGCATGGATGGGATTTCTTCAATAATTATATCAAAATTTCCAATCAAGGTCAGAGGCGCATGTTGGTTGCGCAATCCTATATGACCTTCCATGCCCACCATAACTATAAAAATTTCAAGGATATAAAGTCATCTTCTTTAGATCAATTCTACCATGACCAAATTGATTTTGATAAAGATTCCGATCTTTCTAAAACTTTCAAAAGAATATGTGATGTACTATCAAGGGAATTTAATGGCCATCCTAAATTAATTGGCCACCATACGATACATCTTATCCTCTTAGTGGATGGATTGTTGAAAGACTATACTGATAGTTGGCGTGGGCGACTTGCTAACGCTTTGGCAAAATTTAAGCAAAGATGTGAAGAAGGCAAAAAAGTAGATAAAGAGGGAGATTATGCAAATCAATATTTCCCCTATTTTCAAAGATACGTGCAATGGACGAGCAGAAGTTCTGATACGTCTCCTGCCATAAGAAGCAGACACGCTTTTTTTGTAGAAAAAATCCTAGAAATTTTGAATGTTACTCCCAAAGATACTGTGCGAAACTTCACTGATATGCAACGTGAAGCTATCTATTACGGCACTGACCGCAAATGTGAAGTTTGTTTGATGAATGGTGAAAGCTCTATTGTCGAATGGGACGACGCTGAGTTTCATCATATTACCCCCCATAGTCAGGGCGGAGCGACAGGCATAGAAAATTGTGCTTTGGTTCACAAGAGCTGTCACCCCCGTTCTTCTGGCGATGTGGCGACATTTAAAGAATGGCGGCAATTAAAGAAACATAAACAAAATATCCAATCAGATACAAAGCCACAAAGAACCACAAAGAGAAATGAGCTACCGCCAGATGGCACATATCTCAGGGTAAAATACTGGGGAGACGAATTTACCGCACGAATAGATGGCAGGGAGGTTGTGTTAGACCATAATTCATCGCGCCATAAAAGCCTATCTACAGCAGCATTCGCTATTACCGGCAATTCTGTTAATGGTTGGAGGTGGTGGGAAATTAAGTTGCCAAACACTGATGAATGGATAGTGGCTACAAGCTGGCGTGATTCTTAAAAATACCGGCAACAAAAACACTGCTCTTTGATCTAGGATATAACGTTATTTTGGGTCATTGGTGCTCTGGGGTGTTGATACTTTGGGGTGACCCACCAGATGCTTGATAAAAAGCATCTGGTAAAATTACACCGTGTCATGGCCTTGCAACAAATCTTCGATGCGCCCTTTAATGTCATTGAAAACATCATCAAAGGCGGCATTGATGGCCTCCTCAGAGCCAGTGACGGCGGCAGGGTCAGGAATGCTCCAATGAAGGCGTTTAAAGTCACCAGCAAATAGTGGGCAAGTCTCGCTCGCTGCTGAATCGCAGACAGTTATGATGAGATCAAAATGTTGTTTCGTGAAATTATCCCATGATTTGCTGGAAAGCCCCTCAGCTGAAACCTGATGGCGCGTTATTATTTCTATTGCCTTTGGGTGAATAAAACCAACTGGCTGGCTGCCTGCACTATGTGCCTGAAAGCGTCCTTGCCCTAGATGGTTGGTTAAGGCCTCAGCAATCGCAGAGCGGCATGAATTACCAGTACAGATATAAAGAATATTCATCACGTTATCAGAACTCCAATATCAAAATATGGGGTTAGTATAAGATATAATGATGACAGAATTATTGCAGCATTCATAATTTCACTAGCACCAATCGCGTTTTCTCTCAGATATGTCACGCGCGCCCTCTTATCTAAAGGCTAATTATTGGTTTGTGATACGCGATAATCTGAGCGATGGCTGGCATGTGAGCTATCTTTTACCTTATAAGTTTTTGGTATAGTTTCTTTAAAACAGGCAGATATTTCTGAAAAAATAAGATGCAACAAAGTTATAAAAAAATACGCGCAGTAGAACGCGCTTTGGCTGTCATGGAAATATTATCGATGCATGGCCCTTTATCTCTTGTGCAATTACGTGCCAAAACAGGCCTTGATAATGCCACTTTGATGCGCTTATTGCGCACATTGATAGAAAGGGGATGGGTGCGCCAATTACTCGTTGAGAAGAAATATGAGTTATCGCACTCTTTTGGCCTGATATATGGATCTCATCTTCGTGCCAACCCCATTGCAGATTTAGCAACGCCTTCTTTAGTCGCCTTAAAATCAAATGCCTTTGGACTGCCATCTGATTTAAGTACGCTAGTGCAAGAGGGGGTGATTGAAATCGTGGAAAGTTCGCGTTCGCGTGGCCCAATGGCCCCCTCACGAACAGCTCTTGGCTTACGTCCTTCCATTTTCCGTTCAGCACTTGGGCGGGCCATTCTAGCAGCCATGACAGACCAAGATAGAAAGCGGCATATAGAGGCCTATTTGAGACGCGCGCGCAAAGATGAGGTGGCTTGGTATAAATTAGGGCATTGGGACAAAGTGCTGAGTGAGACAAGGCGACAAGGATTTGGTCAAAGAGAACCTCTATATTGGGAGCCACCTTTTGATGATGCGCCTGAATTTGACGCTATGGCAGTGGCTATTCAAAATGATACTGGTGTTTATGGCGCCATCAGCCTTATCTGGTTTACCAAAGATTATGATTGTTCTGATATTGTGAAAGCAGGCTTATTAGATGAGCTAAAGCAGGCAGCAGATACTATATCAGCCACCTTGTTACAAAAGGGTGTAACAGCACCGCGCTTTGATAATGCATAAAGAAAAAGCGGTGCCAAACAAAGCTGGCACCGCGATAGATTTAGTTAAGCACACCGACTTCACGATAGTAGCGTGCTGCACCTGGGTGAATGGTCATGCTGCCGATATTCTTGACAGCATAAGCCACATCCAATGCCTTCGCCCATGGCGCATCAGATGTGATTTGATCAAGGTTGTCCCAGAAGGTTTTCGTAATCCGATAGACTGTGTCCTCATCCATATCAGCGCGAATACCAATGCCAACTGCCACATTCATTGACATGACAGGGCCGTCATTTTTCTGACCTGAATACATGCCAGCTGGAATTTCATCGCGATAGCGGAATTTGCCAAGGAACTTGTCAACCGCAGCGCCTTCATGGCTTTCAGGGCCTAGGAAACGAATATCTTCTGTTTCTGTGAACTGAATGAACTGACCACAGGGATCAATACAGCCATTCACATAAACATCAATTTTGCCATCTAGGAATGCCTGATAGCCTGTCTGCCAGTTTGCTTTGATGGCTTCATAATCTTCGCCAACAGCAAGGCCTGTTGTTGATTGGATCCAGCCACGTGCCGCATTATAAGCACCGCCACCTTGTGGGCCAAGGAACACGGATGCGCCTTCAATATCATCAAGCACCTTGATATCGCTATCAGCGCGAACAGCAAAGTGATATTGACCATAAGGATAGAGCATCAATAGGTTCAAATTTTCAGATAATGCTGGGGCTTCTGGCTGTTTGGCATACATAGCTTTACCATTTTTCATCAAGCCAAAAACCACAGGATTCGTCATCGACATATCCAAATTGCCACGCCCGACTTCCATCATATGAAGTGTCGCAGCACCGCCACCAGCAACTTCAATTTCAATATCATCAAGATTATTTGTCACAACATTGGCAAAAGTAGCCATTGTGATAGCAGCACTTAAATTTGGCGCAATGGTTGCCATTTTTAATTTTGTATCAGCAGCCATAGATGCTGTTGAAAACAACATTGCAGCTGCTAAGCTTAGAGTGAATTTACGCATAATATACCTCCCTATTTTTGCGTTGACTTGCCAAGCATTATTAACTCTCCACCTGTACTCTTTGATGAATTAGGCGGTGAGTAGCAATCAGAGCCAACCCACATAAAAAGGCAGGCCCAGAAAAAGTAAAAGATGGAAATAATGTGATGATACCAGCTGCTGTGCGCAATAACCGCTCAAGCGTGCTTAATCTATATTTTTCCATCCCTGTTAAAGCAGATGTTAATAGCCACATTGATAGGGTGAAAGCAGCTATGACCCATCCTAAATCAAACCAGGTAACCGTATTGATATCGATCATGGCGCGGCTTTTTGGCAGCTCTTCACCAAATAACAAAAAGATTGTTTGAAGCTTATAGATAACAGCTGGATGATAGACGAAGACAAAAGGAATGATAAAGCCTGCCAATGATAAACGAGCAGCTTGGAAGCCTGTTTGAAATGGCGGTGCCCCTGCAATTGGGGCTGCGGCAAATGCTGCAAGAGCCACAGGCGGTGTGACTGTTGAAATAACAGCAAAGAAGACGACAAATAAATGCAGCGTCAATGGGGCAATCCCCACAGTCTCAATGCCTGATGATAATGCAATCACAATAATGAAATAGGTTGCCCCAGGTGGCAGACCCATGCCCAAAATAATAGAGCCAAGCGCAACCACCACCAGCACTAAGAATAAAGGGCCATCCGATAATTGTGCCAATAACAAAGCCAATCTGCCAGAAAAACCAGATACTTGGATAAGCCCCACAATTAAGCCGATGGCTGCTACAATCACCAGAATATTACCAGCCATCCTGCCGCCGCTGATAAGAGCATTTGTTACTTTGCGCAGGCTTCTAAATTCAGGGAATAGGATAAGTGAGGATATAAGAGCTGCAACAAACCCATAAAAACCAGCTTTTAACACAGATGGTTGTGAGAATAAGAAATAGCTTAATGTTGAAATAGGAATGATAAAGACCAGACATTGTACCAGTTCATATTTTGTCAAATTAGGTCTTTTATCAGCTGGTAGGGGCCCAATATTCTGTTTTCGTGCCTCAAAATAGACAGTCATAAAGGTGCCCAAATAATAGAAGATAGCAGGGATAATCGCAGCGATGACAATATAGCGATATTCAAGGCCAATTTGCCCTGCAACAAAGAAGGCAACAACACCCATAACAGGCGGCATAATCTGTCCACCTGTAGAGGCAGCCGCTTCAACGGCTGCGGCAAAGGTAGGTCTGAATCCAGACTTTTTAATAACAGGGATTGTTAATACACCTGTTGAGACAACATTAGAGATAGCAGCACCTGATAATGTGCCAAATAACGCTGATGAGGCAACAGCAGCATGAGCCGCGCCGCCTGTTAATCCGCCTGTTAGGCGGTTCGCAATCTTCATCAAAAGCCCGCCAGCACCTGAGGCTGTTAAGATAGCGCCAAATACAATGAAAATAAGCACATTGCCAGAAACCACTTGGACAGGCTGGCCAAACATGCCACCTGTTTGTGACCAGAAATTCAACACCATTGAGCGCATTGATTGTGCAAAGGTGCTCTCGGACCCAGCAAAGATACCGCCCCATTCAGGGATAAAGCCACGAATGAAGAAATAAATCAGCCAAAAGACACAAAAGCCGACGATGAAGCTACCAAAAAGGTGATATGTCAGATAAAGCGTAATAGCAGTGATAACTGGAAATAAGATGAAATCAATCGGCCTGGCAGTTGGTAATAAGCCGCCATCAATCGCAAATAAATTGGCAATCCACGCAACAATGACGCCGAATATCACAAGTGATAGGCCGATATTAATCACATTATTGCGGTGCATATGTGTTGATGTTGTTAAAAAGCCAAGCATGACAGGCAGCCCTAAAATCATACCTGTTGGCAATAGCACGCCTTGTTCAAAGCTGCGGTAAATTGCGCCAAGCCAATGGGTTTTGAATAAGGTGCGTTTCTCACGCCGTGATAATTCTTCAAATTCAGGTGTGGTAAATTCGATAAACCATTTTACAAATTCTCCCAACGGCCCTGATGCGGCATAAATCAGGATCACAAGTGACAGCAATAAAGACGCTATCTCAGATGCCTTTACACTAAATTCAAATTGTTTTTGTGATTCAGATACCATAGGTCACTCGTACTTTTTGCGAAGCTCATTGGCCGCCCAAATATAGCTGTTCCGTGCAGTGGCATTGATTTCGGTTTCTGCCAAAGCCTCTAATTTATCAGCTTTTAAAAGAGCCGCATCTTGGCCAAGCACCAATAGATGGTCACATAATTCAAGCCCCCAACGCGGGTTTTGTGCATCCCTAGCAGCTGTTAGTAACGCATCAATTCCGCCAGCTAGGGCCACCATTTCTGCGGCACGTTCTTTTGTTGATATTGTGCTAAGGTTAGTAGGGTTGCCGTCATACCAGCCAAGTATCCCTGTCGCAAAGGCACGTGCTGACCAATCAACCTTGCCATAAAATTCCTGCAGCCATGGCTTTGATGCAAGCGGCTCTGGCAACGTGATTGTGGCGCAAATATCATCAAGAGACAGGCCCTCATCCATGCCTTTGGCTGTTTCGCGCATCACATGCAAAATCGCATCTCTTGTTGATGTGAGAACCTCATGAACCTCATTTTTTCCAAAAACCACTCTGGTATGGCCAGGTGCTAGAATTTCAGGCTCAAGATCAGCCATTAAAGACAAGCTATCTGCCCATTTTTGGAAATCACGATAGGCTGTGCCACGAATGGCATATAAATTCGGGAAGGCGTGATACCAATTATCGCCGCTGAATAATATCTTTTGCTCAGGCAACCAGACAATTAGATGATCGTCTGTCTCGCCTGGTGCATGAATTAAACGTGCTGTGATGCCATCAAGATCAATATCACAATCATGGTGAATGATTTCATTTGGGGTAATATGGCCAGCACCCATCCCTTGCATTGGGCGGTCACCTGGCCCCACACCAAGGCTAATTCTCTCATCATCAGACAGGCCAATACCAAATTGCATGAATGTGCGGCGCATTAACGCCTTATTGGCAAAGATTAAGTCAGGGTCAACATCGACAAGATCAGATTTAAACAGATGAGATGCCAGGATAGGGATCTCTTGGCCTTCGCTAAATATCGCGGCACCAGAGATATGGTCACGATGACTATGGGTGTAAATAATTCGGGCAATCGGCTTATCTGTCAGCTTTCGAAATTCAGCTAAGATATTTGTGGCGGCGCTTGTTGTTTCGGTTGTGTCAATGATTGTGACAGTATCTTTGCCTTCTATCATATGGACATTTGATGCTGCATAGCCAACAGCTGTATAAATGCCTGACCCTAATGCAATAATGTCTTTTTTGGTTTGGTCAGCTTGTGCCACTAATGCGTGATGTGCCTTCATAATAAGATAACCCTCAATGATGTTTTGCCGTGATATTATTTGTGGAAAATCAAGCTTGATTGCATTGCCATCTGTCGTTCATTCCTAGAATTTATAAAATTCTGTCTGTGGGTGAAAAATGATCCAGGCTCTGACAAATTGCTGATAACTTTGAATTTGGCTGAGCTTTTTGCCTTTTAAGGTGCCTTTGACACAACGCCCTAGATGATCCCAGTGAGAGCCTGTTTCTTGATCAGTTATCACACCTTGTTTTTCAACAAAGTGATAGGTCTGGCCATCACATTGGCGGTTATAAACAAAAGACGAGCTATTATGCGCATCACTGACAGCCAAAACAGCCATGCCGCCAACCTCATCATTGGCTATGATAGCTGATTGCAAAGAGTTGAGATCATAGGCTTTGGCATGACCATCAATCTCAATGCCGACGATTAAAGGCGGTGTTTTCTGAAAATGCCAGCCTGGTAAATCAGCTTCATAATTCAATAATTTTGCAAAGAAATTATATTTGCCAGCAAATAAGGGGTCATATTGCAAAACCAAACTTTTCGGATGTTTTTCAAGCCAGTTACCTAAGGACATTTGTTCAAAATAAACATCGTCAAGCTGATCGCCTTGACGTGCGCCTTTTGCCGCCTCGCCTGTTTCCTGACGCCACCAGCTATTGGTGATGCTATCACGCAACACAGCATTGTAATTGACAGCACCAACCAGCTGGAAGTCTGGCATGCCTTCAGCCCAGTCAATATCATAAACGCGCCCAGAGCGGCACATGCCGCAATAGGTCGCTAAAATTGGCTGACCGCCAACCTTATCTGGCAAAACATGGTGATAAAATAACAGATTAGCAGGATAGGCTTTTTGTTCGCCATTCAGATCAACACCAATCACAGGCAGTGATAAATCAAGCTGATTATCTTTGGCATTCAAAAAGAGTTTTTGGGTAATGGGCAGAAATTTATATTTGCCAATCCAATATTTATTAAACAGCCAATAAATGCCGCCCCAAAGCGCGATACATAATATCACGCCAAACGCAAAAGCTGTTATATTACCAAATTCAATTTGTGTCGCAAAATAGATAAGAAGCAAACCAAATGCGATTCTGAGTTTTTGGATATGTGACCACATAAAATAAGCCACATCCATCTGCCAAGAGAAACGCTGCAAAATAGGCGGTGTGCCGTTCGCGCTAAGACCTTTGATAAGCTCGCTTGCAATTAGCGCGGCAAAGGCCACAAAAAAATAAAGTGTCACAATTATCCCCCACTCGCTTTGCATCCACCTCATGATGAAATGAGATGAATTGCAAATCCGCAATCCCCTTAAAAAAGCCTGCCCTAAAAATAAAGTCGAGTTCAAATAAAAAATGCACCTGGTGAACCTAGAAAAATCAGCAGGGCAATATTGACTAAGCTAATGCAGAGGCATAGCAGTGGCAAAGCTTTTCTAAGATGATTGCCAAAGAAGATAGGCGGCAAAATGGGCTGATAATGGTGGCTATTTGCCACTACCCATGGGCGGTGACATGGCCGCCCTTTTCATAGTATTTACCCTTTGGATAATATCTATGATGGTGAATGACGCTTAACTGATAGAGCTAGGGGAAAGAATCGTCATCAGCATAAAGATCGGTGCCGCTAGGCGTTTGTGTGTCTTATATGGTGGTAAAAGGCCAAATCGTTACCGGCCGTAAATATCCTCATATCTTTTAATATCATCTTCACCCAAATAGGTGCCTGTCTGCACTTCAATCAGCACCATATCTGTTGCTGTCTCATTTTCAAGGCGATGGATTGCACCAAGCGGAATATAGACTGATTCGCCAGGCTGTTTCATCATGACATCTTCATTCACTGTGACTTTGGCAGTGCCAGATACCACCACCCAATGTTCTGCACGATGCTCATGAGATTGCAACGAAAGGCGGCCAGATGGCGTAACCGTAATGCGCTTCACCTTATAACCATCTTCTTCAACAAGCACTTCATATTTGCCCCAAGGGCGTTCACCAATTTCCATCTTTTTCATCCTACCTTGTTGAAAATATGACATATTTTGCGATAGCGCTGAACATCTGTCACCATCTAACGCAATTTATAAAGATATTTTTGATATTTGTCACTTGATTCCGAAAGCGCTTTCGGAATAGCGTATTAACTTGGGGGGATGATGGAAAAAGTAAGCCTGAAATTTTTAGCGAAAGAACTTGGTCTGACTGAGGGTACTGTGTCGCGCGCGCTAAATGGCTACCCTGATATTAGTCAGGCCACTAGAGAGCGTGTGATAGCCTGTGCTGAGAGATTTAATTATAGGGCCAATCAAACAGCCCGTCGTTTGGCGACAGGTGTTGCAGAGGCAGTGGCTTATTTGATGCCTGCCAATACTAATGCGCTGTCTGAGCCTTTTGTCTCGCAACTATTAGAAGGTTTAGGGCAATCTTTGGCACGCCGGCATTGGGATTTATTGGTTGTTCAGGCTAGCTCAAGTGAGGATGAGGCAGAGACCATCGCCAAATTATCACGCTCTGGCAGGGTAAGTGGTGTCGTTATCTCACGTCCTTTCAAGCAAGATTCGCGCATTGAATTATTACAAAAATATAAGATGCCCTTTATTGTACATGGTCGTTCGGTCTCTCATTCTGACTATGCTTGGTATGATGTTGACAGCAAAACCGCCTTTATTGATGCGGTCGATCATTTGGTGATATTAGGTCATCAAAGAATCGGCTTTATTGGTGCGCCAACTTATTATCATTTCGCGCAGATGCGTTTTGATGGCTATCGTTTCGGCATGACATCTAATGGGATTGATGTGGATGAGACGCTGATTGAGGTGGCTGAGTTAAATGATGATGCTGGCGAGCGTGCCTGCATGACTATGCTAAAGTCTCATAACCCGCCAACAGCCATTTTATGTGCCACAGATACCCAAGCTATTGGCGCACTGGCAGCGATACGTGCACAAGGCCTAGTGCCTGGCAAGGATGTTAGTGTGATAGGCTATGATGGTCTGGCATTTGGCAAACATACTAATCCACCGCTTACCACAATGGCACAGCCACTTGCCCATTCAGGGCGACAGATAGGCGATATGTTATTGGCAATTATTGATGGCGGAACACCCACTGATTATCAGGAACTCCGAAGCGCAAAATTAGTGCGCCGAATGAGCGATGGCCCTGTTTTAGGTCATAATGAATAACCCTAACTTCTTGAGGAGGAAACAATGAAGAAGTTTACCAAAATTGGGGCAGGGCTACTACTCTCTGCCACAATGCTATCATCGGCTTTCGCTGATGAAATCACAATGTGGACAATGGAAGAGCAGCCAGACAGAATGGCACGCCAGCAGCAAATTGCCGCTGATTTCAACGCTGCCACAGGTCATACAGTGAATATTGTTGCTGTGACTGAAAAAGATATCGCAACAAGAGCAACAGCTGCTTTTGCGGCAGGTGAATTGCCAGATGTCTTGAACCACACTGTTCAGCACCTGCTACCATTTGCTGAAGCTGGTATTCTTGATGCTGGTGCGGCAACAGATGTGATTGATGATCTTGGCACAAACACATTTGCTTCTGGTCCATTGAATATGGCTAAATCAGATGGTGAAATCGTATCTGTTCCAACAGATGGTTGGACACAGCTTGTGGTTTACCGCTCAGATGTTTTTGCTGAAAATGGTCTTGCAGCACCAAAATCTTTTGCTGACATTGAAGCTGCCATTAAGGCACTTCATAACCCACCATCAATGTATGGCTTTGTTGCAGCAACCAAGATTGATGAAACTTACATGATGCAGTTGATTGAACATATTTCATTGGCTGCTGGTTATTCACCAGTGAATGCTGATGGTTCAGTTAATGAAGATACAAGCAAGTTGAAGAATGTTCTGTCATTCTATAAGACGATTGCTGATGCCTCTCCAGAAGGTGATCTATATTGGAAGCAAAGCCGCGAGCTATATCTAGATGGTAAAGCAGCTATGATCATTTGGTCACCATCATTGCTTGATGAATTAGGTGGTCTTCGTGATTCAGCTCCTGTGACAATTAATGATGATCCAACAACCAAAGAATTGGCACAAAATACAGGCTTTGTAACAGTCTTCTCTGGTCCTGGTAATGATGCTGGCGCAGCTTATGCTGACGTTCGTTATTTGGGTATTACTGCAGATGCTAATACAGATGTCGCTGCTGATTTCATCAAATTTGTTGTATCAAAGGGTTATGGCGACTGGCTTGGCATGGCACCTGAAGGCAAATTCCCAGTGCGTAAAGGCGATTTTGGCGGAAGCACAAAATATGAAAAGCTTTGGGCAAGCCTAGATGTGGGTGTTGATCGCAAAGAGCCGCTAGCTAATATTTATCCTCAGACAGTTATCAATGATATTGTTGCTGGTCTGTCTGTTGGCGACCGTTGGGGTGTTGCAAATGGTCAGTTGGCAACAGCGTCAAAGATGGTGAATGCTCGTGTGATGTCACAGGTCATTCGCAAATATATCGATGGTGAGATTTCACTAGATGATGCTGCTGCTGAAATTGTAGCAAAGCATAAAGCACTTTAGTCAGGTTAAGACTATCAAGGGGGCAGCTCATGCGGCTGCCCTCATTTTTTCAAGACTAGTTGCATTTATTTTTTAAGGGACAAGGTCTCGTGCATTCAACGCCGCCAAAACAAGTAGGACCATTAGCAAAGCGAGAACGATTTCTGGCTTATCGGATGTTGCTGCCGACATTTCTGATTGTGTTAAGCATTGTTCTATTGCCCCTGCTTGCAAATTTTTGGATCAGTTTTAAGGCGGTAGAGCTAGGTGATCTGCGTGCGGCTCGGCCAATGTTCAATGAACAGCTGAAACCACGACCAAAACTGGCTGATCAAGAGGTTGTTATCCGTTATCGCGTACGTAATTCATCGAAAAAAGAAGACCTATCAAATGTTGTCTTTCGTGATGAATTGCCTGCTGGATTGCGCATCTTGTCTCTGCCAGAGAATTGCCAGCAATCAGGTCAAGATCTAAGCTGTGATATTGGCACAATCGCGGGCGGCAAAAGGCTTGATATTAAGATAGCTGCGATTGCTGAGCAATCTTATATTGATAATGGCATAAGGGCACGCTCTTCAAAGCCAGTTGCCAGCTATGAGACAGAAAGTGTTCTGACAAATTTTTCATTCACCTTGTCTAATTTTCAAAAAATCTTTTCTGCTGATGAGTTTTGGACCGTTTTGCGGGTGTCCTTTTATTATACCATTTTTGGTACATTAGGCGCATTGTTATTAGGTCTTTTTGCAGCGCAAATCTTAAATACCTCTTTCTTTGGTCGCCCCATCATCAGAGGGTTATTTCTGTTTCCCTATGTGGCTCCGGTAATTGCGGTTGCTTTTGCATGGGTGCTATTATTGGATGCTGGGCCAGGTGGTACCTTTAATGCGATGTTATCTCAAATGGGGGTAACAGATGGGCCGATTAACTTCCTTGGTCAAAAACATGTTTCGTTCCAATTTTTGGGATTAACAGTGAAGTTTCCCATGGCATTAACCACAGTGATAGCCTTTGAAGCTTGGCGCTATTTCCCCTTATCATTTTTGTTTATATTGGCAAGAATGCAGTCCATCTCAACTGACATGTATGAGGCTGCAGAGATGGATGGTGCCACACCTTTACAGCAATTTTGGTATCTATCCTTGCCGCAATTAGTCGGTATTTTATCGGTTCTGTTTTTGCTTCGCTTCATTTGGACCTTCAATAAATTTGACGATATTTTCTTGCTGACCGGTGGTGCTGCTGGCACGCGCACCCTGACAGTTGATGTTTATGAACAAGCCTTTGCGGTATCAAATTTAGGTGCTGGGGCTGCGGTCGCTGTTGTGGTGTTTGTTGTGTTGCTCAGCTTCGCCATTTTATTTTTTAAATTTTCACCACAGGATGATGCCTAATGCGTTGGGGGAATGTCACAATTATCGCTGGCCTGTTTGGTTTTATCTGGGGTGCTGTGTGGATGGTATTAACCAGCTTGATGACCATGCTTGTTACGGGTGTGATTATGGTGCCAGCTATTGGTGCATCTGCGATGGCAGGTGCCGCAATAGGCCTAGGCTTTATTCTAGTGCCGCCAGCATTGAGGCGCCGTCAAATGCTTGTGATAATGGGTGGGTTATCGATTATCCTTGTTTGTGTGTTTTCAGGCTTTAGCCCCTTTGATATCAGCTTTAATGAGAGCGTTATCACGCAAGTGATTGCGCTTGCTATATGGGCGGCTTTTGTTATCTCTTCAATCGCCCTTGGTTTTTCAGATGCTGAGGCAGGTTCTGCCAAACGCTATCGGATAGAGGTGCTAATCATCCGCTTTTTAAAGGGGATGGGGCTGTTATTATTCACAATTTTTGTGGCATTACCTTTTTATGTCATGGTGATGACTAGCCTTAAAAGCCAGCAATCTCTTCTGCGAAATCCACTTGATTTTTCCATTGATTTTCAAGGCGGCTTACAGACCTTATTCCGCTCTTATATTGAATTATTCACAGATTATCATTTTGCGACTTTTTTAATGAATACCTCATTGGTGTCTGTTGTAACGGTGGCGGTCACTTTATGTTTTGCAGTCCCTGGTGCTTATGCAGTTGCTAGGCTGCGCTTTCCAGGGCAATTATTTCTGTCGCGGTCAATTTTGCTGATTTATATGGTGCCAGCTATTGTCCTGGTTATTCCTTTATATGCTATTTTTTCAAAGCTTGGTTTGCGTGATTCCTTATTTGGTTTGATGGTTGTGTATCCCGCTACGACAATTCCGGTTGCGCTCTATATGCTGCAAGGTTATTTCCGCGGACTGCCTGCTGAACTCGAAGAGGCAGGTCTGATGGATGGATTATCTAGATGGCAGGTGATCACTAAAATCACCATTCCGTTGGCACTACCGGCATTGGCATCAGTGTCGTTATACGTCTTTATGATTGCTTGGAACGAATTTTTATTCGCATTCATGTTCCTTGATGACTTCCAAATTTTTACCTTATCACGTGGTGTTGTGTCTCTGAATTCCTCAGAGGTACCACGTCAACATTTAATGGCAGGTTCTGTTGTCGCAACTGCGCCAGTCCTGCTGATATTCCTATGGCTGGAAAAATATCTTGTATCTGGGTTAACGGCAGGCAGTGTGAAGGGCTAAGTGATGATATTTGATTTAGATGAACGGGCACGATCAATCCTAAAGAAGAATGACCGCGGTGGCTTCACGATACCGACAGCGCGATTATATCCCTTTCAGTGGAATTGGGATTCAGCCTTTATCGCACTTGGCATTGCGACCATGGATGATAACAGAGCATGGCGCGAACTTGAAATGCTTGTTGAAGGACAGGCTCATGATGGCATGATCCCATCTATCATTTTCCGCAATGATGATGATGATTACTTTCCAGGGCCTAAAATATGGCAAACCAATAATGGCCAGATAAATGGCACTGGCATCTCGCAGCCGCCTGTCCTAGCGTCAGTCGTCGCACAATTAGCCAAAGCACAGGGTGAAGAAGGCCTAGCGCGCGCTGGTGCTTTGTTTCCGGCCATAATGAAATGGCATCAATGGTGGCATGATGCCAGAACGCCGGATGGCTTTGATGTTGTGTGCACTGTTCACCCTTGGGAGACAGGGCGCGATAATTGTCCTGATTGGAAAATTGGTTTGCAAAATATGCAGACAGATCCTGACCTCGAACCCTATCAGCGCAAAGATATCGAACATGCCAATCCAGCTGAGCGGCCAAGTCAGGAAGAATATGATAAATATATCTCAATCGTTAAATTTGGACGTGAACATGGATGGGATCAGAAAATTCTGACAAATCAGGGGCCTTTCTTGATGGCTGATCCTGGCATCTTTTTTATTCTTTTGCGTGCTGATCGTGATTTGTTATGGCTGGCAAAGCAATTAGGCTTGGTGCAAGAGGCAGCGGAAATTGCCGATTGGATAGCACGTGCTGAAGCATCAGCTGATCTATTTTGGAATGAGGAATATGGGGCTTTTTGTGCGTGGGATGTGCATACAGGTGCTTTCTCACATGGGTTTTCCAATGCAAGCGCTTTGTGTTTTTATGCTGATATTGGCACAGCAGAGCAGCGTGCTCACACCATCTCTCATATCAAACGCATTGCCTCACAAACGCAATTCGGCCAATCAAGCTGGGATCCAGACGCGCCCTTATTTGAAAGCCAGCGTTATTGGTGTGGCCCTCTATGGTGTCAGATGAATTATATGATTGCCAAAGGTTTGTCAGAGCAAGGTCACACTGATTTGGCTGAGAAAATGCGCCTCGATTTGAAACAGGTAATCGAACTATCAGGGTTTTATGAGTGCTTTGACCCGTTAAGTGGTGCTGGCTGTATCGGGCGTGATTTTTCTTGGACAGCTGCGCTTTGGCTTGCCTGGGCAAGCCCTTCCTCATCAACGACCTCACCCGCATAGGAGCATTATTATGGGGGCTATTAGGCTGGAAAATATCGAAAAATGGTTTGGCAATACGCAAGTCATTAAGGGCATCAATCTTGAAATAGAAGATGGCGAGATGGTGGTATTTGTTGGCCCATCTGGTTGTGGCAAATCTACTTTATTGCGGATGATTGCGGGGCTTGAGGAAACAAGCTATGGCGATATCTATCTTGATGGTGAACGTGTCACAGATAAGGTGCCCTCAGAGCGTGCGTTATCGATGGTTTTCCAATCCTATGCACTTTATCCCCATATGAATGTGGAAGATAATGTGGGGTTTGGATTGAAAACAGCAGGCGTGCCAGCAGATGAAATTAAAGCCAAAGTAAAGGCAGCCTCTGCTATTCTTGAGCTTGATGCCTATTTATCACGCCGCCCGAAAGAATTATCAGGTGGCCAGCGCCAACGTGTCGCGATTGGCCGTGCGATTGTGCGTGAACCAAAGGGCTTTTTATTTGATGAGCCTCTATCAAATCTAGATGCGGCCTTGCGTGTGCAGATGCGCTTTGAAATAGCCAAGCTTCATGAGCGACTCGCATCAACGATGATTTATGTCACCCATGACCAGGTCGAAGCAATGACGCTGGCTGATAAGATTGTGGTATTGCGTGATGGTGTCATTGAACAGGTTGGCACACCACGCGAATTATATGAGGCACCAAATAGCCTGTTTGTGGCACAATTTATTGGTAGCCCAAAAATGAATATTATAGCTGGCACGCAAACAGCAAAGGGATTTGCCATCGAAGGTCATGGTATTTTGCCATTAAAGGCAAGCGCTGCTGGCGAGCCGGTTTCGTGCGGTATCCGCCCTGAACATATCTCAGTAACCAATAAAGCAGCAGATGTGTCAGGTGAGATAGCCTTATATGAATATCTGGGCTCAGATTGCTTCATCTATGTGGATTGCGCCGCATTAGGTGTCATAACAGTGCGCGTCAATGATGAAGTAACTTATAAGACGGGCCAAAAGGTGCATTTATCTTTTGACCGCAAAAGGCTGCATCTTTTTACAGAAGAGGGTCTGTCCTGCCGTCTATCTTAGCCATAAGCTATCCTGCCAAACAGGCTTTCGGTAAGCAAAAGAGCTGTGCTGTGACAAATAAGGTACTGCAGATATCTGCTGCTAGCATGCAGATAAAGCAGCTTGTTAGAGTGATAAGAGCGAATCGGTGATACTAATTTTCATTAAATTAGTAAAAATGGCAATTAATATCAAAAATAGTATAATGTTCCTTTGCTATATCCTGCTATTTTTGTCTGGCGACCATGAGCAAAAATATATGTAATAGAGGATGGGCGTTTCCAAATCCCTAGTTTTATGCAGTAAATCTTGGTTAAACCGTAAAATAATGCATAAATATAGGCACTTATTGTTCTTTGATACCTAAAATTATAGTTTTATGCTGATATAAAAACACTATCTCGACAGGTGGAATGGCTTTTAAGATGGCAAAATTGTATAAATCAATAGCAAAAAAATATTGGCGATGATTGAAATTTCTTTCTTACAATTCCAAACACTCTGAAGAGACGATTTCGTGGGAGGACCAAAATGAAATCATTACGTAAGGTAGCTCTTGGTTTAACGCTTGCCGTTGCCAGTGCTTCATATGCGTCAGCAACTGAGCTGACAATTGCGATCGTTAACAACGGTCACATGATCAACATGCAGAAAGTTGCCGAAGCCTATACAGCTGACACAGGTGTTAAGCTGAATTGGGTATCACTAGAAGAAGGTGTTCTTCGTGAGCAGGTAACATCAGACACAGCAACAGGTGGTGGCCAGTATGACATCATCAATATTGGTATGCAGGAAGCACCAATCTGGGGCGCAGCAGGCTGGATTGAGCCTCTGAACTTCGGTGCAGCTTACGATATTGACGACATGCTGCCAGCAATGCGCAACGGTCTGTCACATGATGGTACATTATATGCCGCACCATTCTATGGTGAATCATCAATGGTTATGTATCGCAAAGATTTAACAGACGCTGCTGGCGTTAAGGTTCGTGACAATGACTCATGGGCCAATGTTAAAGCTGCTGCGGCTGCTATCCATGATCCAGCCAACAATGTTTATGGCGCATGTTTGCGTGGTAAGCCAGGTTGGGGTGATAACATGGCGTTCATCACAACTGTTGTGAACTCATTTGGTGGTGCATGGTTCGATGCCGATATGCGCCCAACAATTGATTCAGTTCAGTGGCATGAAGCTATTAACTTCTATGTAGATCTGCTGGGTAACTATGGCCCTCCAGGTTCAGAAGGTAACTCATTCAACGAAATTCTTGCGCTATACAACGAAGGTAAGTGCGGCATGTGGATTGATGCCACAATTGCAGCTTCATTCTTGACTGTTGATGGCGTTGCTTACGCACAGTCACCAAACGCTGGTAACCCAGTTGGTGCAAACTGGTTGTGGGCATGGGCAATGGCTGTACCAGCTGGTTCACCAAATGCTGAAGAATCAAAGAAGTTCATCGAATGGGCAACTTCAAAGGCATACATCAAGGCAGTTGCAGACCATCCAGAATTTGGTTGGGGTTCAGTACCAACAGGTACACGTGCATCAACATACGCCTATCCTGAGTTCCAGGCTGTTGCTGGTTTCGCAGCTGCAGAAATGGCAGCGATTGAATCAGCTGCTCCTGGCGCAACAGACCTGAAGCCATATGTTGGTGTTCAGTTCGCAGCAATTCCAGAATTCCCAGAAGTGGGTTCTGCAGTTGCTCAGGAAATGGCAGCAGCTCTGTCAGGTGCAAAGTCAGTAGCAGACGCTCTGGCAGCATCACAGGCAGCCGCTGAAGCAATCATGTCAGAAGCAGGTTACTTCTAAGCT
Organism: Puniceispirillaceae bacterium (SeqCode); assembly: GCA_049890115.1. Lineage (GTDB taxonomy): Bacteria > Pseudomonadota > Alphaproteobacteria > Puniceispirillales > Puniceispirillaceae > UBA685. The sequence goes on along the minus strand of JBMHCC010000023.1, from coordinate 31,313 downwards.
CTGCTCTGATTGAAATGTTGGAAAGCCCAGCTTTTGCTGGGCTTTCCTTCAAAATTACACGGTCTATGAAATGGTAAAGATACCGTAATAGCTATCAGCTATGTCATTTTAAGCCGGTTGTTTTTAATTTATTTTTTAATGAATAACAGATTCGTTTGGGACTTTTGCGCTTTGCAAAAGAGGTAGGGCCATGTCAAACAGAACCATAGCACGACTGCTTCAGACACCAGCTGTTTTATTATTGCTAGTCTGGATGCTGGTACCGCTGGGATTGACATTATATTTCTCGTTCTTGCGTTATGTATTGAACAGCTTGCGCAAACCAGAATGGACTGTGCCAGCTTTTAGCAACTGGCGCGGCTTCGGCAATTATGAATATGTCCTGTATAAATCAAAGGATTTCTGGTTTGCTGTCCAAAATAGCCTGTTTATCGTGGGCTCTATTTTGATCATCACTGTTATCCTGGGGCTTGCCATAGCTGTGCTGGTTAACCGCAATTTTCCAGGGCGCGGTATTGTTAGAGTGTTGTTAATCTCACCATTCTTTGTCATGCCTGCTGTGAATGCGGTGTTATGGATTAATATGATCCTTGACCCTGTGCTGGGTCTCAATGGTCTTGCTGTTGAGGGGATTAACCATCTTGTTGCTGGCTTACAGAATTTCCCTGTCTTAGGGCATTTCTTCTCATTATGGCCTGAAATTGAACCGATTTCCTTCCGCGCAACGCAAACATCATCTTATGCGGTTATCATGATGGTGGCATGGCAGTGGACACCTTTTGCTGTCTTGATTTTCATGACCTCCCTCCAGTCTGAAGATCAACAGCAAAAGGAAGCTGCTATTTTAGATGGTGCTAGTGCCTGGTCACAATTTCTCTATCTGACCGTGCCGCATTTGGCGCGTCCGATTGCGATTGTTGTGATGATTCAGTCAATTTTCCATCTGTCACTTTATGCAGAAATTGAGATTGTTAGCCGCGGTAATGGTAATAAAAACTTGCCTTATCTGATTGGGGAATTCACCTCCAATAATATTGGTGCGGCGAGTGCGACAGGTATTTTTGCGGTAATTCTGGCAAATATCGTTGCTATTTTCTTGCTGCGTATGGTCGGCAAGAATCTGGTGGATTAAGGATAGGGGATTTAGGATTATGGCTATTGTTGGAACAAAATCAAAATTAGGTGATGTGCTATGGCCTGTGGTGGCATGGACAGTTGCGTTGATCTTCTTTTTCCCAATTTTTTGGATGGTCTTTACCAGCTTCAAAACAGATGCTGATGCGGTAAAACCAGAATTTCTATTTTTCTTTACACCGACTTTGGAAAACTACTCCAATATGACAGAAAATTACGATTATTGGCGCTTTGCCATTAATTCTGTCATAACAGCCAGCTTTGCGACTTTTTTCGCATTAGTTGTCGGCGTGCCTGCCGCTTATGCGATGGCTTTTAACCCAACCAAACGCACCAAAGATGTGTTGGTATGGATGTTATCGACAAAGATGTTACCAGCAGCTGCTGTTTTATATCCGATGACCTATCTGACAAAGAATTTCCTCAATGTGTTTGATACACATTTTCTTGTCATTTTGGTTTTATGCCTGATTAATCTGCCGATTGTTATCTGGATGCTATTTACCTACTTCAAAGAGATTCCAAAAGAAATCATTGAAGCTGGTAAAATGGATGGGGTTAACACATGGGGTGAGATTAAGGATATCTTATTGCCATTGGCATGGGGCGGTCTTGCCTCAACAGCGCTGCTGTGTTTCATCTTTTGCTGGAATGAGGCCTATTGGACAGTGCGCCTTACCACAACAGAAGCTGCGACATTGTCAAAGCTAATCGAGGGTAACAGAGCGCCTGAAGGCCTATTTTTTGGTCGCCTATCAGCTGTTTCAACAGCTGCGGTTGGCCCGATTGTTGTGCTTGGCTGGTTCTGTCAGAAGCAGTTGGTTCAGGGTTTGACATTTGGGGCTGTGAAGTAACAATGTCTGTGATTGAGCCAGAAATTGAAATGGTTGACCGCACCACGCGGTCGATCCGCTATCTGGAGCATGGGTGGCCATCTGACCTATGCCGCTGGCATGCACATGAAGAATATGAACTGCATCTGATAACCGAAACAACAGGCAAGGCCTTTATCGGTGATTATATTGGCGAGTTTAAGGCAGGCGATTTGTTTTTGACAGGCCCTCATGTGCCTCATAATTGGATATCAGATGAGTTGCAAAGCGAAACGGTTGCCACACGTGATATGTTGGTACAATTCTCGCATGGCAGTGTTACCAAGCTAGCAGAAGCCTTCCCTGAATTTTCAAAGGTTCTTGATATGCTATATTTGGCGCGGATGGGTGTTCAGTTTCAGGGCTTTAACCCCACCTTTGCCAGAGGCCATTTTGAAGCTATCCGCGATAATAATGGTGTTGAACGTATTCTGGCTTTTGTGCGTTTCTTGGTGCGTTTGAATGAGCATGCTGAAAAGAAAACCTTATCTAGCATGCAGGTCACTCAGGTTGATAGTGGCTCAAAACATGCCCGTATTGGCATGGTGATTGACCATATCATCCAAAATTACCGCGATGAGATCTCCCAAACTGAAGCTGCTGAGGCTGCTGGCATGGCACAATCAAGTTTCAGCCGTAATTTCAAGTCAGTGACAGGTCACAATTTTGTAGATTTTATTACAAGGGTGCGCATTGGCCAAGCTTGCTCCATGCTCTATGGAACAGATGAACAGGTCACAACTATTTGTTATAAATCAGGCTTTCAGAATTTAGCGAATTTCAATCGGCAATTCCGTAAATTAAAGGGGATGACCCCATCTGATTACCGCAAGCTTGCCAGAGATGAGCTTGCTAAAGAGGGTGAGCAAAGCTAATGGATGGTTTAACAAATTCACAGATTGCTGAAACCCAATATGATCGCGGACTATGTGAGATTGGCATTGTTCATCTAGGGTTTGGTGCATTTCATCGTGCCCATCAGGCGGTTTATATTGATGATTATATGAATCAAACAGGTGATTTGCGCTGGGGGATTGCGGCGATTAATTTGCGCGAAAGTGAAAGTGAGAGCTTTGCAACAGTGGCAAATGAAATCAGTCATTTTGACGGCTATTTCCTGAAATCTGTGTCACCTGATATGGTCTCAGATTATCAGAAAATCAGGCCTCATATTGCCTTTTCAGATTGGGCTTCTGATGCTGCTAGTGCTGAGGCTTTTCTATCATTAACATCTGTTCATTTAGTGACAATCACTGTGACAGAAAGTGGCTATTACACAAATCCTGAAGGTGATTTGGACCTGCAACATCCTGTCATCAAGGCAGAGATTGAAACAGGTAATAAAACCAGCATTTATGCTTATTTGCGTGCTGGCTTGTTGGCGCGGAAATCAGAGATTAACCAGCCTTTGACGATTGCCTGCTGCGATAATATCCGTGGTAACGGTAAAATGTTGCACAGAAATTTAATGGCCTATCTTGTTGCTTTTGGTGATACAGATTTGGCAAGTTGGGTGTCTGATAATGTGGCATTCCCTTGTTCTATGGTTGACAGAATTACACCACGTAGCTCTGAGGCTCTGGCACTAGAACTATCATCATTAATTGGCAGCACTGTTCGCGCTCCTATTTTATGTGAAGATTATCTGCAATGGGTGCTGGCCAATGATGCCAAGACGCCAATGCCTGATTTGGCAAAAGTTGGCGTTACTGTAACAGCAGATGTTGACCCTTATGAGGAAACCAAAATAAGAGTGCTAAATGGTGGCCATACCGCGCTTGCTTATCTTGCTGCCTTAGAGGGTATTGAGACATTTGATGAAGCTATGCGTGTGCCGCATCTGCGCCAGCATTTTGATCATTTTGAGATTGATGAAGTCTTGCCAGCCATTACCATTGCTGTGCCATTTGCGAAAGATGCCTATCAGGAAAAAACCGCACGCCGGTTTGGCAATCAGGCGATTGGCGATACAGTGGCACGTATTTGTGCTGATGGTATGGCAAAATTCCCTATCTTCGTCAGACCAACCATTGAGGGATGTTTTGCACAAGGGATTGTGCCGCAATTTGCGATCACCTCAATAGCAAGCTGGTATGTATTTGCCTGTCATGTGGCAGCAGGTAAAATACCTTTTAACTATGTCGAGCCAAGCTGGGATGCGCTAGTGGCCATGCTTGGCACAGATGAATTTTATGTAAGTGAACAATTATGGGGCTCTGTTCCCATTGATTACCCTGAGTTTCAAGACGTGCTTCGGCAAAAAATTGCTGAATTGGAGGAAAAATGGCCGGTTTAACATTACGCGATGTTCGCAAAAGCTATGAGTCAGCTGAAGTGATCCATGGTGTTGATCTGGATATCAAAGATGGCGAATTTGTTGTGTTTGTCGGCCCTTCAGGCTGTGGCAAATCAACATTGCTTCGCATGATCGCTGGTTTGGAAGAAATCACAGATGGCTCTATTGCTATTGGCGATACAGAGGTGAATGAGGTGGCTGCCTCAAAGCGTGGTGTGGCGATGGTATTCCAGACCTATGCGCTTTATCCACATATGACGGTTTATAAGAATATGGCTTTTGGTTTGAAGCAAGCTAAAACACCAGCTGATGAAATTGATAGAAGAGTGCGCGCAGCAGCTGATATCCTGCAAATCACTGACTATCTTGATAGAAGCCCACGTCACCTTTCTGGTGGTCAGCGTCAGCGTGTTGCCATTGGCCGCGCGATTGTCCGTGACCCAAAAGTATTTTTATTTGATGAACCGCTATCAAATCTAGATGCTGCTTTGCGTGTTCAGACACGCCTTGAAATTGCCCGCCTTCATGAAAGGCTAAAGACCACTATGATTTATGTGACACATGATCAGGTCGAGGCGATGACATTGGCAGATAAGATCGTGGTCTTGCGTGATGGTGTTATTGAACAGGTCGGCTCACCGATTGATCTTTATGAAAAGCCAGCAAATGCCTTTGTGGCGCAATTTATTGGTAGCCCCAAAATGAATTTCTTTGAAGCAGGCGATGTTGAACCAAATGCTGGTAAGATTGTAAAGAAATCGCTAGAAGATGACATTCAAATTGGCATGAGACCAGAGCATCTGCAAGTCACCACTAAAGCCAAAGCCGTGGTCTCAGGTACATTGGAACTTGTTGAAAATCTTGGTGAGCTAGCGTTGGTTCATCTTCTGACCGCGTCTGGCGTGAGCTTTATTGCCAAAATGGAAAAGCCGCCTAAGACAAAGAAAGGTGAGGTCATCTATTTCACATGTGAGCCTTCATTGGTGCATGTATTTTCAAAACAGACAGGCCAATCTCTATAAGACAATGCCGCTGACTAGCATCATTATCACAGATGATGCTATCAGATGCCTATAGCTCGGGGGGTGTGGGCTTCATCATAGTGAGTACGCTCACATCATGAAGCCCCTCATTCTTTGGTCTATTTTATCTGGCTGGTGATCAGTTGATTCCAGCATGTGATGTGCGCTTATCTCTGGCACATAAAGCTGATAATATAGCAGAGCAGAATAGCCGAGAACGTCCTATCACTTTATCGGAAGCGCATTGGCGTTTTTAAGCTCTAATAAAGACATGTGAGACGACATAGAATTAAATTCTATCTTGGCGATTAATTCTTGTTGCAACCTGTCATAATCTTCAATGCTGGTGCATAAAATCTTTAGCTGATAATCAGCTCTGTCACCAGTCATCCTATGCACTTCAACAATTTCAGGATAGCTATCTATGATGGTTTGAAATTGTTCCACCCATTCTTTGCTGTGCCGTCTAACCGTAATATCCAGAAACACCACAACAGGTAAATCAAGTAAGACGCGATTTAACTTGGTGTATCGCCCTGTGATAATGTCTGTTTCTTCAAGCCGCCTGATACGGTTCCAGCAAGCTGTCTTTGATATGCCAACCTTTCGTGCCACATCAGCTAGGGGCAAATCTGCCTTTTCCTGAATCAGTTTGAGGATTTGTTTATCAGTGAAATCCATTCTAATATCTCAATAGTAAATAGAACAAAGTTCACTTTAGATAGAATAAGATAGAAAATATAGAAAAATATTCATAATTTCTGTTTTTTTAAAAACTTCCCTCCTTTACATAGAGCCCTCATTCCTCCTCGATTATTAACAAAAGGGCTTAGCAAAATGACCGTAACTACAAATCATCCAGAAACGATTGGTCTGCATGGCGGCCAATTTCGCAAAGATCCAGCCACTAATTCTGTGGCTGTCCCAATTTATCAGACAACCAGCTATCAATTTGATGATGTTGACCATGCGCAAAAGCTTTTTGCGCTGCAAGAGCTTGGTAATATCTATACCAGGATTATGAATCCAACCACCCAAGTGTTAGAAGAAAGGCTGGCAGCCTTAGAAGGTGGTGCTGCGGCTCTAGCAGTGGCTTCAGGCTCATCTGCTGTTGCGCTCGCGATTCAGAATGTGGCTTCTGCTGGTGATAATATTGTTGCCTCGCCTCACCTTTATGGGGGGACTTATAATTTATTTACCAACACGCTGAAACAAATGGGTATTGAGGTGCGTTTTGCAAACCCTGATCATCCAGAGAGTTTCCGCGACTTAAGCGATGATAAAACAAGAGCTTATTTTGGTGAGACTTTGCCAAATCCAAAATTGGTGCCATTCCCTATTGCAGAAATTGCTGCTATTGGTCGTGAATTAGGTATCCCTGTGATTGTTGACAATACGGCTGCGCCGATTACCTGTCGTCCTTTCGATCATGGTGCTGCTGTGATTGTGCATTCATTGACTAAATATATAGGTGGTCATGGTACATCTATTGGCGGGGTCATTATTGATTCAGGCACATTTGATTGGGTGGCAAAGCCATCTCAGCAACCTTTATTCAATACACCTGATGGCAGCTATCATGGTGCTGTTTGGGGTGAGTTAATCCCTGAAGCTCTTGGGGCACCAATTGCCTATGCGATAAGAGCCAGGGTTGTTTTGCTGCGAGATTTAGGTGCTGCTTTATCGCCAACCAATGCCTTTAATATCATTCAAGGACTTGAAACATTGGCCTTGCGTTTTCGTGAACAGCAAAGCAATGCGCAAAAATTGGCTGATTTTTTGACATCACATCCGGCTGTGCAATCTGTGATTTACCCAAGCCATTTCAAAGATGACCAAAAGGCTGCTGCTCACAAATATCTCACTCGTGGTTATGGCGCGCTCGTGGGTGTTGAGCTGGCTGGTGGTATCGAGGCTGGTCGTAATTTCATCAATCAGCTGAAATTATTTTACCATGTGGCGAATATTGGTGATTCACGCAGCCTTGCCATTCATCCAGCATCGACAACACATTCACAATTATCACAAGAAGAACAGCTACAGGCAGGTGTAACCCCTGGCTATGTCAGATTGTCAGTTGGTATCGAACATATTGATGATATCATAGAAGATGTTGAACAAGCCCTTGGTGATAGTGCTGGATAGGTGGAAAAAAGCACCTAGCATCAAGATGATGCTCTTTTGGCAATAACCCCAAAAACGCCCATGCAAGATTTTGTGTGGGCGTTTATGTCCTCGTCTCACTTTTTATTTGCCGAAAGTTATTTTTTTTGCCTTACTTTACCTAATGAATAAGGGAGGACTTTTATGAAGAAATTTATTTTTGCAGCAGCGCTGTCTTTCGGCGTTGCCTCAGCGAATACGGCATCTGCTGATTGTGGTGATGTGTCCATTACAGAAATGGATTGGGCATCATCAGCTGTTGTTACCTATATTTCGAAATTTCTGATGGAACAGGGTTATGGTTGCACCGTTCAGCTTGTGCCATCATCAACAACGCCTGCTGTTGCCTCTTTGGCAGAAACAGGTGAACCTGATCTGGTTACAGAATTATGGGCAGCCTATACCCCTGCTTATTATGATCTAAAAGATCAGGGCAAGGTGGTTGAGCTGGCAAATGTGCTAGTTGATGGCGGTGTTGAAGGCTGGTGGATTCCACAATATCTGGCTGATGCGCATCCAGAGCTGACAACGATTGAAGGCATTAAAGCAAATCCTGAACTGGTTGGTGGTCGTTTCCATGATTGTCCAGATGGCTGGGGTTGTAACTTTACCAACCATTCTAATCTGAAAGCATCTGGTTTGATGGAGTCTGGCATTGAGCGTTTCCAGCATGGTTCTGGTGAGACTTTGGCAACTGCTATTGCAGCTGCTTATGAGAGCAAAGATCCATGGTTTGGTTATTATTGGGCGCCAACATCTGTCTTGGGTTCTTATCCAATGGCACAGGTTGACTTAGGTCCTTATAATGAAGAAGCACATGCTTGTAATGTGACTGATGATTGCGCAAACCCACAAATGTCAAGCTATCCAACAGCGGTTGTTCTGACAGTGGCAACAACCACATTCGCTGATCGTGAACCTGAAATTGCCAAATTGATGAGCAATGTTCAGTTCACAAATACTCAGATGAATGAGGTTCTGGCATGGCAGGATGCAAATGGTGCGTCTTATGAAGAAGCAGCTGTTTATTTCTTGACCAATTATAAAGATGTGTGGGGCAACTGGCTGAATGATAGCGCTAAAGCAAATCTATCTGCTTTGTTGAATTAATCATCATCTTATCTGATGCTGGCCATATCATTGATGGCCAGCATTTTTCGCTCTCATTGCTCGGACAAGAATTATGGCCACTTATGACAGCCTTTTTGACAGCCTTGGTCTTCGTGACTGGTGTGATGCTGATAAAACAGATGGGCCTATGTCAATGGCACAGCTACTTGCCAAAGCCAAAGGCAATGACGGCGCGGTTGCAACCGAAAATCTGCCTTTTCCCTCGCTTGATGAATTGCATCAGGCTTGCGCCAAAATTGGCCAGACACGCGATTTAACAGAAGGCATTGAACAAGGGTTTCTGGCGGTTCGCGCTGAATTGAAATTTTTTCTAGATCCGCTGACACAGCCGCTTAGCTGGCTCTTAGATGGTACATTATATGCCTTTGAGACAGCCCCTTGGTGGGTCATGATACCAGCGTTGATAGTGGTCTCATGGTTTGTGAGCCGCTCTGCATTAGTGACAGGATTTGTTGCTGCGGTATTGGTGTTATTTGGGTTTATTGATCATTTTGATGTGGCAATGCAAACGCTGGCAATCGTGTTTGTATGCACATCTTTATCTGTTTTATTTGGGGTTCCCATTGGCATTGGTATGTCAAAATCAGATAATGCTCAGCGTATGATTGTGCCACTATTGGATTTGCTTCAAACCCTGCCGACCTTTGTTTATCTTATCCCGCTGATCTTTTTATTTTCAGTGACTGAATCAAAGCTCTATGGCATTGCGATTATTCTTTATGCCATTGTGCCAGTGATACGACTGACTGATCTTGGTATCAGGCTTGTTGATAAGGATGTGATAGAGGCATCAAACGCTTTTGGCATGAATTCATTGCAAAAATTGGTTCGTGTTGAGCTGCCTTTGGCACTTCCCAATATTATGGCAGGGGTGAATCAAACCATCATGATGAGCCTTGCGATGGTTGTGATTGCATCTCTGGTATCAGCACCTGGTCTTGGTGTTTTGGTATTGCGCGGGATTCGTAATTTGGAACTTGGCGTTGGCATTGTTGCTGGTGTTGGCATTGTTTTGCTGGCGGTGATTTTGGACAGAGTTTCCAAAGCGGCTTTATCACGTGTTGATAAAGCACGTGTTGTAAAGTGAGGCCTTTTGCGATGAGTACAAAAGTATCTATCAAAGGCCTTTACAAGATTTTTGGCCCGCAATCAGCAGATATGGTTGATAAGGTCAAAAACGGTGTGAATAAGGCACAATTACTAGAAGATCATGGTCATGTGCTTGGCTTGCAAGATATCAATATTGATATGAAGGCTGGCGAGATTACTGTGATTATGGGGCTATCAGGCTCTGGGAAATCAACATTAATCCGTCATTTAAACCGTCTGATTGAACCAACCAAGGGTGAAATTTTGGTTGATGGTATTGATGTGATGCAAATGGAGAAACACCAGCTTCGTGAAATTAGACAAAAACAAATGTCGATGGTGTTTCAGAAATTTGCCTTACTGCCTCATAAAACAGTTCTAGATAATGCAGCAATGCCATTATCAGTCCAAGGCATTCCGCAAAAGGATTGTCATAGCCAGGCTGATAAATGGCTAAACCGTGTTGGGCTTGAAGGGTGCGGCGCTTTATTCCCTTCACAATTATCAGGCGGCATGCAGCAACGTGTCGGCATTGCACGCGCACTAACAGCCAATACTGATATTATGCTGATGGATGAAGCCTTTTCAGCACTTGATCCTCTTATTCGCACAGACATGCAAAATCTTTTGCTAGAACTTCAGAAAGAACTTCATAAGACTATCATTTTCATCACGCATGATCTGGATGAAGCCTTAAAGCTAGCTGATCATCTTGTTATTTTAAAAGATGGTGCTGTTGTTCAACAAGGTGAACCGCAATCTATTTTGCTAGCACCGAATGACCCATATATTGAAGATTTCGTCAGCGATATTAACCGCGCCAGAGTGCTGCGGGTGCGCTCTGTTATGACACCGCTAAAGCGAGTGAAAAAAGCAGGTGATGTCGATGCTAATCAAAGCTTGGAGCAGCTTATTGCTTTATCAGATGGTGATACCAATCATATTTACCGTGTTATGGAAGATGGCAAGGCAGTTGGGCAAATTGATATGAAAGATCTGGTCAAAGCATTGGTGCCACGCACAGCCTCTGGCGGTCAGAAAATCTATTAAGTAAGTGCCAGCAAAGATGAAGGGCCTATGACTATGACAGCACAGCGTGCAAGTCTATATCTGATCGCTGGTGGTTGTATGTGGGGCATTTATTGGTTGCCATTGCGGATGCTTGAGCAGCTTGGCATGACAGGCACCTCTGCAGGCATCATCCTCTATATCACATGTCTGATAGGTTTATTTCCTGTTATCTGGCGGTATCGCGCAATCATTATCAGCCAATGGCGCATCTTGCTATTTAGTGGCATGATGACAGGATGTGCCTTTTCACTTTATACCACTAGCCTGTCTTATACCGATGTCATTCGCTCTATATTGCTATTTTATTTAACACCTGTTTGGGGCACTTTGCTTGGTGTTTTCATTTTGCGTGAAAGCGTGACCTTTGCCCGCATAGCTGTGATCTTATGTGCTTTTTTAGGGCTCTATGCCATCCTAGGCAGTGGTAATAATCTGCCGATACCGCGTAATCTTGGTGATGTGCTAGCGTTATTATCTGGTATATTCTGGGCGATAGGCTCGCTTGGTTTGCTTCGTGCACAAACCATTCCTGTAATGCCACAGCTTATCAGCTTTCTAGCAGGCAGTCTTGTTGTATCCTTGCTATCTTTGGCTCTGATTGGTGATGTGCCAACATTGCCACAAACAGCCATAGATTGGTTTTATATAATCGGTTTTACCGCTTGTTTTGCACTATTTGCTATTCCGATGTTTTGGCTGACTATTGCGCCAGCGCGCATCTTAACACCAGCACGTGTTGGTATTTTATTGATGAGCGAGGTTGTGGTTGGGGCTGTCTCTGCCATGTTATTTTCAGGTGAGCCCTTTGGACAAGCAGAGCTGATTGGCACCATTTTGATCATGCTGGCAGCTTTGATAGAGGTGATAACCGCTAGCCGCTCTGATAAGCATGATAAGCCTGCCTCTATCTGACCAAGGCCGCTTTACTCTGCACCGTCACGCAATGGTTTTGTGGCCTTTTGTATGGCTGTCAAAAGCGCATCTCGTCTGGCAGATAATTCAGCAACAGAGTGACCATCAGCTTGTTGCGCTACGCCATCAATGATGGTTTTTATTACTTCTTCATCAAGATAGGGCTGGCCTAATTCATCCCACCAACCATTAAAAGTATCAGAGAAATGATCGCAAAAGGCCTGCAGGCCGCCAGCACCAGCACCTAAGTGAAATAGCATCGTTGGCCCCATCGTGGCCCAGCGCAAACCAGGTCCAGCCCAGACAGCCTTATCAACATCTTCAACAGAGGCGACACCTTCAACCACAAGGCTAATCGCCTCACGCCATATTGCCGCTTGTAATCTATTTGCGACATGACCATTTTTTTCTTTATTCAGCCTGATTGTCACCTTGCCAACTGATTCATAAAAAGAGCGCGCTTGTTCCACCACGCCATCTTGTGTCTTCTCATTGCCAAGCACCTCTACTAGCGGGATAAGATGCGGCGGATTAAAAGGATGACCCAAAACAAAATGAGATGGGTTCTGCCAGCCTTGTTGCATTTGGCTAAGAGTGAGACCAGATGCAGAGCTTGCAACAATAGCACCATCACGCAAAACAGGTTCTATTTCAGCAAAAATAGCTGTTTTGATGGCAAGGCGTTCTGGCACATTTTCCTGAATAAAATCGGCACCATCAGCTGCCTCAGCGGCTGATTGGCAAAAGGTGATAGCATCAGGATTACCATGAGCGGTTAGGCCAAGCTGTTCCAAAGTCGGCCAGGCCGTTTTTATGTAATCTCTAACAGATGCCTCACTATCTGGTGCAGGGTCATATAAGGCAACAGAGCGACCAGATGCTAGAAATAATGCTGCCCAGCTAGCACCAATAACACCGCCGCCAAGACAAGAACAATGTGCAAATTCCATGTTAAAATAATCCTGGATTCAAAGGTGATGCGGCTGTCATTCCGCCATCAACAGTAATGCATTCGCCATTCAAATAGGCAGACTCATCTGATGCCAGCCATGCAACCATTTTGGCAATATCATCTGGTGTGCCAAAGCGGCCAACGGGATGACGTGCCAGCGCATCTGCCATTGCCTTTTCAGGGTCATCTGCCAATGCAAATCCATCTTCAGCCATTTGTGTCATAATCCAGCCAGGGCGGATAGCATTGCATCTCACTTGCGGCCCATGATCAATCGCAATAGAGCGCGTTAACCCATGAACGAACGCCTTTGAGGCATTATAAAGTGCCATAGAGGGATCTGATACCACGCCTGAAATAGAGCCAATATTAATGATATTGCCGCCCTTTTTTGTCATATCTTTTAAGGCTTCACGGCACATATTAAAGACGCCTTTGCAATTCGTATTAATGACCAAATCCCAATCATCATCATCACTATCTGCAATGGTTTTTTCCACCTGTGTGCCAGCATTATTGACCAAGATATCAATCGCTCCAAAATGGTCACGTGCGGCTTGGCAGAGTTTGACCGCATCATCTGTTTGTGAAATATCAGCCTGTACCCAGATAATATCATCTGGCAAATCATCAGGTCTTTTGCCACGGCCATTAGTAACAATCTGATAGCCTGTCTTATGAAGATGGCTGACAATGGCATGACCGATACCGCGGCTGCCACCTGTGATAATCGCAACTTTCCTAGTCATGAGCAATCATCACATGTCTGACAGATGTATAGGCATCAAGTGCATAAACAGACATATCACAGCCAGTGCCTGATGATTTCATGGCTGCCCATGGCATCTCTGGTGTTGCCACCCCATGCGTATTGACCCATGTAAAGCCATAGCGCAAAGCAGATGATACACGCATTGCACGCCCTGTATTAGCCGTCCAAACTGAAGAGGCCAGACCATAATTGCTGGCATTGGCAATTTTTAAGGCATCATCTTCATCGTGAAAACGTTCAATCGTCACAACTGGGCCAAAAATTTCATGACATGCTGCTTCGGCATCATTGGCAACATTGGCAAGCACTGTTGGCTCATAAAAAAACCCATCGCCATCAATTGCTTTGCCGCCAACAACAACATCACAATGATCTCTGGCTCTATCAACAAAGCCTGCTACAGCGTCACGCTGGGCAGCTGAAATAAGCGGGCCCATTTCTGTGCCCTCAGCACGCTGAGCGCCAACCTTAATTTGTGAGACTTCATCACAAATAGCGCTAACCACTTCATCATAAATGCTATCTTGCACCATGATACGGCATGGCTGTGCACAATCTTGGCCAGCATTGAAAAAAGAACCATAACGCACTGTCTCAGCCACTGCGGCAATAGCGGCATCATCAAACACAATCACAGGTGCTTTGCCGCCTAATTCTAGATGTACATGACGGATTTTCTGTGAGGCTGCTGCAAGAGCGGCAGAGCCTGTACGTTGTGAGCCTGTCACCGAAATCGCCTCTATTGCAGGATGGTTTATCAGCTTATCGCCAACGCTCTGGCCTGTGCCAAATAAGATATTCACAACGCCTTTTGGCACGATATCTTTGATTAATTCTCCTGCCTTTAGGGCAGATAGAGGGGTGAGCTCTGATGGTTTTAAGGTTACAGGACAGCCAGCTGCCAAAGGCGCTGCTAGTTTCCACGCTGCCATCATCAAAGGGTAATTCCATGGTGCAATCGCTGCCACTGGACCAACAGGGTCTTTGCGTATCATGCTGGTATGACCTGCCACATATTCACCAGCTGACACCGCTGATTGGGTGCGCGCGGCGCCAGCGAAAAAGCGAAAGGTATCCAGAATTAACGGTATCTCATCATCATGAGCTGATGGCCATGGTTTGCCTGCATCAAGGCTTTCTAGCGCTGCTAATTCTTGTGCATTTTCTGCTAAGGCATCGCAAATTTCATGTAACAGAGCAGAGCGTTCAGCAGGGCTTGTGCGGCCAAATGTAGCAAATGCTTCCTCAGCACTTCTGGCAGCTTCATCAATTTGCTCATCACTAGCTGTGTTGACGCTGCAAATTTCATCACCTGTTGCAGGATCTAGAATAGCAATGGCATCACCCAGCCCATCTGTTAATGCACCATTTATCAGCATCTTTGTTTGCATTTCCTCATCCCTTCTCAAACTGTCTTTTCATTCTGTTAAAAGGCAACCTGATTTGCGCCTTTCAGATGCAATCTGGCACGCGCTTCTTCTGGCGTGGCAATCTTTAGTCCTAAATTTTCAATAATAGATCTGATTTTGGTCACTTGTTGTGCGCTTGATATGGCCTTTTCACCTGGACCGATATAAAGGCTATCTTCCATCCCAACACGCACATTGCCGCCTAGCATTGCGCTTTGTGTGGTAAAAGGCATCTGATGACGGCCGGCTGCTAGCACAGACCATTCATAATCATCACCAAATAATTTATTGGCGATGTTATGCATATGCATCAGATTATCAAGATCAGCCCCAACACCGCCTAGGATGCCAAACACCATTTGGACAAAGACAGGCCCTTCAATCCAGCCCTGATCCATAATCCATGCCAGATTATAAAGATGACCTAAATCATAACACTCAAATTCGAATCTGGTGCCATGTTGCTGGCCAAGCTCTTTGATGGAATATTCAATATCAGCAAAGGTATTGCGGAAAATAAAATCACGAGTCATATCCAGAAAGGCAGGTTCCCAGTCAAATTTCCAATTTTGATATTTCTGTTTCATTGGGAAAATACCAAAATTCATAGACCCCATATTCATGCTTGCCATTTCTGGTGAGGCGATGGTCGCTGCCAGCAATCTTTGCTCTCTGGTCATGCCAAGACCGCCGCCTGTTGATACATTGATTACGGCATCTGTGGCTTGTTTGATAACAGGCAAAAATTCCATAAATAGATCAGGATTTGAATCTGGCTTGCCTGTTTGAGGGTCGCGGGCATGAAGATGAATGATAGATGCGCCTGCTTCTGCGGCATCAATAGAGGCTGTGGCAATTTCAGATGGCGTAATTGGCAAATGCTCAGACATTGTGGGGGTATGAATGCCGCCAGTTGGTGCACAAGTAATAATGACTGATTTTTGGTTTGCCATGATTATCTTTCTTTATAATTTCATTTGTTGAACTTGGGCTGATAGGCCGCCATCTAGAACCCAAAGCTGACCGCTAGCATAGCGTGCTTCATCAGAAGCCAGCCAATTTACCAAATTAGCGATATCCTCTGGTGTGCCATAGCTGCGCATGGGATGAATATCACGAACAGCCTGTTGCAGATTTTCAATAGTCTGGCCACCGCCACCAGAGCCATCACCATTGAAAAAACTTTGTAACATTGGCGTGTTAATATATCCTGGGCAAATGGCATTGACGCGGATATTTTCTGGGCCATGATCACATGCCATTGCCTTGGTCAAAGCATGAACAGCCCCTTTGGTGGCACAATAAGCTGCCAGGCCTGGATCTGCGATAAATCCATCATAAGACCCAAAATTAATGACTGAGGCACTAGCCCCTGTCTTGGCAGCTTCACGCAATAAAGGAAGCGCATATTTTGAGGTTAAAAAAGTCCCTGTACAATTCACAGCAAAAGACCTGTTCCATTCATCAAGGCTGGTCTCTTCAATGGTCTTTTCAATCTCGATGCCAGCGGCATTTACCAAAATATCTAACCGTCCAGATTGCGCGCCAACTAGTGCCATAGCAGCAATCACATCAGCTTCATCTGCGACATCCATCTTGATGAAATGGCTGCCATCATCATCATGAGAGGCAAGCGAGCCTTGTTCGGTCAAATCAGCGGCAAAAACTGTTGCACCTTCAGCAATAAAACGAGCCACAATCGCACGGCCAATACCGCCTCTACCACCTGTTACAAAGGCTGTTTTTCCCTGTAATTTCATCTTTTCACCTTGCTTTAATCTTTGTTATTCAGCAGCTTTATAGGCATCCAGAACAAGGCCATGGAAATGATGGACAGCATGTTCACTCAATCCTGACCCTGATGGGTCGCTGACAATTCTGCCTTGCTGGAAAGCAGGTGTTGCCATGCCTTTTTGGACGCTTTCACATAATGCGATATCTTCACGTTGCAGCACTTCATCAAGATAACGAATGGCTTCTATTTCAGCTTCATTTGGCTCAGCAGTTTCAAAATAGAAATCATAGGTCTCAAATGTGCGATCAGGCCCAACAGGGATGACATTCATAATGATGATTGAGGAACGCCCTGGATAACGCATGATGCAGGTATTGGGGTATAACCACCAAACAGCGTGAATCTTGACAGATGCATTTGATACATCATAAGCGCTATTAGCGTTATTACCAGCCTCTGCCATATGGCTTGACCAGATGCCATGGGTGGTCACCTTATAAGTGTCCATCTCAATCAGGGTGCAGAAATCTTTATGCGCTGTTGGGCAATGATAACATTCCAGAAAATTATCAACGACATTTTTCCAGTTTGATTTGATGTCATAGGTTAAACGATGCGCAAAAGTGAGATTTTCAACATCAGGTGCCCAATAGCGGATTTCATTTTCAAGCGTGCCTGTCTGGCTTGCCAAGCTCGCAGCATCTCTATCCAAATTGACAAATACAAAGCCGCAAAATTCTTCAACCTGCACTTCATCAAGACAGATGGTTTCAGTTGCAAAATTCTCCAGATGTTCAGTATGAGGCGCCTTGACCAGCTGACCATCAAGCCTATAAGCCCAAGCATGATAGGGGCAGGTAATAACAGATGTGCGTCCATCACCAGATAACAGCGCATGTGCCCGATGTTTGCAGACATTATAAAAAGCACGTAACACATCATCTCTGCCACGGACTATCGCGATTGGATTGCCAGCAATTTCCATGGTGGTATAAGACCCAGCAAGGCGCAGCTTTTCAACATGGCATACAAGCTGCCAGCTCTTTGCCATAATCTGTTGTAAATCAACATCATGCCATTTCTGGGTAGTATAGGCATCTGCCTTTAGCGAATAAGTATCATGCGGATTATCGCTATAGCCAGTTGCGATATTATTTTTGTCAGCATCTGATATTAATCTATCCATCTAAAAGACCTTCTTCTCATTCGATCATCAAAGGTTAAAAAAGCACAATCAGAGCGTATCGTACAGTAAATGAAAAGTGCAAATCTTTTATGGATGACATCACGAAATTTCATGATAAAGCTTATGTAAAACGCAAATTCAAAAAAAGGCTGAATGTTATGAAAAAGGCGCCAAATATTGTATTAATTATGGCTGACCAGTTGGCTCCACAATTCACATCTGCTTATGGTCACCGCGTGGTCAAAACACCTCACATGGATGCTTTGGCAGCGCGCGGCATGCGATTTGATGCTGCTTATTGTAATTCGCCTCTATGTGCGCCATCGCGTTTTAGTTTCATGTCAGGCCAGCTTGTCACTAATATTGCCTCTTATGATAATGCCAGTGAATTTCCATCATCTGTGCCGACTTTTGCGCATTATTTGCGCCAGATGGGCTATCGGACAGCCCTGTCAGGTAAGATGCATTTTGTGGGACCTGACCAGCTTCATGGGTTTGAAGAACGTGTGACCACAGATGTTTATCCATCTGATTTTGCCTGGACACCAGATTGGGAAGCGCCAGATGAGCGGATTGATAAATGGTATCATAATATGGATTCTGTCAAAGAAGCTGGCGTGGCAGCGACAACATTCCAGCTAGAATTTGATGAAGAGGTGGCGTTTTTCGCACGTCGCAAATTGATGGATTATGCCTGTCATAAAGCAACACCATTTTGTCTAGTTGCCAGCTTTATTCATCCGCATGACCCTTATGTGGCACGTCCTGAGTTTTGGAATCTCTATGATGAAGATGATATTGATATGCCAGAACATTTCTTTGATTATGATGAACAAGATGATTTTTCAAAGCGTTTGATGGATGGTATGGAGGCATCGACCAAGCCAGCGACTCATGATGAAATTCGCAATGCCCGTCATGCCTATTATGCCAATGTATCTTATTTTGATTCAAAGATTGGTGAGCTGGTGCGCACCATTGAAGAGATTGGCGAAATTGATAATACTATCTTTATCATCACAGCTGACCATGGCGACATGCTTGGGGAACGCGGCTTGTGGTACAAGATGAATTTCTTTGAACATTCAGGACGAGTGCCACTGATTATGGCAGGGCCAGGCATTGCCAATGGGGTGCTTGATACACCATGCTCATTAGTTGATATCTTGCCGACTATGGTTGATATCGCTGCCAGCACAGGCACTGAAAAACCAGCTTATGGCCAGCCCATTGATGGCCGTTCATTAATGCCAATGGCGCGCACAGCTAGCGGTGATGATGGCGATGCGATAGGTGAATATTGTGCTGAGATGACAGGCAATCCTGTCTATATGATACGCCGTGATGATTATAAATATATCTATTGTGATGGTGATGCGCCGTTATTATTCAATATAGCACAAGACCCATCAGAGCTTGACAATCTAGCTGATAAGCCAGAGCAGGCTGAGCTAGCAACAAGGTTCGCTGATGAGGTTAAGGCACGCTGGGATAGTGATAAAATCAAAGCAGATGTGATTGCCAAGCAAAAACAGCGCAAAGCTGTTTTTGAAGCTATGCAATCTGGCAAGCGTGTTGACTGGGATTATAATCCGCCGCGTGATGCATCAAATGAATATGTCCGCAACCATATGGATTGGACAGTCGCAGCTGAATTGACGCGCTTTCCCCCGCTGAAGAAATAAGGGTCTGTTTGATGATCGAAAGCCACTATCAAAAGCCAGTTAAATGGCAAAACCCAAAAGTGAAATTATTCACGCATCAGGTGGGTCTCACTTGTCCCCCTCATGATTTTGATGCTGCGCCTTCTGACTTTTTACGTCTGGCACCTGAGAGCGTTGGTGTACATGGCCGCATGTTGCATGTGCCAGATTATGCGCACAGGCTTGATCAACGAAAGCAGAATTTTGGTCTGCTAGAGGAATTTGTGGAATGTATGGCCAATAATGGCGCTGATGTGTGTGGGCAAGTTGGCTCAAACTGGGTGCATGCTAGTGGTCTTGGCGTGAATGGCATACGTGATTTTTGTGACAGGCTATCTGATACCTATGAAACGCCTTTTCACATGGCAGGCTATGCGATGGTTGAGGCATTGCGTGATCAAAATGTGGAAAAGGTTGCTCTTAATGCCTGTTATCATCCAGATAGCTGGTATCAGGGAACAGTCGGTTTTTTAACTGAGGCTGGCTTTGATGTTGTATGGGCTGGCAATTTTTATGATCAAGGCTGGTTTTCATCCCAACAAGATGTTGATGATTGTATCTGGTGCTTTGATGAGGCACTGCTATGGCAATCATTTGATTATGTCGCAGATAAAGCACCCAAGGTAGATGCCTATTTGATTAACGGGATGTCAAATTACCGGCGGCCATCTGATGGTCTGGCGCGCCGGCCCATCCATCATACACCTGCTTTGGAAGAGCGGCTTGGCACATTAGTGGTCGGGCATGATACAGCGCTTTATTGGCGTCTATTCAAATCTCTTAATATTGCGCCAGAAAGGCAGCAAGGTCGTCTATTATCATCTTTGTCATAAAGGGGGTTTTATGCATAAGATTATCGCTTTGTGGGCTGTGCCACGTTCTACTTCAACCGCCTTTGAATGGATGATGCGTCAAAGAGGTGATATTAGTTGCCTGCATGAGCCATTTGGTGAAGCCTGGTATCAAGGTGAAGAGCCATTATGGCCACGCCTCACAGCAGATTCTGTTCGCACAAAGGGCTTAACTTTGGAAAGCGTCTGGCAATCAATGCTAGCACAGGCCAAAGAGGGACCTGTCTTTTCAAAAGATTTTCCGCTTTATATCGATCATATGTGGAATGATGAGATGTTGTCTCATTTCACTCACTCCTTTCTGATACGCCATCCTGCTATGACAATCACATCTATGTATGCGAAATGGCCTGATTTCCATGAAAAAGAAGTTGGCTTTGCTGAACAAAGACAGCTTTTTGAAATGATTTTGGATAAAACAGGCACCCCGCCACCTGTGATTGATTCAGATGATTTGCTCGAAAACCCTACCCATATTGTTGAAAAATGGTGTGATAGTGTCGGCCTTCCCTTTCTAGAATCGGCCCTAAGTTGGGAGCCTGGTGCCAGAGATGAGGTTAGCTGGTGGGATGGTGGCAGCTTTCATGCCAATTTGCGCAATTCCGATGGTCTGAAACCGCAGCCACGCAAAGATTACATTGATATTGATGCTGCCCCTGACAGGGTGAAAGAGGTGTATGAACGCGTTTTGCCTCATTATGAATTTTTAAAACAATTCACCATTGGCAGCGAATAAGTAGGCTAGAATGAACACGCACATGCATGACGAACTATTCGCGCCAGCTGATAAAGCAGATGCGCTAAAACATCATGGGGCAAGCCTGCTCAGCTGGGATTTAACAACGCGACAAATCTGTGATTTAGAGCTGTTAATGAATAGAGGCTTTTATCCGCTAACAGGTTTTTTAAGCCAGGCAGATTATGAAGCTGTTCTCGATAATATGAGGCTAGCTGATGGCTCTTTATGGCCGATACCTATCACGCTTGATGTGTCAGAAGATTTTGCTGAACAATGCGATGTTGGTGATGAAATAGCATTGCGTGATCCAGAAGGTGTCATTCTGGCAATTCTGGCAATTTCAGATAAATGGATGCCTGATAAACAACAAGAAGCGATAAAAATATTTGGTGCTGATGATGACGCTCATCCTGCTGTGCATTATCTTTATCATCAAGCAGGCGCTGTTTATTTGGGTGGCAAAATCACTGGCCTGCAACCGCCAACTCACTATGATTTCAGGCAATGGCGGTATTCGCCAAATCAGATGAAAGCACAATTTGCCAAAAATGGCTGGCATAAGGTGGTCGCATTTCAGACGCGCAATCCCTTGCATAGGGCGCATCAGGAATTGACCTTCAGAGCTGCCAAAGAGGCTGGTGCTAATCTTCTGATTCATCCAGTGGTTGGCATGACAAAACCTGGTGATGTCGATCATTTTACAAGGGTGCGATGTTACGAAGCGGTGCTTGATAAATACCCCTCTGCCACAACCGATATGGGGTTGTTGAATTTGGCGATGAGAATGGCTGGTCCAAGAGAAGCCGTATGGCATGGCATCATCCGCAAAAACCATGGCCTCACTCACATGATTATTGGCCGTGATCATGCTGGCCCTGGCAAGGATTCCAATGGTCAGGATTTTTATGGGCCCTATGATGCCCAATCCTTATTTCGTGACCATCAGGATGAGATCGGCATTGAAATGGTCGATTTCAAAAATTTGGTCTATGTCCAAGAACGTGCTCAATATGAAGAAGATGATAAGATTGCTGATAAACAAAGCGTGACGATTTTATCACTATCTGGCACAGAGTTGCGCCGCCGCCTTGCTGAGGGGTTGGATATTCCAGAATGGTTTTCATTTCCAGAAGTGGTCGCACAGTTGCGCAAATCACATCCCCCACGCGCTCAGCAGGGTTTTTGTCTGTTTTTTACAGGGCTGTCAGGCTCTGGCAAATCAACGATTGCAAATGCTGTCCAGACCAAATTAATGGAAATGGGAGGACGGCCTGTGACGTTATTAGATGGTGATATTGTGCGCAAAAATTTATCATCAGAGCTTGGTTTTTCCAAAGAACATCGCGATCTCAATGTGCGACGTATCGGCTTTGTGGCATCAGAGATAACCAAAAATAGAGGCATTGCTATTTGTGCACCGATTGCGCCTTATGCAAAGACAAGAGATGCTGTGCGGGCGGATATTGAACATGTTGGCGCATTTGTTGAGGTGCATATCGCAACCTCTCTAGAGGAATGTGAAAGACGTGATCGCAAAGGCTTATATCAATTAGCACGGCAGGGGAAAATCAAAGAATTCACCGGTATTTCAGATCCCTATGAAGCGCCAATATCACCTGAGCTGCGCCTTGATACACAAGGGCTAGATGTTGATTATTGTGCCCAGCAAGTTATTTTGACGCTAGAACAGCTTGGCCTGATAGGGTTATCGCAATAAGAGGGCGCATCATGCCAGATTCACCTTTGCCACAAGACGAGCTTCATAAAATTGTTGATGATGGTTTGTGTTTGGGGTGTGGGCTTTGCGCTGCGATTGCGCCACAGGCTATTACCATAGAACGTGGTGATGATGGTGATTTAAGAGCCTTTGCCACAGATGATTTATCAGCAGATGACATGGCAAAAGTGTCTCAGATTTGCCCGTCATTGCGCCTAACAGGTCTGCCGCAAGATGATGTTGATAATGCCCCTTATCATGATGTGATATGGGGGCCCTATCATCACATGAATCTGTCTTT
This sequence comes from Puniceispirillaceae bacterium (SeqCode), assembly GCA_049890115.1. Classification (GTDB taxonomy): domain Bacteria; phylum Pseudomonadota; class Alphaproteobacteria; order Puniceispirillales; family Puniceispirillaceae; genus UBA685. The sequence continues at coordinate 8,258 of JBMHCC010000023.1, read as the reverse complement.
TGCTAGTTTGCCAGATATCCGTCATCAGGCTTCGACAGCTGGCATTTTGACAATGCTTGCTATCACACTTCTTGAAACGGGAAAGGTTGATGCCATTCTTCATGTCAAGGCTGCTGATAGTCCGGCTAATTTTGGCATTGCTACCATCAGCCGTAATCGCGGCGATGTTATGGCAGCTTCAGGGTCTCGCTATGGCCCAACAGCTGCGCTTTTGCCCATTGAGCAGATATTGGAATCAAACGAAATTTTTGCCGTCATTGCCAAGCCTTGCGATTTAAATGCGTTACGTAATTTGGCAGCCTTAGATGATAGAGTATCAAAGCGTTTTGCCTATTGGCTGACTATGTTATGTGGGGGATTTCAGCCTGATGAGGCATTCAGGCAATTTTTAGCAGATCATGATCTCTCAGAAGATGGGCTCTCAGAAGTTCGTTATCGCGGCTTTGGCTGCCCAGGGCCAACTAGCCTTAGCTATCAAGATGGCAGCAAGACAGATTTCCATTACCTTGATTTCTGGGGAGAGGATGAAAGCCAGTGGTCTATGCCTTTGCGCTGCAAGATTTGTCCTGATGGCATTGGTGAGGCTGCTGATATTGTAGCTGGTGATGCGTGGGACGGTGCCTCGCCTGATAGGGTGGAAAGCAAAACAGATCCTGGTTTTAATTCGGTCATTTTGCGCACGCAAAAGGGCGTTGATCTGTTTCAGCTGGCAGTTGATGATGGTGTGATCACAAAGACAGAAGATGTTGATTGTGATTATATGAGTGCTGTTCAGCCACATCAGGTGGTGAAAAAACTGGCAGGGCCTGCGCGTATTGCGGGGCTGAAAGAGGCTGGTTCTGTTGCGCCTCAGCTGATTGATTTGCGCTCAGATGCTTTGACAGATTTACTTGGCAGACAAGCTTATCTTGACCAAAAACAAGGCAGCTTTGAGCGTGCGATAAAAAGAGCAAAATCATAAAAAAGAATGCCAAAAGATTGGCTTTATTCTGACTATTGCATAAGCTGATATTCACTTTTTCATTTGGTCACATGCCCTTAATGATGTTGTTATTTTGCCTATGATATTTGAAACATTTCTGACATCTGTTTTGCCAGTTGGTGCATTATTTTTCCTTGGGTTATGGATGGGGCGGCGTCATGTTTTTCAGCTCCAGGATGCAACCTTATTTTTTAAATTTGTTGGCCAAATAGCTGTGCCAGCCATCATCATTAGCATCCTAATTTCAACTGATTTCACCAATAGTGATATCACACTTATCTGGCTTTATTTGCTGGTTGAATTTTTGATTTATGGCCTTGGCTTTATGGTGGCCTTTTTCTTATTTAGGCTGCCAGTTATTTATGCTGTCCTGATCGGTATGGCATGTTCTTTTTCAAATCATGTTCTGTTTGTGTTGCCAATTTCAGATTTTATTTTTGATGTTTCGGCAACTTTGCCGCTTCGTGGTGCGATTGCGATTGATACATTATCTCTGACCTTTAGTGCGATTTTGCTTGATGTCATAAGGGCAAAACAAAAGGGCCAATCAGCACAACTTATCACGCATTTAAAACACCCCTTATTGCTATGCCTTATAATAGGTGCGCCATTTGTGATAGGGGTTTTGCGGGCACCTGTGCCAATGATACGCATGGCAGATTTTATTGCCGCGACAGCTGCTCCTTTGGCGTTATTTGCCTCTGGTATCTTACTGTCTCAGAAAGTCAGTGCCCAAGGTGTGAAAATTGCAGCCATGATAACAATTATCAAAATGGCGATTTTCCCCGCTCTGGCTGTTGTTATTATCTTGCAGATAAGCGGCTATTCGCTTGATGAAGCACGAACCATTTTGATGGTGGCAGCTGCACCTGTTGGCCTGATGCCGATGACATTTGCCAGCCGCTATCAGGTTGAAACAGCGTCTATCGCATTATCTATGCTGCTGAGTTTTATCCTATCTCTTATTGCTTTGCCTATCATCGCTTCCATTTAAAATAACAGAATAATCAGCTATGTTATGATAGGGTGGAAGCGTTGCTAAAGCTGAGATGAGTGTCGGGAAAAGGGGATTGAAGATGACTTATAAATATTCAGGTATCTGGCCAGTTGCGCCAACTCCCTTCAACGATGATGGTTCGATTGATAGCGATGGTATGAAACGCGTTCTGGATTGCCTGATTGATCAAGGCGCAGATGGCATTTGTATTCTGGCAAATTTTTCAGAACAATTTCTGATAAGCGATGATGAAAGAGATGCGCTTGCCAGATTATCTGTTGAGCATATTGCAGGGCGTGTGCCTGTGATCATCACAATCAGTCATTTTGCCACACAAATAGCTGTGGAACGTGCTGAATTTGCCAAGGCTTTAGGGGCTGATATTGTGATGATGATGCCGCCCTATCATGGTGCTTTATTAAAGGGTAATGGCGCCCAGACATTTGAGCAATTTGCCGCTGTTGGCGAGGTTGGCATACCGATTATGGTTCAAGATGCGCCTTTATCAGGGGTGGAATTGCCAGTGCCTCTTTTGGCAAAAATGGCAGACGAAATTGAGATGGTAGAGCTGTTTAAAATTGAATGCCCGCGTGCTGCCACAAAAATCCGTGATCTGATCGCGCTTGCTGGTGATGCTATCAAAGGGCCATTTGATGGTGAGGAAGCTATCACATTGCTAGCTGATTTAGATGCTGGTGCAACAGGCTCGATGACCTCAGGGCTGATTGTGGATCAGATAAAGCCTGTCATTACACATTATCTGGCTGGCAGAATTGATGCTGCTGTTGCAGCTTATGGCAAAGTTGCGATGGTGATTAATCATGAAAATAGGCAATGTGGCTGGCAGGCCGCCAAAGCAGCGATGGTCAAAGGTGGTGTCATCAAATCTGATTATTGTCGCCATCCCATCAAGCCGCTTCACCCTGATGTCACAGAACGCTTATTTCATCTGATGACGCCTCTTGATCCTCTTATCCTGAAATGGGGACACTAGCCACGCAAAGGGCCCTAGCAAAAGAGATGCCCCTTAGCCCATGCGCGCATCAATAGGGGTAAAGGTTGTCGCAAAGCGCATCATTCCAAACTGCCAACTAGCTTGCCTGATTAGTCATCAGTTAACGATTAGCGAACGTTCTGTCTGCTGCTAATTTTGCACTTTTTTCAAATTATGAATCCCATTAATCCTTTTTTTGAGGGGTGTTTTTTCGTGTCTTTTTGATGGTGATTTTCCCCAAATTGCAATCAGATGGAAAGGCATTGAAAGCGATGGTATCTCGACAAAAAGATAAGGAAAGCGTTCAAACACGCGTTTATAAATATGGGCTTGTCTTAAAAACAGCATTGCCGCAAGAGGCTATTTCAGAACTCTATCGAGCCAATAAATTATGGAATAAATTAGTCGAGCTTCATAATCAAAATTGGCAAGAATTTGAGGCGCAAAGATGCGCTGTTGACGAAGATTATGCCAACATTTCAAAGGAAGCAAAACTAGTTTCAGAACAGATAGATGCTGCCTATGATACAAGACGGCTATTGCGTGTTGAAACAGGTAACACAGAGGGAAATGATCCCAAAACCAAGGTCATTGATAAGAAGATTAAAGAGCTGAAGGAACAGAGATCAGCATTATGGGGTAACTTAAAAAAGCGTAGAAATAAAATAGATAACCTTATTGATAAACAGGCCCTTAATCAAAAGCGAAAAGATGCGTTCAAACATGCTGTACAGGTAAAACAATCAGGACTCTCAAGCCAAACTGCTGACGAGGTAAGAAGAGATTTTGATAATGCAAGAGACAGAATTATAAATAAGCCAAGTAGTGGTCGGTTACGCTTTCACCGCTTTGATGGCACGGGATACTGGCAGTATCGTTTTCGCTCATCAAATGCCAATGTAGATGGTGTTTCATTTGTTGAATTATTTCGAGGAAATAAAGATACAGGGCGAGCCTTTGAATTGCTTTCGATGGATGTTACGCGTAAAAAACCACGTCTGCATTTACGGGCGAAATTATCAGGTGGTGTAACAAAGGCTAGCAAATTATTTCACGAATTTGATCTAATATATCACCGCCCTATCCCAGATAATGGACAGATCCAAAATGGTAAAATCCTGCGCACACGTTCAGGCGATAAATTCCGCTATGATTTGGTGTTAACAGTTAAATTTCCAAAGCCAGAAAATAGGGTATTTGCGTGTGATAATGCGCTAGGGGTTGATATCGGCTTTCGAGAGGATAAAGGCAAATTACTTGTTGCAACCATTGGTCTGTTGGACGGCTCACACTATCATTACATTTTTGTGCCGAAAAAGTTTCAGCAGGCTATAGAGCATATCGACAACCTAAAAAAGGAACTGGATAAATCAGCAGGAACACTTGGGAAAAAGCTGAAATCACATCTAAGGTCGTTTAAGGATTTTACACCTCTGGAACAAAGCCAGATAGAGCAGCTAGAGGCTGAAGAAAGAGCAGAATATGTTTTTAAAATGATGTGTCGCTCAGTTGCCAGAATGCCAAATAATGTCACCTTTTCTTTTGAAAAAGCCTATAAATTGGCAAGAGCCCTAAAACACCATCATGATATGATATCTTCTGAGGCATCTGATGCTATCACTTTATGGTGGAGGGGACATAGTCGGCGATATCGTGAACTTCATAATTTACGGGCAAAGCAGATACGCAACCGCAATGATTTTTATCGTAATGAGGCAGCAAAGCTAATCCGCTATGATTTACCCATTGCAGTTGAGGATAACTTTTCTGCCTCTATTGCTCAGGTAAGGGATAAAGATAGTGATTTAAAAAAGACAGCTCGTAAAAATCGGTTTTTATGTGCGCCTAGTCTTTTGATATCAGCTATCAAAAATGCGTTTGAAAGGGAAAATCTGGCCTTTGTGAAGGTCAATCCTAAAAACACCTCCAAAACATGTTTTGATTGCGGGCACATAAACAAGAAACTAGGCAGCGAAAAGGAATGGCGTTGCCCTAATTGCGGTATCTCTCATGATCGTGATGAAAATGCGACAAGAAATATCGCAAAAAAAGGAATTGAAGCATTAAAGAAGGCTGGCAAATGCCTCTAGGGCTGCAATTTCTTTTGAGCAAAAGGTTAATTATTGTAATTTCTTCAAAGAGTTACAAAAACTCAGTTTTGGGACCTTGCGAAGTGGGGTGTAACTTCGACGAGTGGGATGTTGTGGAAAAGGCGAAGGAAGTTTTAGGACCTTGCGAAGTGGGGTGTAACTTCGACTGCTTTGCCAAAACAGGCACGATAGCATCGGTTTTAGGACCTTGCGAAGTGGGGACCGCCTATCCCTGCCACCAGCTATGGCGCAAAGGGGTGCCGCCAACAAAGCTGTCACGGCCAAGCTCATCTTGGATACGCAGCACCTCATTCCATTTCACCATCCGCTCTGAACGCTGGAACGAGCCAACCTTTAGCTGCCCTGCACCTAGCCCGACAGATAAATGGCTGATAAAGCTATCTTCTGTTTCGCCAGAACGAGCAGAGACAATGCTTTGCCAACCAGCTTGGCGTGCTGTCATATAGGTCTGTATCGCCTGTGAAACGGTGCCAATTTGATTGACCTTTATCAAAACCGCATTGGCAGAGCGATTAGCAATCGCATCTTTGACCAGCTCAGCATTGGTTACCAGATAATCATCGCCGATAATCTGCAGATGCCTGCCATAGTGAGCGGTAAAGGCCTGCATGCCTGTCACATCATCTTCAGCTAGCGGGTCTTCAATAGAGGCAATCGGATAGCTATCAATCCATTTACCAAGCATGGCTATCATCTCATCTGATGATAAGGTACGATTTTCCAGATTCAGGTGATATTTGCCATCCTTGCCAAATTCTGATGCGGCAATATCAAGCGAGATCACAACCTTCTTGCTGGGTGTCTCACCAGCAAGGCTAATCGCCTCTACCAATGTTTCAAGAGCTTCTTCATTGCTGTCAAATTGCGGCCACCAGCCACCTTCATCAGCGATGCCAGCCAATTTGCCGCGCCGTGCCATAATATCGCCTGCTGCGAAATAGACCTCTCTTGTAATGGCCATAACCTCCTCAAAATCTGCAGCACCAGGAACCATGATCATAAAATCTTGGATATCAACACGCCTGCCAGCATGTGCCCCGCCGCCAAAGATTTGAATCTCTGGCAATGGTAATGAGGGGGTCATCTGATAGTGATTTGCGATATGCTGCCATAAGGGTAATTTGTGATAGGCAGCACTTGCCTGCATGGCTGCCATTGAGACAGCGATAATGGCATTGCCGCCAATCTCATCTTTTAAAGGTGAAGGGTCAGTGGCGATAAGCCTATCATCAATGGCTTGCTGGTCAGTAATAGGCATAGTCTGCAAGGCTTGATGAAGGGTGCTATTGATATTGGCAACAGCCTTTGTGACATCTTTGCCACCAATCTGGGTGCCGCCATCACGCAATTCAATCGCCTCTCTTGTGCCACGTGATGCCCCAGATGGGGCAATCGCACGCCCGATTGTGCCATCTGATAGATGCACCTCTGCCTCAACAGTTGGCACGCCGCGCGAATCCCAAACACGGCGGCCTTTAATATGTGATATCTTTGTCATGTTATAATCCTGTTAGGCAATAATGGGTCGAAGGCGGGTTAGTAATTCAGATAAATCAGTGGGTGGTTCACTGATGAGTGGCAAGGCTAGCTGCCTGACGAAATCATGGTGAACATGGTTGAAATATTCAACAGGTGATTTGCCATCAATGCGCGCCAGCATCAACATCGGCAAAAGCTGGCAAAGACGCTTTTCAAAATCTGCCTGAGATTCCCATGTGATAAAAGGCTGGTAACTTTGCCAGAAATCTGAACAATAAGAGAGATAATCAGAGCTGCTGGCAGTGACAAAAACGGCCTTTAAAATGAGATGGTTTAAACAAAAGGCAACATCAAAACAGCCATCTCCCATTGTTGCACATTCAGCATCAAGTAAAAAAGGCTGGCCGTCATGAAACATAATATTTTTTGGCGATACATCACCATGAACCAGCACGCGTTCAGCGCTGCCTAAATGCTCTGCCATCTGATGTAATTGCGTGGCAATCATAGGGTGCTTTTTTGCTGTGTGAACAAGATAAGGTTCAATGCGGATAGCGTAAAAATCATCTTGATTGTGAAAGGCGCTCTTATCAAAATCTGGTTGCGATGAGGCATGATGAACCTTGCCAAGAATTGACCCAACAGCCTTGGCTTCGTCACCTCTGCCCCGCCCGTCAAATAAAGCTGGCTTCCATAGATAGGTGTTATCACCAGCAAGATAGGCCATGGCAAAGCCATTTTCTGATGCGCTATGGCCATAAAGTGTTAGCGCTGATTCTGGTGCAATTTCTGAAAGGTTTTTAAGATAAGAGAATTCTGCAAAATTACGTTCAACAGGCGCATACCAATCAGCAGCCACCCGCAATTTCGGCAGCGCAAATTTGACACAAAAATCACCCTTATCTGTCTCTATTCTGGCAATATCACTTGCCACACCGCCTGTCAGAGCCGTAACACTTATCGCATCATCTATCGCAATCAGACCAAGCTCAACCATCAGATCACGGCATCTTTGTTGAAAATCTTTCGACAATTTTTTTCGCCCTTTTTAAGCTATGAATTAAGCAAAAATTTCACATATTTCTTGGCATTTTGAAAAGGAAATCATGCCGCCTATATAAAATTAACCATTACGATGTCTTTTTTGATCAAATCGCAATATTTCGCCCAAACCGACGCATAAAGGAATAATTGCTATTATTCATAATTTATTTATATAATCACTTGGTAATATAGGAGTTTTGCAATTATGTCAGATGTATACGCACCAGCTGATGATGAAATTTCCCTCAGAGACATAGCTGTAAAATTATGGCGCCGACGCGGTTTGATTGTGGTGTTGCCTATCATAACAGCTTTAATGGGGTTTGGGGTGGTATTGCTGACAGCTGTCAGTGCGAAGACACCGCTTGTGCATTATATTAGCCTGACAGCCATTGAAAATGGTAATTATCCAAATGGTGTTCTGTATTCTGTTAATGATATCGTTTCCCCAGAGGTGTTAGATGAAGTAGCGCGCAGGATGGGGCTTGAAAATGATCAGAAATTTGCTGATGCCATCATGGTGTCCAATAGCAGCCCTGTCACTGAGGGGGTGGTTAGAAAATATGCTGACAGATTGGCCAATCAAAAACTAAGCAGCCCTGAAATTGATGCAATAAATACAGCATTAGAACTTGAATTGCGTGAGACAAG
>JBMHCC010000022.1:0-35134 GCA_049890115.1 Puniceispirillaceae bacterium (SeqCode) | reverse complement strand
TTATCGGATCTGAGACTGTGACAGCAACTGGCACAGGCACATTTGCTGATGCCAATGTCGGCAGCGGTAAATCTGTTACCGTCACCTACTCATTGGCTGATGGCACCAATAATGGGCTGGCGTCTAACTATAGCTTATCATCTGGTTCAACAACAGCTGATATCACTGCCAAAGCTCTGACCATCACAGCACCGTCAGCCTCTGATAAGGTTTATGATGGTGATACGTCTGCTACTGTCACAGCTGGCACATTATCTGGCTTTATCGGATCTGAGACTGTGACAGCAACTGGCACAGGCACATTTGCTGATGCCAATGTCGGCAGCGGTAAATCCGTGACTGTCACCTACTCATTGGCTGATGGCACCAATAATGGGCTGGCGTCAAACTATAGCTTATCATCTGGCTCAACAACGGCCGATATCACAGCCAAGGCTCTGACGATTACAGCACCATCAGCTAGAAACCGTTCTTATGATGGCAGCACATCAGCTACTGTCACAGCTGGCACATTATCTGGCTTTATCGGCTCTGAGACTGTGACAGCAACTGGCACAGGCACATTTGCTGATGCCAATGTCGGCTCTGGTAAATCTGTTACTGTCACCTATTCACTAGCTGATGGCACCAATAATGGGCTAGCTTCGAACTACTCATTGGCTGGCGGCTCAACAACGGCTGATATCACAGCCAAGGCACTGACGATTACAGCTCCATCAGCATCTGATAAGGTTTATGATGCTGATACATCAGCCACTGTCACAGCTGGCACATTATCAGGCTTTGTCGGCTCTGAGACTGTGACTGTCACAGGCTCTGGCACTTTTGCTGATGCCAATGCCGGTTCTGGCAAATCTGTGACAGTCACCTATTCACTAGCTGATGGCACTAATAATGGCCTAGCTTCGAACTACTCATTGGCTGGTGGCTCAACAACAGCTGATATTACAGCCAAGGCACTCACCATCACAGCTCCATCAGCCTCGAACAAAACCTATGATGCCAGCAATAGTGCTAGCGTCAGCATAGGAACCTTGTCTGGTTTTATCGGATCTGAAACTGTGACAGCCACAGGCTCTGGGACCTTCTCTGATGCCAATGCCGGGTCTGGTAAATCTGTTAATGTGACATACTCACTAGCTGATGGCACCAATAATGGCTTAGCATCAAACTATAACCTAGCATCTAGTACCATCACAGCCGATATCACTGCAAAAGCCCTCACCATTACAGCACCATCAGCTAGCAACCGTGCTTATGATGGCAGCACATCAGCCACTATCACAGCTGGCACATTGTCAGGCTTTATCGGATCTGAGACTGTCACTGTTACAGGCTCTGGTACATTTGCAGATGCCAATGTCGGCTCTGGTAAATCCGTGACTGTCACCTATTCTCTCACAGATGGCACCAATGGCGGTATAGGGTCAAATTATAGCCTAGTGAATGATACAACCACAGCCACTATCTCAAAGCGTTTAGCTGTCATTAATGGCTTATCTATTGCCAATAAGACCTATGATGCAACCAATGCAGCAACTGTTACCTCTTATGGCACATTAGGCAACCTCGCTGGCTCTGATAGCCTGACCTTAGATACCAGCTCTGCCACAGCTAGCTATGCTTCTGCCAATGTTGGCACACATATCATCAGCCTGAACGGTCTTGTTATCACAGGGGCGCAATCTGCCAATTATGATCTCGCTTTTCCAACCCTATCAGCTTCAATTGCTAAAAAGCCGCTATCTGTGTCTGGCACATCGGTTAAAGATAAGACATTCGACAATAATAGGGTTGCAGCAGTTAACCTTGGCAGTCTCTCTGGCTTGATTGGCACCCAAACGCTGCAGCTGAGTGCCACTGGTACATTCAATACAGCTCTAGCAGGTATCAATAAGCCTGTTACAGTGAATTATAAGCTAGCTAATGGTTCAAATGGCGGTCTTGCCAGCAATTACAGCCTATCTAATGGTGTTTTCTACGCTGATATTACAGGCGGCGTCATCGAAGATAAGGCAGAGGTAACGGCACCGATTATTGAAAAACAAATTGCCATGGTCACAGAAGATGTCAAAATCGAGCATGAAGAGAAGATGGAAATCATCGAAAGAATAGAGCGAATTGTTCAAATTGAACGCATCGAACAAGTTGCAGCAAATAGGGAAAACACCCAGACTGAGACTGAGACTGAGACTGAGACTGAGATAGAGGCAAAACCAGAAACCATTGAAGCAGAAGATAGTGCTGCTTCAGATATTATCGAAGAAAAACCAGCAGAGGCCTTTGTCGAAGCCATAGGAAGCTGGACCATTTTACGCTGTGAAAACACAGATGGCATGCGCGGCGTCTGTTCAGCAAAATAAACCATAAAGGAAAGTCTAATTATGAAGCAGCTTGCTATCACCAAATTCTTCATCCTGTTCATCACCTTGCTGGTAACTGCTTTGCCAGCAAAAGCACAGGAAAATGACACCACCACCACGACAGTCAAAGACTGGGTTGTGCGTTGTGTTGAAAGAGCTGATTTACCACCTTGTGATGCTGTACAAACCGCGTTTGACAGAGCAACACAACAACGTGTTATGCTGACTTCTATTGCTCATTTTGGCAATGATGATGAAATTGGCATCCAAATTTGGGTGCCAACTGGCATTTTAGTGTCTGCCGGCATTTTATTTGAAATTGATCAAAAAGACAGAGCGCTTGAAACACTGCAATTTACACGTTGTGAAGCAGATGGCTGTTTTATCGAAGCGATTGTAACAGAAGATGACCTGTCACCTTTGAAAAAAGGTAATGAAGCAGCCATTGCTGTATTAACCAGTGCTGGACAGCCTCGTATTGTCGGCTTGTCTTTATCTGGTTTTACAAAGGCTTTTAATGAGGTCAAAGAAAAGAACCGGAATTGGTTTAAGAATAATTCGTGAAGCAAAAAAGCAGGATAGAAGTAAAAAAACAGAGCTGATGAGACGCCGTGATATCATAAGATTGGCAATAGCACCCTCCCCCCTATTTCAAAGCCTGAAATGGGCGATGATTGCGGTGTGTGGCGGGGCTATGCTGGCACTTCCTGTATCAGCTCAATTAAATGGATTATCAAACCCTGCTATTATTGATAGAGCGCTGAACGAGCCTGAAACCATCAATGCCAGAGGCCCTGCCCCTATCATTTTACCTGAGGCAACCGCAGCACCTGATGGCAGTGATGATGTCTTCTTTACAGTCCAGACAATTACCATCCGCGGCAACCAGCTTTTCAGTCTTGCCGAGATAACAGATCTGTCACTACCCCCATCAGGTACTGAAATAGCTGTTGCAGATATTTATGCATTATCTGAAGCTATCACGCAGCATTACCGCACAGAAGGTTACGCATTATCATTTGCATTTGTTCCTGCACAAGAAATCGCATCTGGCAATGTGCTGATTGAGGTCATTGAGGGGCAAATTACTGAATTACGCATTAGAGAGACCAATTTATCTGATCTGGCGCGTCGCCATATTCTGGATGCTTTTGAGCGATTTGCACAAAAAGGCACGACCAGAACAGATGATTTGGAAGAATTTTTGCTATTGGTCAATGACTATCCTGGCATTACCGCTCAGGGCATTATCACAGCTGGCAACACCAAGAATAGCTCTGCTATGGTGCTAGAGGTGCAACAGCGCATTCAATCTGCCAGCATTGGCTATCAGAATTATCTATCAGAAAGTCTTGGCCGTGATGTCTTTTTAGCTGATTTGGCTCTATTAGGGCAATGGACAGGGCGCGATGAAGCACGTCTTTCACTCAGGCAGGCACCAGACCCCCTCACCTATCGTTCAGTGCGTTTTGATTATTCCACCTATGTTGATGATACTGATCTAGAAATCTTCATCCGCACTACTGAATCAGCTACCAAGCCCGAAAAAGGTCCCTTACATGACCTGTCTTTTACCTCAAGTGCCTATAGCCAGACAGTCGGGATGCGCTATCCTATCTGGAAGCGTCGCAGTGATAAACTTACCGTTGGCGGTCATCTATCAGTATCTGATTCATCATCTCTTAATGGTGATACGATATCAACAAATGACAAGACACGAGCTGTAACAGCCTATGCCGATTACGAGATTGATTTAGCATCAGGCGCATCTCATTTTCTGCATATTGAGCTAGAACAAGGTGCCAAATTCTTTCATGCCAGAGCCAATAGCCGTGCGAATGCTAATCTGCATCATTCAGTCTTGCGTTTGAGTGATCGCTATCGCCAACCGCTATTTATTGATAGCAACAAACAGATTGATGCTACTTTACGGCTTTTTGCGCAAGTAACACTGAGCGATGATCCTCTTTATTCGAATGCAGAATGTGGATTTGGCGGGCGTGGCTTTGGTGTGGGGATGGATGCAGGCACCCTATCAGGTGAAGATTGTCTGCTTGCCAGCTTGCAGATTAATTATCAACGTCCCTTCACGCATTTTGAATTTCTACCACCTTCTATCTTAACATTGCTTGGCAGAATTGACGCAGGGTCAGTGCGCCAGAAAGGCCTGTTAACACCAGGACAAGAACGCCAACAAGAAGCTATCACAGCGGCGATTGGCGCACAATTTGCCATGGAAGGTGGACTAACAATCCAGCTTGAACGTGCCACTCAAGTTAAAAATGAAGAAGAGCCGAAAAAAGAGGGTGAAGATATGACGAATATTTCGGTTAATTTATCATTTTAAAGACCCTAGATGGCATGGGATTTGATGCTTTTTTATTTGGATGAGGCATGTTTTCTGATTTGTGATACATAAAAATATGTATAGGCTAACTCTTCCATCATCACTTATTGTTCAGGTAATCCAGCATGGCTGAAACACTCACAAGATTAGGCGTCGATATTGGCGGTACATTCACAGATATTGTTCTGGAAACAACCTCAGGATTGACATCAACAAAGGTCCTGACAACCTATAAAGCCCCTGAAGATGCGATTATTGAGGGCATGCATATTGTCTGTGAAAAAGCTGACATTTCGCCATCTGAAATCACCCAAATTATCCATGGCACAACATTAGCGACAAATGCGCTTATTGAAAGACGCGGTGCCAAAACAGCTCTTATCACCACCAAAGGGTTTCGTGATGTCATTGAAATGCGGACAGAAAGTCGTTTTGAGCAATATGATCTAAACCTGACCTTGCCAAAGCCGCTTTTGCCACGCAATAGGCGTTATGTCATCGAAGAACGGATTGATGCCACAGGTGAAATTCTAACGCCACTGAACCAGACAGAATTAGAAAAGCTAGCAGATATTATCGCAAAGGGCGGCTATGAATCTGTTGCGATTGGGCTGCTTCATTCCTATGTCAATGATACCCATGAAAGAGCGATTTATGACTATTTAGTGCAATCTCTGCCAGATGTTATGTTTTCGCTATCATGTGAAGTATCACCGCAAATGCGAGAATATGAACGCTTTAATACCACCATCGCCAATGCCTATATTAAGCCCTTAATGAAAAGCTATCTTGGCAGGTTAAAGGCGAGGCTAGCAGATGAAGGTGCTGATTGCCCTGTCTTTTTGATGCATTCTGGCGGCGGTATCATTTCGCTTGAAAATGCTGCTGAGTTTCCGGTACGGCTGGTTGAATCTGGCCCAGCTGGCGGGGCTGTATTTGCGGCTCATATTGCGGCAAGCCATGGTCTGAAAAAAGTATTGTCATTTGATATGGGCGGTACAACTGCCAAAATATGCCTGATTAAAGATATGACACCGAAAACAGCACGTGTATTTGAAGTGGCGCGTACCTATCGGTTTAAAAAAGGCTCTGGCATGCCGATTTCTATTCCGGTGATTGATATGGTTGAAATCGGTGCTGGCGGCGGCTCTCTAGCCCATGTTGATGCCATGCGACAAATCCGTGTTGGCCCTGAATCTGCTGGCTCTGAGCCTGGCCCTGCCTGTTATGGCAGAGGCGGAGACAGACCTGCTGTCACTGATGCTGATTTAATCCTTGGCAAATTAGATGCTGACAATTTTGCTGGTGGCACAATACCGCTTTATCGCGCCCAATCTGAGACAGCGCTTCATACCCACCTAGGAGAGGGTCTTGCTATGGATGCGCTTGAAGCTGCCTGGGGTCTATCTGAGGTGGTTGATGAGAATATGGCGAATGCTGCGCGTGTTCATGCTGTTGAAAATGGTGAAGATCTCTCTGATTATACGATGATTGCTTTTGGTGGTGCTGCACCGCTTCATGCTGGGCGACTTTGCGAGAAATTGGGAATTTCGCGCTGTTTGGTGCCAACAGGTGCTGGCGTTGGTTCAGCGATTGGTTTCCTGCGAGCGCCATTTAGTTTTGAAGCAAACAGATCTGTCTTTATGAGGCTCTCTGAATTTGATGCTGGTCTGGTGCAACAGATTTTTGCTGATATGCAGAAAGAAGCAACTGAATTTGTCCGCAGCTGTGATAGCACAGCACCTGTCATGACAGACTTCAAGCTTTATATGCGCTATGCTGGCCAGGGATGGGAAATCCCTGTTAGCCTGACAAAGGAACAGGTTGAGACCCCTGACAAACAGACTTATCTTGCGCTATTTGAAGCTGAATATCGCAGCTTATTTGCACGTAATGTCGAAGGCCTTGAAATTGAAATCACAGTGTGGTCTGCCAATGCCTATACAGAGGCAAAACAACCTGAGCTAGTAGATGATATCAGTGCCAAAGCGCCATTTGATGCTTCTGAAAAGCGCCCATTATTTGACCCTGCCATGGGTAGGATAACACAAGCAGGTCATTATGACAGAACCAGCCTATCTGCTGGTCACTCATTAATAGGGCCAGCGATCATCAGCGAAGATGAAACCACTATCATTGTGCCAGCTAGCCGCCTTGCTGTCGCATTACCAGATGGCTGTATTGCAGTACAGAGCAAGCAGAAGGATTAAGAAAATGTCTGAGATTTCTCAAGTTGCTTATCAGGTGATGTGGAACCGTTTGATTTCGATTGTCGAAGAACAGGCGCAAGCTTTGGTTCGCACCGCGTTTTCCACTTCTGTTAGAGAAGCTGGTGACCTGTCAGCTGGTGTCTATGATGCTGATGGCCAAATGATGGCGCAAGCTGTCACAGGCACACCAGGCCATGTCAATGCAATGGCTGATGCTGTGGCGCATTTTATCCGCCGAATTGGCCGCCAAAACATCTTTGAAGGTGATGTGTATATCACAAATAACCCGTGGGAAGGCACAGGTCATCTGCATGATATCACTATGGTGACACCGTCATTTTATAATGGCCAGTTTGTTGGCTTTTTTGCCTGTACAGCGCATATCGTCGATATTGGTGGGCGCGGTTTTGGTGCTGATGCGAATTCTGTTTATGAAGAAGGTCTGCATATACCAATTATGAAATTCATTGAGCGTGGCAGCGTTGATAAAACGCTGGTTCAGATTATTCGCGGTAATGTGCGTGAACCTGATCAGCTTATTGGTGATGTTTACGCATTGGCAACTTGTAATGAAATTGGTCATCGCAGGCTAATAGATATGATGGATGAGTTTAGCTTGACTGATCTTCACGGCATATCTGATTTCATCATGACCAATTCGCATAATGCGACAATAGAGCGGATTGCTGCGTTACAAAATGCTAGCGCCGTTGGGGAAATGCGCATTGATGGCTATGATAATCCGATTGATTTGCGGGTCACATTAACCATCAATGATGATCATATCCTGAGTGATTTTACTGGCACATCAGACCTTGATAAAAAGGGCATTAATGTGCCTCTTGTTTATACCAAAGCCTATGCTTGTTATGCGTTAAAATGTGCTATTGCCCCCGAAATTCCCAATAATGCCGCCTCGCTTGCGCCTTTTAAGGTCACCGCACCAGAAGGCTCAATTCTAAATGCCACCCATCCAGCACCTGTGGCATTGCGTCATGTGATTGGGCATATGATCCCAGATACAATATATGATGCGCTTGATAAATTACTGCCAGAAACAGTGCCAGCTGAAGGCGCAGGCTGCTTGTGTAACTTCCAAGTATCATTGCGCCCAAGAACAGACGCCCCAGCACCAGATGATGCCAGACGCTCTGAGGTGCTAACCTTTAATTCAGGTGGCTCAGGTGCGCGTCCATCGCTTGATGGCATGAATGCAACAGCCTTTCCCTCTGGTGTGATGACGATGCCTGTTGAAGCAACTGAACAAGCAGGGCCTGTGATAATCTGGCGTAAAGAATTACGCAGTGATAGTGGTGGTTCAGGGCGCTATCGTGGTGGGCTTGGCCAATATATGGATGTTGGTGCACGAAAAGGTCATGAATTTGATATCCAAGCGATGTTTGACCGTGTCAATCACCCAGCAAGAGGACGCGCAGGCGGGGGTAATGGCGCACCAACGACAATAGGCCGTGATGATGGCACAGCAATGAAAGGCAAAGGCAAACAATTTGTCTCTCATGGCGTAAAGGTTGAAATGGCATTTCCTGGCGGAGCTGGCTATGGCAAACCATCTGAGCGTGATACAAACCATGTTATTCGCGACCTCGCACTTGGCTATATATCAGCAAAGACAGCCAAAGATGATTATGGATTGTCAGATGATGTAATTGATGATGTTATAAAACGCGCTGAATTAGGGGAGGTTTTTTGATGGTACAGACGATTTATCCCACAAGCCCAGAACATAAAAGCTATGAAGTTGTGATAATTGGCGGCGCAATGATGGGCTCATCCACCGCATGGTTTCTGTCAGATAATCCTGATTTTAACGGCCGTGTTCTGGTGGTGGAAAAAGACCCCACTTATGAATTTTGTTCAACCAATCACACAAATTCATGTATGCGCCAGCAATTTAGCTCATCACTCAATATTCAAATTTCGCAATTTGCCGCTGATTTTGTCAAAAATTTACGACGCTATATGGGCAATGATGAAAGAGTGCCAAGCCTTAAGATTCATAATTTTGGCTATATGTATTTAGCAGATACAGATGAATTTGCTGAGACCTTAAGGCAAAGTCATAAGATTCAGGTCGAAAATGGTGCTGGTACGAAATTAATGACACCTGATGAGATTGCGCAAGATTATCCATTTTATCAGCTAGATGATATTGTGCTTGGCAGCCATAACATAGTTGATGAAGGCTATTGGGAAGGCGTGACTGTCTTTGATTGGTGGCGCAAATCAGCCAGAGAACGCGGCATCAGCTATATCCAGAATGAAGTGGTTGGCATAACCAAATCAGATGATGGCAGTCAGGTAACATCTGTTACATTGAAAACAGGTGAGATCATATCCTGTGGCCAGCTGGTTAATGCGTCAGGGCCAAGAGCGATTGAAACCTGTAAAATGGCTGGCATTAGCTTGCCTGTTGAACCACGCAAACGCTTTACATGGGTGTTTTCAGCTGAACAACCACTTGATCGTGACCTGCCTTTGACGATTGACCCATCTGGTGTTCATTTCAGACAAGATGGCGCCAATTATATGGCAGGCGGTCATGCTGATTATGACCCAGCTGTTGCCTATGATGATTTTGAGATGGACCATAATTTATGGCAAGACCATGTCTGGCCAGTTCTGGCGACCAGAATACCGCAATTTGAAGCTATTAAGGTGATCAATGAATGGGCAGGTCATTATGCCTATAATGTATTTGACCATAATGCGATTATGGGGCCGCATCATGAGGTGAAAAATTTCATCTATCTGAATGGTTTTTCAGGTCATGGCTTGCAGCAATCTCCGGCTATGGGGCGGGCAACGGCAGAATATCTGACCTATGGTGACTATCGCACGATTGATATGACACCATTTCACTATGACCGCATTATTGCCAATCAGCCCTTCATTGAAAAAGCCGTTATTTAGCAGCTGAAAAAGCGTGCCGATACCAATCTAATAGCAATGCACGCTTTTCTGCTTCCATATAGCTGGCATTACCAGGCGGCATCGCATCAGATAGCACAGATTGTGTAATAATCTGATAGGCTGATGTGATAATCTGACCTTCTGTATCTAAAATTAGTCCCTTTGGTGGCCAGCGTATCGCACCAAAATAGGGCTCTTCAGTATGACAGACAGTACAGCGCGCCTCTATAATATCACGCACATCTTCAAATCTATGAAAATCAGCTAGCTTTTGTTCAAATGGTGATGATATTTCGCGTTCTGCACCAGACTCTATCAAAACAAGCTCATCTGATGATTGTTTAAATAAAGGCGCCAAAGACAAACAGATGATAATCACAAATAAGCCAGCTGTTAGTGCCCATGTCCAAACAGGATTCCCAACTCTGGCATGACGGCTATTAAAATAATGACGAATAGAGACGCCCATTAAAAACACCAAAGATGCAATCAGCCAGCTATAATCAGTTGAATGTGACAAGGGATAGTGATTAGACAGCATAAAGAAAATCACAGGCAAGGTGAGATAATTATTATGCGTTGAGCGTAATTTGGCTATTTGGCCATATTTGGCATCTGGCACTTTGCCAGCTTTTAACTCAGCAACCACAATTTTCTGATTAGGAATGATAATAAACAACACATTAAATGACATGATAGTGGCTGTAACGGCACCTAAATGCAAAAACGCCGCTCTGCCTGTAAAAATCTGGTCAAGTAGATAAGCCAGCCCTATTAAGATGACATATAATGCTAGCATCAAGCTTGTTGGCGAATTGCCAAGGCGTGAACGGCACAGAACATCATAGCCAAGCCATCCAAAAATTGGCGCGGCTATCTCAACCGTGCCTATTGAGGTATTAGGCGGTGCGGTCATTGTGATGTTTGGGATGGTGGCCTCTGCTGGGGTAACAATCTTATCAACTGTGAATTGGAACAAGCGTAACTTGCTGATCTTTGCCATTTCCTTAACAGTTGGCTTTGGCTTGCAGCTTGTCCCTGAAGCAGTACAGCATCTATCTGGCACACTCAGGACACTTGCTGTATCTGGCTTATTGCCAGCAGCGGTGATTGCCATCATTTTGAATTTGGCATTACCAGATCCAGATAAAGAATAATACAAAGAAGCTTCCTTGAACTAATCTCTGGGATTTAATCTTGGGGAAATAGTTCAAGGGAGCCTTTTCCCCTGCCCTTTTTTATTGCGCGTCTTTATGCTATCATGCTTGCAATTTCAAAAGGGTGATTGCGCATCGTCTTTTTGAAGAAGTTATTCTCTAAAATCTAGGCAGGTTTTCTCATGAAAATGCGAATGAAAGTGCGGGGCTCTTATATTTGGGCATTTCTCATTGCAACAAGCGTCATTGGTTGGATGGTCTCGGATGATTTGTTTAGCGGCGAGGCGCAAAATGCGGCTGCTTCTATCCAAGCTGAAGAGACGATAGAGGCAAGCAATGATGAGACAGAAAGCCCGGTTAGCAAATTAACCATCCGTGCCCTGTCTGTCACAAATGAAACAGTGCCTTTGCAGATCAGAGCCAGCGGCGTGACAAGCACTGCTTTTGATGTTTCTGTTACCAGCCGCAGGCGTGCCATCGTCACAGCCATAACAGCATCTGAAGGTAGCTGGGTAAAAGCTGGTGATGTCATTTTAGAACTTGACAAAGGTACGATTGAAGCAGATATCGCAGCTGCCAGAGCTGACAGGCAAGCAGCCCTTGCCTCTTATGAAGATGTCAAACGCCGCTTTGGTGCGACAGGCACATTAGCATCACAGCTTTCAGCTGCTGAAGCAGAATTAAACGCTGTTCAGAAGAATTTTGACACCACCAAAAAACTGGTGGAACGAGGCCTTCAGACAGAATTAACCTTATCAAATCAAAGAGCGCAATTACGCGCTGCTGAGACACGTTTATTTGAATTGCAATCGCAATCAGAAGACAAAGAAGTATCAGCCTCTTATGCAGTGTTAAAAACCATTGATGCCCGTCTAGCAGCACTAGCTGAGCAAGCTGATTTTACCACCATCACAGCACCACAAGATGCCTGGCTGGAAGAGATTTTTGTTGAGATTGGTGAATTAGCACCTGAAAATGGACCTGTGGCACATCTGCTTGGTTTGCAGGATTTGATTGTCACTGTGCCTGTTCCGCAAATGCGCATCTCTGATATCGCCATTGGCAATCAGGTTGATGTCACCATTAGTGGGAAAGGTGATTTTACAGGAAAAATTCACAAAATTGCTGCAACTGCCAATCAGGCCACACGTACATTTGATGTTGAGGTTCTGCTTGAAAATAAATCTGGCAGCTTGCGTGCTGGCATGAGTGCAGAAGCCAGCATTAATATTGATGATGTGAAAGCGTTTCGGATTTCGCCAGCTCATCTGAATGTTGATGGTAATGGCCAGCTTACCGCCAAAATTGTTAGCAGTGATGAAACTGTTTCAATCATACCGGTAACGTTGGTGCGAACTGATGGCAATCTTGCCTATATTTCTGGCCTAGCTGATGGCGATATTATCCTAGCAGATGGACAGGCTTTCCTGAGTGAGGGCGAGGCTGTGCGCTATAAAATTGAGGAGGCAAACTAGATGAATGCGATCATCCAGGCTGCCTTTGCGCGCCCTGTTGCGATTGTCTTTATGCTGATCATTATCTTGTTTGTCGGGCTGAATGCTTGGAACACGATACCAAAAGAAGCCAATCCAGATATTGAAATCCCTGTAGCTTATGCCTCTGTTAGCTATTCTGGCATATCGCCAACTGATGCTGAGAAGCTGTTGATAAAACCGCTGGAAAAACAGCTTCGTTCTGTGGCTGGCCTTGACAAGATGACATCTGTCGCAACAGAAGGTTATGCCTCAGTTACGCTAGAGTTTCTAGCTGGTGAAGATATTGATCTGGTGCTGGAAGATGTGCGCAAAGCTGTTGATGATGCGAAAGCTGATTTACCGGCTAATGCTGATGACCCAAAGGTTGAAGAAATCTCGCTAGCCTTATTCCCAATATTAACAGCAGCACTTTATGGCCCTGTTGATGAACGCACTCTTGTTTTTGCAGCACGTGATCTCAAAGATAAAATTGAAGCTGTTGACGGCGTCCTAGAAGTGGATATTGGCGGCAATCGTGAAGAGATTATCGAAATCCTGATAGATGCTAGCGCGATGGAATCCTATGGGTTAAATCCAGCAACTGTTATCTCATTAGTCGCAGCGAATAACCAGCTTGTGACTGCTGGTGCGATTGACACAGGTGCTGGCCGCCTAGTGGTGAAAGTGCCAGGGGTGATTGATAGCCTTGATGATTTGGCCACAATGCCTATTAAAATTGCTGATGGCACATCTATTAACTTTAGTGACATTGCATCAGTTAGACGAACCTTTGATGATGCTAATAGCTGGTCACGTGTAAATGGGCAAAGCTCAATCGTACTTGATGTAAAAAAGCGCGTTGGCTCTAACATTTTAGAAGTAGTCGAAGGCGCAAGAGCTGTTATTGATGCTGAAACAGCCCTTATCCCAGGCGATGTCAGTGTCAGCTATCTCTATGATGATTCCAATACCGTTCGCACATTGCTAAGTGATTTAGGCAATAATGTCACAGCTGCTGTTGTGATTGTGATGGTGGTGATTGTCGCAAGCCTTGGCTTGCGTAATGCCGCATTAGTTGGCCTTGCCATCCCAGGTAGTTTTCTGATCGGCATTACCATTTTAGCCAATTTAGGTGTGACGATGAATATCATTGTCCTATTTTCGCTGATTTTGGTTGCTGGCATGTTGGTTGATGGGGTGATTGTCACAACTGAATATGCTGATAGGCGCATTGGGCAATCTGTGCCCCGAAAACAGGCTTATCGTGAGGGTGCTATGCGGATGGCATGGCCGATTATCGCCTCTGCTATTACAACTTTGATGGTATTTTTACCATTGCTATTCTGGCCAGGTATTGTTGGCAGCTTTATGAAATATCTGCCAATCACGGTGATTTGTGTGTTATCAGCCTCGCTTGTAATGGCACTTGTCTTTGTGCCGGTCCTAGGCGGTCTGATTGGCAAAAAAGCACCAACAGGCACACAAATAAAAGCACATCGCTCTGCCCCGCGAAGCTATCGCTGGATATTAAAAAAGGCGATACGTTATCCTTTTATGGTGGTGGTCGCTGTTGGGGGCTTTATGGCCTTTTCATTCGGCGTTTATTTTTCAGCTGGCCTTGGTGTCAGCTTCTTCCCAGATATTGAACCTGAACAGGCCGTTGTTCAGATCCTCTCACGTGGTGATTTAGCTGCTGAAGAAAAAGATTCTCTGGTTCAGCAAGCTGAAAGACGCATTCTTGATCTAGGGGGTATCTCTGCCAAATATGCTAAAACAGCACCGCCAGGTGGACAGGAAGCCGCTGATTCCATTGGCTTTATTCGTACTGTTTTTGATGATTGGCAATATCGGGCACCAGCTAATAATCTGATGGATGAAATGCGCTCGCGTCTTGATGGGCTAGCTGGTGTTGAAATTAACATTCAGGCACAGCAAGATGGGCCAGGTGGTGGCCAGCCAATTCATATTGAGATCTTCAATGATAATCTTGATGATGCTGCCAAAGCAACTGCTGAGGTGATTGCCATCATGCAGGAAATGGGCGGCTTTGTTGATATTACTGACAGCCGGCCTTTACCAGGTATTGAATGGACCATTCAGATTGACCGTGATGAAGCAGCGCGTCATGGCGTTTCGATTGATTCCATCGGCACAATGGTCAAGATGATTACAAAAGGCATTGATATTTCTGATTATCGGCCTGATGATTCAGATGATGAACTTGATATTCGTTTGCGCTTTATGCGTGGACAGCGCAATCTTGACCGTCTGGAAGAGTTAC
The DNA here is from genome assembly GCA_049890115.1 of Puniceispirillaceae bacterium (SeqCode). Lineage (GTDB taxonomy): Bacteria > Pseudomonadota > Alphaproteobacteria > Puniceispirillales > Puniceispirillaceae > UBA685. The sequence goes on along the minus strand of JBMHCC010000022.1, from coordinate 20,370 downwards.
GTATCCCAACCAATAATGGCGATTATGTTCCTTTATCTGTCTTTGCCAAATTAATCCCGCAACCAAAGGGCGGCGATATTCAACGACTGAATGGCAGACGGTTTTATTACATTGATGCTGATGTCGAAGAAGGCTTATTGCCAGCAACGCTGATTGCCGATTTACAGGCTGAAATCGAAACCATCCAGCTAGCTGGCAATTCTCAAACAGCCTTTGGCGGTGAAAATGAAGATATTGAGGAGACTCAAAATTTCCTAGGCTCTGCCTTTGCCTTATCACTATGTCTGATGATGCTTGTTTTGATGATCCAATTTAATTCTGTCTGGCAGACCTTTGTGACCATGTCAGCGATTATCTTATCCTCAGGCGGCGTTTTCCTTGGCTTCTGGTTGATGCAACGGCCATTTGGTGTTGTGATGTCTGGCCTTGGCATCATCGCGCTAGCTGGTGTTGTGGTGAATAATAATATTGTTCTGATTGATACCTATAATGAATTCAGGCGCAAAGGCTATGCTGCCAGACATGCTGCTTTTCATGCAGGCCTAGCACGTTTCAGACCTGTTATCCTAACAGCTGTGACGACCATTTTGGGGCTTGTGCCAATGGTGTTTGAGCTAACTATTCAATTTGCCGATAGGTCAATTTTGGTTGGTGCACCATCTTCGCAATGGTGGACGGATTTATCTAGCACAATCGCAGGTGGACTTAGCTTTGCGACAATCTTAACTTTGCTATTTACCCCTGCTCTATTGGTTTTAGGAGCAAATGTGGATAGTCGCCTTGCCAGATGGCGCACAGCCCTTATAAGCCGGTTTCGCAAGCCAGATGTAAAAGCACATACTAGCACAGCACGAACAAGCTGATTTCAGATGTGAGTATGAGCTGACGAGACCTGCTTTCTCGCCTGATGGTAAAATTACATCAGTTGAGGTCGTGTTTTTGTTTTTCAAAATGCCTGCTTTCTGCCACCTTGGACGGTGATACTACTATGCGGAGGGGCAGATGGCAGAATTAGTACGCTATGAAATGCTAATTGGCGGCAAATGGGTTGGCGCCAGCAATGGTGAGCAGTTCGAAAGCTTCAATCCCGCAACAAAGCAAAATTGGGCTAGTTTTCCAGCTGCGACAGCTGATGATGTGAATGATGCGGTGGCAGCAGCCAAAGCAGCACTTGACGGGCCTTGGGGCAAGATGACCGCAACAGAACGTGGCAAATGCCTGAACCGCCTTGCTGACTTGCTAGCAGAGCATTCTGAAGCGATTGGGCGCATTGAAACCATCGATACTGGCAAGATGTTCAAAGAAACACGCTGGCAATGCACCTATATTGCAGAATATTTGCGCTTTTTTGGTGGGGCAGCTGACAAGCTGAATGGTGAAACGCTGCCGATTGATAAACCAGATATGTTTGTTTTCACGCAAAGAGAGCCTCTTGGTGTTATCGCTGCGATCATCCCCTGGAATTCACAGATTTTCCTGAGCGCAACAAAAATTGGCCCTGCTTTGGCAACTGGCAATACCATTATCCTGAAGGCCTCTGAGCATGGCTGTGCACCTTTGCTGGAATTTGGCAAGCTAGTGGCCAAAGCTGGCATCCCTGATGGTGTGATTAATATCCTTACAGGCTTTGGTGACCCTTGTGGCAAGGCTTTAACAACCCACCCAGATATTGCGCGCATTGCTTTTACAGGCGGCACACAATCAGCACGTCATATTATTCATAATTCAGCTGAAAATTTTGCTGAATTATCATTGGAGCTAGGCGGGAAATCACCTTTCATTGTTTTTGATGATGCTGATATGACAAGCGCGGTCAATGGCTGTGTTGCTGGCATATTTGCAGCCTCTGGCCAAAGCTGTGTCGCAGGATCGCGCCTCTATCTTCATGAAGATATCGCAGATGAGTTCTTGGAAAAGCTGGTCAAAATTGCCAATGGAATTAAACTTGGTGACCCACAAGATGATGATACCGAAATGGGGCCTTTATGCACCGCAGGCCAGATGGCACTCATTGCCGAACAGGTGGCATTGGCAGAACAAGAAGGTGGCACAATCCTCACAGGCGGCAAGACTGAAGACAGATTAGACGGTCTTTATTATCAACCAACCATCATTGACTGTCCTTCACCAGATATGAGCCTTGTCAAAACGGAATTATTTGGCCCTGTGCTAGCGGTGATGCGTTTTTCAGATGAACAAGAAGCGCTAGAGCTAGCTAATGATAGTGATTTTGGACTGGCAGCTGGTATCTTTACCACCAATCACAGCCGTGCTTTGCGCCTATCACGTGATATCAAAGCAGGCATTGTCTGGGTCAACACCTATCGTGCTATTTCGCCAATCGCTGAATTTGGCGGCATTAAAGAATCTGGCCATGGCAGAGAAGCTGGATTTCAGGCCTTGTGGGATTATACAAGGCCAAAAACTGTTTGGATGAACATGTCAGATGACCCAATCGCCAACCCGTTCCAGCCACGTTAAGAAGAGATAACCACTATGAAATTTCACTTAGCAATTAACTTAGAACGTATGGATGACACCAGCCCAATGGCAGAGGTACGTGATCATACGCTTGAAATGGTGCAAATGGCAGATGAAGCTGGCTTTGAAATTGCATGGGCAGCAGAACATCATGCGATTGAAATGACCATCGCCCCTAACCCGTTCCAGCTAATGACATGGTGGGCGGCCCATACGAATAATATCCGCCTTGGTGCTGGTGTGGTGAATGCTGCTTATTGGCATCCGATTAATCTTGCTGGTGAAGCAGCGATGATTGACCTTATCAGTGATGGCAGGCTTGATTTTGGCATTGGGTCTGGTGCTTATCAGCGTGAATTTGACCGCATGCATCCAGGATTAGATCAAAAAGATGGTTGGCGCTATATGCAAGAAATGCTGCCTGTGGTCAGAGCCTTATGGAAAGGTGATGTGGCGCATGAGGGGACTTATTGGCAATTTCCGACTTCGACATCTTGTCCAAAGCCTGTTCAAGACGAGGTTCCTATATGGGTTGCGGCACGCTCTCCTATTACCTTTGATTATGCGGTCGAACAAGAATGCAATATCATGAGCTGGCCTTTTACATTGCCATTTTCAGAAGCTGAGGCTTATCGCGAACGATTGGATGATTCTGTAAGCAGAATTGGCAAACCATTTAAAGGGCAATGGGCAATGATGCGTCATACATCTGTTTATGACAATGATGCTGATAAACAAGCTTCTCTTGATGCTGTGCGCTCTGTCCTAGCTATGTTTGGTAATTTGATGATGAAATCAGGCGATGTGACTAATGGTTTTCCTGAAAAAGTGCCGCTTGACCAATTAGAAGGCAATGTGCGTGTTGACCCTGAGATGCTGGCTGAAAACCTTATGTTTGGCACGCCTGATGAGGTGATTACCAAATTACAGGCCTATCAGGGAATTGGTGTTGATGCCTTTATCTATTATGCCAGCATGGGCATGGATAGAGCACAGCAAAAAAGAAGCCTGAAACGCTTTATCTCAGATGTTATGCCAGCTTTTCAAAACTAGCTTTTAAACAGGATAATATTGTGACAATAGAAATCAGACGCACCCTAGAGATTACCCAAACCACCATGATTGATGGTGGCAAGGCTGTCAGTGTGCCAACCAAAAATTTTGCCGCCTTAGCGATTATCAGAAACCCCTGGTTTGGCAGAGGATTTGTCGAAGATTTATCTCCTGAAATCAAAGAACATTGCCCGGTGCTAGGCAAATTATTAACTGATAATTTACTAGAACTTTCAGGTGGCACAATCGAAGCTGTTGGCAAAGCCTCTTTGGTTGGTATGGGCGGTGAAATTGAACATGGCCAGGCTTTGACTCATTCCCTGTGGTTCGGCAATCAGCTTCGTGAGGCGATAAGTGCTAAATCCTATCTTGTCTTTGCCAATAGCAGAGGTGCGGCAGGTGCGATGCTTACCATGCCTATGATGGATAAGGATGATGGCGGGCGTCGCTCTCATTATCAGACCTTTCAAACATCTGTTGCTGATGCCCCTGCTGATGATGAAATCATCATTGCGTTAACAGGCTCGCTTGGCGGCAATCCGCATCACCGTATTGGTGACCGCTATGCTGATTTGGCTGAGATGGGGCATGATATTGATAATCCTGCAGGCGTGAAATGACTATCCGCTATGCCAATGGCACAGCCTTTGAAACCTTTGGTGATAGCAGCCATCCAGCGATAATCCTCATTCATGGGCTTGGCCTAACCCGCCAGACATTTTCTGAGTTTATTCCCGCATTGGCAGAGGATTATTTTGTTATTACTTATGATTTGCTTGGTCATGGCCAAACAGCTTTACCAGAAAGCAAAGTTAGCCTGACAAGCCTATCGAAACAGCTTTTGGCACTGATGGATCATCTCACAATAGCTGATGCTCATATTATTGGCTTTTCGCTTGGCGGGATGATTAATCGGCGTTTTGCGATTGATAACCCACAGCGTGTATCATCTCTTATCATTTTAAATTCACCTCATGAGCGAAGCAAAGAGGAGCAAGAGGCTGTTGAAAAACGCGCAACAGATACGAACCAGGGCGGCATATCTGCGACAATAGAAACCACATTACAACGCTGGTTTACCAATGATTTTATTACATCCCACCCCCACATTGTTGAGTGGGTAAGGCAAACTGTTCTTGCCAATCACTTTGAAAATTATGTCGCACATCGCTTTGTGTTAGCAGCTGGTGTCAAAGAGTTAATTGCCCCAAAGCCTGCTATCACGCACCCCACCCTCATTATCACTTGTGAGAATGATTCAGGCTCTTCACCACAAATGGCAGAACAAATTCACAATGAAATTGCAGGCTCTGAATTGCTGATTATTAACGAGCTTCAGCATTTGGGATTGCTTGAAAGGCCACAAGCTTTTACCGACGCTATTTTGTCTTTTCTGCGATCACATATCAGCTGAGGCAGGATGCAAAATTGTCTGGCGATATAAAAAGCCAGCATTAAGCAAGGCAGCCATTACCATCACAAATAGCCCGATAATACCAATTATCACAGAGCTATCAGCACCAAGGCTGACAAAGATAGTCCCTGTGATACCGCCCAAAGCCATAGTGGCAGCGCCAATGACACCAGAGCCTGTCCCAGCATATTTGCCAGCTGCACTAATGCCGCCTATCGCAGAATTAGCCACAGTCAATCCGTTCGAAAAACCAAATAACATACAAGGCAGTGCCAAACCCAACGGACTTGTGATGCCCATCAACTGAGTCATAGCTAAAATAACCATCGAGCTAAGAGAGAGCAAACAACCAATAAAGGCCGCTTTTTCAATCCCACGCTTGACCATATAGGCGCGATTAAACAAATTCCCGCAAAAATAGCCCAAGGGCGTCATGGCAAAATAAAAGCCAAATTGCAGGCTGCCAATGCCTATCATCTGATACCAATAAGCAATAAAGGAATTCAGCGCGAAAAAAGCACCTGTCTGCAAGGCACAAAGGCTCATAAAGGCAACATAAGTCGGATTGGTTAAAACAGCTTTATAGCTTGCCATCACAGCTTGGATTTTAATGCTGCGCGTTGGTGAAAGATGCGTCTCAGGCAATAAGAATAGCGCGCCAAAAACTAGCATAATACCAGCTAGCAAAATGATCCCCATCACGCCTTTCCAGCCAAAGCTAGCCACAATGAGCCCCCCGATACTAAGCGCCAGCATCGGCACAATCGCTTGAATGGTTTGCACACTTGCCATGGCCTTTTGCGCGTCTTTTTTCGGGAAAAAATCATTAATCATTGCCCGTCCCATAGACATACAAGCAGCCGCACCAAGCCCTTGAATGATACGGATGGCGGTCAGAAGTGTGATATCTGACACAAATAACCCTGACAGGCCTGAAAGAGCGGTTAAAACAGCACCAGCAGTAAAAAAGGGGCGTCTGCCAATCGCATCAGATAAGGGACCTATCACAAGCTGTCCAAAAGCCAGCATCAAAAGATAAAAGGTTAATAATAACTGCACCGCATCAGCAGACGCACCTAAATCATCACCAATTAACGGTAAAGCAGGTGTGATAATGGTAATCCCCATCACAGCACTGCCAGTGGCAAGGGCAATGACCCATAAAGGGAAACTCAGTTTCTCAGACATAGAATTGTTTCCTTTTATGACCGTTACAAAGTCTTTTGCGCTTTTCGCATGGCCTCTGCCAGCTTTGCCCTGTCACGCGGCAGCACGCCGTCAAATTCCGCCACCAGATTCATATCAGCAATGCGATCCTGATATTGTGCAATCGCTGATGACATATCATGAGACAAGCCAAGCTCTGCTAATGTTTTGGCAACTTCTCGCATTTCAGCAGCACGTCTTCTGCCATGTGTGCCAGCACGTTCCATCACATAATCAGCTAGCCCTGCCATATCTGAGATGCCTAGTGTTTTCCCTGCTGATTGCAAAATGCGTGTATCAAGGCCAAGTGATTGCGATGCTGTGACAGATTCTGAGATAAGACATTCCATCCCCTTAATCAAAACAGAGCGCAGCATTTTAACAACTGACGCATCACCAACCGATGCCCCTTCCCAGCTATAATCAAAACCAAAATCATCAAGCATATCTGCCAAAGTGCCCTTTTCAGGCCCTGCCAATAACATAGGTGTTTTATGACCACGCGGATGAATAGGTGCCATGATTGCCATATCGCTATAGCTGGCCCCTATATCTTGCAAAAGTGCCTCTGCTTTTCGTTTAGTGCCTGGCGAGACAGAATTGCCATCTGCGATATGATGATGCGATGAAAGATAAGGCAATAAGGCTATAATGGCGTTCAGAGATTCATCTGCTGTGACAACTGAGATGATAATATCAGACTGCTTTGCTAACTCAGCCAAAGATGGCTCAAGCTGTGCTGCCTGACTAACATCTGCCTCATCACAAGCTGCTTTGGTTTGATATAAATGATCATACGCAATCAGCGATAGTGACCGATTTTTTTCAATAGCGGTTTCTGCCATGCTGGCAGCTATCGCCTGACCAGCTTCTCCATAGCCTAAAATGCCAAGGCGCATCACAACAGATCTTTCTTACACGGTTAAGCGGCTAAATACATGGCGCGCATTATCTTCAAAAATCATTTTTTTCTGGCTGGCATCAAGAGCCCGATTAGCGTCAACATAGCGTTTCGTATCATCATAATAATGACCAGTGCGCGGATCGATGCCACGCACTGCGCCAATCATCTCTGACGCAAATAAAATATTTTTAACAGGAATAACATCAAGCAGCATATCAATACCGTCTTGATGATACACACATGTATCAAAATAAATATTATTCAGCACTCTTTCATCAAGGTCACCAAGCCCCTTATCCTGAGCGATGCCGCGGAACCTGCCCCAATGATATGGCACTGCACCGCCGCCATGAGGGATGATGATTTTCAGCTCAGGGAAATCAACAAATACCTCTGAAAACATCAAATGCACAAAAGCAGTCGTATCAGCACCAAGATAATAACTTGAGGTGGTATCAAGGCTATGATGACAGGCACCAGAGACATGGATCATAGCTGGCACATCAAGCTCAACCATTTTTTCATATAAAGGATACCAATATTTGTCACCAAGGCGTGGATCTTGCCAATGACCACCTGATGGATCTGGGTTCAAATTACAACCAATAAAGCCCATCTGTTCGACACAGCGTGACAATTCAGCAACAGAACTATCAATGGGTGTTTGCGGGCTTTGTGGCAGCTGGCACACTGGTACAAAATTATCAGGGAAAATATCACAGACACGGCGGATCAAATCATTCTGCTGTTCAGTCCATGCTTGCGAGGTGCTAGCATTACCAACATGATGCCCCATCCAGCTAGCACGTGGTGAGAAGATGGTAATATCAGTGCCTCTATCTTGCTGCATACGGAGCTGATTATTCGCAATCGATTCTCTGATTTCATCATCACTAACAGCAATAGAACCTTTTTCAAAAATATGATCAGGGTTTGTTTTCAACAATTCTTTTTGCGCATTGCGATAGGCTTCGACAGCAGGCGGGGTTGTTGTGTAATGACCGTGACAATCAATAATCATCTTGTATCATCCCTTTTTGGTTTCTGTTGTGTTAATACCGTTGAAGCTGCCTAACTCATCCAAATTATCAACATAGGTAAAACCAGCTTCTGCTAGCTTTGGCCTCATATTATAGATATCAAGGCCTAATTCGCCATTGGCAAGGCGGACACGCTTTTCTTCTTCTACATCAGTTCTAGCTTGTGATTTTTCGAGCACCGCTGTTGCGTCTTTTCGTGCAACAACACACACACCATCATCATCTGCCACAATCACATCACCTGGCATAACCAGCTGGCCAGCACAGATAACAGGCACATTGACAGCCCCTAGCGTATTTTTGACAGTCCCTTTTGATGATATGGCGCGTGACCAGACAGGGAAATTCATATCTTGCAAATCAGCAATATCACGCACACCAGCATCAATAATCAGGCCTTTTACACCGCGTGCCTGACATGATGTTGCCAGCAAATCACCAAAAAAACCATCTGTATTTTCTGTGGTACATGCCACCACAAGCACATCACCTGGCTGGCATAATTCTATTGCCACATGCACCATCCAATTATCACCAGGTTGCGCAAGGATAGTGACAGCTGTCCCACCAATGCGCGCGCCTTGGTAAATTGGCCTCATATAAGGTTTCATGATGCCAATGCGCCCTTGTGCTTCATGAACTGTTGATGCGCCTTGTTCGCCAAGTGCTGTGGCAATGGCACTATCAGCACGTTTTATATTTTTGACAGCTACTGTTTTCATCGCCTCACCTTATTGTTTGTTTTGGTCTTTTAAAAACCATAAAGCCGTGCAGGATTATCAACCAGAATTTTTTTCTGTAGCCCTTCATCACGCGCTAATAACGGAACCAAATCGATCAAATCACCATCATTTGGCATGTGCTTTTTGATATTTGGATGCGGCCAATCTGTGCCCCACAAAATACGATCAGGACAGATTTCAACTAGTTCCTGCGCATAGGGGACAGCATCATAAAATGGCGGCCCTGCTGCTGAAATGCGTTCAGAGCCACAGATTTTCACCCACCAATTATCACGCCTGACAAAGTCTTTTAGGATCTGAAAGGCTGGCTGATGCACACCTTGCGAGGTTGGCACACGGCCCATATGATCAACAATGATATCCATATCAAATTTTAAGAAGAAATCTTGGAAACTAATAATATCCTCAGCATTCACATGGATAACCAAATGCCAGCCAAGTGGCTTTACCCGTTCAAGCACACGTTCCATCATAGCCAGATCAGGCGTGCCGCCTAGATGCGTTACAAAATTAAAGCGGATACCGCGCACCCCGCCAGCATCTAAATCTGCAAATTCTTCGTCAGTAAAGCTGTCATTGGCAATACAAACACCGCGATAATTATCTGGATTATGGGCAATTGCATCTAGCATTGCGCTATTATCTGGGCCATGACAGCTTGCTTGCACAATCACAGCACGTTCAACGCCAATTTTCTGGTGCAGCTCTGCTAGCTTTTCTTTTGGACCATCAGGGGGATGATAGGTTGAGGTTGCGGCATAGGGGAAAAGCTCATGTGGGCCAAAGACATGGCAATGCGCATCTGTTGCACCAGCTGGCGTTTTAAAGGATGGTGATTTGGTATCAGGATCAGGCGGCATACAGCTTTTTTTACCTGTCACAGGATGGATATAATCGCTCATGAAGAGGTTCCTTTCCAAACAAAGCTAGGCACAAAAGCATGACCACCAGCTAGCAACCTTGTTGTGCGCAACAGACCAGCACCTGTTATCATCTCATTGTCAAATTCCAGCTGGACATCAAACACACCAGAAGGGTGTTCAATCGTCAAAGATTTCTGATTGCCATCTGGCACACTTGCCAGATCAGCTATCGCACTGCCAGCCATACAAGCGGCACTTGCCGCGGTAACAGCACCCAAAACACCAATGGCTTTATGACAGCTTTTCGGGATAAAGGTTCTGGTATTAAAGGCACCGCCATTTTGCGCAGGTGAAACAAGACATAATTTTGGCACAGCCCGGTTGCTGACATCACCTAAATTCATCACAGGCCCCATTTGCAACCTGATAGATTCAAGCCGTTCTTTTAAATTGTCATTAGCATTTAGCTCATCAGGGCTTTCATCACCCTTAATGTCAAAATCCTCAGCACGCAACATGATAACTGGCATACCATTATCAATGCAGGTCACACGCACCCCATCAACTTCATCACAGTGATTGCCAGTTGGCAAAAGCGCACCACAAAGAGAGCCAGCTAAGCCTTCATAATAACACATAACAGCAGCAGAGCTGCCATAGACACCATCTATTTTGGCATCACCTTCATAAATAGGCTTGCCATCTAAAATGGGAAATTGCAGGTGACAAATCTTGCCACTATTCGTCATATAGACTGTGATTTTTGCGCTATCACCCTCAGCTTTAACCAAACCTGTTTCAAGCGCAAATGCCCCAACACCAGCCAGAATATTACCGCAATTTGGGCTGTCATCTAGCCTATCTTCACCAATGATGGCCTGAATAAAACTATAATCGATATCACAGCCCTCATGCTGAGATGGCGCGATAACTGCTATTTTAGATGATAGCGGGTCACCACCGCCAAGACCATCAATCTGGCGTGGGTCGCCATAAGCCCCCATTATATGTTTTAAAACGGCATCACGCTCTTCGCCTTTTGGGGGTAAGTCAGCATCATGAAAATAAATGCCTTTGGAACTACCGCCACGTATTTGCCAAAAAGGGATAGCTGTCTGGTTACTCATGGCAGCTACAGGCTCATTTTACGTTCAATTTCATGCATAACCCGCATAGCAGGCAAACACTGACGCAAAGAGCTATTTGGCTCGCGCCCTTCAAAGATGCTGGCGATAAATTCGCGGTCAATCAACTCAATACCATTCATTGATACATCTATCGCAGAGACATCAATCTGATTATCACGCCCATCATACAGGTCATCATAACGCGCTAAATAGGTGCCATTATCACAGATATAGCGGAAAAAGGACCCTAATGGGCCATCATTATTAAATGACAATGATAATGTGCATAATTTGCCAGTTGGTGTTTTCATCAAAATGGCCATATCCATCGCAATACCAAGTTCCTCATGTTGTGGGCCTTGGATGGCGTGAACCTCTGCAATATCTTCACCTGTCTGATATAAGAACAGATCAATCGTATGACAGGCATGATGCCATAATAGATGGTCAGTCCAAGAGCGTGGCTGGCCTTTGGCATTCATATTAGTGCGCCGGAAAAAATAGGTCTGGGCATCAAGCTGTTGCAGGGCAAGCTCACCAGCTCTCATCTTCTGGTTCACCCATTGATGAGAGGGATTAAAACGTCTGACATGACCTGCCATCGCCACAAGCCCTGTTTGTTCCTGCATAGCCACCATCGCCTCAGCATCTGCAAGGCTATCAGCCATTGGGATTTCAACAAGCACATGTTTGCCAGCCTGTAAGGCCTTTATGGTCTGTTCAGCATGCATCTGCGTTGGCGTTGCTAAAATCACCGCATCATGAGCATCACTTGTGATAAAATCATCAAAATTATCAAAGCTATGAGAGGCACCAAATGTTTGGGCAACTTCTGCTGCTTGTTCTTTTTTAGTTGTCATCACTGTTGTGATATCGCAGCTCTCAATCTGGCTTAATGCCTCAAGATGTTTCGTGCCAAAAGCACCAGCTGCACCAGCAACACCAATTCTAATTTTGCTCATTGATTTTATCTCTTTTGCTAGTCTTGTTCCAAGATAATCGCGCCATAGGCCGTTGCTGATACCGGAATATGATAAAAACGATACACCTCACGCACCTCATCATTTAGCGCGCCTCGCATCACATTCCACATAATCATCTCAATGCCTTCAGCACCTGCCTCTCTAATTACATCGCCATGTTGCAGATTGGCATTAGCAAGTGGATTTTGCGTCAGATTATCCAAAAAGGCCTTGTCAAAATCAGGATTAACAACCCCTGCTCTTTCACCACCTAGCTGATGTGACAGCCCGCCAGTGCCCCAGATACCAACGCTGATATCATCAGGGAATGAGGCAACAGCGCGGCCAATCGCTTGCCCAAGCTTATAACAACGCATCGCAGATGGCAGCGGGTGTTGAATCACATTCACACATAATGGAATTACTTTTGTCGGCCATTTTTGCGGCTGATCATAAGCAATGGATAATGGCACAGTACAACCATGATCCAGGTCAACACTGCCAGCAACCGCCATGTCAAATTCTTCTGCCATCAGGCTTTCAACAATATGCCATGCCAATTCTGGATGACCTTCAATATCTGGGACTTGACGCGGCCCCCACCCTTCATCAGCTGGCCTGAAACGCTCACCAACACCCATGGTAAAAGTCGCATAATTATCCAATGAATAAGAGGTTGCATGATCATTAAATACAATAATATTCACATCTGGAATATTTTGTGAATGCCATTCGCGCAATGGCTCAAACCCTTTGAATAATGGCTGCCAATAAGGTTCAGCTGTTTTGCCATTATCCATTGCGGCACCAACGCCTGGCACATGAGATGTGCCCATTCCTGCAATAATTTTAGCCATCTTTCTGCTCACTTTTGCTTCTGTTGCCATCAATCGGCCTGCCGCCATTAATCATCATTTCCTGAAATTGCTCAAAGCTCATTTCAGGACGCGCCATTTTGCCATACATTACCTGAGGTGGTTTGCGATCATGTGATACCAGCTTAAAAGCATAATACACATTCGCACCCAGCTTTAGCATATCAAGATAACGACGCTCTAAGACAGCTGCGATTTGCTCATCTGTTAGATTGAAATCAGCCATATAGCCCTTTTCATCAGCCGCAAAGGCATCACGCGCATCTTGTTTATTCAACGTCATTAAAAACATATTCAGATAATAGCCCCTACGATAGGTACGGCTATCAAGCACATAAGTGCCTGGCACATCATCATAATCTTTAACTGTCATCGCGAAATCTCCTCTATAGCAAAGATGCATGACTTTATTTGACTTGTCATTCATGACTATAATATCATTTCTAAAACAACAACAATACACCAATTTCTGGAAAGATTGTTTATGAAATGGAACATTGATGACGTGCCAATTTTCATCAGTGTCATGGAGCATCATGGCATATCAGATGCCGCACGCGCTTTGAAAATGCCGAAATCCACAATCAGCCGCACGCTATCTCGTCTAGAAGATGATTTAGGCATCAGGTTATTTGACCGCAATACCCGCCAATTCCGCCTAACAGACGAAGGCAGGCATTTTGCGCCACATGCTTATGCCATTATGGAACAAGCACAATCAGCACAAGAAGCCATTTCAGGTTTGCGTGAAACACCTTCTGGCATTTTGAAAGTGGCCTTGCCTATGGCGCTAAGCCGTGAAGTGATTGGTGGCAAACTAGCAGAGTTCAGCAATCACTATCCCTCTATCACCTTGCAAGTGACAGTTGCCCCTTATGCAGTTAATCTATTTCGCGAAGATTTAGATATGGCCTTTATGGTCGGACCGATTGCTGATTCTGAATTATCAGCTCAGCTTATCTATGATAGCCCGCTAATTTGGGTTGCCTCACATGATTATGCCAAAACACATCACTTGAGCGATAAACTTGCTGATTTGCGTCCGCATCTGCGCTTTTGTGAGCAACGTTATCAGACAGACAGGCTCGCTGTTAAAACACCGTCTGGCCGGCAATATCTGGATACATCAGGCCTGATGAGTGTGAATGATCCTATTATGCTGCGTGATATATTGTTAAAGGGTGGCGGGATTGGCCTTTTGCCTCAGCTTTATTGCCAGCATCATCTCAATTCCGGTGCCTTAAATCAGCTCTATGAGACCCTATTGCCAGAGCCACGCGCCACAATCTATGCCGTGACAGTCACAAAACGTTTGCGGCCTGCCAAGGCTGATTTATTTACCAAATTTGTCAAAGACTGTGTTGCCAGCTATGCCAGCCACAATTTATCAGAATAGAGACCTTAGAAAATATGCGCCAGTGAGGCATCAAAGCTAAAACGTGCTTCTTGGCCAACTGACAGATCAGGATTATCAGGTGAGGCAAAACGAAACGCTGTTCCTTCTTCATTGACAAGCTCAATAATGGTTTCTGTACCAAGGCGCTCAACCAAGGTAACAGTGCCTTTCAACTTGCCTTTTGCATCAAGGCGCAAATGTTGCGGGCGAATGGCAAGACGCGCAGCATCACCTTTGTTTTTATCCTGTGAGACAAAGCGCACCTTATCAATCACTATCCCCTCGCCGCTGAATTTTGCTGTTGATTTATCAGCTTTGACAGCTTCAATGACACCATCAAAGAAATTCATCTTTGGCGAGCCTAAAAAGCCTGCCACAAACTCATTAGCAGGATTATTAAATAAATCCATTGGCGCACCAACTTGCATAACCTCACCATCCTTAAGCACGACGATCTTATCTGCCAATGTCATGGCTTCGACCTGATCATGTGTCACATAGATGGTTGTCGCACCAAGCTGATTATGTAATTTGGCGATCTCAACCCTTGTTTCATGACGCAAAGCTGCATCAAGATTTGATAGAGGTTCATCAAATAAGAACACATCTGGATTACGGACAATCGCGCGGCCAATGGCGACACGCTGACGCTGGCCACCTGATAGCGCAGCAGGGCGCCTATCAAGTAAATGTTCCATCTGCAGGATTTTTGCCGCCGCCTCAACACGCTCTTTGATTTCTGCTTTGGCGACCCCCTGTAATTCCAAAGAAAACGCCATATTATGAAAAACCGTCATATGGGGATAAAGCGCGTAGGATTGAAAAACCATAGCGATACCACGCTTTGATGGCGGCAAATCCATCACAGCTTTATCAGCAATAACAATTTCACCACTTGTCAGATTTTCCAACCCAGCAATCAAACGCAATAAGGTTGATTTGCCGCAGCCAGATGGCCCCACAAAAACAACAAATTCCCCTTTGTTGATTTCCAGATCGACATTATGAATGACAGAGACTTTGCCAAAGACTTTATTAACGTCTTTCAATTCTACTTGTGCCATTTAAATCTCCTCAAACGATGCCGTCAGGCTATCAAAATCAAAGCAGCATCTTAGCGTCTGCTTGTCTGACATACGGTCAAATACTATCTGATTATCGCTGCTTTCTAACAGGCTCATGTGATTGGCTTGCATCATCGCTGGTTGCTCTTTACGCCAAGCCAGAAATGCAGCTAATTTATTATAATTTGACTGCGGACGCTCTGCTTCATCAAGCCCAGCACGGCCTAGATGCGCTTCACTTATTGGCAGCCATGTATCATTCGCATCAGAAAAGCCGCCATGTGGCTTATCTTTGCGCCACACCATAGGGGTGCGGCAGGTATCTCGCCCTAGAAACGCAGGTGCAAATTCAATACCCCATGGATCTTGCATTTTTTCAAGCGGTATATCGCGCACATCTGGCAATGCCAACTCCTCACCTTGATAAATACAAGATGAGCCAAATAGGCTGACCTCTAATTGCAGCAATAATAGTTGCATCTTTTCCTGATCAGCTTGTCCAACGCCTAATTTTGCCATTTGGCGTGTCGCAGAACGAGGCACATCATGATTGGAAAAAGCAAATGAAAGACGCCCTGTATCATTGAAAGACTGAACCGCATCTGAAATGGCCTGTTTCATGCCAGCAACTGTCAGCCCGTCCCATTCTAGCAAATCAAAATTATAGGTAGCATGCAGCCTGCCATCTTTGGTGAAGGTTTCAGAGACCTTCATCGCATCATCATTATCACCATCACATTCCCCCATCAGGAAGCGATCATCATAGCTATCAGCTACTTTTCGGATAGCCTCACTAAAGATCTGGATAGAGGGCTGATTCAACTGAGCTGCATCATGAAGCTGACGGAAAAAAGGTTGCTGATCTTGTGGCAAAGGCCCAAGAGTGAATTCAGGGTTAACAGGATTGTCACGATAAGGCGGCTTATCGGCATTGATGGTGTGAACCGCATCAAGACGGAACCCATCCACACCTTTATCAAACCAAAAACGTGCCACATCCATCATGGCCTCAAGCACATCTGGGTTATGGTAATTCAGATTTGGCTGGCTTGGCAGGAAGTTATGCAAATAATATTGCTGGCGGCGCGGCTCAAAGCTCCATGCACGCCCGCCAAAAAAGGACAGCCAATTTGTCGGTGCTGAGCCATCTGGCAAAGGGTCAACCCAATGAAACCAGTCAGCTTTTGGATTGTCTTTTGATTGGCGGCTTTCTTCAAACCAGACATGTTGATCAGAACAATGAGCTGGCACAATATCAATCATCAGCTTCAGACCAAGGGCATGTGCTTTGCTGATCAATTTATCAAAATCATCGAACGTCCCATAGTCAGGGTTAATGGCGCAATAATCAGCGACATCATAGCCAAAATCTTTTTGTGGAGATTTAAAAAAGGGGCTTATCCAAATCGCATCAACACCTAGACCTTTAATATAGTCAAGACGTGATGTGATGCCTGGCAAATCACCTATGCCATCATTGTTGGAATCCTGATAAGAGCGGGGATAAATCTGATAGATAACGGCATTTTCCCACCATGCTAACGCTGTCACGACCTAGCCTCCTTTAACAGAACCGGCAAGCAAGCCGCGAATGAAATAACGTTGCATAGCAAGGAAAACGATCACGGGCACAACCATTGAAATCACCGCAGAGGCATTAAGCAAATGCAGCTGATCTTTAAAGGTACCAAGCTGTTGTTGCAGCCTAATCGGGAAGACCAGATCATCAGAATTATTCGGCCCAATATAAAGTGCCACAATCAAATCATTCCAAACCCACAGGAACTGGAAAATACTAAAAGAGGCCAAAGCAGGCACAGATAGAGGCACAATCAGCTTTACAAAAATTTGCAAATGATTAGCGCCGTCAATGCGCGCACTTTCTAGCAATTCACGTGGCAAACCAACAATGTAATTTCGCAAAAGATAGATAGCAAGCGGCAAGCCAAAAGCGGTATGAGTGACCCATAAGCTAGCAAAACTTTTTGATGCGACCTCACAAGTGCCTGTTGCCTCACAATCTGTCATCCAGGCATTCAGCGCTGTTGCCCATGATGCAATACCACTAAACCCCTGCAAAATCGGCAGAAAGGCAAGTTGTGTTGGCACCACCATCAAGGAGACCACAATCACAAACAGCCAATCACGCCCTGGAAAGCGCATCCAAGCAAACGCATAGGCTGCAAAGGCAGCAATCGTAATCGGAATAATCGTTGCAGGTATCGTTACAATGAAAGATGAGATAAGCGCATTCGGAACATGTTTATTCTCAAAAAGCACTTCTTCATAAGCGACTGTTCCAAAAACAGGGTTTTGATTGATGAACACATCTAGCTTTTTGGGCTTGGCATTGGTTGGCTCATCAAAAGTCCAGGTGAAATCACCATTGGCCTGAAAGATGAAATCACCACCGCGCACATCCATCACCTCACCAGTTGGCACTAATTTTCGCACCAGCTTCGTTTTGCCTTCATTATCGGGATCTGGCACACGTCCTTTAAACAGCACAGATTTAATCTCACCAGAGATTGGGAAATCCTGTTCTTGCAAATTAAGACGGTCAAAAATATTGCCGTTCATCACAGTAAAGGCCTCTGTTGACCCTTTATCATGTGTGCTAAAGCGGTGTCCTAATTCGGTTGGCGTATAGGCGGTCCAGAACCCAGATGTTTTGGACGCTAACTCTGAACGAAGTGAGGTCGTAATAAGAGCCACAAAAGGCACAACCCAGATAAAGACAATCAGAGCAAGGACTGTATGTTTTAACGTACGGCTAATCATAAAAGCCCCCCTTACCCGATTTCTTTTTGTTCGCGGCGAATACGCCAGGCGTTAAAGATCATATTTGGCACAACAGTCAGCATCAGCATCACCGCAATCGCAGCAAATAAATTATCAACATTATCGCCGCCAATGGACCAGTTATTGCGGGCATTTTCCATCATCACCGCCAATAACAACTTATCATCATCATTGGCTGATAGCGCATAAGGGATATCGAACACCTTTAGAACCAAAATAACCAAAGTGGTCCAGACAACCATTACTGTTGAATAAATCTGAGGCAGCTTGACACGGAAAAACATCTGAAACGGATTAGCACCATCAATGGTCGCAGCTTCAATCGTATCTTGCGGTACACCGCGCAATGCTGCTGAAAAAATCACCATCGCAAAACCAGTCTGCACCCAGACCAAAATCCACATTAAAAAGAAATTACCCCAAAATTTCAGATTATAAAGCGGCTCTGCATATTCTGCCTTGTGACCAAGCAAGGCTTTGAGCAAACCAACCTGATAAGATGGTGTTGCGCCATTAATCGTCTGCAAGGCTTCAATACCGCCACCTGCAAAAATATTTCGCCAGATAACAGCAGCACCCACAAATGAGATAGCCAGCGGCACAAAGACAAAGGTTTTGGCAATCACGCCCCAGCGCACTGAATCTGCCAAGACAGCAATCAATAAGCCAAGCGAAATACAAGCAGATGGCACAAGGATAAGCCACATCAAGCTATTGCGCATCGCAAAGCGGAACTGCACATAGCCAAGCGCGCTTGGATCCCATAAAAAAGCATAATTTTGTGTTGAAAATACACCACTTGCTTCTTGCAGTGATTGCTTGAATGTCAAAAAGCCAGGCACAAGCAAAAATAATAATAACAGCATCAAAGCAGGGCCAACAAAGATCCATGGCTGAATAGCCTCAATAATGGTGGATTGCCGGCCAAGTGAGCCCTTGGCACTATAACGCGCAAACCCCATTGTAAGCCAGTTACTGACGCCGAAATATAAAAAGGATATCCCAACAGCGATGATAACAATACGCACCGCAAATCCCATTTTGGCAAAACGCATTTTGGTATCAAATTCAGCGCCTGACCACCCTAATGAGTGATGCAACCATAACCCCATATTCGCCATTGCATCATCAAGGGGTGATGTGACAGCTAGTGCAAAAATAGCTGTTATAGGCAACAGGCACACGATTGTCAGGAAAATCGCAATACCATTACCAGCAATCAAAGGTTTTAGTGAGCGCATCGCATATTCCGCAAAAACAGTTTTAATACATAAAGAAAATTGGAAAAAAAAGAGAAGAAGAGCACGAAGCAAGCCGTGCTCTTCTGAAAGTTATTAGGTAAGCAAATGCTTACTTAATCGCATCCCAAGCAGCCTGGATGTTGTCAGCTGTTGTCTGAGCATCCTGACCATTAGCAAATGCAGTCATTTCACTCCAGAATGCACCTGCACCAATCGCACCTGGCATCAAATCTGATGCATCAAAACGGAATGTTGTTGCATTAACCAGAATTTCACCCTGCTTACGCTGAGCAGCTGATGCATAGGCTGACAAATCAGCACCTTTGTGAGCTGTCAGGAATGCACCTTGTGACATCCATACTTCATGTGCTTTTGCTTCTGTTAGATATTCGAAGAAAGCACGTGTTGCTGGAGAATCCTTTGTGATTGTGTACAAAGTACCAGCACCCAATACAGGGTTACCTGTCGCATTCAAATAGTTACCATTTGATGATGAGAATGGTGGGAAGTAGAAGAAATCTGCTTCACCAGCTGAAACTTCTTCACCCTTATTCGGGAAGAAAGCTGGAATGAATGATGCCTGACGGTGCATCATGCACTGTGCAGGTGATGTAAACAGACCCTTTGGCGCATCACCAAAGAATGTTGTTGCAACAGATGCAGAACCACCAGCAACATAATCATCATTACGTGAGAAGCTGCCCCAAATTTCCATCGCATTCACAACCTTTGGGTCATTGAATGGCATTTCATTTGAAACCCACTTGTCATAATCAGCAGGTGATGCGGTACGCAGCATTAGGTCTTCCATCCAGTCTGTTGCTGTCCAACCTGTTGCGTTACCTGATTCAATACCAATACACCAAGGTGTGTTTCCATCAGCAACCATCTGGTCTGACAATGCAATCAGCTCTTCCATTGTTGATGGAATTTCATAACCATTATCTTCAAACTGTTCTGGTGAGTACCATACTAGTGATTTCAGATCTTGCTTGAATGCGAAACCATAAAAAGCATCAGCACCATCAGCACCTGTATATGTGCCAAGGTCAACCCATGATGAACCAGCACCATAATTGCTTGTCATCCAGTCAGCTAGATCTGAACCCAAAGGTGACAGATAGCCTTCTGCTGCCATATCACCTGCCAGACCTGGCTGTGGGAAAATGGCGATATTTGGCGCGTTATTTGACTGCAAA
>JBMHCC010000021.1:0-31744 GCA_049890115.1 Puniceispirillaceae bacterium (SeqCode) | reverse complement strand
ATCGAAGAAATCATGATGATGGGGTTAAGACTAGCTGAAGGCGTGCCCTTATCACGCCTATCAGCCCTTCAAGATACCAGCGCAGGATGGCCTTTTGATGGACGCTATATCGAACAATTCGTTGAAGCTGGCTGGCTTGATGTGACAAAGACACATATGAAAGCTAGTTTTGAAGGACGGCTTCGTCTGAATTATATGCTTCAGTCGCTTTTGGCGTCATAGAGGCTGGTTGTAATTGTCCATTTTCAACTTGATATAATGAAAAATCACGTTGATTGAGACCATTTGCCAATAATCGAAAAGCGCCTGTATATCCTTTGAAGCCTTGCTCTTTGACCAAATGAGAGACCACAGCAGATTGCAAGCCAGATGTCGCATTATCTAATGGCAAAGATGATGGGCTTACAGCAGAGGCTGCCACAGCAAAAGCATCAAAGCCCAATTGACTTAAAAAAGACCCTTCAGATGAGGTGCCGCGCGCCTGATATAAACCATCATAACGTGCCCCAAACACATCTCGTAAATCAGGCCTGATAGTCGCGATATAGGCGCCTTGCAAAGACGGCTCTCCGAGCAAGCCTGCATTCGCCCATAAATCAGTTCCCAGATAATTAACGCGATCAGGACCTAAATCATAATAGGATAATAAAGGAGCCACTTTGAGTACAAAATCAGCACCCCCAGCGATAATTATACTATCATATGGAGGCGGAATATCATCCACAAGCTCATCATCTTCCAGTGGCTTATAACGTGCAAATGCCTTTAACTGTTCAACCAATTGGGCATCATCTGCGCCTACTGTCCCATCAACACGAGAGACAGAGGAGGGGCTCAAACCAAAATCTTTCAATCTTTTGGTGACATGTTTTGTGATCACAGCCCCATAGGCAGATTGATCTGATAATATCGCAATCTCATCATAATCTTTGAGAATCGATTCAGCCAACACACCATCAATTTGTTGCTCAGGCAAAAACCCCAAAACCCATAAACCATTACGCGCAATTTCGTGATTATTTGATAGAGATAATACAGGAATATCATGAGGCATGAAATAAGGCCCAATGGCCTTTGCTCTATCACTAAATAAGGGGCCGATAGCAATATCAATCTCAGCCTGTAAAGCTGATTGTGCAATCGCGGCAGGAAGCTTGTCTGGATTGGTATCAAAATAAATAATATCAAGAATCGGATTATTGATCTGGAATAACGCCATTTCAATACCATCAGCCACTTGATTTCCATAAATCGCACGCGCCCCTGTACGAGGCACAAAGACACCAATACGCTTTCTGCCTTCTGTTTTAGCAGGCATGGTGAAAGTCATTTCTGGTACAGCCTCTTTTGGAGATTGTAGCATGGCAAAGGCCGCATCAAGTGCGGCTTCTTCAAGTGACGGGTCGCGACCTACTGGAATTAAATCTTCCAACCGCGCTGTTGTCGGTGTTGTTTGAGACTGGTTATCTGTTTGCTCCAATTCCCAAATAATAGAGGCAATCACATCATCCTTGGCTTGCTCAGTGATACGCTCGGCATCTTCAATTTGTTTTTGTCTCTCCTCATCTTGCGCTTTAATCGCCTTATCAATTTCTGCAATCATCGAGTCAGTGGTCACAGAGCCTGAGGGCGTGGTCTGCACTTGTTCAATCGTTTGATTATCTTGTTCTTCTTTTAAAATATCTTGTGCCGGTAAAATATCTTCTGCAGGTAACTCTGGCTGAATTTGCGATACAATGGCGCTCTGTTCAGCAACCTCAACAGGTGCACAACTTGCCAAAAACAAAGCAAGCCCAACCAAAAGCGGCATAGAAGAGACGCAAATGGATCTGACATGTAACAAAAAATAAGAACGCATAGCCTCACTATAAGATAAAAATAATCATGCTGTTAACCATTGATTTTTTCAGAAGATGATTTTTCAAATTATTCTGAATTTGTGTTATCATGACCTCATTCAACACGCTGCTTTATTTCCCTTATTAACAAAGCCTTTTTACATGCTGACTTTAATCACTACACCTATTGGCAATCTGAATGATATGTCGCCGCGTGCCATCACAGCGATTGAACAAGCTGATATTTTGGCTTGTGAAGATACACGCATCACAACAAAGCTTATCAGCCTTTTAGGTATTCAAACTAAGGCAAAATTAATCCCGTATCATGACCATAATGGGGCGCGTATGAGGCCCCAAATACTAGAGGCGTTAGAAAAAAATTTACATGTTGGCTTAATCAGTGATGCTGGCACACCCCTTATCTCTGATCCAGGCTATAAGCTTGTGCGCGAAGTACAGGAAAAACATCTGCCGATTACAGCCACAGCGGGGGCATGCGCACCTGTTTTGGCATTGATATTATCAGGCCTACCCACTGATCGATTTATCTTTCATGGCTTTTTGCCAGACAAACAAAAAGCAGCGACAAGTTTGCTTGAAGAATGTCGTCATTTATCTATGACATCTGTGTTTTTCATCAGCCCGAGCCAGCTTGTGCCTCACATGACGCTCATCGCCTCTATATGGGGAAATCGGCAAGCCGCCTTAGTGCGTGAGATAACCAAATTACATGAAGAGGTGATGGCTGACCCTCTTGAAACATTAATAGCGCGTTTGCAAAATGCGCCACGCCCCAAAGGTGAATTTGTACTGGTGATTGGCCCACCTGAAAAACAAATTGAATTTAGCACAGATGACATTGAAGAATTGCTGCGTCGCCGGCTAGAAACATTATCTGTCAAAGATGCTGTCGCAGAAGTGGCAAGCCTCACAAGCAGCCCACGAAAAACAGTCTATCAAATGGCACTCACGCTCTCTAAAGACCAAAAGTAGCAAGTGATGGCGCGCCGTATCTCTCAACAAGATAAACAGCGCTATCAAAAAGCAGAACAGAGGGGAAAACTTGCAGAGTTACTAATATTTGCAAGATATATGTGCCATGGCTTTTTGCCTGTAAAGTGGCGATATCGCACAAGGTTTGGTGAAATTGATTTGATTGTCAAAAAACACAATCACATACGATTTATTGAAGTCAAATATCGTGCCTCTTATGATGGCCAAGATCATCCTATTTCCCCAAAGCAACGAAAGCGGCTTCAACAAGCCGCTCTTTTTACCTATCATCACTTCGCCAAAAACAAAGACATGTCCTGCCAATTTGATGTGGTGATCGTGACCAAATATGGCAAGATATTGTGCTATGAAAATGAGGTCTCTTTGATGATGTGACAAAAGATTCTTGTCGTGAATCCTTAAAATAGGGTATGTCTAAAGAAGCTAAAATTGCGCCTCTACTAAAGGATTTCACGTCATGATACGCCTATCGAGCCTGATCACTGCCCTTTTATTATCATTATCCTTGGCATTGAGTGCATGTGCACCTGCAATTATGGGTGTAGGTACCGCTGCTGTGGCAGCTTCTTCAACAGAAAAAGGCTTTTCCACCTCTGTTTCTGATGGTGTGATTACCACCAAATTAGCTGATAAATTTCTTCGTACGGATGTGGATTTAACCCAAGGGGTCAGTATCTCAGTTAATGAGGGTGCGGTGTTATTAACAGGGATTGTCAGCACACAAGACAAGAAAATCACAGCTACAAAATTATCATGGGAAATTAAGGGTGTGCGTGAAGTGGTGAATGAAATCACTGTCAAAGAGCAAACATCTATTAAATCACGTGCCAAAGATTTTGCCGCTGCTGCCCAATTGAGATTGAAAATCATTGGTGATGGAGGTGTCTCATCATTAAATTATTCAATCGATGTGGTTGATGGTGTTGTCTATATTTCAGGTGTGGCTGAAACAGAAGAAGAGCGCGCTCGTGTTATCGCTCTGGCACAAGAATTACCTTTTGCGAAAAAAGTTGTGGATTATACCATCCTGTCATCAGACAGACGTGATTAGCCTTACATAAGAGACTCTCATACAGGATAAGCTTCAATGGGATTAGCTGTTGCCATCCAAATGGACCCTATCGCCGCGATTGATATCACAGGTGATACAAGCTTTGCCTTTGCGCTAGAAGCCCAAAAACGAGGACATGATCTTTATTATTATCTGCCAGAGAGCCTGACGCTGGATAAGGGCGTTCTTTATGCCAATCTGCATCGCATCACAGTCAGAGATGAGCCTGGTGATCATGTAGATGAGGCGCCAGCCCACTATCAAAATTTAGCAGATATGGATGTAATTTTAATGCGGCAAGATCCGCCTTTTGATATGGCCTATATCACAGCCACACATTTGCTAGAACATTTGCCGCCAACCACCATGGTCGTCAATCATCCAGCTGAAGTGCGCAATGCGCCAGAGAAAATATTGGTTCTTGATTTTCCCTCTCTGATGCCGCCAACTATGGTCAGCCGTGACCCTGCTGCCATCTCTCGGTTTCGTGATGAGCATCAAGATATCATCATTAAACCTCTTTATGGCAATGGGGGCGCAGGTGTCTTTTTAATCAAGCAGGGCGATAAGAATTTTAATGCCTTACTTGAAATGTTCTTTGGTCAAAGCCGTGAACCTGTAATGGTGCAAGCCTATTTGCCAGATGTCACCAAAGGAGATAAGCGCATTATCTTAATTGATGGCGAAGCTGTTGGTGCCATTAATCGCATTCCGTCAAAAGACGAAGCGCGATCCAATATGCATGTGGGTGGTCAAGCTGTAGCCACAGAACTCACCCAAAGAGACAAAGACATTTGTCAAATTATAGGGCCTGTTTTGAAAGAACGTGGTCTTTTATTTGTCGGCATTGATGTGATTGGCGATTATTTGACTGAGATTAATGTGACATCACCCACGGGTATTCGCGAATTTGAACGCTTCACAGGCATCAGCCTAGCTGCCAAAACATTCGAGGCGATTGAGGCCAATTATAAATCTTATAAAAGCAATCGTATCTTACGATAGGCCAACGCTTCTTGTAGATGATGTTTTTCAATCTCTGGTGAGTGCTCTAGATGAGCGATCGTGCGTGCGACACGCATTAATTTACCATAACCTCTGCCTGTAATAGACAACTGATCCATCACCTCTTTTACATAGGTTTTTATCTCAGGGCTTAAGTCTGACTCTTTCTCATCAAGTTGAGAGGCAAATTGGGTCGCTTTTGCGATCTTTGCAGCTATCTCCTTGGTACTTGGTGCAGATGTATCATCTAATAATTCTGAAACAGGCAAAGCTGTCACATCAATAATGAGGTCAAATCGATCCAATAATGGTCCTGATAATTTGGCCACATAATTTTTCCCACAGATAGGCGCTTTACTGCAGGCTCTATCCCGATCAGCTAAATAGCCGCATCGACAAGGATTCATTGCTGCCACAAGCTGAAATTTAGCAGGATAGCGAATATGGTGATTGGCGCGGGCAATCATCACCTCGCCTGTTTCTAGCGGCTGACGCAACGCATCTAGAACCGCTGCTTGAAATTCTGGTAATTCATCTAGAAATAACACGCCATGATGAGATAGTGAGATTTCACCAGGCTTGGCTTTGGCCCCGCCCCCAACCAAGGCCGCCATTGAGGCAGAATGATGAGGGTCACGAAAAGGGCGAGACTGGCTTATCATCACGCCCTCTTGATGTGACAAAAATGCCCCGCCAAGGGATTGTATCATAGATACCTCAAGTGCTTCTTCTGGCAATAAAGGTGGCAAGAGACCTGCCAGCCGGCTTGCCAACATAGATTTCCCTGCACCAGGTGGCCCTATCATTAATAAGTGATGTCTGCCTGCCGCCGCAATTTCAAGGGCCCGTTTCGCCGTATGTTGGCCTTTGACCTCTGACATATCGGGATAGTCATGTGCCTGTTTCATTTGAATAGGGGGCGGGGCAGGTAAGAGGCTGTGTCCTTTAAGATGATGAAGCAAAGCCATGAGTGAGGGACTGGCAATGATATCTCCTGTTGTGGCCCATTGTGCCTCTGAGCCATTATGTTGAGGACATATCAAACTCATTTGTCGAGAGGAGGCATGCAGCGCTGCTGATAAGACGCCAGCAACAGGCGCAATCATGCCATCTAATGATAATTCACCAATAACCAATGAATCAGTGACATCTTCTTGGGCAATCACACCCATAGCGACCATTAAAGCTACTGCGATTGGGAGATCGAAATGCGCCCCTTCCTTAGTGACATCAGCGGGTGCCAAATTAATCGCAATGCGCTTGGCAGGTAAAGAGAGGCCCATGGAAGACAGCGCTGAACGGATACGTTCTTTTGATTCAGCCACTGCCTTATCAGCCAATCCCACAATCATCATGGCAGGCAGGCCATTTGATAAATGCGCCTGAACAGCGACAGGCACCGCATCAAGACCACGAAAGGCCACAGTGTGAACAATTGAATTCATCTCATCTGCCTTGTTTTTGACCTATCAAAAAGGATAGGCCTTAAGGCTTAGTTATGATGAGAGTTAAGATTTTGATGCAAGATAATTTTAATGCGCACGCAATGGCCCGATAGGCTCTCCACCCAAAATATGCATATGGAGATGAGGGACCTCTTGATGTCCGTGATTACCAATATTGGAAATCACACGATATCCCCCCTCTTCAAGGCCTGCCAATCGCGCGGCCCTGCCTATGGCTTGTACAAAAGCCGCTTGTTCTTCAGCGCTGGCATGCTGTGAAAAATCTGTCATATCTTTATAAGCGCCTTTGGGGATGACTAAGATATGCGTTGGCGCTTGCGGGGCGATATCATGGAACGCCAATGTATATTCACATTCATCATGTTTCTGACAAGGAATCTCACCAGCGACGATTTTAGCAAAAATATTGGATGGATCATAAGACATGGAACAGCCCCTTTTAAGATGATGTACGGTTTGCTTTTTCTACTAGACCTGATGTGCCTTGCCTGTCTTTGAGAACCTGCCACACCTCATCTGGCGTAATGCCTGCTGCCTGCCAAACAACAAGCAAATGATATAAGATATCTGCTGATTCCTTTGCCAATGCCTGCTTATCACCACGCATCACTTCGATCAGAGCTTCTGTGACCTCTTCTGATAATTTGCGAAGGGGCTTTTCAGGCGCATCAGCCAATAGGCTCGCTGTATAACTTTTGGTTGGGTCTTCAGATGCTTTAACAGCAATTTCAGCAAATAAATGATCTAAGATATCCGCTTTTGGTGACATATTATCCACTCCTATCATTTATGAAGCCAAGCGCCGCACAGCGACACCTGCTTGCTGCATCGCTGATTTTGCCTCATCTATCGTCATTTGTCCAAAATGAAACACAGAAGCTGCCAAAACAGCAGACGCATGGCCATCTGTGACAGCTGTCGCAAAATCCTCAGGCTTACCAGCACCACCAGAGGCAATGACAGGAATAGAGACCGCATCACTCACCGCACGTGTCAAAGGCAGATCATACCCATCTTTGGTGCCATCGCCGCGCATTGATGTCAGTAAAATTTCACCAGCCCCTCTTCTTGCGCCATCAGCTGCCCATTGGACCGCATCAATCCCAGTGGCTTTGCGCCCACCATGGGTAAACACTTCAAACATACCATCATCATTGAGGCGCGCATCTATCGCCAGCACCACACATTGCGTGCCAAATTTATCAGCAGCACGTGATAATAAATCAGGATCGCTAACAGCTGATGAATTAACAGACACCTTATCAGCACCTGATAACAGCATTTTTCGAAAATCTTCAACAGCCCGAACACCGCCGCCAACTGTTAATGGCATAAAACAATGATCAGCCACTTCAGCAATCACATCATAAATGGCATCTCTTCCTTCATGACTTGCTGTGATATCTAGGAAACAGAGCTCATCAGCACCAGCGGCATCATAAATCTTAGCTTGTTCCACAGGATCGCCAGCATCAACCAGATTGACAAAATTGACGCCTTTGACAACACGGCCATCATGCACATCAAGGCAAGGGATCACACGCGCACTTAACATGATGATACCTTATTCGCTAATGCCAGAGCCTCTGCCAAATCAAGCCTGCCATCATAAATAGCGCGCCCTGTAATAACACCTGAAATGCCGCGTGATGCGCCTGCCACACAAGCTGCAATATCTGACAAATCAGCCACACCACCTGATGCGATAATCGGAATTGAAACTGCTTCTGCCAATGATGCTGTGGCTTCTGCATTAACACCTGTCAAAGCACCATCACGGCCAATATCGGTAAAAATCACCGCTGCTACGCCGCAATCTTCAAATCGCCTTACCAGATCGATAGCTGGGACATCTGAAACATCAAGCCAGCCTTCAGCTGCAATCATACCACCTTTGGCATCAGCGCCAACCGCAACCTGACCAGGAAATGCTTTGGCAGCTGTGATAACCAATTCAGGATCACGTAACGCGGCCGTGCCTAAAATCACGCGTGCCACACCAGCATCAAGCCAGCTTTCAATATGGCTCA
Source organism: Puniceispirillaceae bacterium (SeqCode) (assembly GCA_049890115.1). Taxonomy (GTDB): domain Bacteria; phylum Pseudomonadota; class Alphaproteobacteria; order Puniceispirillales; family Puniceispirillaceae; genus UBA685. The sequence continues at coordinate 23,337 of JBMHCC010000021.1, read as the reverse complement.
TCTTTCTGATCCCACCACCAAGCTGGATTTGCGCACCCGTTGCCAAAATGGCTTTAACAGCTTGTTGGTTTACAGCATTGCCTTGTAATGCACCATCTAAATCAACCACATGAACCCAATTTGCGCCCAAATCCAAAAACTCTTTTGCTTTGGCAGCAGGGTCTGGTACATAGATTGTCATTTTTGAAAAATCACCATGAAGAAGACGCACGCCTTGCCCCTCTTTTAAGTCAATAGCTGGATAAATTTCAAATGATGCTGGTGCCATTTTCATGCAAACCTATCTGATTTCTTTAGAGTAATAATAGCCTGGTACATAATCACCATCGACCAGCGCATAATAAGGGTTCGTGCCAAATCGTTTAAAGCCGCAAGCTTCAAATGATTGAATGGCACGTGTTTGCGTTGCTCTTACATCTAGATTCAACACAGAAAAGCCTTGTGATTTGGCATAATCAGCTGCTTCATCAACGAGCTTTTGAGCCAATCCATGACCGCGTGCCCATGGGGCGAGGAAAAATGTTGTCAACTGACAGGCAAATGACTGTGCTTCATTATTGCTTGGCGGGCGGACAATCTGGCAAGACCCTGCTATCACCATATCAACCTTACCGATCACAAGGCTTCTTTCTGGGATAAGCAAAACGCCGCGCCAATAATCTTCTAGGACATTTCGTGGCGGCGGTGCCAGCCAGCCAAAACCACCACCAGCGGCAATTGCTTCTTCGGTAGCATCACATAATTCAGACAAATCATTAGCACTGAGTTCAAACACTGTTTCCAATGTAACCCGCGCTTTATTCATTGTTGAAAACTCGGTTGTCATTTTTGCCTATTTCACCTTTATGGGCGCCATTTCAAAAAGCCTGATAAAAAGGCAAGGCCTTCACTCTGGCTTTTTTCAGGGTGAAATTGTGTCCCAATTATATTGTCTTTGGCAATAATCGCTGTCACTTTTTGCCCATAATCTGTACTCGCTATCACAGTATCAGCATGGCTTGCTGTAAAATGATAGCTATGAACAAAATAAACATGCGAATTATCTGACAAGCCTGAACATACTGGATGGTGATGCTGATAGCTCAGGCTATTCCAGCCCATATGTGGTATTTTCAAGCTGTTATCATTATCTGATAATTTGCCAACTGTGCCAGATATCCAACCAAGGCCAGCGACAGCTTCGCCCTCATAACCAGTATCAGCCAGCATTTGCATGCCAACACAAATTCCCAGAAAAGGCCGTGATTTATGAATGACACAATCTGTCAAAGCATCAACCATTTCAGGTGCTTTTGCCAGATTTTGTCGGCAATCTACAAAATGGCCAACACCTGGCAAAATCACAGCATCAGCATCTCGTAGCTCTGCACCTGTTGTGACAAGACGCACCTCATCCTGTTTTTCAGCGGCCGCTTTTACGGCATGAATAACAGAATGCAAATTGCCTGATCCATAATCAATAACAGCTATTTGTCTCACAAAGAGCCACCTAATGTGCCTTTGGTTGACGGGATTCTATCTGCTTGCCGCTCATCAATACTAATGGCTTCACGCAACGCACGTGCCAAACCTTTAAACATGCTTTCCACAATATGGTGAGTGTTTACACCATACAGGTTTTCAGCATGAAGCGTAATGCCAGCACCCATTGCAAATGCCTGAAACCATTCTCTGAATAATTCTGTTTCCATCGTGCCAAGCTTCGGCGTCGGCAAAGTGGCATGCCAAACCAGAAACGGTCTGCCAGATACATCAACCGCGACACGGCTCAGGCATTCATCCATTGGCAGATAGGCATGCGCATAACGGGTAATGCCTTTGCGGTCGCCAAGTGCTTCTTTCAATGCTTGACCAATGGCCCAGCCTGTATCTTCGGTGGTATGGTGATCATCAATATGCAAATCACCTTTAGCTGTTAGCGTAATATCAATCAAAGAATGGCGTGCCAACTGCTCTAGCATGTGATCTAGAAAGCCAATCCCTGTTTCAATTTTTGCACTACCTGACCCATCAAGATTCACAGATACAATAATATCTGTTTCATTTGTGCGCCTTGTCACTTCAGCCTGTCTCATAGCTATACCAAACCTTTATTTGTGATGTCTGATAACGACAATTTACCAGATTAAATTATCAGCGCTTTGTTATCAGTTTTTTTGCCCTTTGACCAGCTTACAGCTTTGTTTCAAGACGTTCTGCTAGCAATTTACATTGTTGCGGGCTTAGCCTGTCAATATTCAGCGCTAATAAATTGGCAAGATAGACAGCATCTGCTGATAAATCAGACGCATCAATGGTTGGTTTGGGATGAGATAGAGACGCTGCTTTTTTCAAACTTTCAGCATCATCCCAGATCAAATCTAAAAACACACAAATCTGATCAACCATCGCAAAAGATGGCTTGCCTCTTTTGCCATGTTCCAATGCTGATAAATAAGCCTGAGACACTCCTAAAAATTCTGCTTGCTCACGCAATGTTTTTTGTTTTTCATCACGCCAATGACGCATTAATTCGCCAAAAGGTGTCATGGCTGGCCTCTCATACGGCGCAAACGCAAATAAAGTGCACCGCTGCCACCATCTTTTGGGCTTGCTTCAGATAGTGCTAGAACCGCATCACGCAAAGGGGGCTCTTTTACCCATTGCGGTACCTTGCGCCGTAAAACACCTTGGCCTTGCGCCCCTTTACCGGTAATGACCAGAAGCGTTCGATCACCACGCCTGATGGCAGTATTGACAAATTGATGCAAGGCACGGTGAGCACGCGCTTCTGTCATGCCATGCAAATCAAGGCGGTCATCAATCTCAAAATGACCTTTGGTTAGCTTTTTCGCTGATGAGCCATCAATACCAGAACGCTCTTGGCGCTTTGCCACAAAGGTGCGCAAATCAGCTGGCTTGGTTTGAATAGCTGGCTTTGCGGTTGCGGTTGCTATGGGTGCGTCTGTTTTAATAGGTTTTTTTTTCAGCTGTTTTTTATCAGGCTTGCTTGCTTTTTGTGGCACTAGCACATCAGCTCTGTCAGCAGGCACAATGCCTGCTGTCACTTTTGCCCATAGGCTATCATCATCTGTTGGATCAGATGAAGCCACAATTACTCTGCCTCTTCCTCAGTTGCTGTTTCAACCAGCTTCCAGTTTGGATCAGCAATCTGAACATCACGCTCGAACGTCCAAATATCAATCAGCGGGCCTTGTGGTGCGTCATCATCAACAATTTCATCGCCATCGCTATTTCTAAAAATGCGTGATTGCTGGCTGACAAAGCGCACTGTCACAGAGGCCACCCCATCATTTAGAACAGCTTCGGTGATAGCAGCCTCATCAATCGATTGAATATGTATCGACAATGATTCCCCATCAGCATTGCGCGAGCGAATGCTATCTGAAAATTCATTAAACAGATCATAACCAAGCAAGCGACGCAGCTGTGATAAATCACCTTCTGCAAAAGCGGTTAACACCATGCCAAATGCCGCTGAGGCACCTTGCAAAAATTGGGTCTCATCAAAAGTGGGATCTGCTTTTTTAATCGCTTTTACATCAGAACCAGACAGGCTTTCAGGACGCAAAGGGACTATTTTAGCTGAAGATGGTTTTTCTGGCTGAATGGTGCGCATTTGCCCTGTTTCTTCAGGGGTTTGCTCGTAACCATCTCGTGTGCCAAGCATGTTCCGCAGGCGGAAAATGAGAAAAATAGCGATGATCGCAAATATCAATATATCGACAAAGGGCACGTCAATCCCCATATGAAAGTTATAGTGGTTAAAAGGCTCACATCAGCCTATGACTATCTGTGAGTAACTGCTCTATTATAAGACATAGGCAGTTACAGTGCAAAGAGCAAGAAAGCGAGGCAAAAAATGGCTTTATATGGTTTGATTTTATTTGTCATTTATGGCTGGGTCGAATTTGAAGCTATGGCTGCTGTTGTGGATGGCATAGGCGGGCTAGCTGCCTTTTTAGGTATTTTCGTCACAGCGATTGCTGGTATTCAGCTTTTGCGTCTGCAATCAGGCAAGATGATGGCTGAATTTCGCGCTAACCTTGCAAAAGGAGAGCTGAAATCTGATGCGATTGCTGGCTCATTTGCGCTTATCGCTGGTGCGATTTTAATGCTAATCCCTGGCTATGTGACTGATACGATTGGCTTATTGTGTTTTGTGCCAGGTTTGCGCACCATCATTGGCCGTTTCATCGCTGGCAGAATGGCAACGAGCCGGACATCTGGCTTTTATAGTGGTTTTAATGCCGGTCCCTTCGGCAGAAATCCCTTTGGTGACAATCAAAACCGTTCACAATTTACCGGCTTTCGGGAAAATGACGATTTTAATGAGGCTTTTGGTGATGATAATGAAAGCACGCGCCAGCCAAATGGACGCAAATCACGCTCCTATCAAGATGATGATATCATTGAAGGCGAATTTAAAGAGAAGAATTAATAGAAATTTCATCTATACATGATAGAGATTTAATTCAGTAGTTTTTAATATGTAAGGAACCAGTCATAATGGCGAAGAAAAAAGCGGCCAAAGGCACAACAAATCCAAAAGAAAAAGAATCTGTATCCGAAAATGGTGCAGCCAATGAGGCAGCAGCCTCAGAACAGGCACAGCCTGCACAGCGTCAGCTGATTATGCATGCACAATATGTCAAAGATCTGTCTTTTGAAAACCCGAAAGCAGTTGAGGCACTTACCAATCCTGGCCAGCAGCCAGCTGTTGAAATTGGTGTTCAAGTCAATGCTGAAAAAATCAATGACACACAATTTGAGGTGCGGTTGAATCTGACAGCCAATGCCAAGATTGAAGATAATCAGATCTTTTTGGTTGATTTGACCTATGCTGGTCTTGTGTCTGTCCCTGGTGCAGAGCCGCAAGCCATTAATCCGCTGGTGATGATTGAAGGGCCGCGTTTGTTATTCCCATTTGCACGTTCTATTATCAGCAATGTGACACGAGATGGCGGGTTCTTGCCACTTAATCTGCAACCAATTGATTTTGTTGCTGTCTATCGCCATTCGCTAGAGGCACAAAGACAGGCTGCAGAAGGCAAAACCACGCAATAATCAGATATCTCAGTTATCAGATCTGTTATTCAGAACGCTGCCAAATAGGATCTGTAATTTTATCCAAAAACGCTTCATGTTCTGCCAGCTCTTCGGGGCTGGCATCATGTGGCCTTGCGGGGCGCAGTGGATTATCCTGATAGGAAAACCCATCTGACAAGCTGATTGTTTGGCTTTCTGTCTTTTGTTGTAAGGCTGTCTGCGCTAGACCCAAATCTGGTTGCCTGCCACCAATTAATTCAACATAGACCTGTGCTAGCAGATCAGCATCAATAAGAGCACCATGCAAATCACGGTGGCTATTATCAATTTCAAAACGACGACATAGGGCATCAAGTGAGGCTTGTGCGCCTGGAAATTTCTGGCGTGCTAGCGCAAGCGTATCTATCGCTCTGTCATCTGGCAAAACAGAGCGGCCTGCTAAGGCTAATTCAGCATTTAAAAACCCCATATCAAAAGACGCATTATGGATAACCATTTTATCTTGGCCGATAAAGGTAAGAAACTCATCAATGATATCGGCAAAAAGAGGTTTATCGGCTAGAAAAGATGATGAGATGCCATGCACTTTTTCCGCACCTTCATCAATCTCTCTTTCAGGATTAATATAAAGATGAAGCTGTTGGCCTGTTGGCATGTGATTAATCAGCTCTAACGCGCCAATTTCGATCACTCTGTGACCTTCTTTTGGCGATAAGCCTGTTGTTTCAGTATCAAGTACAATTTCACGCACATTATCTGACATCATCATTCCATCTATCATTTCGCTAAATTGGTTTTCAGCTTCAATTCTGATAATAGCCTGTTTATGCGGCTTGTCATATGGTAATGGCCAAGGCCTGTTGGTATCAGCCTATCTGCTAATTTCATTTTCTCTTGTTGTGGCATTTGCGCTGATAAAATCTGGTTCAGCTTGTCATAGCTCATCCCATCACGTGCCAAAGCGCGTTGATAAATTAAAAATTCAGGTGCCCAAGACAACCAGGTCATATCACATTCATTTTGCAAATTTGTTTCAAATAGCAGCGGAATATCTAAAAAAATGGCACGCCGCCTTTGCCCACGCATAATTTTAATGAAATGATCACGCTGATTTTTGACCATCGGATGCAAAATCGCTTCTAATGACCGCCGCATTTCAGGGCTTGCAAAAACCAGCTGACCTAATTTGCGCCTATCAATCACGTTATTTGTGAGAATAGTCTTGCCAAATTGCGCGATCACAGGTGCGACTGCTGCCCCATCTGTGCCAAGAAGCTGGTGGACAATCTTATCAGAATCCATCACAGGCAAATGATGATGCTTTAAATAACGTGCTAGCGTTGATTTTCCCGAAGCGATTGTACCTGTCAAACCTATGATAATCATATCAGCCTTGTTCCTGATAAGACAGGCCATGACGTTTAAGCTGCGGCAATAAAGCCAGCATTGGCAGCCCTAAAATAGCATAATAATCACCAAATATATCGGCAAATAAGTGAATGCCAGCCCCCTCTAAATGATAAGAGCCTGGCGAGCTGCATGCTGCATCACCGAAAAAGGACAGATATTCAGAAATGAGCGCATCTGATATAGGATGAAAGGTGATTTCAGGGCGTGCAATATGGTGCCAAATACGTTTGCCATTATCAAATAATATGACAGCTGTAATAAGCTGATGCATTTTGCCAGATAATGCTTGTAGATGGTCTTTTGCCTCACCAAGATTAGCAGGCTTACCATAAATGACACCGTCACAGACAAGCAATTGATCGCTGGCAATAATCATGCTCTCAGGGTGGCGGGCAGCTATTACCTCACCTTTCATTTCTGCCAGCAAAACCGCAATTTCATCTGGGCTTGCACCATCAGCCTCAGCTGATTGCCTGATAGATTCTTCATCTATTGATGCTGCTTCCATCTGAAATGATACACCAGCTTGGGTAAGCAAAGCTGCTCTAGCTGTGCTTTTAGAGCCTAAGATTACCTTTTTATCTGGAAGATGCCAGTGCCCCATTTAATCAGCCTCTTTCTTGGCAAGCCATGTGCGGTGCAAATGAATGATAGATGCCGCTGTTTCTTCAACAGAACGGCGCGTAACGTCAATAACAGGCCAGCCATGGCGCGAAAAGAGCCGTCTGGCTTGTTTTAATTCTTCTTGAATAGAGTCATCATGCGCATAGCTGTCATTAGTATCATCTGCCATATGCATTAAGCGATTGCGGCGTATCTGACTAAGACGTTTGACATCAGATGTCAGGCCGCAAACAAAGACATCCTGCCCTTCTAGGACAGCTTCGGGGAAAGGAATATGCGGCACAAGGGCATAATTCGCGACAAAATAACCACGATTGGCCAAATACATTGAAGTTGGTGTTTTTGAAGTGCGTGATACACCAATAAGCAAGATATCTGCACCAGATAAATTTTCTATATTCACACCATCATCATGACTAACAGCAAATTCAACAGCCTTCATTCTCTCAAAATAGGCTTCATCCATTTTATGCTGTGCGCCAGGGCGTTGATGCGCTGCTGTCCCCAATACCATGCCAATCAGATTAACCAACGGATCAAGAATAGATAAATGAGGCACAGATGATTTCACACAAGCGTTTTCAATATTCTTGCGCACAATGGGATCAACCACACTTAACAATAATAAGCCGCCATGTTTTTGCAGCGACTGGCTTAATAATTCGACATGTTCATCTGTGCGCACTAAAGTCCAAATATGCTCTGTTACCTCAGCACCTGGAAATTGTGCAAGCGCAGCTCTGGCAGCTTGATGAACAGTTTCACCTGTAGAATCTGAAACAAGATGAAGATGCAGCATATAATCAATTTGCCTTCTGGTTTCATAAGATGGTTAGGTTGTTTTATAGGCGATTTGATAAGCTTACACAATTTTTTCCACAAGGCTGTGTATAGGGTGAGGATAACAACGCCCAAAAACCGAAACCTATTTTTATTAAACCCTTTTCCTATTAGTACGGGCTTAGTTATTAACATGGGGATATCTATTAGCTAGCGATTTGCGAAAAACGCTGTTCATCACTGAGAATCACCATCTCACTCCAAGTTGCGACAATTTTATCACGGGATAAGATTGTGGATAAATCTTGCGCCAATTTTATCCACATGAGATAACCGACCAAATACTACTACTAACTTATATTATAATATATTTATTATTAATTGCCGGGATGTGTATGAAATGATCATGCTAGATTGTTTATCTGGTCAGAAACCAGATGTGACACCTATTTGGGTCATGCGACAAGCAGGTCGGTATCTCAAAGAATATCGTGATGTCAGGGCAACGACCTCTGATTTTATATCATTTTGTTTATCTCCTGAAAAAGCGTGTGAAGTTACATTGCAACCTATTAGGCATTTTGGTTTTGATGCTTCTATCATTTTTTCAGATATTTTGATTGTGCCATGGGCTTTAGATAGAAATGTGCATTTTATCACTGGCGAAGGGCCAAAATGTACACCCCTTTCAGTTGATTTTACGCTGTCGCAGCATCTCATTGATGATTTTGATAGCACAACAAAAGCTGTCCCACAGGCTGTTAGCGCTACCAGAGCAGCTTTGCCAGCTGAGACAGCTTTAATCGGCTTTGCTGGTGCACCTTGGACCTTGATGACCTATATGGTTGAGGGTGGGTCATCCAAAGATTATGCCAATACACGAAACTGGCTTTGGGGTCATCAAAAGGCAACAGATAGATTACTTGAAATTTTAATTGAAACCATCTCTAAATCTCTGATAGCTCAGGCAAAAGCTGGTGCTGATATTTTAATGTTATTTGATAGCTGGGCCAGTGCGGTACCATCGCATTTACGGCCATGGATTATTGAAAAACCAGTACAGAAAATTATTGAAAATTTAAGGGCTGCTCATATTGATAAGCCTGTCATCTGTTTTCCGCGCGGTATTGGCAGTGATATCATCCGATTTGCTGATGAAGTTGATTGTCAATGTATTGCCCTTGATCAAGGGGTGTCTCTTGATTTTGCAGCACAATATATCAGGCGTGATGTCACCTTACAGGGCAATTTAGATCCCCAATCTTTGCTTTTTGGTGGAAAAGCGATGAAAGATGCGATAGACGCCATTTTGCACAGCATGGCAGATAGGCCTCATATCTTTAATTTAGGTCATGGCATAACACCACCAACACCAGTTGAACATGTGCATGAAATGATAGAGCATATCAGGAATAAATGATGGATTATCAATGGGTTAAGGCATTACATATCATTTCAGTCATCGCGTGGATGGCGGGACTTCTCTATTTACCGCGTCTATTTGTTTATCATGCTGGTGTTGAGAAAGATGGGGCACGTGCTCAGATTTTCGCCCTGATGGAACGCCGTTTGCTAAAAGCCATCATGAACCCTGCTATGATTGCCTCTTATCTTTTTGGCACTTGGATGTTGGTGTTAAATCCAGCTCTGCTATCTGAAGGGTGGATGATTGTGAAATTGATTTGTATCGCTGGTATGACCTATGCGCATATGAAATTTGCCAAGATGCGCCGTCAGCTTGAGATGGGAGAGGGGTCTGCAGATCGGGTTTATCGTATTTGGAATGAAGTGCCGACCTTTTTGATGATTATTATTGTTATTATGGCTGTGGTTGAACCATTTTAGCAAATTATGATATCTGAAAAGCAGCTTAGTGCTTTCATTTGACATTTTATCTAATGTGACTTACCATTTTGTTAAGCGGTCTGGTTCAAGAAACCGCATCATCCCCTTTTTTAAGTATCACCCCGTCTTAAAATAATCCCTGTCTTTTCCGTCCGACATATTGTGATAACAGGTTTGTGGCTATGCATTTACAAGAGTTAAAATCCAAATCGCCAGCAGAGCTATTAGCTTACGCTGAAGAATTAGAGGTCGAAAACGCGTCAACTTTGCGCACGCAAGATATGATGTTTGCGATCTTAAAAAACTTGGCAGAAAATGATGTCACCATCAGAGGCACAGGTGTTTTAGAAGTTTTATCAGATGGTTTTGGGTTTCTGCGTGCCCCTGAATCGAATTACTTGCCAGGGCCTGATGATATTTATGTCTCACCATCTCAGGTAAAACGATTTGGTCTGCGCACAGGTGATACAGTCGAAGGTGAAATTAGAGCACCAAAAGATGGTGAACGTTATTTTGCCTTGTTGAAAATTGAGTCAATTAACTTTGAGAATCCAGAAGCTGTACGTCACCGGATTAACTTTGATAATTTGACGCCTCTTTATCCGAATGAAAAGCTGACATTTGAGCTGCCACATGACCCAGATCGCAAAGATAACACACCGCGTGTTATTGATTTGGTTTCGCCAATGGGTAAGGGGCAGCGTGGTTTGATTGTCGCACCGCCACGTACTGGTAAAACCATGATGTTGCAATCAGTGGCACATGCAATCTCAGAAAATCACCCAGAAGTCTATTTGATTGTTTTGCTGATTGATGAACGCCCTGAAGAAGTCACAGATATGCAGCGTTCAGTGAATGGTGAGGTGATCTCATCCACATTTGATGAGCCAGCATCACGCCATGTTCAAGTAACTGATATGGTGATTGAAAAAGCAAAGCGTCTTGTTGAACATAAAAGAGATGTGGTGATTTTGCTTGATTCTATCACAAGGTTGGCGCGTGCTTATAACACAGTTGTGCCATCATCTGGTAAGGTCTTAACAGGTGGTGTGGATGCGAATGCCTTGCAGCGTCCAAAACGGTTTTTTGGTGCAGCGCGTAATATTGAAGAGGGCGGCTCATTAACCATCATCGCGACAGCGCTTGTCGAAACAGGCTCACGCATGGATGAGGTAATTTTCGAAGAATTTAAAGGCACAGGTAACTCAGAAGTTGTGCTGGACCGCAAATTATCTGATAAGCGCGTCTTCCCAGCGATTGATGTCACCAAATCTGGGACAAGAAAAGAAGAGCTATTGGTCGAAAAAGGCACCTTATCCAAGATGTGGGTATTGCGCCGAATCTTGATGCAGATGGGGCCAGTTGATGCGATGGAATTCCTATCTGATAAATTGAAACATTCAAAGAATAATGATGATTTCTTTGATCAAATGAATAGCTAATGCTGTTTATGTAAGATCGGCATAGATTTTATAATGCTAAGCTATCAAGGAACGCCCTGCTTCTAAATCAAGCAGGGCTTTTTTGCGCGCTATATTCGCAGGGGCAGAAGGCGTGAGCGTATCGCCGCCACTATATTTATCAAAACTGCCATCTGTACCAATAATACGGTGGCAAGGAATGATAATAGGAATTGGGTTTTTCTGGCAAGCAGAGCCAGCAGCGCGTGCCGCTTTATCATTACCCCATAGGCCAGCAAGCTCTTTATAGCTGACAGTCTCCCCATAAGGCACAGAGGCAATGGTATCAAGCCACTTCATCAGGGCTGCGCTAGCTGTTTTAGGTGAAATAGGAAGTGTGAACCCTTGTCTTTTGCCAGCTAGATAATCCAAGATTTGTGTTGATGTTTCACGTGAAACATCATTGCTATTATCAACCTCATCAAAGGCGGCTTGTTGCCAATCTAGCGCGATTAGCCCATCTAAATCAGCGCGCGCCATCATATAACCAAGCGGTGTGTGAAATGATGTATGAAAGCTATTTTCCATATCTATTGCCATTTTTTGCTGTTGGGCGTGATATCTCATCTGCTATGATTACCATAAAATAGGTTAATGATTATCTCATAGTTAAATTTCTATCATAAAGGGTCTTTTGGTGCAGATGGCGGTTGAAGGTGACACGATTTTTGCTTTGGCAACCCCGCCTGGTGTCTCAGCGATTGCCATTATTCGGATTTCTGGGAGTGACGCAGCGCGGCTTGGTTATGATTTATCAGGTTATCACTTACAGCATAAAATAGCGCAGGCAGCGATTATTCGTGATGAAGAGGGGCTGCCTCTTGATGAAGCTATGTTGCTTTATATGAAAGCACCTGCCACCCCAACAGGGGAAGAATGTCTTGAAATTCATTGCCATGGCTCTTTGGCTGTAACCTCTGCTATTATCGGCTATTTGGCAAGGCAGAAACATTGCCGGCCAGCAGAAGCAGGTGAGTTTTCCAAAAGAGCCTTTGATAATGGCAAGATGGATCTAACAGCTATTGAAGGTTTGGCAGATCTCATTGAGGCACAAACACAAACACAGCGCCTTCAGGCTTTTCACCAATTAAAAGGGGCATTGCGGAACACTGCCACAAATTGGCGTGATAACATCATTCAGCTTTCTGCCAGATTAGAGGCATTAATTGATTTTGCTGATGAAGAATTACCGCAAACTGTCAAAGATGAGATTAGCGCCCTAAAACAATCCTTATCACAACAAATGCAGCTAGCCCTTGGTGATGATGGCAGAGGTGAGGTTATTAGGCAGGGGTTAGTTGCTGTGTTAATGGGGCCTGTTAATGCTGGCAAATCAACAGCTCTTAATGCGCTTGCTGGCAGGCCTGCTGCGATTGTGTCTGATGAAGCGGGGACAACACGTGATATTGTCGAAGTGCGCCTTGATATTGGCGGGGTGCCTGTGAGTTTGCTTGATACCGCTGGTATCAGAGATACCACAGCTATGGTTGAACAAATAGGCATAGAGCGTGCCAAACAGGCAGCTGATGAAGCTGATGTGATTGTAGTCATCCTTGATGGCAGCGATAAGGAATGGCAAAAGGCAGAGGCTAGTTTAGCGATACCAGCTGGTAAGGCTGTGATAAAAATCTTGAATAAGGCTGATAAGATGACGGCGCCCGTGCCAGATGATGGTTATATCGCTCTTAGTCTGAAAAATGAGGCTGGTATCAAGGCGCTAGAGACAGCACTTGCTTCATTTATCATACCGTTAAATCAGGCTGCTTCGTCGCCTATTATTACCAGAGCACGCCATCGCCAGCTGATTGAAAGAGCGGCAGCCGCCTTACAAAAGGCTGATATGTCTTTATTAGACGAAGCACCTGAACTAATCGCTGAAGATTTGCGTGAAGCAGCTGATGCACTTGGTCAAATGACAGGGCAGATTGATGTCGAAGATATTCTAGGTGATATCTTTTCATCTTTCTGTATCGGGAAATAGATTGGCTGGCGATTTTATGTTATAGAATGCGCCACCGATGATAATATAATAAAATGATAAGATGATTTGTTTCACGTGAAACATAGAGATGATGATGGTTTCAGATTATGATGTGATAATTGTGGGTGGTGGCCATGCTGGCACAGAGGCAGCTGCGGCATCCGCACGCCTTGGGGCAAAGACAGTTCTTATCACAATGAAAGCTGATAAAATTGGTGAAATGTCATGTAATCCGGCCATAGGCGGGCTTGGCAAAGGTCATCTTGTGCGTGAAATTGATGCGCTTGACGGCATTATGGCTGAAGCGATTGATCGTGCTGGTATTCAATTTCGAATGCTGAATAAGTCACGTGGTCCTGCTGTTCATGGCCCACGTGCGCAAGCTGATAGGGCATTATATCGCAAAGCTGTCCAGGATTTGCTTGCTGATTATGATAATTTAACCATCCTTGAAGGGGCAGTGGCATCTTTTATCACAGATAAAGGCGCAATTACGGGGGTAAAGCTGGAAGATGGCAGGGCTGTTTCATGTCATTCCTGTGTGTTAACAACAGGGACATTTTTGGGCGGGCTTATTCATCTTGGCACAGAGCGCACACCTGCGGGGCGTGTTGGTGAAGCACCATCAAATGAATTAGCCAAAACTTTATCTGATCTTGAATTACCGCTTGGCAGATTAAAAACAGGTACACCGGCACGCCTTGATAAAAACACCATTGATTGGGATAGTCTTGAAAAGCAGCCAGCTGATAATCCGCCAATTCCCTTTTCAACGCTGACAGATAAGATTTTGGTGCCGCAAATCGAATGTGCGATTACCAGAACAACCGCACAAACACATGAGATTATTGCAGCATCTATGCATTTATCAGCTGTTTATTCTGGCCAGATTAAGGGGCAAGGACCACGCTATTGCCCATCAATCGAAGACAAGGTTAATCGCTTTGCTGATAAGTCATCACATCAGATTTTCCTAGAGCCAGAAGGGCTTGATGACCCCACCATTTATCCCAATGGGATTTCAACCAGTCTGCCTCGTGATGTTCAAGATGCAATGATTGCCTCTATTCCTGGCTTGGAACAGGCTGTTATTTTGCAATATGGCTATGCGATTGAATATGATTTTGTTGATCCACGTGCTTTGCGTCGCACATTAGAGCTGAAAAAAATGCCAAATCTCTATTTGGCTGGTCAGATTAACGGCACGACAGGCTATGAAGAAGCTGGTGCACAGGGCCTAATTGCTGGCACAAATGCTGCTTTGCGTGCCTCTGGTTCTGACAAAACATTTATTTTGGACAGAGCAGATGCCTATATTGGTGTGATGATCGATGATTTGGTGACCAAAGGGGCACCTGAGCCTTATCGTATGTTCACATCTCGTGCTGAATATCGTCTGCTATTGCGTGCTGATAATGCTGATCAACGCCTAACTGATAAAGGGGCAGAGATTGGACTTATTCGCGCGCGCCGCCGCAATGCTTGGGAGGGCAAAAAACAAGATTTGGATGATGCTCGTCATCTGCTGGCATCACTAACAGCATCCTCTCAGCAAGCTGTTGATGCTGGCCTGCCTGCCTCACGTGATGGCAGGCGTCGTAGTGCAGCTGATTTGCTGACTCTGGAGAATGTGACAATTACCAAATGCCAGACAATTTGGCCTGAATTGGCACAAATAGCGGGGCATTATCATGCGCAACTTGAAACAGATCAGCGTTATCAAGGCTATTTGAGACGGCAAAAGGCTGATATTGAGGCGATGAGACGTGATGAGAATGTTACTATTCCAGATGATGTAGATTTTGCTAAAATTGGCGGCCTATCAGCAGAATCACAAGATTTGCTAAAGCGCTATCATCCTGAAACATTAGGCCAAGCAAGCCGTATTCCAGGGCTAACCCCAGCTGCCTTAGTTGCTGTCTTGCGCTATTTGCGTGCTGATAGTCAATCATCCCAGCCATCTAGCCAGATGGCAAATCAACGCTAGCCAAGAGACGCGCACCAATGAGCCGAAAATGGGATGAACAGGCGGTCAAAGCCTATTTAAGGGATGAGCTTGATGTTTCACGTGAAACAATTAGCAAAATTGAAACCTATGTCGGCTTATTGGTGAAGTGGCAATCATCAATTAATTTGATTTCAAATAGCACTATTGCTGCTATCTGGGAGCGTCATATTCTGGATTGCGCCCAATTAGTGCCTTTTTTACCGAAAGAGCCTTCTCGTATTCTTGATTGTGGGACAGGTGCAGGCTTGCCAGCTGTCATATTGGCGATTTTGACAGATCACCCTATTGAGATGGTTGAATCTGACAGCCGTAAATGTGCCTTTTTGCAAACAGCCTTGCGCGAAACAGATAGAAAAGCTGTTATTCATAATGAGCGTCTTGAAACATTATCTTTTCGTGATGCTGATATTATTACAGCGCGTGCCTTTGCGCCGCTTGATAGGCTGCTTGGCTGGTGTGAGCCACAACAAAAACCAGGTCAATTATTTTGGCTTTTAAAAGGCCGCGGCGTAAATGAAGAATTGACCAAATTGCCAAACTCACAGACACTAGAAATAGAAAAATTCCCAAGTCTTGTGCCAGGCGAGGGCATTATTTTGAATTTGACGCTAAAATAGGGATAAGTCTTTTTAGCCTCTTCATTATAAGAGGCTTTATCTGACAGGGGTTTGGTGAAGATGACAAAAATTTTGGCTGTCACAAATCAAAAAGGCGGTGTTGGGAAAACAACAACATCTGTTAATTTATCAACAGCTTTGGCAGCTTGTGGTCATTCTGTTTTGCTGGTGGATTTTGACCCGCAAGGCAATGCTAGCACAGGCCTTGGCGTCACTGAAACTGATAGAGAGCGTAATAGCTACCGGCTGATCGCTGGCCAAGTATCTTTGCAAGATGCGATTTGCGCAACATTGGTGCCACAATTACATATTGTGCCAACCACAATGGATTTATCGGCTGCTGAAATTGAATTAAGTGAACTTGACCGCCGTGAGCATCGTCTGGCAGATGCGTTGCAAGGCGCAAGAGGCCATTATGATTTTGTCATTATTGATTGCCCGCCCTCGCTTGGTTTATTGACAGTGAACGCGCTATCAGCAGCTGATAATGCGATTGTGCCATTGCAATGTGAATTTTACGCCCTTGAGGGGTTATCTCAGCTTGTACGTACAATTAATGTTGTAAAACAATCATTTAACCCTGATCTCTCTATTCAGGGGATTGTGCTAACCATGTATGATAGCCGCAATAAATTATCAGAAATGGTGTCTCATGATGTCAGGGATTATTTTGGTGATCTGGTTTATCAGACTGTGATCCCACGTAATGTGCGCATTTCAGAAGCGCCATCTTTTGGAAAACCTGTTTTGATGTATGATATTAAATCAACAGGGGCACAAGCCTATGCTGCATTAGCAGCAGAATTATTAAATCAGGAAAAAATAACAGCCTAACAAACTGTCATTTTAGGAAATTTTTGACAAATGAGCGATACTAACAAATCAAAATCATCTGCCAAACCAGCAAAAGGGTTAGGCCGCGGTCTTTCTAGCTTATTAGGAGATGCTGCCACGACAGCTACATTGGCACCAACCGCCTCGCCATCAGCACCAGCTGCTGTTGCACATGCCAATGATATCAGGCTGGTGCCGGTTGAATGGATTAATCCTGGTCCATGGCAGCCGCGCCGTATCTTTGATCGCACAAGCCTTGATGAGCTGGCAGCATCAATGCAAGCTAATGGTGTGGTGCAGCCAATTTTGGTGCGCCCAAATCCTGATAAGGCAGGTCGATATCAGCTGATTGCTGGTGAGCGTCGCTGGCGGGCTGCACAAATTGCCCAACTTCATGATATCCCGACTATTATCAGAGATTTTGATGATAAACAGGCAGCTGAAATATCGCTGATTGAAAATATCCAGCGTTCTGACCTCTCAGCCATAGAAGAAGCAGCTGGCTATCGCGTTTTGATTGATAATCATGGCTATACCCAAGATGAGCTAGCAAATCTGCTTGGTAAATCGCGTCCTCATCTCAGTAATATGATGCGTTTGTTAGCATTGCCAGATGATGTGCAACAGGCATTGTTGGAAAAAAAGCTTACCGCTGGTCAGGTGCGCCCTTTAATTGGTCATGATAAAGCATCTGAGATTGCCAAGCGGATTATCGCTGAGGGGCTATCTGCCAGAGACGTTGAGAAATTGGTTCGTACAGCTGATAAAAAACCAGCAGCAACTTCAGAAAAAACAAGCGATATCAAAGCCTTAGAGAAAAAATCGCAAGATGTATTAGGGTTGAAAATGACTGTGAATTGGGATGAGGCATCTGAAAAAGGGGTGGTGAAATTCCAAATCTCAAATTTTGACCAGCTTGATATGTTGCTTGCTAAATTAGGATTAAATGATAGCTAGAGCCTGAAGAGCTGAGCAATCATGATTGTTGTTTAGCGTTTCAATCGCAGACAAAACCCAAGTAAGGCTTGTCCTAAATGACTATAGGGATCGCCTGCTTTGCCTGTCTTTAATTCTGTTTCGATAGCTGTCATTTTTTTCCAGAAGGATAGCGCCATTTTGCTATTTAAGCGCATAGCTGCCTGAGATAAGACAGGTTTGGCTTTAAAATGCACTGGTGGGCGAAGCTGACCTATCGCTGTCGCTACTGCCTCACCTTTTTCTTTTTGTGCCGTAATGAAATAGAGCTGACGGAATGTCTGGGCACATTGTCTGATGATCGCTATTGGGGCGATATCTTCCATCCGCGCCTTTTCAAGAAGATTCGTTAACCCACTGATATCAGATGACAAAATCGCTTTGGTAAAGCTATCAAGTGCCTGAGCAGATGAATCACCAATCGCATTTTCAACATCATGAACGCTTAATGTTCCTTGCGGGCCTGCCATCAGCGCAAGCTTTTCAATTTCTGAGCGACTAGCAAGCCTATCACTGCCAAGGCGCGAGATCAGCAAATTGAGGGCATCTTTTTCAATCGAAATAGAATCTCTGGCAAAGATTGTTTGCGCCATTTGCCCAATATCACGTTCTTCATCGCCATAGCAGCCTATTGATGCACAATTTTGTGCTGCCTCACAATATTTTACCAGCGCATGACGTGTTGTGGTATCGCTTGCCTCTATCACTAATCTTGTGCCTTGTTGCAAAAGTGGCACAGCATTTTTGACAGATGCCAATAATTCGGTGCCGCTGCCTTGTAATCTAACAAGTCGTTCACCGCCAAATATAGAAACAGCGCCAACTTCATCTGCAAGACGAGCTGGGTCTGCTTTGACATCTTCGCCGCGCAATGTCACCGATGAAAAGGGGTCATCCAGATCAGGGCAGATTTGTTTTGCCACCATTGTAGCACGTTCTTTAATTAGGCCGCGATCAGCCCCATGAAATAAAAAACACAGGAAGTGCGGCGGTATCTGGCCGATGATTTTTGTAACGTCTCGGCCTGTTATCTTCATTGAACGCTGCTAGTTGAGGATGATTGTTTTTGGCTGCTAGATAAGAAGTAAAGACGCAGCTTTTGTGTCAGCCTATCTGCTAAGGTTAGCGCTAGCCGCTCAGATGCGAAAATCTTTGACTGCTCCTGGCCAAAATAGGATGATACAGTGCCAGATGTTGCTGTCGCTGTCACAGTGCCCTCAGTCAATATCTCGTTACTTAATCTGTCAGAGAGCACATAATCCACTGATAAGACTGACTTTGACAAGCTTGATGTCTTGCCTTTTACAGCCAAGGTTGATGAGCTTGTGACAGACATATCGATACTTAGTGCCAAATCACGTAAACCTGCTTGCTGATTCAAGCTGGTATCTAATTGGCGCAGGAAAAGCTGCTCTAGCCTATCTGATGCTTCTGGTAATTCGATTCTGTCTAATTCTGCCTGTGTTGTGGCATTAATATCAGCTGTGCTGAGTGTTTGGCAGCCAGATAAAACCAATGCCACAATAATGATGTTTAAGCATGACCTAAAGTACGACATTGATAATCCTGTTTGGTACAACAATCACTTTTTTCACAGATTGTCCTTCAAGATATTTCACTATCGCTGGATGTGCTAGTGCTTTTTCACCAGCTTCATCTCTGTCACAATCAACTGGCAGGCGAATGGTACCACGCAGCTTGCCATTTACCTGAATGCCAATCTCAACATCATCTTCAACAAGCCAGCTTTCATCAGCCACTGGCCAGCTGGCATCAGCCACAAGACCATTACCACCAGCAGCTTGCCAGATTTCTTCGGCAATATGAGGTGAGAAAGGTGCTAAAAGCTGAGCAAGAGTGATGATCGCAAAATCACGGACCGCATTGGCGCCATCATCTGTGTTTTTTAAATCAGAAATTGCATTCACCAAAATATGAAGCTGAGCGACACAGCGATTAAGCGCAAAACGTTCAATATCATTGCCGATAGATGCGATTGATTGGTGGGTAATACGCAAACAAGTTTTCGCATTATCAGATAAATTAGCAGCTGATATCGCGGCAGATGTGCCTGATAATTTATCTTTTAGGCGCCAGACTTTTTGGATAAAGCGATAGGCACCTTCGACACCTGATTCAGTCCATTCAAGATCGCGTTCTGGCGGCGAATCTGACAGCATGAATAACCGCGCTGTATCTGCACCAAAATTATCAATGATTTCTTCTGGATCAACCACATTGCGCTTTGATTTACTCATCTTTTCAACGCGGCCAGCTGCTATTGGCTCACCTGTTGTGGCATGCACAAATTCATCACCCTTTTTGGTCACCTCATGAGGAAATAACCAATTACCATCACCATCTTTGAATGATTGGTGACAGACCATCCCTTGTGTTAATAAGCCAGCAAAAGGCTCATCAAGGTCAAGATAACCAATTTGTGACATGGCTCTTGTGAAAAACCGTGAATAGAGCAGATGCAAGACAGCATGTTCTACACCGCCAATATATTGATCAACTGGCATCCAATAGCTGGCAGCTTCTTGGGAAAACCCATTTTCAGCTTGGGGGTCTGTATAGCGCAGAAAATACCAAGAGCTTTCAAAGAAGGTATCAAATGTATCTGTTTCTCTGGTGGCATCTTTGCCACAATCAGGGCAGCTTGTATGTTTCCAGCTTGGATGATTGGCAAGCGGGTTGCCATTGCCACCAAATTCAACATCATCTGGCAAAGTGACCGGCAAATCAGAATCAGGCACAGGCACAGCACCACAATCATCACAATAAATGATAGGGATAGGACAGCCCCAATAACGCTGACGTGATACACCCCAATCACGAAGGCGATAGGTGGTTTGGGCAGCTCCGCAGCCAAGCGTTTCGATTGTATCAATTGCCTTAGCCTTGCCAGCTTCAACATCTAGCCCATCCCAATCACCTGAATTTATCAGCTTGCCAGGTCCGGTATAGGCCTCATCACCAATGGTGAAATCATCACGATTCTGGTCATCTGGCAAAACAACTGGTGTGACAGGGCAATCATATTTGCGTGCGAAATCCAAGTCACGCTGGTCATGAGCAGGACAGCCAAAAATCGCGCCTGTGCCATAATCCATCAAAACAAAATTCGCGATATAAACAGGCAGCTTTTTATCCGCTACCAAAGGATGGCTGACATAAAAGCCTGTGTGATGACCTTTTTTCTCTGCTTTTTCGATGGCGGCTTCTGAGGTGCCAAGAGCTGAGCATTCTGCCAAAAAGGCTTTCACATCATCATTTGTCTTTTCAAGTGATAATGCGATCGGATGATTAGGTGCCACCGCAATGAAAGACGCCCCAAATAAAGTATCAGGCCGCGTGGTAAAAACTTCAATATCATCAAATACAGGATTGGTTTCAACTGCGTTAAAGGTCAGGCTTGCACCAACAGATTTTCCAATCCAGTTATGTTGCATCAATCTGACGCGATCAGGCCATCTATCAAGCTGCTCGATTGCCTCAAGCAAATTTGAGGCATAATCAGTGATTTTTAAAAACCATTGTGATAATTGCTTGCGTTCTACGGCGACGCCAGACCGCCATCCTTTACCATCAACCACTTGCTCATTGGCTAGAACGGTTTGTTCAATGGGATCCCAATTCACCCATGATTCTTTGCGATAGGCCAGACCAGCTTGCAAAAATTGCAGGAACATTTTTTGTTCATGGCGATAATAATCTGGTGTACAGGTCGCTAGTTCTCTGTCCCAATCATAAGACAGCCCCATTCGCTTTAGCTGTGCGCGCATGGCAGCGATATTTTCAACAGTCCATTTGCCAGGATGAATACCACGTTCCATCGCCGCATTTTCAGCTGGCAGACCAAAGGCGTCCCATCCCATTGGATGCAACACATTAAAGCCTGTTGCTTTGCGATAGCGTGCGACAACATCACCAAGTGTATAATTACGCACATGACCCATATGGATTCTGCCAGATGGATAAGGGAACATCTCAAGCACATAATATTTTGGCTTGCTCGCATCGATTTGTGATGAAAAGCTGCCTGCCTTATCCCAAGCATTTTGCCATTTTTCTTCTAGCTGGCGTGGTGCAAAATCACTCATTCTGTCATCCTGAGGTCACTATGATGGATTTAGATTACTAATGATAATTACGTATTGGCTGTCTAGTCGTCTGATTCAACTTGTGCCAACGCTCTAATTTCGCGAGCTCTTGTTAAGATCAGCTCTTCAATACGCACTGCCATATCAGAATCTTGACCAGCATCAACCCATGCATTGCCAGCATTTGACTGAACATAAACAATCACACGGATAGCATCAGAGCGTAATTCACGGTCAAGAACGAAAATCGCAAGCTTAATGCGCTCATCAGGACGTGATGGCAGCGAATACCATTCTGTCACAATCGAACCACCAAAAGTGTCAACATCGCTGAGCGGTACAAAAGACGCAATATCCAAAGCAGCGCGCCATAAGAGCGCATTAACTGGCAAAGCAGCAGGTGAATCACTTGGTGCATTGCCGAAATCTGAGATAACTATGCCGCCTTCATCGCGGCCTGTCAGGAATGAGCCTGTATCTTCACTATTATCATTCGCATTTGGGTTTTCTCGGATATCAAGACCGGAGCAGGCAGCTAATCCAAGGCCTAGCAATAAAAATAAGGCAGCTCGTGTCATTTTGGTCTCCTGAACAGACGATTAAAAAAAGGGGCCGGAAAATCCGACCCCTTTCTTATACGATAACTTTCAAAAATTAGAAAGCAACCTTCAGGTAAGCAGTTGTGCTTGAACCAGATTTCTTTGATGAACCGTCGGCATCAAATTCGTAATCTGTGTAAGCAACGTTTGCTGTCAAACCTGGTGCAACTGTGTATGTCAATGAAACAGCTGTTTCGCTTGCGTCATAACCAGCAACTTTTGAATCGTCAGCAGTTACGTTATGTGCCTTCAATGTCAGGCCGTCCTGCAGAACGTATGCAACACCAATACCTGTGCCGTCATAGTCGTATGAACCATTGTCATGCTTCTTTGAGTTTGAAGCCAATGTCAATGTCAAGTCACCATAAGTGATTGTTGCACCCAATGATGTAGCTGAAATGCCATCATTTGCGCCTGAAGCTGAAGCAGCTTTGTCTGATGAAGCGTATGCCAACTTAACTGAAGCGCCTGATACGTCCATTGAGTAGCTTGCACCCATTTCAGTGATGTCAGCTGTTGATGTGTCACCAGCATCGCCAGTTGCTACACCAGCTGCGAAGCCGTTTACTGATGGTGTGAAGTATGAAACAGCTGTGTCGTTAGCCATTGCAGCTGCTGAGTTACCAGCAAATGTTGCGCCTGACTTGTTTGCTTCGCCTTCAGCAACGTTTGCTGATGTGTCGAATGCGTCGCCAGCTGTCGCGCCACCGAAACGGATTTCACCGAATGAACCTGATACAAACATCTTCTGTGAGTCAGATGTACCACCTTCATCGATACCGTGTGATGTACCATATGTCAGACCGTTGTCTGAAGCGAATGATGACGCAATTGTCAGATCGCTGTTATGTGTGAAGTTTGTGTTGTCGTCATTGTTGCCTGTTAGGCTCCATGATGTGTATGTCCACTTAGCTGAACCTGACAGTGTGATGTCAGCAGAAGCAGCAGATACACCAAGAGCTACAATAGCTGTAGAAGCAAGAAGAATCTTACGCATAATTGTCTCCTAAGAGTAAAGTTACACCAATATTGGCTGTGATTAAGTTACT
>JBMHCC010000020.1:0-28717 GCA_049890115.1 Puniceispirillaceae bacterium (SeqCode) | reverse complement strand
GAGCGCGATTGGCAAGGCGGCGGATATAGCCTCGTTCTTCGAGGGCTTTCACAAGACGGTGAATGCCTGACTTTGATTTTAAACCGACAGCATCTTTCATTTCATCAAATGACGGCGCATGATCCTGAGCCTCTTGATAAGACTTGATAAAATTCAATAAATCACGTTGCTTTGCTGTTAACATAATGCCCTCACATATTGACCGTTCTTATTATGTTCCGCCTACAGAAAAGAACAAATCGAGAAAATAGTCAAGGGCTGTGATTAAAATTCTGCTGGTAGCGGTATAGCCATCACTTCTGCGCCTGCTGAGAGGGCAGGGGCAAATGGCGCACGGATGATGACGGCATTGGCCTCGGCCATTTTCATCCACATAGCGCTATCTTGTTTGGCAAAAGCAGTGACTTGCGCTTGGCCAGCGTCATTTTTTGTTATGACCGCGCGCAGATAATCTTGCCGACGATCATTTTCGGGTAAATCAGTTTGCGAAATCGCGCTGAACGGAGTCGGTACAAGAGCAGGGGTATCTGTGAGCTTGGCAAGCACGGGCGCCAAAAAGACAAGCGAACAAATAGCCACAGAGACAGGATTGCCAGGCAAACCGAGTAGGGGCGTGCCATCATAGTGACCAAAAATGAGCGGCTTGCCAGGGCGCATGGCGATTTTCCAAAACTCTAATTCAGTGTTGTTAGCAATATCCGCGGCCATAAAGTCATATTTGCCGACTGATGCGCCGCCGGTTGTCACGATCAAGTCAAAGGACGCGGCATCATTTAATGTCTGGTCCAAGGCGCCTTCTTCATCTGGTAAGATGCCAAGATCTGTGACCTCTGCCCCCCATGAGGTAAGCGTTTGCGCTAAAAATATAGCGTTAGAATTAGTCAATTGGCCAAAGCGTGGCAGTCCGCCAGCTGGGACTAGTTCATTTCCAGAAGAAATAATAGCAATGCGCGGCGCGCGGCGAACTGTGACTTGTGACTGCAGGCCCAACGCTGCCAATGCCATCAAACGCGATGTCAAGACTGACCCTGCGGGAATAAGGCAATCATCTCTTCCAAAATCTTGGGCGCGGCGCCGAATAAACCGGCCTTCTGGAAGCGAGGTTGGCGCGCAAATTTTACCATCTTTTTCTTTGGTTTCTTCTAACAAAATAATGGTATCAGCCCCGTTAGGAAGGTAAGCCCCTGTGTAGATGCGCACAGCTTGGCCTTTTTCAAGCGTGCCTGCAAAGGGCGCACCTGCTGCAGATTCACCCACGACTGTCACAGGTGTCGTTGTGCCTGTATCTTCGGAACGTAGGGCAAATCCATCCATTGATGACATATCGGCAAGCGGATGCGAGGTGCCTGCAATAACATCTTCTAGGAGCGTTTTGCCACGTGAGGATTGGAGAGATGTTTTTTGCAATGGTAGCGGTGAAAAGGCCGCTAGAATAGTCGCGAGCGCTTCATCAACTGGTGTTAAATGAGACATCTATGACGCCTCGTAAGTGCCAGTTTTACCGCCAGATTTATGAGTAAGGCGGATATTTGCAATGCGCATATCCTTATCAACCGCTTTGCACATATCATAGATGGTGAGCGCAGAGACTGATACAGCCGTTAACGCTTCCATCTCCACACCTGTCTTGCCAGATACATGGCATTCTGCACTGATATCAATGGCGCAAGCCTCGTCATTGACAGATAACACCAATGATACTTTATCAAGGCCGATTGGATGACATAATGGTATCAGCGAGGCGGTTTGTTTAGCGCCCATAATACCGGCTAATTCAGCAACAGATAACACATCACCTTTTGCGAAGTCAGAAGCTTTGATTTTCTCTAATGTTGCCTTGGCCATGAGGATTTGCCCCTTGGCAACTGCTACCCTTTTGGTTACAGCTTTATCGCCGACATCAACCATATGACTGCGGCCATCCTTGTCAAAATGAGTGAAGTGCGTGCTCATAGCCTGTCCTTACCTTGCCAGAATAGCTTTTGTTGCAGCCTCGACATCATCTTGACGCATTAAGCTCTCGCCAATGAGGAAGCAATTCGCCCCGTTCTCTGACATGTAAGCCAAATCAGACGGATTAAACAGGCCGGATTCAGCAATCGCCAATCTATCTGATGGCAATTGCGGGAGCATGGCAGCACCAACCTCGAGCGATATTTCCATAGTTTTCAGATTGCGATTATTTATCCCAAGCAAGGGCGAAGAAAGCTGCAGGGCTCTGGATAATTCAGCTTCATTGTGCACTTCAATCAGAACATCCATGCCCAGATCATGCGCGCAATTTTCTAATTCTAGCGCTTGATCGTCAGACAAAGATGCCATGATCAATAAGATACAATCAGCGCCCATGGCCCGAGACTGTATAATTTGCGCAGGGTCAATCATAAAGTCTTTACGCAGAACGGGGAGGGATACCGCTGCTCTCGCGCTCCGTAAATAGGCTTCATGGCCTTGGAAATAGGTCTCATCTGTCAGAATAGACAAGCACGTCGCCCCACCAGCCTCATAAGCTTTTGCGATATCAACGGGCACAAAATCTGGACGTATCAACCCTTTGGATGGGCTGGCTTTTTTAAGCTCTGCAATCAATCCATAGCCTGTTTCAGACGCCTTGCTTAAGACCTTTGCAAAGCCACGCGGCGCATTGGCAGCAGCAGCAAGTTCAGATAAATCAGCATGCGAGTAGCGCGCCTTTAATGCGGCCACTTCTTGCCTTTTGGTAGCATTAATTTCATCTAGGACAGCAACCATCTATCTATCCTCACCCGCGATTTGTAACAGAGATAAGAGAGCTCAAGGCTTTTTGCGCAGCGCAAGATGACAGTGACTCGCTCGCGCGTGCAAAGGCTGCGGTAAGATCGGTTTCATGTCCTGTCCCAATCATCGCCAAAGCCGCATTAAAAAGCGTGATATCCCGATAGGCGTTGCTGGCATCAGCTTCATTATTGAGCAAGGCCCGCAAGGCAGCAGCATTCTCATCAGGCGTGCCGCCTTTGATATCAGCGATTGTTGCTATCGAAATGCCGCAGTCAGCCGGATGAAACTCATGCTCTGTGATGGTGCCATTTTGTAACATCACCGCATAGGTTGGTCCTGTGATTGTTGCTTCATCCAAGCCGTCAGAGCCATGAACAATCATCGCATGGGTTGTGCCAAGTTGGTGAAGCGCCTCAGCAAAGGGGCGCAGCCACATCTCATCATAGACACCTACCATTAAGCGTGAGACCAACGCCGGGTTGGAGAGGGGGCCTAATAGGTTAAAAATGGTGCGTGTGCCTAACTCGGCACGAATAGGACCGACATGACGCATGGCAGCATGATGCCGAGGTGCCATCAAAAAGCAAACACCGGCTTCGTCTAAGGCGGCCTCTAACAAGCCAAAGTCACAATCTAAATTCACACCTAGCGATGTTAGGATATCTGCTGCGCCTGATTTAGAGGACACCGCGCGATTGCCATGCTTAGCAACAGTCACACCAGCACCTGCTAGCACAAACGCTGTGGCCGTTGAAATGTTGTAAGTGCCAACGCCATCACCGCCAGTACCCACAATATCAATAGCCCCCTCCGGCGCTGTTATGATTGTTGCCATAGCACGTAGGGTCTGGGCGCCAGCCGCAATATCAGACGGCGTTTCACCGCGCATTTTCAAACCAACCAAAAAGGCGGCAATCTGGGCAGCAGAGACCTCGCCTGACATGATGCTGGTAAAGGCCTCACGCATTTCAGCACTCTCATAAGGCTGATTGGTGGTAATTTTATTAATTAACGGGGCAAGGTTATGAGACATATGACACTCCTATGAACTTATGTAATTTGCTCAGGGAATTTTTGATCAAGGCGTATGATTTGGCTTTCAAAAGCGGCAATTGCCGCAGTTTCAGGGATGTTGTGCCCGCATTTGGCCAAGAAATTAGCTAGCATCCGATACCCACCCACTGACGCGATACTCTCAGGGTGGAATTGCACGCCATGAACGTGGTTCGTTGTATGAGAGACCCCCATGATTAAACCATCAGCAGTGCGCCCAGTAACTTCCAGACAATCTGGCAACTGGTCTGGTACCGCGCATAGCGAATGGTAGCGTGTAACAGGAATCTTCTGTTCAATGCCATCAAAAATACCCGTTCCAGCATGTGTAATAAGAGATAATTTGCCATGAACTGGCGGGTCAACACGCATCAATGTGCCGCCATGCGCCATACAAATAGCCTGCATCCCCAAACAAACGCCAAAGATGGGGATAGAGCCGCTAGCTTTTTCAATCAGATCCAGAATAACGCCAGCATCCTCTGGTGACCCAGGGCCAGGTGAAATGATAAAGCCTTGTGGTGCCATTTCGATAAATTCATCAGCTGTGTATTCATCATTACGGATCGTTTTCACCTCTGCCCCTAGATCTGACAGAAAATGCCATAAATTCCATGTGAAGCTGTCGTAATTATCAACGAGGATAAACATTGATGCGCCTTTATCTTTGTGCCAATGATTTAAGGGTTTGTATCCTATGGGACAATTGAGAAAATGGCTATCACAAAATCAATGATTTTCACAACTGTAACCCAGTTTTGAAAGGGCAGGGGCTCATTTCTACCAGCTTAGACCTTGTTAAAGCCCCTATTATTCATATGGTAAAATAATACCACATTATTATATCATTGTTTTTATTAGTTTTTTTAAATTTTCGTAGAAATTTTATGCTTGCAAAAACCGTTTCAGTCACGTAGAACCCCTAACAGTTATGCCTATTATGGGCGTTTTGTTAGTTTTATGGAGGGTTCTATGCCTTTGCCAAAGACATATGTAGCAACACCTAAAGATATCCAAAAAGACTGGATCGTGGTGGATGCTGAAAATGTTGTACTTGGTCGCTTGGCCTCATTGATTGCGATGCGTTTGCGTGGCAAGCACAAGCCAACTTATACACCAAATATGGATTGCGGTGATCACGTGATCGTTATCAACGCTGAGAAAGTAAAGCTTAAGGGCAATAAGCGTACACAAAAGACGTATTATTGGCACACGGGCTATCCTGGTGGGATTAAATCACGCACAGCTGATAAGATCCTTAATGGTCGTTTCCCTGAGCGTGTTATCCAAAAAGC
Organism: Puniceispirillaceae bacterium (SeqCode); assembly: GCA_049890115.1. Taxonomy (GTDB): domain Bacteria; phylum Pseudomonadota; class Alphaproteobacteria; order Puniceispirillales; family Puniceispirillaceae; genus UBA685. The sequence continues at coordinate 23,612 of JBMHCC010000020.1, read as the reverse complement.
TGTTGAGCGCATGATCCCACGTGGTCCACTGGGTCGTCGTGCGATGTCTCATTTGCATGTCTATGCTGGTGCAACACACCCGCATGAAGCACAGTCACCTGCGACACTTGATGTGGCAGCCATGAATGACAAGAATAAGAGGTAGTTGTGATGTCTGAAGAAAATCTGAATGAAGATAAGGCTGGCATGGCTGCTCTGGAAGCTCTGTCAGATACAGCAGAAACAGAAGTTGCTGCACCAGCTGAGCCAAAAATTGACGAGCATGGCCGCTCATATGCGACAGGTCGTCGTAAAAACGCATCAGCACGTGTCTGGATCAAGCGTGGCTCAGGCCGTGTGACTGTGAATGGCAAAGAATTGAACACCTATTTCGCACGTCCTGTTCTGCAGATGTTGCTAGCACAGCCATTTGAAGCTGTTGAACGTGCTGGTGAATTTGATGTGATGGCAACGGTTAAAGGTGGCGGTCTGTCAGGTCAGGCTGGCGCTGTCCGTCATGGTATTAGCCGTGCATTGACTTACTTTGAGCCAGGCCTTCGTCCAGCATTGAAAGCTGGCGGTTTCTTAACAAGAGATCCGCGTGTTGTTGAACGTAAGAAATATGGTAAGGCAAAAGCCCGCCGTTCTTTCCAGTTCTCAAAGCGTTAAGAAACGTTTTACAAAAGCTATTTTTCAAACAGGCGCCAGAGATTTTTGGCGTCTGTTTTTTTTTGGCTATTTTCATCCCTTTCAAAAAACGTTTCAATAAAGGGAGGAAGACAGTTCTGTTTTTCTGCATTAGTCTTAAAAGGGCAGCACTAATAGGGCAGCACCTTTGATAACCATATAGTTTACTGGATAATTGAGAATGTTAACCTTTGCATTTGCTGTCTTTTTGCTGATTATCACCCCAGGGCCAGGGGTGTTATCAACAGCTGGCATTGGGTCTGCGTTTGGTTTTCGGGCTGGTATTTCCTATGTGATGGGCTTGTTTGTTGGCACCAGCTTAGTATCACTAGCGGTTGTCACTGGTATTGCTGCCATTATCTTAGCAGAGCCAACCATTCGCATTATTTTAGTGATTTTATCGACATCTTATCTGTTTTATCTGGCAGCACGTATCGCTTTGGCAGGCGCTAATCTGGCCTTTATCACCTCTGCCAAGATCCCAGGATTTTATTCAGGTGTTTTCCTGCAATTTGTGAACCCGAAAGCCTATGCTGTGAACACAGCCCTATTTACAAGCTTTGCATTTATGCCATCACATTTTATCCTAGAAACCCTCATTAAATATGTGATTATGAGTGTTATCTGGATGGTGCTTCATCTTGGCTGGCTTTATGCAGGTTTGCGCTTGGGGCAGCTTGATTTATCACCTGTCATGACAAGGCGCATTAATCATATTATGGCACTTTGTCTGGTTGGTGTTGTGTTATTATCAGCTAGCTCACTTTTGTAAGAATGATAGGCCATGCAAGCTATTATCCGAAAAGCAGAACCCCCTGATAGTCCTGTTTTGGCTGATATTGCTACAGCAGCCTATACAAAATATGTACCATTAATGGGGCAAAAACCGGCACCAATGCTGGCTGATTTTGACGTTCATATTCAATCAGATAGCGTTTTTATTATTGAAATAGAGCCAAAAAAGCCGCTTGGCTATGCTGTTTTGCAACATCTATCAGATGGCGTTTGGCTTGATAATATCGCTATTTGGCCAAACCATAGCGGGCAGAGATTAGGCAGCCAGCTATTGGCGCATTGTGAAGCCTATGCCAGCGGATTTGGTGACACCATCAAGCTTTATACAAATGAGATTATGACCGAAAATCGTGACTGGTATTTGCGCCGCAATTACCAGATCACACATCATGCCACCATCAAAGGCTATCGCCGTATTTATTTTGCAAAATCACTCAGCAGCAAAAGCAACTGATACAGACCCAGCACCTTCGATAACCACCTCAACATGGCTGCCTTTTTCAACAAGGATCATAGGGCCAAGAGAGCCTGACAAGATAACATCACCTTCTTGAATTGGTGTGCCTTGTGCAACCATCTGATTTGCCAACCAGCAAACTGAGTTCAAAGGTGAGCCTATCACATTCATGCCAGCTCCAGTGCCTTGTGATTGGCCATTCACAAAGATTTCAGCCTTTGCTTCTGCAACATCAAACTGATCAAGCAGGCGCACCTTGTGACCAAGCGTAAAATGAGATGCACCAACATTATCAGCGACCATATCAATGGCTTTTCCGGCCCAATCAGCGATTCTGGTATCAACAATCTCAATCGCTGCTGTCATATAATCGGTAGCACGCATGATATCAGCTGTGGTGATTTGCTCATGTGCCAAATCTGCCCCCATAATAAAGGCTATTTCAGCTTCAATTTTGGGGTGAACCACCTTATTAGCTGGGATCTCACCGCGATTTGGCACATCCATCACATCAAATAATAAGCCACTAACAGGTTGGGTAACCCCCATTAATTCCATAACAGCAGGGTTTGTGAAACCAGATTTGCGACCAACCAAACGCTGGCCAGCATCAAGGCGCATCTGGTTAAAAGCTGTTTGTGTTTGATAAGCTGCTGTTAAATCCCCATCTGGCAGCTGGGTGCGAACAGGCGCAATACGTTCATTGGCATTAAGAGCATCAAATAGGCTTTGTGCAACAGCTTGTGACATCAGTTTCACTTTCTTGAAATAAATACTTATGTTTGTGACAATAAAATCCATTGGATTTAACATCACTAGCATAAGGGCATAGGTTGATTTGGTAAAATCATTTTACCGCTTTTCATTCAGCAGAGTGAAAAATTAATCATCATTTACAATCAAGCTTTTGGGAGCAGGCAAGGGCGATGAAAACATTAGGTATTATTGGTGGTATGAGCTGGGAGAGCACCACACTTTATTATCAGCTTTTAAATCAGGGGATGCGCCAACGCAAAGGCGGGCTTTCATCTCTGGAACTGATTCTATATTCATTTGATTTTGCCAGAATCGAAGCCTTGCAAGCATCTGGTGATTGGCACCAAGCCACAACTGAGATGATAAAAGCTGGCAAAGCCTTGGCTTCTTCTGGCGTAGATGGTCTGATGATTGCCACAAATACCATGCATAAAATGGCAGATGAGGTACAGCAAGCCACCAACTTGCCACTATATCATATCGCAGATGCTACGGCACAGGCCATTCTTCAAGCCAAGGTGAAAGCCCCTTTATTATTGGCAACCAATTTCACCATGACCCAAGATTTCTATAAGGGCAGGCTGAAAGATAATCATAATATCACGGTGGTTACACCTGATCAGACAGATAGAACTATTATTCATGATGTGATTTATCATGAATTATGTCAGGGGGTTATCAGTCAATCTTCAAAGCAATCCTATCTGGATATCATCACAAAAATGTATGAAAAAGGCATGATTGATTCAGTGATTTTTGGCTGTACTGAGATTGGGCTGTTACTTCAGGCACATGATGTGTCGATACCAGCATTTGATACAACGGCAATTCATTGTGATTATGTGCTTGATCAGATGCATTTTTAAAGCTGAACAACAGGTGCTATCTCTTGCGGAAAATCCCTGCTTTGGGTAGGGTGGCGCATCTAAATTTTCGAACCAAAAAGGGTTGTTCCATGCAGGAATGTCGAATTGCTATCGCAGGACTTGGTGTTGTTGGTGCAGAAACAGCACGCCAGCTTGTTAACCGCCAGTCAGATTTGAGCGACAAAGCAGGCCAAAGATTAACAATCACAGCGATAAGCGCACGCAGCAAGGACAAGGATAGAGGCTTTGATATGAGCCAGATTGCCTGGTGTGACAACCCAGTTGATTTGGCAAGCCGTGATGATGTTGATGTTATTGTGGAATTAATGGGTGGTTCTGATGGCCCTGCCTTGGAACTATGCAAAACGGCATTACAAAATGGCAAACATGTTGTGACTGCCAATAAGGCAATGATTGCACTTCATGGCACAGAATTAGCTGAATTGGCAGAGTCTAACAATGCTTCTTTATGTTTTGAAGCAGCTGTTGCAGGCGGTATTCCAGCATTGAAAATCCTGCGTGAGGGGCTGGCAGCCAATGATATTCATGCTGTTTCTGGTATTTTAAACGGCACATGTAATTACATTTTATCAGAGATGGAAAGCACAGGGCGTTCCTTTGATGATGTATTGGCTGAAGCACAGCAGCTTGGTTATGCAGAAGCAAATCCAACCTTTGATGTTGATGGCATTGATGCAGCGCATAAGCTGACTATTCTAGATGCTTTGGCATTTGGCAGAGCGCCAGATTTTGATGCTGTCACTGTCAAAGGTATTCGCCAAATTTCGGATGTCGATATCGCTTTTGCCGAAGAGCTTGGCTATCGGATTCGTTTGGTTGGCAGAGCTACCAAGGACGGCCAAGCCACAGTAGCACCTGTTTTATTGCCTGAAACATCACATTTGGCAAAAGTAACAGGTGCCCTGAATGCGGTTCATTATGAAGCAGAGCCTGTCAATATTGTGTCTGCCACTGGCCCAGGGGCAGGGGCAGGGCCAACAGCGTCAGCCGTTTTATCTGACCTTATTGACATTGTCTCAGGGCGTCACAATCTGGCATTTGGCAAACCAGCAAATACACTTGGACAACGCCCTGATGCTGATAATGAGGCTAGTGAAACAGCTTATTATATCCGCCTGATGGTGCTTGATCAGCCTGGCGTTCTATCTTCGGTTACAGATATTCTAAAGCAACAGGCCATTTCGATTGAAAGCCTCATTCAAAAAGGCCGCCATGATAATGAGGCTGTTGCACTTGTCATGGTATTGCATGAGACAAGCCACCATGCTGTTGCTGCCGCCTGTCAGGCATTTGAAGATGTTGAAGCCATTAAGGATGTGGCTATGACCATGCCTGTTGTGGCCTAATATATCAAAAGGATAGATAGTGACAGAGCTGGCCATATCGCAATCTTTGACAGGTGCCATTTGGCAATTTGAAGATAGCATGGTGGCTGATGAAGCCATAATGCGCATTTCTGCCTATCTATCGCAAAATTATGATATGCCACTGCCAATCGCGCAATGGCTGGCAAAAAAAGGGATAGATGCTGATTCTATCGAACAATTTCTTGAGCCGCGTTTGCGTGATCTGTTGCCAGACCCATCATCCTTTCAGGATATGGATAAAGCCTGTGAGATATTAGCAGATGCCATCATAGCCGGAAAACCTGTCGGCATTTTTGGTGATTATGATGTAGATGGCGCAAGCTCAGCTGCTATTTTCAGCCGTTTTTTGGCAGCTTTTGGTATCACAGCTCATATTCATATCCCTGACAGATTTAAAGAGGGCTATGGGCCAAATATGTCAGCTCTGCAATCATTGCAGAAAGCTGGCGCAGAATTGCTTATCACCGTTGATTGCGGGATCACCGCGCATCGCCCGTTGGCTGATGCGGCTAATGCGGGAATGAAAATTATTGTGATTGACCACCATCAGGCAGCAGCTGAATTGCCACAAGCATTAGCGGTTGTAAATCCAAACAGACTTGATGATACAAGCGGTCAGGGCGCCTTATGTGCTGCCTCTATGGTCTTTATGACTTGTGTTGGTACATTGCGCCTATTACGCCAGAAAAACGCCTTTCCAGATGATAAGGCGCCAATAGATTTGCTATCCTTGCTTGATTTGGTGGCAATGGCAACCATTTGCGATATTGTGCCTTTGACCTCTGTTAACCGTGCCTTTGTTAAACAAGGTTTGAAAATTTTCAAACAAAGACAAAATGTTGGGTTGCGCCAATTAAGTGATCAGGCACGATTGAATAAACCACCAACGGCTCAAACATTTGGCTTTGTGATTGGCCCACGCATTAATGCTGGCGGACGGATTGGTAATGCGGCACTTGGGGCACAATTATTATCAACCAATGATGAAGGTGTGGCAGCGGCAATAGCCATTCAGCTAGATGATCTTAATAAACAACGCCGTGATATCGAAGCTGATATCAAACGTGTTGCAGTTGATGCAGCAGAGACAAAATTAGCGACAAACCCAGACTTGCCTGTTTTGATTCTAGCCTCTGATGACTGGCATGAAGGGGTTCTTGGCATTGTAGCAGGGCGGCTGAAAGATCAATTTAACAGACCTACAATCATCATCAGTTTTGATGATGAAGGAAATGGCAAAGGGTCAGCCAGAGGTATTCCAGGCTTTCAGCTTGGTGATGCGATTATGGCAGCGCATCAAGCTGGCATCCTAACAGGTGGCGGCGGTCACGCTATGGCAGCTGGCCTATCATTAAAAAAAGACAGATTGGCAGATTTTGAAGCCTTTATGTGTGAGCGCTTTACCGTGCAAATTGGCAAGATACCAAAACCATCTTTGCGTTTATCGCAGATGATAAATTTATCGCAATGCAATCATAATTTGCTGGAATGGCTTGAAAAATGTGAACCGTTTGGCTCTGCTTTTCCAGCACCGCGACTGCTGATTGAAAATTGTCAATTACGCAATATCAGATGGCTTGGCGCCGATAATAACCATTTCAATGCTGAGTTATTTGATGGGACAGGGGCCAAAATTCGGGCGATTGCCTTTTCATTCAAAGATAGGCTAATCGATAAGAACTGCTTCACCCAAGCAGATGGGCGCATGGTTCATGTTGCAGGGATTATCAAGGCAGATGATTATCGCGGCGGCAATGCGGTACAATTTCACATTGATGATATCGCTTTTGCCAATAGCAGCGCAAAATAGGCCCCTTTTTTAGCCTATTTTTGGAAAGCGTGAATTTTATCATCAAAAAGAATGCTTTTTATCTTGATTAATCATCACTTGTTTTGTAATACCTCAAGCACAACGAACGTGTCCCGTTCGTCTAGTGGTTTAGGACACCGCCCTTTCACGGCGGCAACACGGGTTCGAATCCCGTACGGGATGCCATATTTTGGTGCAATAGCTTCATAATTATACAGTCTTAGAGAATTGCTAAGGCTGTTTTTTTGTGTCTTTTTTCTGCCATCTGGCACAGCTTTAAAAGCTGATAAAAATTGTTCTTTTTTGCCATAGAAATATCAGTCAAAAAACTATCATTTTTTTATCGATTTTGATTGATTTTGATTGATTTTTGGTTCATCCACGATCAGTGTTTAATTGTGATAGGCCGGCTTTTTATAAAGGTAAGGGGCAGACTATGGATGATATCTCAGAACCAGTAAGAGGTCGCCGTTCTGGTGGCAGAATGGCGCGGCATAAAGAGCGCAATGCGCCTCTTGCCAAGGACATTCAGCCAGTTCGCCCTGGTTTGATTGGCGGTCAATATAGACCATTATCAGATCATGATGTGAAGCGGATTGCAGATACTGTTTATCAGATACTAGAAGAGATCGGTTTATCACAGGCACCTGATACCGGTATTGCCTATATGACAAAGGTCGGTGCCATTCATGGTGAAGATGGACGCACTCGTTTTCCGCGCCATGTGGTTGATCATGCATTATCTATCTGTGCAAAAGAAGTTACTTTGCATGGGCGGTCTGAAGAGCATGATTTGCTGTTATCTGGCAAGCGTGTTCATTTTGGCACAGCAGGGGCGGCGGTTCATGTTGTTGATATTGAAAAGAACGAATATCGCGAATCTTACCTAAAAGATATTTATAATGCTGGGCGTATTGTTCAGGAAATGGATAATATTCACTTTTTCCAGCGTCCCATGGTAGCACGTGACATCGAAGATCCAACAGATCTAGATCTAAATACGCTTTATGCATGCATTAAATCCACAACCAAACATGTTGGCACCAGCTTTACCGAAGCAGAATTTATGGCACCTTCCATATCATTGCTTCACGATATTGCAGGTGGTGAAGAAGCATGGCGGGCACGTCCTTTTGTATCAAATTCAAATTGTTTTGTGGTGCCACCACTACGTTTTGCCACTGAAAGCTGCCTTGTGATGGAAGAGGCTGTCAAAGCTGGCATGCCTGTTTTGCTGTTATCAGCTGGACAAGCAGGGGCAACAGCACCTGCCTCAATCTCAGGAGCCGTCGCACAGGCTGTAGCAGAGGTGCTAGCAGGGCTTGTTTATGTTAATGCCATGGTAGAGGGGCATCCGGCAATCGCTGGCACATGGCCCTTTGTTTCTGATTTGCGCACAGGTGCTATGTCTGGCGGCTCTGGCGAACAGGGGTTATTAACAGCTGCTTGTTCACAGATGCTACAACATTTTAACCTGCCATCAGGGGCTGCCTCTGGTATGGCTGATGCCAAAATGCCAGATGCGCAATCAGGCTATGAAAAAGGTTCAACCGCTGTCATGGCTGGCCTAGCAGGGCTGAATATGGTTTATGAAGCTGCTGGTATGCATGCCTCATTGATGGGTTTTTGCCTAGAAAGCTTAATCATTGATAATGATATGCTTGGCCAGTGCCTTCGTTGTGTACGCGGGGTCGATGTCTCTGATGAGGTGTTGAGCCTAGACGTATTCAAAGATGTCTGTATTGATGGCCCTGGCCATTATCTAGGCCATGATCAGACCATTTCCTTGATGCAGTCTGAATATATCTATCCATCTCTATCAGATAGAAGCAGTCCAAAAGAATGGGAAGAGCTTGGCAAACCTGTTTTAACGGAACAAGCTATTGCCAAAAAGAACGAAATTCTAGGCAGGCCGCCATTAGCTTTGATTGATGATGAGCTTGATAGCACATTACGTTCCAAATATAATATTTTGCTTGATAGCTAACATTATGGAAGTTGCAGCTCCAAAATTTTGCCAATTTTGTGGTCATCCTGAACAAATTATTTGGGTGCATGGTCATGGACAATGCGCCCATTGCAAAACAAATAGCTTTCCTTGTTGCGATGGTGATGAATGCCTTGTTGCCGAAGCACCGTCATTGCGGCAAAATGAAGCTACTGGAAAGCTTGATTAGCAAGAGGTTTTTACCTATAAGCTAGCGCTAGAGTTAACGCTATTTTTCAGTCATAGGGGAAGATGATGAACGAAACATTCGGTCTTATTCTGGTTATTGGGTTTCCACTTGTATTAGTGGTAGGCATCTGGGCATTCGGCAAGTTATCTGTCGAGCCTGAATAGGTCTGTCAGCCTCATTTTATTTTGTCAGGAAAGGCTAGCGCTAGCAGTGAGAACTGTTATCTGGCCCTTTTTTGTGCCTTTTTTATGAGCTCTTAGTAAGTGCAATGCTTGCCTGTGCAGCAAGGGTGACGCATTTATGCCTGTTTTTCACAGGCCGTATCGCTGTTAAGGGCGCAAGCCTATCATCTGCTATATCTTCACCATCTGATGCTAGAAAACCGGTCAATGATTGCGCTATAGCAGGCATGTGATGAAGCGGTTGCTGTGATGCTAATTGCAGCCATAGGCCAGCTCCTGCTTCACATAACGCACAACCTGAAACCGTGACAGATGCATCAGTGATGATGTCATCTTGGATAATGGCTGATAGATGCACCTCATCACCGCAAAGCGGGTTTTTTAATTTGGTGATATGTGTTGGGGTGCCCGAGATGCTGGATTGACGCGCAAAGCGCGCCAATGCCAGAATCTGCGACTGGTAAAGCTCATCCATAATGAGCTGTGTTTCTAGCCAAGCGGCTCAAATAGCAACATAGCGATTGCACCGACCGCAATAGCATAGCCAAGATAGATTGACCAATGTACACCATGATACACATTTTCTTCTGGTACATTATCTGGACGATTTGATGTTGTTTTTGCCATCTGTTTTTTCCCCCTGAAAAATATGACAGTTGTTTTATATCAATTCTAATTTTGCTTTTCCACTCTGAAAATGCGGCCAGCTAGCAAGGATAAGAAGACTGCGCCAAATGAGAATAAAGCACCCATTTTTGCCGCATCCTGAACAAGGCCTGGGGCAAATGCAACAGCTGAGATAAACAGAGATACGGTAAAGCCAATCGCCGCAATAAAGCCGATTACAACCAGATGGTTCATCTTCATGCCCTGTGGCAAGCCAAGGCCAAGCGGACCAGCAGCAATCCAACCAAATAAGAAAATACCAACAGGCTTACCAATAATCAAACCAGCCAAGACAAGCCATGTCGCATCACCAATGGCTGAAAACTCAACACCAGCATTTGCAAATCCAAATAACAGCAGGATAAATTCCACAGGCACTTTCAGCTTATGTTCAATGTCATTTAGCAAATCATGCCCGCCTTTTTCTTTCGCAGAAAACAGACCAAAATCAAGGTCAGCATGAGGTATCGTTACCACAATCGGCAATAAGCCAAGGGCAGGGTGAATGCCTGCTTGCTGGAACCCATACCAGCTGGCACAACCAGCAATCAAATATGGCCAGAACCCAAATTTTTCAGCTATCTTGCTATAGCGGCGATCATCTGAACCGGCATCTAATATACGCGGCAGACGATTTGCCAGGAAATAGACAGCAATCGCTGCACCAACTGACAGGCCAAGCCATTCAACAGCCAGCTCACCTTGCGGATAGAATAATGCTAGGATAACAAGGCCGGTTGCATCATCAGCAATCGCCAATAACAGCAAAAACCCAACCGCTGGATGGCGCGCGCCAAAGACAATACGTGCTACCAAATAGGAAAAAGCAATATCAGTCGCTGTTGGAATTGCCCAACCATTTGCTAAAATAGCAAATTTACCAAGCAAAAATGCACCCACCAAATAAACACCAACTGGCCCGATCATACCGCCAGCTGTTGCGATTAACGGTGTTAATGCTTTGCGACCTCGCAAGCTGCCATCTTTTAAAATAATCGCTTCCCACACTTCCTTACCAGCAATGGCAAAGAAAAAAGCCATCAACACATCATTAATCAGATAGTGCAAAGTAAGGGTGCGGTGACCATCATGAAGATGCCCCACAGGAAAATGGTCAATCAAAACCACCTCTACAAGATGGTGATAACTATCATAATTGATGTTGGCCCATGCCAGAGCACCAAAAGCACCAAAAACCAGAAGAAGTGAATATTCTTGAATAAATTTCCAAACTGATTGACTAGATGACATAGCAAAGACCCCTACCTTTTTTTGTATATCACATAAGATAGTCAGTGGTTGACCTGTTGTGATACTTAACTAGTTTTAGAATATAGAAAGAAGATGATTGTCTTTCAACAGGCTTTCAACGCTATTTAACAGATTTATTTGATTGTTTTCATGGTAAAAAAACGTTCTGTATTTTTTGGAAGCGATATCTTTCGCAACTCTGTTTATGGCAGCAACCACCCTTTAAATATAGCGCGTGTCTGGCCTGTCATTGATTTATGCAAAGCAGAGGGCTGGTTAGAAGATGATGACTATATCTCTGTTCCCATAGCCAGCATCGCCGAGCTATCACGCTATCATGACCCAAATTATGTCAAAGCACTGTTTCAAGCAGAGCAAAATCAAGCACTGCCTCCTGAAATGCGTGATAAATATCACATTGGTAAAGGGGCAAACCCGATATTTAAAGAGGTCTATAGCCGTCCTGCCACAGCTGCCAAAGCCAGTATTATGGCAGCTGAATGGCTAGCAACTGGTAAGGCGGATATTGTCTTTAGCCCATCTGGTGGCACACATCACGGCCAGAAAAACAAAGCAAATGGCTTTTGTTTTGTGAATGACCCTGTGTGCGGGCTTCTGACATTGCGGCAATTCTCAGATAAACGCATCCTCTATTTTGACATTGATGCTCATCATTGTGATGGTGTGCAAGATTGGCTTTCTGATGATGATGATTTGCGCATTATCTCAATTCATCAGGATGATTTATGGCCGCGAACTGGCGGTGAATCAGATAGAGGCGGCGGTAATGCACGCAACTTCCTTTTGCCAAAAGGTGCCAATGATAATGATTTATCAACTCTGCTAAATGGGGCGGTGAGGGATGAAATTAACCGCTTTTCACCAGATTATATCATCATGCAAGCTGGTGCGGATGGCCATGCATCTGACCCGCAATCAAAATTATCATACAGCCTTAATGGTTACTGGCAGGCCATTGAATTTATTATATCTTTTTATAAGCCGTCTTTATTTTTAGGAGGTGGTGGTTATAACCCTTATATCACAGCAAAAGCCTGGTCTGGGATTTGGGCATTGATAAAAGGCATCAGCCCTTATGAAAAAACATTATCAGAGGCATCACAAAAGCTGTTAATGGGGTTAGACTGGCAGCATCGATTAGCACGCAATGCGCCATCCCATTGGTTTACTAAGCTTGGCGACCCAGCATAAAGGGAGACGATTATGGCATCACGCCTTACGTCTTATGTAACATCTTTGATAATGATAGGTCTGTTGGCTTTTTCAGTGATAGCGCAGGCTGAAACACATCTTGCGCGAAAAGAAATCATCATCGAAAAGCAAACAGGTGGTCAATCTGTCTTCATGGTTGAAGTGGCTGACACAGCAGAAGCACGTGCCACAGGGCTGATGTATCGTGATGATTTGGCTGATGATGCTGGCATGTTATTTATCTGGTCCTATAATGCCATGCGGCAATTTTGGATGCGCAACACCCTTATTTCTCTTGATATCCTATTCTTTGATGAAGAGGGGTATCTGGTTCATTATGCTTTGTCACAACAACCGCAATCTGAAGATATCATCTCATCTCTTATTCCAGCTTCTTATGTGCTAGAAATCAAGGCAGGGCAGACAAAAGCGCATAATATCACGATTGGTGACAGGCTGCTGATCTCAGAATAAGAACAGATAGAAAAAAGTACTGTGACTGGCAAATTTTCTGCTTGCCTTTGTCCACTTATTGGGTGTAGACATCACATCGTCGGAGTGTAGCGCAGCCTGGTAGCGCATCTGGTTTGGGACCAGAGGGCCGGGAGTTCGAATCTCTCCACTCCGACCATTTTTTTTGGGATGCATCGGGGATATTCAAATGACAGCGCGCATTTACCGACCAGCCAAAACATCTATGCAATCTGGCAGAGCAAAGTTAAAGCGCTGGGTTATCGAATTTCCACGCAGCACAAAAGTTGCGCCAGATGCCTTAATGGGCTGGCAATCTTCATCAGACACACAACGCCAAGTGCGTCTATGGTTTGCGACCAAAGAAGAGGCGATTGCTTTTGCTGAAGCCAAAGATATTGCCTATCATTTGCATGAACCAAAATCTCGTAAATTGCGCATGAAGGCTTATGCAGATAATTTTGCCTATGACCGCAAAGGGGCATGGACACATTAAGCCATGGCCATTATGGCTCCGTAGCTCAACTGGATAGAGCAGCTGACTTCTAATCAGCAGGTTGGGGGTTCGAGTCCTCCCGGAGTCGCCATTTCCTTATTCAATTTTTCGCCGCGCTTTTTTTAACAGATAAGCTGCCTAGCTAGATGGCTTAGGCGTCTTCTTGCCACTATCGCACCCATTGCACGAATCAACTATGCGGCTTGTATGGGCTCATATTTGGAAAAATAATGGCGGAGAGGGAGGGATTCGAACCCTCGATGGGCTATAAACCCATGCCGGTTTTCAAGACCGGTGCATTCAACCGCTCTGCCACCTCTCCGCTGTTGCAATGGAATTAGCCAATGCCTTTGCTGCTGTCAATCCTTATCAGCGACTTTCTTATCTCTTTTTTTAACGAAAGTCATTTTCACGCAAGAAAAGCGGTGCTCACCACCTGACAGTAGGACAATCATAAGATAGCTGTTTTTGCGCTTGCCTCACTTATGCCTAACTTTTAGTGTTTGGTGATATTGCTATTCATTATTGGTTTTTGTCAGATGATATTTCGCCTTTCTCAGCTTGGTTTTTTATGTGTTTTTATATCATTTTTACTAGTCGCACATGGCAGTGCCAGAGCTGATGCTAGGTTTGATAAATGGTTACAGGATTTGCGCAGTGAAGCTGCTGAGGCTGGTATTTCTGAGGCCACAATCAAAACAGCCTTAACCACTGTCACTTTGCGCGAAAAAATCGTGAAATATGACCGTAATCAACCTGAATTTAAATTAACCTATCAGCGCTATTTAAAAAAAGTCGTGCCAGCAAGCCGTGTCAAAGAAGGCCAAGCAAAATGGCGCGAACATAAAGAGCTGCTGGCAGAAATTGGTAAGCATTATGGCGTGCAGCCGCGCTTTGTTGTGGCATTATGGGGCATAGAATCAAGTTTTGGCCGTCATACAGGCGGTTTTTCTGTCATTAATGCACTTGCCACCATGGCCTATGATGGCAGGCGCTCTGCCTTTTTCCGCAAAGAATTATTAGCCGCATTAAAAATCATTGATGCCGGTCACATTAGCTATGATGCGATGAAAGGCTCATGGGCAGGGGCAATGGGGCAGAGCCAATTCATGCCGTCAAGCTATCTGGCCTATGCGGTTGATTGGGACAAGGATGGTAGAAAAGATATTTGGGGCAATCAGGCTGATATTTTTGCCTCTATTGCGAATTATCTGAAACAAGCAAAATGGCGTGATGATTTAACATGGGGGCGCCAAGTAGCTTTGCCTGAGACAGAGAATTGGTTGGCACTGGCTGATGATAAGGTCAAAAAAACAATGGAAGAATGGCGCCAAATGGGCATCACTAATCCTGATGGAACGCCGCTGCCGGCACGTAATCTGACATCACGTCTTGTGATACCTGATGATGATATTTCGGTGGCCTTTATTGTTTACAGCAATTTTGATTCAACGCTACGATGGAACCGTTCAAATTATTTTGCGTTAAGTGTTGGTGCATTATCGGATGCCATGGCATATAATTAGGCATTCATGCTAAAATGCAGCTGTTCACTTTTACCAAAGGCATAATCAAGATGTCAGCATATCACTCTATTTCAGCGATTGGCCGAATTTGTGTTCTAGCAGTAACACTGAGCGCGTGTGGTGCGGCAGAGCTTGCGATTGATCTTGCGAAAAAAGCACAGAATCGCAAAGAAAAAGAAGAAATTGCAGCATCTCCAATCGCTACCAAGGCAAGTCCACGCTACAAAATTGGTGATCCCTATCAGGTGGCAGGCATCTGGTATTACCCAGAACGCAATCTGCAATATGATGAGACAGGTGTTGGCTCTTGGTATGGTGATGAATTTGCTGGACGCCTGACTGCTAATGGTGAAATTTTTGACCCAGCTAAGGTATCAGCAGCTCATAAGACCCTGCCAATGCCATCTGTGGTGCGTGACCAATCTTGATAATGGCAAATCACTTGTGGTGCGTGTGAATGACAGAGGTCCTTTTGTCAGCGGACGCATCATCGATTTATCGCGCGAGGCTGCGCGGCTTATCGGCTACAAGGATAATGGTATTGCTCGTGTGCGTGTCCAAATTCTTGCTGAACAATCACTGCGCCTAGAGCGTCTGGCAAGAGACGGCAAATTCCCTGAAAGTGGGTTTGAAGAAGAATTGCCGACAAGCAACGGTGCGGCAAAACCTACGGTGACACTGACCGCCAAGACTACGAGAGCACAAGCGGTGAAACAAGCGCCCGGCAAATCAGCACTTGATCTCTTGGCGCAAAACCGTGTGGGAGAAGTAATACAAACCCAACCTGTCGAGACTGAAATTTGGGTTCAGATAGGGGCCTTCCATAGTGAAGAAAACGCCAAAGCTGTGTTGGATCGCCTCTCTTCACTGGGGCGTGGACAGGTGACGCCAGCCCTTCGTGATGGTCAAACACTGTATCGTTCGCGCCTTGGCCCTGTTGCATCTGTTCTGCAAGCTGATAAGCTGTTGGATGACGTGATGAAACAAGGTTTTAATGGGGCACGCATCGTTGTTGATTAAGACCATCATCATTTTATTATTTTAAGGATTTACATCATGAAATTATTGGCACTACCGCTTCTTGCTTCTCTGCTCATGGCAATGCCTCTGGCAGCCAAAGCGCAAGAACCTGTGCAGTCCGTGGCCGAATATGCCTATGTGACCGATTTTTCTTCTGGCCGTGTGCTGATGAATAAAAATGGCGAGGCGGCGATGAAACCTGCCTCGATGGCAAAGATTATGACAAGCTATCTTGTCTTTGAGCGCATTGCAGAAGGCTCTTTATCGCTAGATGATACATTTGTTGTATCTGAGCGTGCGTGGAAAAAGGGCGGCTCTCGCATGTTCCTTGACCCTGGTTCATCTGTTTCTATTCATGATTTGCTCAAAGGGGTGATTATCCAATCTGGCAATGATGCGGCGATTGTTCTGGCTGAAGGACTATCAGGCTCTGAGGATGCTTTTGCAGATGAGATGAATGATAAAGCGCGTGCGCTTGGGATGTATGACACGGTTTTCAGAAACGCGACAGGCTGGCCAGATCCTGACCTGACAACCACCGCGCGTGATTTGAATATCTTATCAACAGCTTTGATCAAGAATTTCCCTGTTGAGACTTATCCAGAACTCTATCCGATGTTCAAAGTAAAGAACTATAAATATAATGATATCAAACAAGGCAACCGCAATCCGCTTTTATATAAGGATGAAAGCGCTGATGGTCTTAAAACAGGTCACACAGAAGAGTCAGGCTATGGCTTAGTAGGCTCATCGTTGCGCGGTAATCAGCGCATTGTCATGGTTCTCAATGGGATGAAATCAAAAAATGAACGTGCCCAAGAATCGCAACGATTGATGGATTTGATGTTCCGTGAGTTTAAACAATATGAATTTTATGACCAGAATGAAGTGATTGATGAAGCCAATGTCTGGCTTGGCAATCGTGCCAAAATTAAACTATTGGCAGGCGGTAATGTTCATAAGGTGATGTCACGCAAAGAGCGCCGCTCGCTAACCGTGTCTTTGAATTGGTCAGACCCTATCCCTGCGCCTATTCGTCAAGGCCAGCAGGTTGGCACCATCACACTTGATTATGATGGCAAAAGAGAAGATTACCCGCTTATCGCAGCAGAGGCTGTGGCAGAGCTTGGCTTCTTTGACCGTATCACAGAGGCTGTGAAATATCTTATCTTTGGTTCTCCTTTTACACCAGCTAGCTAATAAGGCAGGAAGCGCGTCATGAGACACAGTCCGCAATCGGGACTTTTTATTTCGCTTGAAGGTGGTGAGGGGTCAGGAAAATCAACTCAAATCAAGCGCCTACAAGCCTATCTTTCCCAAAAGGTGCCATCAGTTGAGCTTGTCATCACAAGAGAGCCAGGGGGTAAAGATACACCTGCTGCGGAATCTATTCGCCAATTACTGGTTACTGGCACACCTGATAGTCTAACGGCGAAGACTGAGGCATTGCTAATGCTTGCTTCGCGTGTAGAGCATGTGGAGCGGTTAATCCTGCCGAAAATGGCACAGGGCGCCATTATTCTTTGTGACAGATTCGCAGATAGCTCTTATGTCTATCAAACCATCACTGGCGGCTATAATGAAGCAGAATTGCGTGATTTGCACCAGCTTTCCATTGGCGCAATCACACCGCATAAAACCTTTTTGTTTGATCTGTCCCCCGAAGAAGGGCTCGCACGGGCAGGGGGGCGCGAAAGCCAAACCGAAGCGCGCTTTGAAGCAAAAGGCCTTGCCTATCATGAGCAGGTCAGAGAAGGCTATTTATCACTTGCCCAAAAAGAGCCGAAGCGCTTTTGCATCATAGATGCCACACAATCTGAGGATATGATTGCTGGCACCTTGCAAACAGAAGTGGATGCGCTTTTAACAGCGCTTAAGATTCTGTCATGAGCGAGACTGAGCCAGGGATAGATTTTGCCCCGCTCATCGGGCACAAAACACAAATCGCACAAGCCGAAGAGGGCGTCACATCTGGCAAAATGCATCATGCATGGCTCTTAACAGGGCCAGAAGGCATTGGTAAAGCGCGTTTTGCCCATCAGCTTGCGGCCTCTTTAATTGCTTATGATGATAGCCAATCGGCGCTATTTGGTGATCCAACGCCGTTTCGCATCGCTCTTGATGAGGCGAACCCTGATATGCGTCAGGTGATGCAATCAGCCCATCCTGATTTTTTGCATATTGCGCCCATTCAAGATGAGAAAAATAAATCAGGGATGATTAAGGTTGAGCAAATTCGCGCATTAACACCTTTTTTCAGTCATAAATCAGCGTCTGGTGGGTGGCGTGTGGCGCTTCTTGACAATCTAGATGCGGTCAATCTGCAAGGGGCAAATGCGATGCTGAAAATCGTCGAAGAGCCCCCTGAAAAAGCGATCATCCTACTTGTGGCGAAAAGCGCTGGCAGTGTATTGCCCACCATTCGCTCACGTTGCCGCGAATTGCGCTTTGCGCATTTATCGCATGAGGAACAACGCATCCTATTATCATCCCATTTGCCAGACGCCGATCCTGATGCGTTGACGCAGCTTGCGCTTTTTTCTGGCGGCTCGATGGGTTATGCGCTTGAGATTGCGAAGACAGATGCGCTTGATCTCTATGAGGCAAGTTGTTTGATTTTGGCAAAGCCGCAAGCAGATGCGAGCACATTGCTAGATTTGAGCGGCAAATGGGGCGCGGCGCGCCAGAAAAAACTGTTACCTATCGCCAAACAAGCCTTCTCACGATTATTGGCACAAGCCGCACTATCTGCTGCGGGGCGCCCTTTGCCAGAGGGGTTGATGGATTGCGAGCGAACATTGATAGGCTGTTTGCAAGACGCATCAAACAGTCTTGCACTAGCAGAGCTTCATGATGACTTTATGAGCGAACTATCAAAAGCAGAACGTGCCTTTCTTGATATGCCTGCTGTTTTTCTGTCACTTTTTGATAAAATTCATAGCCTTGCCCACACATAATGGGCTATTTAAGGGAAGCGTTCTTATACGCCTTTGATTTTGTAACAATGTCCCTTGGGTATCGCAGATTATGGATAATCGCTATTATATCACAACACCGATTTACTATGTAAATGACAAGCCGCATATCGGTCATGCCTATACGACTTTGGCTTGTGATGCGCTTGCGCGTTTTCAGCGCCTTGATGGCAGGGATGTCACATTTTTAACAGGCACAGATGAGCATGGCCAAAAAGTGGAAGAGGCGGCAAATAAGGCAGGGATAGATCCGCAAAGCTTTACAGATGCTGTCTCAAAAAACTTCCAAGATTTGGCGGTAAGAATGAATTACAGCAATGATGAGTTTATCCGCACTACATCTGAGCGCCATAAGGCCACTTGCCAGAAATTATGGCAAATCCTTCAGGAAAAGGGCCATATTTACCTTAGTAAATATGCAGGTTGGTATTCTGTGCGTGATGAGGCTTTTTACACTAAAACCGAAATTGTGGATGGCAAAGCGCCAACAGGCGCACCTGTTACATGGGTAGAAGAGCCGTCCTATTTCTTCGATTTGTCAAAATGGCAAGATAAGCTATTGGCCTTTTATGAGGAAAACCCTGACTTTGTGGCACCTGCTAGCCGCTTTAATGAGATTAAATCCTTTGTATCTGGCGGCTTAAAAGACCTGTCTGTAAGCCGTGCAAGTTTCAAATGGGGTGTGCCTGTACCAGGCGATGATGATCATGTCATGTATGTATGGCTTGATGCGCTCACAAATTATCTTACCGCCGCAGGCTGGCTGGATGATGAGCAGGCCTATAAGGCGCATTGGCCAGCTGATGTGCATATGGTGGGCAAGGATATTGTGCGCTTTCATGCTGTCTATTGGCCAGCTTTCTTGATGGCGGCCGATCTGCCACTACCAAAACGTGTCTATGCGCATGGGTGGTGGACAAATGAAGGTCAAAAAATTTCAAAATCAGTTGGCAATGTGATTGACCCGCATGCGCTTGTTGATGAATTTGGGCTAGACCAAACACGGTATTTTCTGTTGCGCGAAGTACCATTTGGCAATGATGGTGTCTTTGCAAGGTCTGCCATGATTCAGCGTATTAACAGTGACTTAGCTAATGATCTTGGTAATTTATCTAATCGTGTGCAATCTTTGATCGTCAAAAATCTAGATGGTGTGCATCCTGCTTTGCCAGACCAGCCGCAAGAAGATGATTTAGCACTTCTAGACGATTGCGCGGCATTGCTTGGCAAGGTGCGTGACGCCTTTCATCAACAACAATTCCACGAGGGGCTAAAACAGATTTGGGAAGTGATTTCACACTCAAATCGTTATGTTGATACACAAGCGCCTTGGGCATTGAAGAAAACAGACCCTGCACGTATGGCAGAGGTATTGGCTGTGTTGATGGAAGCTATTCGCCATTGCGCAATTCTGGTGCAACCTGTGATGCCAGACTCAGCGCATGCCTTGCTAGATCAATTAAAAATCCCATCGCAAAAACGTAATTTTGCAAGCCTAGCGCAACAACGCGATGATTTGCCTGTGCAAATTGAAAAGCCAGAAGGGGTGTTCCCGCGCTTTGTCGAAGCGGAAGGGGAGGCATAAATTGGCGCCTCATTTGATTGATACACATGCCCATCTTGATTATCCCCATCTCTATGATCAGCTAGATGATGTCTTGCAACGCGCAGATGCGGCAGGCGTTAAGCAAATCATCTCAATCGGTGTGAAACTCAGCACAAGCGATAAGCCAAAAGCCATTGCAGAGGCGCATGATCATATTTGGTGTTCCGTTGGCATCCATCCCCATGAAGCTGCCAATGAGCCGCTATCTTGCGATGTAGAGGCGATTACAAAGGCTGCTATGCATCCCAAAGTGGTGGCTATTGGTGAAGCAGGCCTTGATTATTTTTATGATAATGCGCCGCGCGACCGACAGGCGGAAAGCTTGCGCGCACAAATCACGGTTGCCAGAGCGCTTGACCTTCCTATCATCATCCATGCCAGAGACGCTGATGAAGATATGGCGGATATCCTCGAAGATGAATATCAAAAAGGCGCCTATAGCGGTGTGCTCCATTGCTTTAGCTCAGGCATTGAATTGGCAGAACGCGCGCTTGCTATCGGCTTTTATGTCAGCTTTTCAGGTATTGTGACTTTTAAATCTGCCCAAGAAATTCAGCAGGTGGCAAAAACAGTGCCAGCTGATCGGATACTTGTTGAAACAGATGCGCCTTTCTTGGCGCCTGTGCCAAAAAGAGGGCAAAAGAATGAACCTGCTTTCACTGCCTATACCGCAGAATTTTTGGCCAAATTACGTGGTATATCCCTAGATGAGCTTGCCGCTATAACAACGCAAAATGCGAAAAACCTATTCAAAAAGATGGCGGTCTGAGATGCGTGATACGACCCTGAAAGTCACAATCTTAGGCTGCGGTACATCTGTGGGTGTGCCTGCTCTTGGCAGAGCAGGGTGGGGGGCGTGCGACCCCAATAACCCCAAGAACAGACGCCAAAGATGTGCCTTGCTTGTTCAGAGCGAAAGCACCACGATATTAGTCGATGCTGGCCCAGATATTCGCAATCAGTTGATCCCATTTAATCTAACAAAGATTGATGCGCTTCTTATCACCCATACTCACGCAGATCATATTGCTGGGCTTGATGATATCAGAACCTTTTATTGGCCAGACAGGGTGAAAATTCCCGTCTATGCCACAGCCCCACATGGGGCGGATATCAAAGTGCGATATCCCTATCTATTTGCCAAAGAAGAGAGCTCGCCAACCTATTTTGAGCCACCACTTGCCTTGCATGAAATCGCTGCAGATGATGTGTTGACGATTGGTGATATTCATATTCAAACCATGAATCAAGATCATGGTAGAGCTTTTTCTTTGGGATTTATTTTCAATGGCCTAGTGGGTTATTCTACAGATGTTGTTGCGATGCCAGACCGTAATTTTGAGATGCTGTCAGATATCGCCTATTGGATCGTAGAAGCCTTGCGCGAAGATACCCATCAGGCTCATAGCCATCTTGCGCAAACGCTTGAATGGATTGAACGTGTCTCACCCAAACAGGCCTATTTAACGCATCTCGGTCTTGAATCAGATTATGATGCGATAGAGCAAGCAACCCCATCTCATGTTTCTCCTGCTTTTGATGGTCTTAGTTTTTCGATTTAGCCTTCTGAAATATCTTCAAATATCTTGAAAGATCTTGAAATATTAGTAGTTTCTATTATAAGAACGTGGTCGTGATTAGTGTTATAGGGCTATCTCTTTAATGTTGCGTAAATTACCAAAACATCAAAAAGGGTTTTCGTTAATCGAATTGCTTGTTGTTGTTGCTATTATTGGGATTCTAGCAGCTGTTGGCATAACAGGGTACCAGGTTTATATTTCATCTACACGCGATACGGTAACGACAAAAACGCAAGATGACATTCAGCGCGCCATTGAGGCAGATTCCATATCATTGCAGAATAACATCAACGCCCGATCTGATTTTGCCGTTGGGTTCGATGAAAATAGTGTGTGCCATCAATATCGAGATAATGTTATCCGCCAGTTGAATGTGATTGATGAAAAAACCAATCAATTCAATGGCAAGCGGCTTGCTTGTAACGGTAATGGTTTAGTGCGTGAGGCATCATCATTGCCTATCACCATCCCAAGAGGCGGCATTATGTTTGCCTGTCTTGAGCCTGAGGCAGATGTGACAGGTCGAAATTTTGGTTTCTATACCTGCGCTTGCACTGGGCAAGATGATTGTGTCACGACTGCTCGTCCAACCGCAAATTTCGTATCTCTTAGTGGTGCGCAGGTGACCCTTGATGGGTTAACAGACGAGGATAATGTGTCATTGTCTCAAATTGGCGGTGGTGGGCAGTTGCAATTTAATTTCAACAATGGTGACCCAACTATGGGTATTGATTACACCGCTTGCATCCGCTCAGGCGGTAGCTCTGATAATCATAGCTTTATCTGTCAGCTATCTGAAGCCCCATCAAGCGCAATCGCAAATGTTGATAATGTCGTGGCATTTGGCAGTACAGGGAGTATCTGTTGGACGCCTAAATCAGACCCCGTTGATTCTTTAGCCTTCACACTTTTGAATGAAACTTATGATGGTTGTCTGTAGTTCATAATTCAGGTATTCATAAGTTAAGTTATTACTTATTT
Source organism: Puniceispirillaceae bacterium (SeqCode) (assembly GCA_049890115.1). Classification (GTDB taxonomy): domain Bacteria; phylum Pseudomonadota; class Alphaproteobacteria; order Puniceispirillales; family Puniceispirillaceae; genus UBA685. Next base: position 731 of record JBMHCC010000020.1, on the reverse strand, counting down.
ATGCGAAACATGTAATTTGTGATGAAAACACCTTCTTTTGGTAATAGGGAGAAATATATGACGTTCTCAAAAATCATACAAAGGGCTCTTTTTGTGGCGCTATTGGCGACTGCAACACAGGTCTCAGCGCAAGAGACTAGCGGGTTCTCAGTGTCAACTGTGGAGGGCTCGTCTTCAGCGAACTCTATCCCTGGATATGATCCTGCCGATATTTCAACGGCGCTTGGTCTTGGCTATGGCCCTAAAGACGCAGATCTTTTCTCTGAAGCAAAAGATGGTGGTGTCTACACGCCAGGTTGTAACCACGATTACAGCACCCCTTGTGATAATATTACAAAGAATAGTTTTGTTGATGTGAAAACAAATACCATCGCTTGTACAAACACATATTTGACAGCCACGATGACACACACAACGCCTAGCTATGGCACATGTACAAGTGCGCTTGCTAATGATTATTCAACATCACCTGGTGACATTGACCTTTGGGATGCGGCACATGACACAGCAACTTATGGCGCAGTCTGTCAAGATACCTATTCAAAAGCATGTACCGCACTATCAAGAGGCGATTTCTATATTCTACGCTCGAATGTGGATAATTGTGGTGTCTATACAACCTATAACAGCTGTGTGGCTGCGACGGCGCTATGCTATGGTTATGATGGCGCTTCAGTCAATCAATGGAATGAAGCTGAAGGCGGTTCAAATAATGCGATTTGTCAGAGTGT
>JBMHCC010000019.1:0-6156 GCA_049890115.1 Puniceispirillaceae bacterium (SeqCode) | reverse complement strand
CTGTTCAAACGCAACTGGCACTGGCGGTTCAACACCTAATAATGATGCGGCAAAGCGAACCACATCACCTTGTGCTGCTGGCTCTTTGTCACACAGATTTATAATTCGTTCTGCACGCGGCTGTGCAATAGCAGCCATGATGATCTTGGTGATATCAGTTTGATGAATGCGATTAGACTTTTGACCATCTTTTTCGATAATCCGCGCCTTGCCATCCAATAATAGGCGGATGGCATTTCGCCCTGGCCCATAAATGCCAGCAACACGCAGAATTTCTGCCTGACACGCAGTTTGCCAATCTTGTTCAGCTTGCAAGCGTGCCTGCCCTCTTTTTGTCACAGGTGCCGCTGGCACAGTTTCGTCAACAAAGCCATCCTTTTGATCAGGATAAACTGAAGTGGCAGACACATAACCAACCCAGCCTTTGAAATTTGCAATCTCATCCCCATGATGCCGCAAAACAGGGTCAAAACCACCTAAGGCTGAAATCGTGGTAATGATATGTGTTGTCTTTGCCAGATGAGATGCAAGGTTGGCTATCTTTGCCTCACCGTTAAATTCTAAAATGTCCCAATCACTTGGCACATTGGCGCGCATTGTTTTTGCATCCCTGGTCGTGCCGGTAATATGCCAACCTTGTTCATATAGCGCATGCGCTAGATGTTGTCCGACATAGCCAAGTCCAAAAATAAATATGCGTTGTTCGGTCATTTCAGTGCCGTAATTGCCTAATGTGTTTTTCGTAACAGATAACAATCCATCAACCACCCATGTGAGGCACGTGCCAGCTGACGTGTTTGGATAATCTTGTCACTAACCTCATCAAGAGGGCCTTCTATCAACAGCTCATTTTCCATACCAAGATAAGCACCCCACCAAATATGATATAGTGACAAATCTAGAGTTTGAAAGGCACAAAGGCCATCAAGCATAATAATGATGGTATCAACATCTGACGGGAACCCGTTATCGCGCAACTGTCTGCCTGTTGTAATCAAAAACGGTTTGCCGATTTCATTGACTGGTATTTTATGGGCAGCTGTTAATGCCTGAATAGATGTAATGCCAGCTATCATGGTTATGTTCGGTTGTGGCTGAAGACGTGCTGCAATACGCAAAGAGCTATCATAGAGTGATGGGTCTCCCCAAATCAACAATCCAACCGAAGAAATAGCTTTGCCGGATTGTATTTTGGCTGTCTCTATCGCCTCTTGCCAAACCATGGCTATCGCATCATGCCATTCATCAACAGCTGATAAATAGGCTTTATCCGCGTCACGGACAGGCAGGTCAAATTCAATGATAGGCGGGCATGCATCACCTAATAGACGCTCGCAAATCAGATGACGCAAATCGGCAAGGTCGCTTTTATCATCACCTTTTCGTGGTACAATGATACAATCAACGCTTTGTAATTTCGCAATAGCCTGCATTGTGACATGGTCAGGATTGCCTGTCCCAATGCCAACCAGACATAGCTCAATCGTCATCGCCACCATCCATATCTGCTAGCGGACCATAAAGGATAAGAGCTGGATTAGGTGATGTTTCATGAGCTAATTTTTCAGCTAATTCACCCATCGTCATACGTGATAATTTTTGCTGTGGCGTCGCGACAGCCTCTGCCAATAATGCTGGTGTGTGCGCTGGAAGACCATGTTCGACAAGCATCTCTTGCAGCTTTCCAAAAGTCCGTTTTCCCATAAAGACAACGGTTGTGGCCATGGGATCAGCAAGGGCAGCCAGATTCATATTTTCTGGCAGCTCACCTGTCACATCATGACCAGTAATGAATTGGATGCGTCTTGCACTAAGGCGTCTTGTAAGCGGGATACCAGCAGCAGCAGCAGCCGCAAAGGCAGATGAGACACCTGGAATAATTTCATAGGAAATGCCAGCCTCTCGCAATGCGCTAATCTCTTCTTCTAATCGTCCAAAAAGCCCACTATCACCTGATTTCAGGCGCACAATATGGCCGCCATTTTGTGCATATTCAACCAATAGCTGGCTGACGGCAAGTTGCTTTGGTGACGGCCTGCCAGCACGTTTGCCAACACCGACCAAATCAGCATCTGCTTTAGCATATTTGAGGATTGGTCCAGATGATAAATCGTCAAATAAAATAGCATTCGCTGCCTTCAAGCGTTCAACAGCCTTGATCGTCAATAGCTCTGGATCACCAGGGCCAGAGCTTACAAAACTAACAAAACCAGCCATCATTATGCCTTTGCAATCATATGAAAGAATGTTCCGGTAACATGACCGCGAACAGAACCTGTTTCTTGTACCGTATCACCTGTCGCATCAACAACAGAAAATAATGGTGTATCTGGCTGTGACAGAATCTGGCTATAATGAAATTCATGACCTCGCCATGCCGTATCAACTTTGAATAATGAGGTGTCTGTTATGGTTGTGGCTGCCCGATATCCAAGATGAAATTTCCTTCTTTCATAGCTTGTGACAAGACCAAGCAGACCCAACATCTGATGAGAAACGCCATCTTTATCAATCAGACACTCACCAAGCGTCATATAACCACCACATTCGCCATGAACTGCCTTTTGTTCTGCATGTTTGCGAATAGCGGCAAAACAATTTGTAGCAGCCGCTAATGGACCTGCATGTAATTCAGGATAGCCGCCAGGCAACCAAATCACATCAGCATCTTTATCAGGGATTTGATTGGCCAGTGGTGAGAAAAAACACAGCTCTGCACCACTATCTTGCCAATGAGACAAAAGATGCGGATAGGTAAAGGAAAATGCTTCATCTCTGGCAAGGGCAATTTTCTGGCCAGGTGGCGGCGGCAATGGCAATGATGTGGCATAGTCCTTTGGTGTGGATTGTGCCAGTTCCAACAGCCTGTCTAAATCAACATTATCAGCCAAGAATGTGGCATAATCACTGATGGCAGCATCTAAATCAGGATGTTCAACCGCTTGAATCAATCCCAAATGCCTCTCTGGTAAAGCGAGATCACCGCGCCGTGGTAATGCGCCTAATACCGTAATGCCAGCCTTTTCCATGCCAAGGCGTGTTAGGCGTTCATGACGCGGGCTTGCCACCCTATTTAAAATCACACCTGCAAAAGGCAGATTTTCAAGATAGCTTTTAAAGCCTAGCGCTGTTGCCGCTGCTGATTGTGCCTGTCCGCCAACATCAAGAACCAACACAACTGGCCATTGAAAATGATGGGCAGTCTCAGCACTTGACCCATGGCCAAAGGCACCAGCTTTTGCCACACCATCAAACAGACCCATCGAGCCCTCTGCTAGGATAATATCTGCGCCGTCAGCCTTGCCAATAATCGCATCCATAAGCGTCTCTGACATAGACCAGCTATCAAGATTATAAGATGGTCGACCAGCGGCGGCATAGTGAAAGGCTGGATCAATATAATCAGGCCCGCTTTTAAAGGGCTGAACCTGCAAGCCGCGATCACGTAATGCACGCAGCAAGCCCAACATGACCGTTGTTTTCCCAGCACCTGAATTTGGCGCTGATATCAATAAGCCCTTTGGCAAATTCATTTCTTTTGTCCCTGACGTGCTGATTGCGGCCTGAAACGGCGATCATAATCACTGGCATATAAACAGCTCTCATCAAAATCATCACCTGCTAAAACAGGTCCCACCATAATCAAAGCGGTTCTTTCAATTTCTTCAGTTAAGCCAAGATGAATGGTTGATAACATGCCTCTGATGATTTGCTGGTCTGGCCAACTGGCACGATAGATAATCGCTGCTGGGCAATCAGCGCCGTAAAAGGGGATTAATGTCTCTGTCACATAGCTAAGATTATGGATTGATAAATGGATCGCAAGCGTTGCCCCTGTTTTGGCAAAATTGGCAAGATTTTCAGCATCTGGCATCGCAGATGCGCGCCCAGGCGTTCTGGTTAACACCACAGATTGCGCCAGACCTGGCAAGGTAAGCTCAGCATTTAAGGCAGCAGCAGCAGCAGCAAAACTTGGCACACCAGGTGTCACAGACACCTCTATTTTGGCCTCTTTCAGACGGCGTATCTGTTCTCCCATCGCTGACCAAACTGACAAATCACCTGAATGAAGGCGTGCCACATCATGACCAGCTTTAGTCGCTACCACACATTCCTCAATAATCCCATCCAAATCAAGCATGGCTGTATTGATAATATGGGCGCCGTCTGGGCAATATGATAAAATTTCCTCTGGCACCAATGAGCCAGCATATAAGCAAACAGGGCAGCTTGATATGATTTCCTTACCGCGAATTGTCAGCAAATCAGGTGCGCCTGGACCAGCTCCGATAAAATGGACTGTCATAATATAACTCCCTTTGCCACGGCACAAACAGCCAGCCTATCCTCTGATATACACCGTGTGACCAGCAACCTAGCTGGGTGGTGCAAAATAGCAAGCGCGGCTGCTTCTGCAACACTGCCTGTCTGTCTTTTTTTATCAATTATCTCTGATTGTGTAGGTGTCTTCATTGCGGCGATAACGGTTTGTGGTACGCCAATTATCCGAAGCGCCATATGGTTTGCAAAGGCCTGAAGCATCTGGTGGTCTTGCTTATCATCAGGCACTGCTATGGCATCATAGGATAGAGATGGTTGAATTTGTGCAACAGCATTCTGAAAACTTTCAAATTGCGCTGATTGGCGGAACCCAACCCCTAGGATAATGCTTTCTGTCATTATTTTGTGACCGACCATTGCGTAATCGGAAAGGCAGATTTCCACCCTTGCATTGTACCAATCGGCACAAGCTGAGATGTTTCAAACTTTGAAAGATTGCCACCAAATTTGCGATAGGCCGCTATTAATAGCTGCTCAGTTTCAAGCGTGACACCATTGGCAACCAGCCTTGTGCCAGGTGCCATCTTGTCCCAAATCCGATGCAAAACTGGCTCTTTCAGACCGCCGCCAATGAAAATACAATCAGGCAGAGAAAGGGTTTCAATCGCCTCTTCAATATCTAATTCTATGACATCTAGATGATCAACACCAAGAGTGCGCGCATTATCTCTTATTGTCTGTGCACGCTTTGCGTTCCGCTCTATGGCAGAGGCACGCAGTGACGAGTTGGATAACAACCATTCGATGGCAATCGAGCCAGAGCCTGCCCCTAAATCCCATAGATAATCTGATGGGCGCGGTGCTAATGCTGCCAGTGTTAGGGCTCTGATGGGCTGCTTGGTAATTTGACCATCATGATCAAACCAATCATCAGCAAGCCCTGTTACGCGCGGCATCGCCCTTCCCTCACCTGCAACTAATAGCGCCACCATCACAGGATGTGATAATTTTAAATCTGGCGCATCATTAGCTTGTATAGTCGTAATCTTTTGCGCTGTGTGGCCAAGTGCCTCAAGGCAGGTGATCTGTGTCTCGCCAAATCCGCTTTCGCTCAAATAGGTCATGAGATCATAGATGGCATCACCATCACGTAATGTTGCCATGATCTTTTGATGAGGCGCCAAATGAGGACGCAAACGAGAGAGTGGGGCAGCATGTAATCCGATGCAAATCGTATCTTCAAGCGGCCATCCCACCTCAGATGCGGCAAGTGAAAAACAGCTATGCCCTGGCAGTGATAGCCATTCGTGAGCGTCAAGATGGCGCGTTATAACCGAGCCAGCACCAAACCAAAATGGGTCACCAGAGACAAGCATCACTGTCGGTGAACCACGTCTTTGCAACAGCAGTTCAATGCCATCTGAAAAAGGCACAGGCCAGTCTTGTGTCACAGCCTTTACATCTGGCAACATAGACAAGTGGCGTTTTGGCCCTATAATTAAGTGCGCTGAGTGGATATGGTGCTGTGCTTCAGATGATAAACGTTCATATCCGCCGTCATCCATGCCAATTATAATTAACCAAGGCTTACCGTTCATGCCGCATAATCTCTTAATTTTAGGTGGTACAACAGAAGCGTCATCTTTGGCGCAGTATATCGCTAAAACAGATATGAAAGCTACTATTTCTTATGCGGGGCGCGTTGAACGAATCCGACCACAACCTATCCCAAAACGAATTGGCGGGTTTGGCGGCATTGATGGTCTGGCATCTTATTTAACAACACAAGCTATCACCCATGTGATTGATGCCACGCATCCTTTTGCATCACAAATGAGCTGTAATGCCATCGTTGCCTGTGAAAAGGCAAATGTA
>JBMHCC010000018.1:0-57635 GCA_049890115.1 Puniceispirillaceae bacterium (SeqCode) | reverse complement strand
AGGTAGCGGTCGAAGAACAATCCCATCTTTAGCTTGTCAGCTAGTTCAAATAAAAGCCGTGGCAAAATTTGGTCACGCATAAAATAAAGTGGAAATATAATGCAGATGTCAATTAGCGTAGTAATGTAAGAAAAATGTAATATTTTTTTAACAAACCAGATTCTTCACTGCGGCTAAACCAATGTTCCTCTTTGTAATCGCTATCAAATATTTTTTTGTCCATTTCATAATACTTGTCCCATTTTTACTGCCACGCCACACGCCTAAGTAGCGTGTTGCTCTATTATGAGCCATCACTGAGCAAAAACAGGTCATATAGATGGATAGTCAAAAAGGGCTGTGCGTATTGCCGCAGTGATATTGCCGCAGTGCGTATTACCAAGGAAAAATCCCACCAGATTCTATTCCCTATAAAGCTAGTATTCTTGTCGTTAATATTTTGAGTCAAACCAAAGTGCCATCACGTATACGCAAAGCGCTAATGCGCTTGATAAGGCATCTTTGGCTTGCAGATGCATTCGAGTGGCATCTTGAACCGTTGCGCTATCTTTTTGATGACCATGGGGTAAATGGCGGAGAGGGAGGGATTCGAACCCTCGATGGGCTATAAACCCATGCCGGTTTTCAAGACCGGTGCATTCAACCGCTCTGCCACCTCTCCGTTGAGCATTGAATTATGACATGGCGTTATGATTGTCAATATCATTTCAGATTAAAAAACTAAAAAAGGAAAAGAAATCTGCCTTGCCTCTGACAAGTTGAGGTTTTACTGTTTTGGACAGATTAATATGAGGCTCACATTATGCGGCTAATACGCGCAATCATCATCAGCATTTCAGCACTTTGGTTTTCAGCAATGCCAGCGATGGCAGATGAGGGGTTTGAGGCATGGCTGACACAGCTTCGCGCTGATGCGCTTGCCCAAGGCATATCGGCTGAGACAGTCTCTCAAGCGCTTAGCAATGTCACATTACGTGAAAAAGTCGTGAAATATGACCGCAATCAGCCTGAATTTAAGATGACATACCCCATTTACCTGAAAAAGGTTGTCACCGCAGGGCGTGTGGCGCAAGGGAAGAAATTATGGGCAGAACATAAGGATTTGCTAGAGGAGATTGGCGCGCATTACGGTGTACAGCCGCGCTTTATCGTGGCGCTGTGGGGCATAGAATCAGGTTTTGGACGTTTTACTGGCGGCTTTTCGGTGATTAATGCCCTTGCCACCATGTCTTATGATGGCAGACGCGCCACATTCTTTCGCAAAGAGTTGCTAGAGGCTTTACGAATCATTGATGAGGGGCATATAACCGCGACCACTATGAAAGGCTCTTGGGCAGGGGCGATGGGGCAATGCCAATTTATGCCATCCAGCTTCCGCGCTTATGCTGTGGATTGGGATAAGGATGGCAAGCGTGATATTTGGGGCACCAAGGCAGATGTCTTTGCTTCGATTGCCAATTATCTTAAACATGCCAAATGGCGAGATGACCTGACATGGGGACGCCAAATTGCTTTGCCAGACGGCTTTAATGGCAAACAGCTGGCAGAAGATAAAATCATCAAAACAATGGATGAATGGCGCCGTCTTGGCCTGACAAACCCTGATGGTTCACCTTTGCCGAACCGTAATCTAAAATCGCGGCTTGTCTTGCCAGATGGGGACGAGGCGATGGCCTTTATCGTCTATAGCAATTTTGATTCAACATTGCGGTGGAACAGGTCAAATTATTTTGCACTTGCTGTTGGCGCTTTATCCGATGGCATGGCATATTAAGGCAGTCATATCGCTTATGTTATGAAGCTTACGAAGTGAAAAAGGGTTCAGTTATGATTTTCGCAACAGCACAACATGCGGCGCGTACGCTTTTGATGATGGGAACATGTGCGCTTTTGCTTAGCGCTTGCGGTGCCGCAGAATTGGCTATTAATCTTGTACAAAAGCAAAATCGCGAAATTGAAAAACAAAAAATCATATCAGGTGAGACCAGTATCAAAGCAAGCCCCCGCTATAAGGTCGGCGATCCGTATCAGGTGGCTGGTGTGTGGTATTACCCTGAACGCAATTTGAAATATGATGAAACAGGTGTTGGCTCTTGGTATGGCGATGAATTCGCTGGCCGCCTGACAGCCAATGGCGAAATTTTTGATCCTAATAAAGTCTCTGCGGCACATAAAACACTACCGATGCCATCTGTTGTGCGTGTGACCAATCTTGATAATGGCAAATCACTTGTGGTGCGCATTAATGATAGAGGGCCATTTGTTAGTGGCCGCATCATTGATTTGTCACGTGAGGCAGCACGCCTTATTGGTTACAAGGATAGCGGCATTGCCAGAGTGCGTGTGCAGGTGCTCACAGAACAATCTCTCAAATTGGAACGATTGGCAAAACAAGGCCAATTTCCAGAAAGTGACTTCCAAGAAGCTGTTCCCGAAAGCACCGCTGTCTCAAAGCCAGATGTGAAGCTAACCGCCAGAACCACCAGAGCACAACCGGTGAAGCGTGCCCCTGGCCAATCAGCACTTGAATTATTATCACGAAACCGTGTTGGTGAGGTTATCCAGACATCACCAGTAACAACTGAAATATGGGTGCAGATTGGCGCATTCCATAGCAAGCAAAATGCCGAAGCAGTATTAGCGCGCGTATCTGAATTTGGACAAGGGCAGGTGACACCAACCTTGCGCAATGGTCAAACCTTATATCGGTCGCGCCTTGGCCCTGTGCAACAAGTTGAATTAGCTGATAAATTATTAGCAGATGTGTTGAAAATGGGATTTAACGGCGCACGAATTGTGGTCGATTAAAACAAATAAAATCAGGATTGATAGAGATGAAATATAACCCGTTCACATTACTGGCAATCACAACCACACTCATAGCTGGCTTTGTTGGCCATGCTATTGCGCAAGATCGTGTTCAGACGGTTGCAGAATTTGCCTATATTACGGATTTTAACTCTGGCCGCGTCTTGCTTGACAAAAATGGTCATGAGCCAATGAAGCCAGCCTCTATGGCAAAAATCATGACATCTTATCTAGCTTTTGAGCGCATTAAAGAAGGCAATTTATCGTTGGATGACACCTTTATTGTGAGTGAAAAAGCATGGCGTAAAGGCGGGTCGCGCATGTTTTTAGATCCAGGCTCATCTGTCACAGTGCGCGAATTGCTTCATGGGGTAATCGTCCAATCTGGCAATGACGCTGCTATTGTTTTGGCTGAAGGTCTGTCAGGGTCTGAAGAAGCCTTTGCTGATGAGATGAATGACAAAGCACGCGCACTTGGTATGTTTGATACTGTGTTCCGCAATGCAACTGGTTGGCCTGACCCAGATTTAACAACAACGGCACATGATCTAAACCTGCTATCAACAGCTTTAATCAAAGAATTCCCAGCAGAGACCTATCCAGATCTCTATCCCATTTATGCCAAGAAAAATTACAGCTATAATGATATTAAGCAGGGCAACCGAAACCCGCTTTTATATGGCGATGTAACAGCTGATGGCCTGAAGACAGGGCATACTGAGGAATCAGGATATGGGCTTGTTGGCTCATCAAAGCGCGGTAATCAACGCATCGTACTTGTGTTAAATGGTATGAAATCCAAAAATGAAAGAGCGCAAGAATCACGGCGCCTGATGGATTTTGTATTCAGAGAATTCAAACAATATGATTTCTATGAAAAAGGTGAAACAATCGACACTGCCAATATCTGGCTTGGCAATAAGCCATCCATTGCCCTAGAGGCAGGGGCGGATGTTTATAAGGTCTTATCACGTCAAGAACGCCGTGATTTGAAAGTGACCCTGAATTGGTCAGATCCTGTGCCTGCGCCTGTCAAAAAAGGTGATAAGGTTGGCGAAATAACGCTTCGCTACAAAGATAAAATTGAAAATTATCCCCTGATTGCCTCAGAGGATGTTCAGGTATTAGGCTTTTTTGACCGTATCACTGAAGCTTTCAAATATCTGATTTTTGGTTCTCCTTTTTCTGCTGAAGGCTAAATGACAATGACTGAACAGTCGCATACTGGCCTGTTCATCAGCTTTGAAGGTGGTGAGGGGTCTGGTAAATCAACACAGATAAAATTGCTTCGTGACTGGCTTTTGCAAACCTATCCTGATGCCGAGATTATTATTTCACGTGAACCTGGTGGCACAATTAGCGCAGAAGAGATAAGGCAGCTTTTGGTCACAGGAGAATCAGATAGATTTTGTGCTAAAACAGATGCTTTATTAATGCTGGCATCGCGTGTTGAACATGTGGAAAGGCTGATTAAACCAGCTCTTGCCCGTGGTGCCATTATCATAACTGATCGGTTTGTTGATAGCTCTTATGTCTATCAATCTTTGTCAAATGGCTATGATGAAGCAGAATTGCGATTGCTTCATAAAATGAGCATTAACAGCTTAACGCCTGATATTACTTATCTTTTTGATTTGCCGCCTGAAGAGGGCCTTGCCAGAGCTAATGGCAGATCAGATCAGCAAGAAGCACGATTTGAATCAAAAGGTCTGGCATTTCATAAACAAGTCAGAGAGCGCTATGCCAGCCTTGCCAGCCAAGAACCGGCACGATTTACGGTGATTGATGCGCTGCAATCTATTGAAGAGATACAACAGCTATTGCAATCATCCTTAGCGGTAAAATTAGCTGAGCTAGGGAACTAACGTGAATGGCAGAGGCTGAAACACTATCCTCAGTGATTGGTCACCAGCAGGCGAAATCTGTGCTAAGCGCATCTTTTGAAAGCGGCAGAATGCCTCATGCGTGGCTGTTAACTGGCCAAGCAGGTATCGGTAAATCCTTTTTAGCACATTGTTTTGCTGCTACTGTGATTGCCCAAAATAGCGCACAGGATGCGTTATTTGACAACGCTTCATCTGTATCTTTTACGCCCCAAATGGATAATGCTGATTATCGCCAGGTGATGCAAAAAGCACATCCTGACTTTTTGATGATAGCCCCGATTGAAGATGATAAAAATAAATCAGGCACCATTAAAACAGAGCAAATCAGGGCTCTTATACCGTTTTTTTCACATAAATCAGCAAGAGATGGTTGGCGCATTGCTGTGATTGATTCGCTTGATGAGGTGAATCATAATGGCGCCAATGCTATGCTGAAAATATTAGAAGAACCTCCTGAAAAAACGATTTTATTCTTGATTGCCACATCTGCTGGCTCAGTTTTGCCAACCATCAGGTCACGCTGTCGCCATTTATCATGCCAAGATTTATCAGCTGACGAGCAAATCCAGATATTGCAAACGCATCTGCCAGAAGCAGAGCCTAATCAGCTTGCTAATCTGGCATTATTATCAGGGGGATCTGTTGGGTTTGCTTTGCAATTAGCAGAAACAGAAGCATTTGATCTCTATCAAGCAAGTTGCCATATTTTAATGACCCCACAAGCAGATGCTGGTGCATTGCTGGATATCAGCGCAAAATGGAGCGCGACATCTGCAGCAAAGAAGGCATTGCTATTTGTCGCCAAACAGACCTTTGCCTCATTGCTGGCTGATGCTGCCTTAATCGCATCAGGGCAGGGCGGCACAAAAGAGCGGATTGCTTTTGAAGCAGCCTTGATAAACCACCTAGCAGCGCATAATGACGCTGCTAGACTTGCTGATATGCATAGTCAATTTCTCAAAGAACTGAAGAGGCTAGAGGCATCCTATCTTGATGGTCAGGCAGTTTTTATGAGTTTATTTCATAAAATGCATAGCCTTGCCCATCAAAAATAGGCTATTTAGATGCCACCTTTGACCCTAGCGTTACGATTAATGAAAGCGCGATATTGCGATGAAAAATAGCTTTTATATCACAACCCCGATTTATTACGTGAATGATAAGCCTCATATTGGTCATGCTTACACAACATTGGCTTGTGATGTAATGGCGCGTTTTCAACGTCTTGATGGCAAGGATGTTAAGTTTCTAACCGGTACAGATGAACATGGCCAAAAAGTTGAGGCTGCTGCCACAAAGGCAGGTATCGACCCGCAAAGTTTCACTGATACTGTGTCACAGAATTTTCAAGATTTGGCAGTGCGGATGAATTACAGCCATGATGAATTTATTCGCACCACATCAGAACGTCATAAAAAGACCTGCCAGAAATTATGGAATATCTTGCTTGAAAAAGGTCATATCTACCTTGGCAAATATGCAGGCTGGTATTCGGTGCGTGATGAAGCTTATTACACTGAAACTGAAATTGTTGATGGCAAAGCACCAACTGGCGCTCCAGTTGAATGGGTCGAAGAGCCGTCCTATTTCTTTGATTTGTCAAAATGGGAAGACAAGTTACTAGCCTATTATGATGCCAATCCTGATTTTGTTGCCCCACAATCGCGTTATAATGAAATCAAATCCTTTGTATCAGGTGGCCTGAAAGATTTATCGGTTAGCCGCACTAGTTTTCAATGGGGCGTGCCTGTGCCAGGCGATGATAAGCATGTGATGTATGTCTGGCTTGATGCATTAACCAATTATCTAACCGCTGCTGGATGGGGTGATGATGAGGCTAGCTATCAGGCATTATGGCCTGCTGATATCCACATGGTTGGCAAAGATATTTTGCGTTTTCACGCTGTCTATTGGCCTGCTTTTTTGATGGCAGCTGATTTACCATTGCCGCAACGTGTCTATGCTCATGGGTGGTGGACAAATGAAGGTCAGAAAATATCAAAATCACTTGGCAATGTGATTGACCCGCATGCGCTAGTGGATGAGTTTGGGTTAGATCAAACACGCTATTTTTTGATGCGTGAAGTGCCATTTGGTCGTGATGGTGATTTTGCAAGATCAGCGATAATCCAACGTATTAACAGCGACCTAGCCAATGACCTTGGCAATCTGTCAAATCGTGTTCAGTCTCTGATTGTGAAAAATCTTGATGGTATTTTGCCAGCAGTGCCTGAAATCATGACAGATGATGATAAAGCTTTGTTAGATAGCTGTGATAGCTTGCTTGAACAGGTCAGAGCTGCCATTTTAGCACAGCAATTCCATGACGCTTTGCGGCTTATCTGGGATGTGATTAGCCAGTCAAACCGCTATATAGATACACAAGCACCTTGGGCTTTGAAAAAGACAGATCCTGCCAGAATGGCAGAAGTGCTGGCGATATTGATGGAAGCGATTAGACAAGTTGCGATCTTGGTACAGCCCATTATGCCGCAATCAGCAGCTGCCTTGCTTGACCAGTTGCATGTGTCCGAAAGTGATCGGGGTTTCACAATGCTAGGCGGGGTGCGTCGCACAGATTTACCAGTTACCATTACCAAGCCACAAGGTATTTTCCCACGCTTTATTGAAGCAGAAGAGGGCGCTTGATAATGGGGTTACATCTGATTGATACACATGCCCATCTGGATTATCCGCATTTAGCAGACCAGCTTGACGATGTGCTTGAACGTGCCAATGATGCTGGCGTCAAACAGATTATTTCCATTGGCGTTAAACTCAGCACAGCTGATGCGCCAAAGGCCATCGCAGAGGCTCATGACCATATTTGGTGTTCGGTTGGCATTCACCCTCATGAGGCTGAAAATGAACCGCTTTCATGTGATGTTGATGCTATAAAACAAGCAGCTGATCATCCAAAATGTGTTGCGATTGGCGAGGCTGGCCTTGATTATTTTTATGATAATGCACCGCGCGAACGACAGGCTTTGAGCTTGCGCGCGCAAATCCAAGTCGCAAGAGAGCTTGATTTGCCGATCATTATTCATTCACGTGATGCTGATGAAGATATGGCAGCAATCTTAGAAGATGAATATCATAAAGGCGCTTATCGCGGCGTGCTTCATTGTTTTAGCTCTGGTGCCGCTTTGGCAGAACGCGCGCTAGCAATCGGCTTTTATGTCAGTTTTTCAGGGATTGTCACCTTTAAATCAGCAACAGAATTACAAGCCATTGCTAAACAAATACCGCGCAATAGATTATTGGTTGAAACAGATGCGCCCTATCTGGCACCTGTGCCAATGCGTGGCAAAAAAAATGAGCCCGCTTTTACGCGCTATACAGCCGAATATCTTGCTGAATTACGTGATATATCAGTTGAAGAACTGGCCGAAATTACGACCCAAAATGCACAAAATCTATTTACAAAGATGAAGCTGTCATAATGCAAGAGGGGCAGCTTAAAATTACGGTTTTAGGATGTGGCACCTCTGTTGGTGTGCCAGCTTTAGGGCGTGCTGGTTGGGGTGATTGCAATCCTGATAACCCGAAAAATAGGCGCATGCGTGCCGCCTTGCTTGTGCAAAGCGCAACAACAACCATTTTAGTTGATGCAGGCCCTGATATACGTAACCAGCTTTTGCCTCACCAGCTGACAAAGCTAGATGCGGTGCTGATTACTCATACACATTCTGATCATATTGCTGGTCTTGATGATTTGCGCACCTATTATTGGCCAGACCGCATCAAAATCCCGATTTATGCGACTGACACCCATGCAAAAGATATCTGCACCAGATATCCTTATTTATTTGAGAAAAAGGAAAATTCTCCCACCTATTTTCAGCCGCCTCTTACGATAGAAACGATGGCAGCTGATCAGGAATTTACCATTGGCGACATTGCTGTAGAAACGTTGCATCAGGATCACGGACAAACATTTTCACTTGGCTTTATCTTTAATCAGCTTTGTGGCTATTCCACTGATGTGGTCGCAATGCCAGATCATAATTTCACCCAATTGGCATCAATATCATTATGGATTGTCGAAGCTTTGCGCACCCAAGAACATCAGGCTCATAGTCATCTGTCCCAAACGCTGGAATGGATTGATAAAGTATCACCAAAGCAAGCCTATCTGACGCATTTAGGACTAGAATCTGACTATGATGAAATCAATGCCATGACACCAGCACATGTTGAGCCTGCCTATGATGGTCTATCTGTGATCCTAAAGAATGATTAACCCTACTATTTCTTGCATTATTAGTTTGTTTTAATGTAAACAGAAACTAGTCTGTGTGAGTAGGGACTTTAGGGGTAATTCTGGTGATGAAGCAGATGGTCAAATCTGGTTTTTCTTTAATCGAATTGTTAGTTGTTGTTGCTATCATCGGATTGTTGGCAGCGGTCGGTGTTGTTGGCTATCAGGTGTATATCGACAATACGAGAGACACTGTCACAAGTGCGAATTTGAGCACAGTGAAGCGCGCTATTGATATTGATGTTTTTTCACTCAGAAGTGATTTATCAGGACGCTCGGACTTAGTCGCTGAGAGCTTTTCGACCAATAATTTTTGCTCGCAATATCGCGATAATATCACCGCCTATATGAATGTGACGCAAGGCCAAAGGAATGAATTCACGCGCAAGCCGCTAGCTTGTGATGGCAATGGTCTCATCTATTCACTAAACGAAGATGACAGCACCATCTCGGCGAAATCAAGTATTACGATTGGACGTGGCTATGTCATGTTATCATGCCAGGATGCATCAATTCCTGTGACAGACAAAGCCTTTGGGTTTTATACCTGTGCCTGCACTGGCAGTGATACAGGATGTGCCACAACACCTCGCCCTTATGGCCAGATTGATAGCATGTCAGGTGACCAGGTCATATTAAAGCTAGCTGATAATTATACAAATGTTCCTACCAATGCGACCTTGTGGGACCAACTAGGTGGCACCACCAGAACCGTTTCGTATAATCAAGGCAACAAGGTTGCGAAATGTAATACATTTTTTAAAACAGTAACAGGTGGGACATGCGTATTGGAAAAAGCATCTGATGCTGCAGACCTATCTGTAGCAGATAATTTTACGGTGTACCTCTCAAGCGGCGATCATTGTTGGACACCCATTAAGTTTCGCAATGATAACGCTTCGATGTTCAATCATTGCAAACCAGAATAATAGGCGATTTTTGGCCTAGGTATTGGCGTAATTGTTACCAGGCTGCACTCACATGTGGGATAAAGGAGTGATAAAATGAACTTTTTTCAATCAGTTTCACGAGTTATCGTGATTCTAGGGTTGGTGTTTTCAGTGCAGGCTTATGCACAAGAAGGCACCTTTGCCGTTGAATCCGTGAGCGGTGTTCCTTCAAAGCCCGAAAATGATTTTTCTGGCGTCGATTTACAAGATGTTATCAATAGAGGATTTGGTCCACAGGATTTGGACATGTATCAAGCCTCTTTGGATAATGGCTCTGCGAATGACTATACAAATGGTTGTCAGCATGAGGAAAACCAGAATTGTTATCAGCTAACCAGAGATGAGTTTGCACCAGTTTACAATCTGGAAAACCAATGTGGCACATTATATGCTAATGTCTATGCTACTTGTGCAAATGCAGTACAGCAGGGTTATGGCTTTACGCCTGAAGATGTCACATTATGGACAGAGGCATCAGGGCCATTAAACACAACTGCTTGTAATTCTGAATATGGCGTTGATTGTGACCAGATCACAAAGACGGAATACACAACAATGCTTGGTTTGCTAGCAAATTGTGGTGCCTATACAAGTGCGCCGCAAGCCTTCGCACCAACTGATTATCAGTCATGTAAAGATGCGATTGCAGAAGGTTATAATTATTCTGATGCAGATGTCGCATTATGGGACGCTGCTCATAACACAGCTGTTTATGATGCAGGCTGTCAATATGAGCATTCAGCTGCTTGTAACACTTTAACACGCAGTGAATTTGAATTGGTGAAAACCACCGTCACAAATTGTTCAGGCTACCCATCTTATTCTGATTGCCAAACAGCAACAGGAACAAATGGCTATAGCTATTCTGTTGCTGATGTTGCTTTGTGGAATGATGCATTGGACAATGCTACTTATGGTTCGGCATGTCAGCTTGACCATTCAGCAGCATGTACCACACTGACTTTGGTGGAATTCACAACATTGAAATCCAATTATCAGGCTTGTTCAAATTACAGCTCATATACAGCTTGTAACACAGCAGCTGGCCTAGGCTATGGTGTTGGTGATTATGCTTTATATGCAGAAGCGGTTGGCGGTTCAAAAGATGCCACATGTCAGGCAAATTACTCTTTGAATTGTAGCGATTTGACAATCACACAATATAATGCGGTTGAGGGTATTGCAGCAACAGCCAACACAGCTGCCACATCGATTGCAAGTGCCATCACAGGTGGCAGCCCAATCACAGCATCAGATTTGCAAGATGTTCTGGCATCAACTGGCGCATCAGCTGACTCAGATGTTGATTTGACAAATGCATTGCATCTGTCATTCATTGAAGATTGTATCGGTGATAATGCTTCATTATCAAATATCGAAAGCTGCACAACATCAGTTGATGGCACCGCGCTGAATAAGCATGTGGTTGTTGAAATTGCAGGTGGTGCTTCAGGTACGGTTGATAATGCCACATTGCAAGCAGCTGGTATTGACTCAGCAGTTGCAAGTGTTGCCATCAGTAATGATTGTGGTCCAAACCAGGATCAGAATTGTTTCGATGTTGTGCTGGCTTCTGGCCTGACAACAGGCACATTAACAACAGCTGCCTTCACAACAGCCTTGCTTGATTACTTTGAAGATGCGGTTGATAGTGAGCCGACAGCAGTTGCCACTGCATCAGGCACAACAGGCTGTTCAAACGGCCAGACTATCTTTGCTGTACCAAACCCACCAACTTTATGTTCAAGTTTTGCGAACTGGAATTGTACAGGTATCACACCAGGTATTCAGGTCGTATGGAATGACAGTGGTAAAGGTAACATCCAAGCTGATTCAACTGTCTTCTCAGGCGGTGCTTATCAGGTAAGGGCGACACTAACCGTTGGCAGCCAGTCACGTCAAAAGACATTAAATGGTACATTTAATATGTCTGCTGCGGTTGCTGGTGCAGCGAATGGCTATAAAACAGCATCTGACCCAGGCTATTGGGGTAACCCGTTTAACCCGCTAGCTCGTGCCAAATCACGTTGTGAAGGCTGGGGTGGTACACTGGCAACTCATGCCGAAATCCGTGCTGCTAACTCTGCCCATGGCACCATTATTTCTAATGGTACACGGGTTATCTTCAGAGCTGCTAATGGTGATGCCACAGCCTATACAGGCAGCGGCTCAACCACAAAGCCACAATGTTCTAATGATTTCTACCAAACTGGTAGCAACAACATCAAAGGCTTCACTTACAAGTGGAACAACAACGCTTATTGTGATGGCAAAGCGAAAAGTGAAAACTTTACGTCTTTGTGTAAAGACATCCCAAGCTGCTAAGCGTGTCATTGTAACGATAGGAGAAAACAATGAAAAAACTACTAGTAACTGCATCAATCATTGCCGCCTTTAGCGCACCAGCCTTTGCGGCACCAACTTTAAGCATCACATGCCAATCAGACAGTGTCACATTCTCTATGGGTGGTTTGACAGATGGTCAGGCATTCACCATTGATGTGTCACAAAATGGTTCAAGCAACTGGATTTCACTTGGTGGTGCCGATGCATCAGGCACATCAATGACAATCCCAGCTAATGTGACTGGCTCTGAGGAACTAGATACGCTGACAAACACACAGACAGCGACATATCGTGTTTCAACAGGTGGCAGCAGCGCAACAGCTACGTGCTCATAAGGATTGAATACCTATTCTTCCCATAATATATATTATGCGACAAAAATAGATATCCTTTCTTAAAGAAATTAAAAAGCGCCTCTTATACCGAGAGGCGCTTTTTTTATATATTCTGTACCCTTTCAAAGGTTCGATATAATCTTATAGGTGATGTAGCTTGTGTCTCAGCCGTTATGTGATGAGTGCATTACACAAAAATATCAGACATCTCTTGGCTACCATGCTGCTGCTGACATCGCAGTGATATAAAACAGAAAGATGCCGCATCGCATAATATGAACTACGTTATATAAGCCACAATCATAGTCTGAAATGTTTGCCTCACATGGCCTGCAGCTTTTCGTTAGCGGTATTGTTCTATTGCAAATTGGAACATCTTATCACCCTATCCTTCTATGGTGTCATCTCTCTCTTTACCCTTGTCAATTTTGGCGCAATCTCTATATAATAACGCAGAGCTCTTGGGGTGTGCTGCCATCTGGCGGTGCTGAGAAGTAAACCCATAGAACCTGAACCAGGTCATACTGGCGGAGGAAAGAGTTAGGCTTGTCGTCATTACCCATAAGGCTGACAGACTGACCAAATTTTGTTTCCAAAGCATAATGTGTGGCCCATCTTTGCTAATTGATGGAGCCTAGAAAATGTTGAAATATCTCATTCCTGCAATCACAGCTGTCTTTTTGGCAGCACCGGCACAAGCTGATGATAAGCCTGTGTTGACAATTTATACCTATGACAGCTTTACATCTGAATGGGGTCCCGGCCCTCAGATTGAAACAGCTTTTGAAGCCACTTGTAATTGTGACCTTAATTTTGTCGCACTTGATTCATCGATTGGTATTTTGGGCCGTGTCCAGCTTGAAGGCGCCAGCTCGCCAGCTGATATTGTGTTAGGTCTTGATACAAATCTAACAGATATCGCGCGTAATACAGGGCTTTTCCAGCCTCATGGTTCATCTGCCAAGGCTGATAATCTGCCAACAAACTTTGAAGATGATGTCTTTATGCCATTTGATTGGGGCTATTTTGCCTTTGTTTATGATAAAAACCGCATGGCAAACCCGCCGAAATCAATGGATGAGCTGATTAATGCATCAGATGATTTGCGTATTGCCATTCAGGATTCGCGTACATCTACGCCAGGTCTAGGCCTGTTATTATGGATTAAGTCACTTTATGGTGATGACGCTGCTGAGGCATGGAAGACGTTAAATCCAAAAATCGTCACCGTAACCAAAGGTTGGTGGGATGCCTATTCATTATTCTTAGAAGGTGAAGCTGATATGGTGCTGTCCTATTCAACCTCACCTGCCTATCATCAAATTGCTGAAAATGTTGATAATTATGCAGCAGCGGCCTTTTCAGAAGGTCATTATATGCAAATTGAAGTGGCTGCTATTTTGAAAAATGCGCCTCAGCCAGAATTGGCAAAGTCATTTATGAACTTCATTCAAGGCCCTGAATTTCAAGGTATTATTCCAACAACAAATTGGATGTATCCAACCCAGAAATCAGCAAATCCAGAGGGTTTTGATAATCTTATCACCCCATCAAAGGCACATTTATTCAGTGCTGCTGATGTTGCTGCGAATAAACAGGCTTGGGTTGATGAGTGGCTTGGCGTAAGCGTTCAGTAACACTGAAACCAAATATGAACTCACACACCCCCTATCATCATGTCACATCAAGGCGCCGCTTTTATGCGGGCCTTGCGGGGGTGTTTGGTTTGTCAGGCCTTGCCCTGCTCTGTCTTGGTATTTTATGGCAAACAGGGCTAGGCCAATCTTCCATTTTTGACTTATTTCACAATCATTATTTCAGACATGTTGTCCTTATCACCGTACAACAAGCCTTATTATCAGTGGCAGGTGCGACGATAATTGGCGTTGCTGGCGCCCTAGCCTTTTTTCGGCGTGATCAGTTCTTTGGTCGCCATTTTTTCCTGCTCTGCTGTTTCTCAGCCATGATCATGCCAACATCTGTCGCAGCGCTTGCCTTGTTGAAGTTATGGGGGCAAAGCGGCCTGATTGTTGCGCTTTTCGGTGACAATCTCATACCAGACAGGCTTGGTTTATGGTCCGTTATTTTGGCACATGTCTTTTTTAATGCGCCTCTTATAATGCGCGTTAGCTTGTCATCTCTAGAAGCCATAAGCCCTGCCCAAAGACGCCAAGCTGCCCTGCTCGGCTTTTCAGCATTATCCTATTTTAGAATTCTAGAATGGCCTGCTATTGCTGCCAGCCTTGCTAGCGTCATTGGGCTGACTTTTCTGCTTTGCTTTACCTCTTTTTCATTGGTGTTACTGCTTGGTGGCGGACCATCTGTGACGACATTAGAAGTGAGTATTTATACTGCTTTGCGCTTTGAATTTAACTTGCCGCAAGCTGCCAGCCTATCTGTTATTCAGCTGGTGATTTGCGCTATCATCTTATTTTGTTTCAGGCTAGGACGTCTTAATAATGCGCCGCCAACAACCACCCAGAACAGCTCTATCATGCGTTCTGATGCCACAAGTAAGCTGGTTTTAGGCTTTGATATTGCGGTGTTGATAGTCATTTTTACGCTCAATATCCTGCCTCTTATCCTGCTTATCCTATCATCAGATTTTGTGACAGGCCTGCCTATCTTAGGCTCACATCGGTTTTTCTCAGCTTTATATCATTCTGTGACACTTGCTTTTGGTGCTGCTGCTATCAGCTTGTTATGCGCGGTCATATTGGCAGGCTTTAGTTTTGAAACCACTGGCAGAGGCATTAATTTTTTAAATTATCTAACAGAGATAACCCATTCATTATTCTTGATAATTCCTGCTTTGGTATTAGGGACATCCTTATTTATCTTACTGCGATCTTATATCGACATTTTCTCGCATGGCTATTGGTTGATTCTGGTGGCAAATGCCCTTCTTGCTTTGCCTTTTTCCTATCGGGTTATCGCCCCTGCTCTGCATTTGCATCTTAGCCAGACCGATAGGCTTTGTGCCATGATGCATCTCACTGGTCTAAAGCGTTTTTTCTTTATTACCGCATCTGCTTTGCGCCATGAATTTAGTTTTGCTTTTGCCCTATCTGCTGCCTTAAGCTTTGGCGATCTTGGGATCATCACCTTATTTGGGTCACAGGAATTTGAAACATTGCCTTATATGCTATTTCAGTTTTTGAACCGCTATGGCGCGCCTGAGGCTGATATTTTGGCTCTGATATTGCTTGCCTCAGCTATTCTTATCTATGCTGTCATTGGGCGTCTTGGCGCATTATGGGGGCGAATTATGTCAGGACAGACCAATGTTTGAAATTGATAATGTGATAATTAGCTTTGATAATCAGACTCAAATCAGCCTGTCTATGAGATTTCAACCTGGTGAAATTTGCACCATTACAGGGCCATCTGGTGTTGGCAAAAGCAGTTTGCTTATGGCAATAGCTGGCTTTCGCACGCTCGATAAAGGCCATTTGCGCTTTGCTGGCAAGGCATTTGATAATCTGCCTGTCTGGGAAAGGCCAATCTCACTATTATTTCAGTCAGATAATATTTTTCCGCATTTAACTGTTATGCGTAATATCAGCCTTGGTGCCCCAAAAACAGCAGATAAAGGTGCAATACAAGCCCAAATTACCGCTATTTGCGAAAGGCTTGGCATTTCTGATATTTTGCATCAATCAGCTGGTCAGATATCAGGTGGGCAGCAACAACGTGTAGGCCTTGCAAGATCTCTTTTGTCTGGCAAGCCGATTTTGTTGCTTGATGAGCCATTCTCTGCACTTGATACAGAAAACAGGCATAATGCGCTTGATTTGGTGGCAGAAATAACCAAAGAGCACCAATTAACGACTATAATCGTCACTCATGATGATGATGATATCAATTTTTTAAAGGCACGATCAGTTGCTTTGCACAGACAGCCTATCTGATAAGGAAGGATGTGAATCAAACCAACCTGTGGCTTGTGTTTCACAATCATCACCGCATCTTGTCTCATAAAGTGCGCGCAACATCTCATCAAACGCTGCCTGATCAAGACCTGCTGTTTTCATTAATTCACGCGCAAGATTATCAGCATCTGTTTCAAATTCACGTGAATATCCCGAAAATAGCACCGTTTGCGCCAAAGCTGCTGTGTTTTCATCTGATTGACTAAAGCCAGATAGCGTTGCAATGAGCGAAAATAAAGCTGAACGTGCCAGATTACGCCTGCCATGATGCTGTTCAATATGAGCTAATTCATGCGCTAAAACGCCATATATTCCATCATCAGACGGGGCAATTTCAACCAACCCATCAAGCAAGATCACTGGCCCTCCAGGCAATGCTAGGGCATTTGCACCAAATAACGATGATTTTCGAAATAATAATTCCACATTATCAGCTGTTTGGGTCAGCTCCCTTAGTGTTTCAAAACCAGCTTGCAATTCAGCTTGGCGCTCTGGTGACAAATCTGAAGGTTCAAAGAAATAAGCATCAAGGCTTTCCACAGTCGCACCAGATAATTCGGCAATGGCTTTATCTGGGATTAGTCCAGCAACCCAGTCAGCGATTTTTGGAAAATTCACATAGAGCATAAATGCTATACCAACACTGACAAGCACACTTATCACGGTTAACAGCAGCAAAGATGAGCGTTCCCCTTTATCAAGCCGCCTGCCCCATTTATGCGTGTCTAAAATGGCTGGCATCTGGTCATGGGGGATGTAAAATTTATTGCCATCATCAAAGATAATAAGCCGCCTTTTGCGGCCCTCTGGGGGGCTGATAGATGCGATTAGAACTGTTTTTGTTGATGTGCCAACCTGATAGCGCACAGCCTTACCAGCTTGCCAATTATCATCTAGCTGTAACAGAGCATCAAACGCATCTGTAGAACGCGCAAAAATAAACTGGCCTTTTATTTCTATCATGGCAGTTACCTTTGACTGATACGCTGAGGGCGCACCATTTGCGAGCTGATACGCGGCTGGTTAGATATCAATCGATAATCCTTCAATGTCAGATGCTTCTTCAAAAATCGAAGAGCTGCTTTTCTGCTGATGGTCGATAAATCCACGCATATCAGCGATTGGCCGCACTTCAATAGATGTGACCAAATAACGATAGCGGCGCACGGCTGTATAAGGTTGGGCAAATCCTAAGGTGATGATATTCAATAACAGATTGGTAAAAATGATCATCGCAAAGCGAAAGGCAGATAAGCTAGAGCGAAAACGAATACCACCTGCCAAACGTAATAGATCAACCATAATATGACGTGTTAACGCCATGTAATAACTACCAGCCATATAAGATGCTAAAATAACACCAAATAATGGCAGGAATAACGCACCTTGCTGTGTTTCATCAAGCAAACCATAAAGCAATAATATTTCTGAATAACTGCTTGCATCAGCGATCACAGATTCGGCCAGTACAGCATAGGAAATCACGCCAAGACCAGCAGAAAATAAAATAGTAAGAAACAAAAAGAATGTCACAGACTTTAGCAAAGCCCCATAAAAGGCGCCAAGCGGCAAATCAGCACTGAATTCTGCTTCACCAAAGGCATGATTATCAGCGAAAAAACGCCGCATTGCGCGCGCTGATAATGGTTGTGCTAACCCCAATGTAATAAGGCTGACAAATGGCCATAAAATTAAAACAACAAAAGCACCGCCGAACGTGCCATGCCAATTAAATCGCACATCACGCCACGCAATATGACGTGCGGTGAATCCAATCGAACGATTAATAACAAATGGCACACCTAAAATAATAACAAGAACACCAAGAACTGGCCCAACATAGGGCACTAATTCAAATAGGGCTAATCCAATCAGGATAATGAAAGCCACTATCCGTCCAATAAAAAGCTGCTTGCCTGTTGCCAGAAACGCAAATTCTTCATCCAACAATTCAGTATGACCATAAAAATAGCGCAATTTACGCACCTTGGCCCAAGGTGCCCAAATGCCAAGCGTGATAATGGTCAGCAAATAATTAAAAATGGTAATGCCATAATATTCAGCAACTCCGCCAGTAAAGGCAAGTTTCACAAACCGAGGTCGACCATTTTGTGAAGCAGCCTGTTCAGAATTTTGCTGATTCCCACCATTGGCAGACGCAAAGTCAAAGGGACTTGGTGGTTGTGGTTGCGATGATGAGCCAGCCTGCACTGCGCCATAGGCTGGCTTCATGGCCTGTATCTGCTGTGGTGCTTGATGTGCCTGTGGCTGCTGTGGCTGCTGCTGCGTTGGCTGCATTGGCTGTTGTGGCTGAGCTTGCGCCTGAGGTGGTGCCTGAGGTGGTGTCTGAGGTGGCACCTGCTGAGCTGGCGACTGTATAAAAGGCGATGCCCCTGCTACTGGTTGAGCTGGCATTTGCTGCTGCGGCGTCTGAGGTGGTACCTGCTGAGCTGGCGGCTGTGCAAAAGGAGACGCACCTGCCGCTGGCTGTTGCGTCATCACAGGTTGCTGAGGTGGTGCCTGAGGTGGTGTCTGAGGTGGTTGCTGTGCCTGAAACGGCGATTGTGCTGGCTGGGCATTCACAGATGGCGGCGTTGCTTGCCCCTCTTGGCTTTGCCCTTGCACAGTTCCATCAGCTGTTTGATTCAGATGAGGCTGCTTCAGAAATGGGTTTATCGGATTTTGCGACATATCTCCCCCGGATGAAGTATTCCGCCGCCACAGTCTAGCCGATGATCACCAATATGCAAACTATTCTTGGGCATCACGTATTTGTGAAATTCAGTTAATCATAAATTAATATTTTAACCCCTAAATTAGACTTATCAGACGGGCACAAAGGATAACACCCGGGACTGATGAAACCAAGATGAACCGCAACAGACAGGGAGATGTCACAATGATGAGTGTAAAAGTAACTTATTTCAGCGACTTGAATGTTAGAAGCGCAAAGAGAGTTATGGATATGATTGGTACTGACGTCTCCCTGCTTGTGAACATCGTGGCTAAATCGATGCAAGATGACGAAGGATATGCTTGTTTCACAACGCCATCAGGTCAAGTGATCGCGCTTGATAAACAAGCCAAATTCGTAATGGTGTAACCCCTCCTCCTCCCTCCCCAAAAGCGTGGCACCATTACGGCCAGAGCCCCCCTCTTTTCTGCTAAAGGAGGGGGGCTTGCTTTTATAATAGTGAGCTGGGAAGAAGAATTATATTACCAGTTTTTTAAATTAAGCGGCCCAATGCTTTGTGCTGCTTTTCCACGCAAGAAAACAAGCGTCACAGACCCCACCTCAAACCCAAATTTTGTCAGACGGGCGCGATTGAGTGCCACATAATCATCTTGCTGATAAATCCAATCATCAAACTGGATATGATAAACGCTATCAGAGACAGGTAAGGCTAGTTGATACACCCAATTTAAAGCATTGCCGGCAAGCTGACCTTTGGCTGTTCCAACAACATCATCCGCCCTGCCCTCATAATGGGTGATACCGTTGTCATCACGGCCTAAATTTTCAATTACCCAGACACGCCGTTGCACCTCGCCATCATCATAGAGAAAATCTTCTTCCAAAGTTAACTGATTGCCATCAACTATGCCTTTGATATTGACACGGAATTGGCGTGATAATGATTTTGTATAATCTTCAAAAATACCATAGGCGATAACATCCCCTTCAAAAAAGGCTTCCAAATCCATCACTGGTTTACGGTCTGCGACATCAGTAATTGTCTGAGAAGAACAGCCGCCAAGGCTGACCACCATAATCATTGCGATAATCAAAGCAGATAATTTGGAAAATAGGCGCATCTTATATCACTCCCTAAGGCAAATTTAACTATCCCCTCATACGAGGCCAATAGGCTTTGCGATGATCATCATGCACCAAAAAATCAACTCAGCTGGACTATCCATGAGCGCAACTATGAACAAGGCAGATACCCGCCATAGAGTAGGAGCATGATGTGATTTACCATTTTGTGAGTGAAATATTATGAAAAACAAGGTCAGTTTTATTCTTGTCATGCTAGTAGCGGGTGCAGTCTCACAGGCAGCAGCGCTCACCTTGAAATCAGGTCAAGTGATTGGTGGTGATGGCAATATCTATGATGGCGCCAGCCCAGAACAACGCGAAAACCTGATAAAGAATGCCCAAAATAGCGGTGATATTGCTGGCGTGACAGGTAGTAATATTTTTGTGGTTGTGGGCGATACCATTACCTTTGTGCCAGTTAATGATATTAAAGGAAAATCAAATGACAGTATTAAAACCATCATTGGTGATGATGTTATTCAAACTGTAACTGGCATTGCTGATTTAACCTTGGCAGATATTGAAACGGTTCAGAAGATTGCTGACGAATCAGATATCCCTCTTGATGAATTGCTCACAAATGATGGTTTAGCCTCTCTCAGTGCTGAGGAAATTGCCACCATCACTGAGGCAGCTAAGCAATCTGGCATTGATTTTGATAATTTAGTCGCGATTAATTCAGCTCTTGACGCCCTGCCAGATGATCAATTTGCCACTGTGACAGAAGAGCTAGCTAGCCTTATCGAAGATGGCTTTGCTAGTGAAATTAATGAGACTCTTGATGCCTTGTCTGAAATTGAAGGCGGCCTTGAAAATCTATTGAAATTCAATTCTATAGAAGAATGTCTTGCCGCTGGTGGTTCAAATTGCGAACAGACAGGTGCTGCGATTGATGCCATTCAAAATAATGGTGGTTGAAGGGTTCATTATCACACCATCTTGATTATTGGAAAAAAATGAAAGGTGCTTTGGCAATCATAATGATGCTAAGGCACCTTTTGACAGCTGCCGCCCCTCATTCAATAAAGATTAAACACCGCGCCTATTGGCGGCTTCTTGCCGCAAAATGCCATCATGATAAAAGCCTAAATGACTCTCCTCAAATACCCTTTTTGTGATATCATCACTGCTTGTAAGGGTTATGATGTGTCATTTCATAGAGTGTTAAGAGATGGGTAAGATTGAACGGAACCTAACCGTGGCGACGGCCTCCATTGTGTTTGCTGCTGGGTTATATGTTGTTATTTTTGCGCCTTTGATGGTGAATGAGCGAGATGATGGCAGCTATTACATCACTGATTACAGCTTCACCAAAGGTATTAATGAAGCGCGCATTTTGGCCGATAATATTTGTAATGATAAAGGGCAAATTGCTAGTGATTTAACGCGCAAGAAAACCTATAAACGTGCTTCAAATCAATTTGGCACAGAATATCGCTTTACCTGCCAGTAACCAGCTATAAACACAAAAAAGCATCTTATTTTCATGATGGCTCTAGCACAAAAAACAGATGATGAGATTAAGGCCATAATTGAGCCGATGATTGATAATATGCTAGCTGGTTCAACAGAAATTAATCATGCCAAGCATGTCAGAGACTTCACAGATAGGCTAAAAGTCATTGTTACAGATGAAAATCTTAGCCAGCAATGTGCCGATTATCAAAAAGAAGTGGGCTATTTCAGAAAACGTGAATTCATTGCATTATTCAGGCGACGCCATTCTGTGGCTGCTACTTGGCGGTTATTTTTCACCAAAACCAATGATGAATTTGTGTTAGAGGCGTTATTTGTTGATAGAGGTGACGGCTTAAAAATTGAACATTGTATGATTTTCTAGTAGCCTTTTATCTCCACGATGATTGTACTATGTTGTTAGCCTTCACTTTTACGCCAAGATGAAAAGAGATCTTACATGAAACCTATCATATATGCTGCGCTGCTATCGCTATCTGTCACTGGCACGGCCTTTGCGCTTCCAAAAGGTGATTATGATTGCACACCATCAACAGTGTTTCAATTTGACGAAACAGGCCAGTCATTTGGCGTTGCTTCTGTATTATCAACTGATACGATTTTTGAATTACACCCCCCGCAAGAAGGCGGCACACTATTATATCAAGCTGGCGGTGCAACCTATCTGATTGACCCGTTAGAAGATGATTATTCCAGATTTAAATATCGTGTGGTTTATTCAGGCGATTTGCGCACATTCACTGGTTTTTGCAAACCGCTTGAAGATAGCTAAAAGCTGCCAGATACCCCCACTATCATCATAAAAAAGCCAGAGATAGGTTTTCCCCGTCTCTGGCTTTAAAATGGTGAGCGGTACAGGATTCGAACCTGTGACCCAGTGATTAAAAGTCACTTGCTCTACCAACTGAGCTAACCGCCCTCAAACGAATTGCAACTAACAAACGTCTGAAGCAATGGCCGGAAATTAGGGCAAGTTTGCCTGTTAATCAAGCTCTTTATGACACGCTATTTAAGTTTTTTTGAAAAAAGCACTAATTCGCTAATTTTTGCGCAATGGCTATAGCAACTGATGGTGGCACAAAACTTGAAATATCGCCGCCAAAATGCGCCACTTCCTTGACCAGACGTGATGCCACAAAATGCTGATGTTCAGATGCCATCAGAAATAAGGTTTCCAATTCCTGATGCAAACGCTTATTGGCACTTGCCATCTGAAATTCATATTCAAAATCTGAGACAGCACGAAGGCCTCTGATTAAAATAGTCGCATCTTCCTGACGTGCAAAATCTGTGAGCAACGAGCTGAAGCCAAGCACCCTAACATTATCTGGCAAATCGCCATTTTTTACATCATTATCAACCACTTGTCTTGTGATGTTAATGCGCTCTTCAGTGCTGAATAACGGGTTCTTTCCGGTATTTTCAGCAACACCGACAATCAGCTGATCACAGACTTTTGCCGCACGGCGCAAAATATCAAGATGCCCTAAGGTCAAAGGGTCAAACGTTCCTGGATAAATTGCAATCTTTTTAGTCATCAGCATTATCTTCTGCTTGTGGCGTCATATCCTCACCAGCTTGGCCAGCATCTGTGCCATTATCAGAGCTGGCATCAGCATCATGTGATTGCGGGTCTGCATCTGTGCTTGAAGCAGCTGTAACAGTTTCATCTGCCATAGCATCATCATCATCACCAGCATCATCACCTTCATCATCAGCATCTTTGATAATACCGACAGACATAACGGTTTCATCCTGACCAATTTCAAACAGGCGGACGCCTTGCGTTTTTCGGCCAGCAACCCTGATTTGGTCTCCCTCACCGCCATCAACACGGATACGGATAATCTTGCCAGCATCTGTGACAAGCATTAGCTGATCTTCATTGATCACAGTGAATGAAGATACCACATTACCATTACGCTCAGATGTTTCGATATTGGCAACACCTTGGCCGCCGCGCCCTGAACGGCGATAATCATCAACAGCGGTTCGCTTGCCAAAGCCATTTTCAGTGACTGACAGCACAAATTCTGTGCTGGCATCTGCTATCACTGACATTGAAACAACACGGTCATCACCAAGCAATCTGATGCCTCTGACACCTGTTGAGCCGCGTCCGACAAAGACACGCACATTATTAGCCGCAAATCGAATAGCTTTGCCTTGCCTTGTCGCAAGCAAGATATCACTTTCCTCAGCACATGGCGCAACACCAACCAGCTCGTCACCTTCAGAGAGCTTCATCGCAATTTTACCATTACGCTTAATATTGGTGAAATCACTTAATTTATTGCGGCGAATATTACCAGCAGCTGTTGAGAACATAATATTGAGATGATCCCAACTATCTTGATCAGCTGGCATCGGCATAACAGTTTGAATGGTTTCATCTGAAGCGATTGGCAGCAAATTCACCATAGCCTTGCCTTGTGATTGCGGCGATGCCACAGGCAATTTATAGCATTTCAGCTGATACACCATGCCCTTAGAGGTAAAGAATAGGATAGGCACATGCGTATTTGTGACGAAAAGCCTTGTGACAAAATCCTCATCTCTTGTTTTCATGCCAGCACGGCCTTTGCCGCCACGCCTTTGGGCACGATAGACAGATAATGGCACTCTTTTGATATAGCCGCGATGGCTTACCGTGACGACCATATCTTCTTGCTGGATTAAATCTTCATCATCTTGATCAGCAATTGCATCAGATATTTCAGTGCGTCTTTCGCTATGAAGGCGCATCTTCGCATCATCAAATTCTGACAGAACAACATTTATCAGCCTGTCACGATTAGATAAGATATCAAGATAATCACGTATTTTCTCTGCCAACTCTTGGGTTTCAGCAGCCAGCTTATCGCGCTCCATCCCTGTCAGACGTTGCAGGCGCAATTCCAAAATGGCTCTGGCTTGTGTTTCTGACAAGAAATAAGCGCCATCTTTGACCTCATGTCCTGGGTCATCAATCAAAGAGATGAAATCTTCGACCTCTGATGCTGGCCATGCTTTCGCCATCAGATTATGGCGCGCTGTTTCAGCATCTGGTGCGGCTTTAATCATTTCAATGATTTCATCAATCGATGATAACGCCACCAGCAAACCTGCCAAGATATGAGCTCTGTCACGTGCTTTACCGAGCAAAAACTCTGTGCGCCTTACGACAACTTCACGGCGGAAATCACAAAAAGCAACAAGAACATCTTTCAGTCCCATCTGTTGCGGGCGACCGCCATTCATCGCTAGCATATTCACCGCAAAGCTGGTTTGCAGTCTGGTATGACGGAACAGCTGGTTCAAAATCACATCACCAGAGGCATCACGCTTAATCTCTATAACAATGCGCATACCTTTGCGGTCAGATTCATCGCGAATATCAGAGATGCCCTCAATGGTTTTTTCAACAACCAGCTCGCCCACACGTTCAAGCAGCTGTGCTTTATTTACCTGATAGGGAATTTCGGTAATGATAATGGTTTCTCTGTCACGGCTATCAGTAACGATTTCAGCTTTGGCACGCATCATCACCGAACCGCGACCTGTATTATAGGCATCACGGATACCAGCACGCCCCATAATCAAGGCACCTGTTGGGAAATCGGGGCCTGGGACAATCTCTATCAACTCTTCAGTGGTTATCTCAGGATTGCGCATCACTGCCTGACAGGCTGTAATCACCTCTGTTGGGTTGTGAGGCGGCACATTCGTTGCCATACCAACCGCGATACCACCTGCCCCATTAACCAGCAAATTGGGATATTCAGCTGGCAGAACAGATGGCTCAAGCTGTGTTTCATCATAGTTGGGGATGTAATCAACAGTCTTGTTATCAATATCACGCAGCAAAAATTCAGCTGATTTGGCAAGACGTGATTCTGTATAACGCATCGCAGCAGCAGGATCACCATCAACAGAACCAAAATTCCCCTGACCATCCACCAAAGGCAAACGCATAGAGAAATCTTGCGCCATACGCACCATAGAATCATAAATAGAACTATCACCATGAGGGTGATAATTACCCATCACATCACCAACAATACGTGCTGACTTACGTGGCGGCTTTGACCAATCATAGCCACCTTCGATCATCGCATATAAAATACGCCTGTGAACTGGTTTCAGGCCATCTCTGACATCAGGCAGAGCGCGCGACACAATCACACTCATCGCATAGTCAAGATAGGAACTTTTCATTTCCTCAGCGATAGAAATCACTGTGCTATCAGGGCGGTCTTGTTCGCTCACATCATCACTCCCACCAGGCAATAAATGCCATGTTAAACCTCACCCCTAACATAGCATATTTGGCACAGAACCCCTAATGATAAAGGGCAAAAAGGCACAAAAAAAGCCATTCTAAGAATGGCTTTTATCGCATTGTTATTATTGACTATTTTTGCAATATTAGAATGGAATATCATCATCGAGATCATTTGATGATGCCATTGGCGGTTCGGGAAGTTTTTCCGCCCCACCAGCAGCTGGTGACTGGCCATAGCCATCATCCATGCCAATCGGTGCCCCAGCATTATCAGAGCGCCCGCCAAGCAAGGTCATTTCACCACGATAACGTTGCAGAACAACCTCTGTGGTATATTTTTCTACGCCTTGCTGATCAGTCCATTTACGTGTCTGTAATTGACCCTCAATATAGACATTTGAACCTTTGCGCAGATATTGTTCAGCGACACGACCTAGATTTTCGTTGAAAATGACCACTCTGTGCCATTCTGTTTTTTCTCTCTGCTCGCCTGTATTTCTGTCTTTCCAGCGTTCCGATGTTGCGATTGAAAGATTGACGATTTTGCTGCCATCTTGTGTTGAGCGCACCTCTGGATCACGTCCTAGATTGCCGACCAAGATAACTTTATTAACGCTTCCTGCCATAAAATTCCCCTATGGGTTTTGAAGAATGGGCGCCATTTGAAAAAGGCTGCCCTTTCCTGCTATCCTAACCGCATTTAGCATCAAATATCTAGCACGATTTTTTGATTCAATTCAGCCTTAGCAATGTCAATCACAACAGATAAGACTATATTGCTGTTAAACAGGAAAAGGCGTAACATTTCGTCTGTCAAATTGGCCAATGATAAACAAGTTTCAGGATAAGAGTATGAGTGTTAATCGCCAGATTTCAGTACGTGGCGCAAAAGAGCATAATTTGCAGAATGTCAGCGTTGACCTGCCGCGTGACAAGCTGGTTGTGTTAACTGGCCTGTCAGGCAGCGGAAAATCAAGCCTTGCCTTTGATACGATTTATGCTGAAGGCCAAAGACGTTATGTCGAATCACTCTCAGCCTATGCCAGACAGTTTCTGGAAATGATGCAAAAGCCGGATGTTGAGCTGATTGAAGGCTTGTCTCCTGCCATTTCGATTGAGCAGAAAACAACCTCGAAGAATCCACGTTCCACCGTTGGCACTGTCACTGAAATCTATGATTATATGCGCCTGTTATGGGCACGGGTTGGCATCCCCTATTCACCAGCTACAGGCCTGCCTATCCAGTCACAAACTGTCAGCCAGATGACTGATATCTTACTTGGCATGGAAGATGGCAAAAGGCTCTATTTGCTGGCCCCTGTGGTGCGTGGGCGAAAGGGTGAATATCGCAAAGAGCTGGCAGAATTCATGCAAAAAGGCTTTAGCCGTGTGCGAATTGACGGCGCCTTTTATGATTTGGATGATACACCTACCCTTGATAAAAAGAAAAAACATGACATTGAAATTGTCGTCGACCGTATCATTATTCGCCATGATTCTGACGAGCTTGCCACAAGGCTAGCTGATTCTTTGGAAACAGCTCTGAAATTGGCAGATGGGCTTGTTTATGCAGATGATGCGAAATCAGAAGAGCGCACCGTTTTTTCAGCACGCTTTGCCTGTCCTGTCTCTGGTTTTACCATTGATGAGGTTGAACCACGGCTGTTTTCCTTTAACAATCCATTTGGTGCGTGCCCTTCTTGTGATGGGCTTGGCACAGCAAGCCATTTTGATCGCGAATTGGTCGTGCCTGACAATAGCCTTTCATTGCGTTCAGGGGCGCTCGCGCCATGGGCGAACACATCATCGAAATATTATATGCAGACGCTAGAATCACTGGCGCGTCATTATCAGTTCTCGCTTGATATCGCATTTGCCGAATTAGATGCCACAATCCAATCTGTCTTGCTATTTGGCAGTGGTACTGAAGCTGTGACAATGCAATATGATGATGGTTTGCGCTCTTATCGCACGAAAAAAGCATTTGAAGGCATCATCCCAAATCTTACCAGACGTTATCGTGAAACAGATTCTAGTTGGGTGCGTGAAGAATTAGACAAATTCCGTGCCAATCATCCTTGTGATGTGTGTCATGGCAAAAGGTTAAAGCCTGAATCTCTAGCGGTCAAAATTGAAACAAAAGATATATCTGAGATTGCCAGCCTTTCTATTGCAGATGCGCTTGCTTGGTTTACAGCATTACAAGAACAGCTCAGCCCACAACGTGCGGAAATTGCAGCGCGTATTTTAAAAGAAATCAATGAACGCCTTGGGTTTCTGGCGAATGTCGGTTTGAATTACCTCAATTTATCACGTAATTCAGGCACCCTATCAGGCGGGGAATCACAACGCATCAGGCTTGCCTCACAAATCGGGTCTGGCCTGACAGGCGTGTTATATGTGCTTGACGAGCCATCTATTGGCTTGCATCAGCGCGATAATGACAGGCTACTCGCAACGCTGACGAGATTGCGCGACCTTGGCAATACAGTGCTTGTTGTTGAACATGATGAGGATGCTATCCGCACCGCTGATTATGTGATTGATATGGGGCCAGGTGCTGGTGTTCATGGCGGTATGGTTGTCGCCAAAGGGACAGCTGATGAAATTATGAATGAGCCAGCCTCTCTGACAGGGCAATATCTGTCAGGCGCAAAGGAAATTGCGATACCAGCTACCAGACGAAGTGCCAAAAAAGGTCGTAAAATTACGGTCAAAGGTGCCTATGGCAATAATCTTGATAATGTGAGCGTTGATTTTCCGCTTGGCATTTTAACATGTGTGACAGGCGTCTCTGGTGGGGGCAAGTCAACGTTAGTATTAGAAACATTGTGGAAATCACTAGCACGCAGCTTGCATCGGGCACGTGAAATCCCTGCCCCTCATAAGATCATCGAAGGTGTGCATCTGCTTGATAAGGTGGTTGATATTGACCAGTCACCTATTGGCCGCACACCACGCTCTAATCCAGCCACCTATACAGGTGCTTTTACCCCTATCCGAGAATGGTTTGCTGGCCTGCCAGAAGCGAAAGCACGTGGCTATGCACCAGGTCGTTTTTCTTTCAATGTGAAAGGCGGACGTTGTGAAGCCTGTCAGGGTGATGGTGTTATTAAGATTGAGATGCATTTCCTGCCAGATGTCTATGTAACCTGTGATAGCTGCAAAGGGCAGCGTTATAATCGGGAGACTTTGGACATTAAATGGCGCGGCAAATCAATCGCAGATGTGCTTGATATGACCGTTGAAGAAGGTGTGTCATATTTCTCGGCTGTTCCCTCTATCAGAGATAAGCTAGAGACCATGCAGCGCGTCGGGCTTGGCTATGTCAGGATTGGTCAACAAGCCACTACCTTGTCTGGTGGTGAGGCACAACGTGTGAAATTATCAAAAGAATTATCACGGCGTGCTACTGGTAAAACCATCTATATTTTGGATGAGCCAACAACTGGCCTGCATTTTGAAGATATTGCCAAATTATTAGAAGTCCTTCATGAGCTGGTTGATAATGGCAATACGGTGATTGTGATTGAACATAATCTGGATGTGATTAAAACAGCTGATCATGTGATTGATATGGGACCTGAAGGTGGTGATGGCGGTGGCCAGCTTGTTGCACAAGGCACACCAGAAGATATCGCACAGGTTGACGCCTCGCACACAGGCCGTTATTTGAAAGCTATGCTTGCAAAGGCAAAACTGGCAAAATCGGCTTAAAACACCGCTATTCATATCATTTAGGATGACATTTATGACAGAAAAAAGAGCGCATATCATTGGTGGCGGGCTGGCTGGCAGCGAGGCTGCATGGCAACTGGCACAAGCTGGCGTGCCTGTGATTTTGCATGAAATGCGTCCTGTTCGCAAAACAGATGTGCATCAGACACAAGGCCTTGCAGAACTTGTCTGTTCTAATTCTTTTCGCTCTGATGATAAGACAGCCAATGCCGTTGGTGTTTTACATGAAGAAATGCGCATGATGGGCTCTGTTATTATGACACAAGCCGACCGTCATGCTGTACCAGCTGGCGGTGCTCTGGCTGTTGATAGAGATCATTTTTCAGCTGGCGTTGAACAGGCTCTGACAGACCACCCTCTTATCACGATTGAACGTGGAGAAATTGAAAGCCTGCCAAAAGCTGAAGATGGCCCTGCTATTCTGGCAACAGGTCCTTTGACATCTGATGCGCTCGCACATGCTATTCAGGCAGAAACACAAGAAGATGACCTTGCCTTTTTTGATGCTATCGCACCAATTATCCATTTTGATTCGATTAATCTGGATGTTGCATGGTTTCAGTCACGCTATGATAAGGGAACTGGCAAGGATTATATCAACTGTCCGATGACACAAACCCAATATGAGACATTCATCACAGCACTTTGTGAAGGTGAAAAAATGTCTTTTAAGGAATTTGAGGAAAATACACCCTATTTTGATGGCTGCATGCCGATTGAGGTCATGGCAGAAAGAGGCCCGCAGACGCTGCGTTTTGGACCAATGAAGCCGGTTGGGTTAACCAATGCCAATGATGGCTCGCGCCCTTATGCGGTTGTGCAATTACGACAAGATAACCAATTAGGCACCTTATTTAATATGGTTGGCTTTCAAACAAAGCTGAAATATGGCGCGCAAGTTGAAATTTTTAGAACCATCCCAGGATTGGAAAAGGCAGAATTTGCCCGTCTTGGCGGCCTTCATCGCAATACATTTATCAATTCACCACGCCTGCTTGATGACCAATTACGCCTAAAATCACTGCCTCATCTGCGCTTTGCTGGCCAGATAACAGGTGTTGAAGGCTATGTGGAATCAGCGGCAACAGGTGGCCTAGCAGGCAGAATGCTAGCAGCAGAAATCAAAGGAGAAGACTGGATTGCACCGCCTGTTACAACAGCACATGGTGCCCTACTCAGCCATATTACTGGCGGCGCAATGGCAGATAGCTTTCAGCCAATGAATGTGAATTTCGGACTATTTGTTCCTTTGGAAGGTAATAAGAAATTACGGGGTAGAGACCGCAAAAATGCCTATGCTGCTAGAGCATTAGAGGATACAAAAATCTGGTTAAAAACCGATGATGCCGCCTAGTGAAGAAGGCGCCATAAATATCTGATTATCAATAAATAATCTTCATTTAAAGAAGCTGACTTCTGGCGTTGACACAACAGGTTGACCAGCCTGATAAAGCCAACAGGCTGTTCGCAGGCTTGCCGTAGTTGTTTATCAGATAAAGGCTGATAGCTATGCTGATTATCATCACGATAAAATGAGCCAAGATTCTGGCCAAGCTGGCGCATTATGACTGTGTCTATCTGCCAGCCATTACCAATAGCGATTGCCTGAAACAATCCAGGCCAATCAGCTTCAGCCATATCTGTTTGCAAGCTTTCTTGGGTATTCTGCAAAGCAGTCAATAAATAGGGTTTGATGTCATCATAATGATAGAGACGTTTTGCCAGATCAGGTGCATCTGATGGGATAACTGCCCCTTCAAAACAATCATACCACCATTGAATGCGTATCATCGCCAACATCGGCTCTGATGCCATTTCAACAATTTTCTCAAGCTCTAGCCCTAAATGTAGAATATCGCAGCACAGATCACGCTGATGAGATTTGTCAAAAATTGTGGCAAGAGCCAAAGCTCTGGCACGTTTACGCAAATCGTGATAGGCAGCTGACATTAGTCAATAGCCATCATAGCGAGCGCTGCAAAACGTCCTTCTGACAACAGCACATTCCATGTCCGGCATGCAGCAGGTGTTGACATAATTTCAAGCGCAACACCCTTTTCATGAAGTGCCACTTGCAATTCAGGCACTAATCCTTGCGGTGCTTCACCAAGCCCCAGGATCAGCAATGGTGGCACAGGCTCTTGCAAGATTGGCGCTAAATCATCGATGGTAATCTTGTCCCATGCTGGTGCTTGCCAATCAAAACGGCTACGCGGCAATAATAGCTGTGAGCCTGCATAGCGTTCTTGTGCAATGCGAAAGCCGCCACCACCATAACCATGGATAAGGGTCAGCTTGCCATCTCCTGAAAAATCACGCACATCTACGATAGATGACGCCCCTTTTGGCAGAGATGATTTATCAGCCATTCTGAGCACCCTCGCCTGTTTCCTCATCTGCTTCTTCGGCTGCTGCCTTCAAATCAAAGCGTGATAAGAAACCAACAGCGATAAAGATTGAGGAGTAAGTACCAATAGCGACACCCCATAAAAGAGCGATTGCAAAATCACGCAATACAGCGCCACCAAAGATAATAATAGCAATCAGCGCTAGGGCAGTTGTCACAGAGGTCATCACTGTGCGTGATAAGGTCTCATTCAATGACAGATTTAAAATCTCGCGCTGCTCATAGGATTTATAGCGGCGTAAATTCTCACGCACCCTGTCAAATACAACAACCGTATCATTGATCGAATAACCAGCAATGGTCAAAATCGCTGCCACTGTTGCCAAATTAAACTCAAAAGACGTAACAGCAAATAAGCCAATCGTTGACAAGATATCATGTGTTAACGCCAAAATAGCCGCAACAGCGAACTGCCATTCAAAACGGAACCAGATATAAACCATGATGGCCAGCAAGGCACAAATCACAGCCAAAATACCTTTTTCCTGTAATTCGGCTCCAACAGTTGGACCAACAAATTCAGTACGGCGTACATCATAATTATCACCAAGAGATGCGGTAATCTTCTCTAATGCCGCAATCTGTGCTTTTTCATCACCTTCTTGGCGTTGTACACGTATCAGCACATCTTGCGGGCCACCAAAGCTTTGAATAGATACCTCGCCAAGCTGTAATTGGCCTAAATCGCGGCGCAATGCCGGAATATCAGCTTGTTGTTCTGTGGTGCGCGCCTCAAGCAAGATACCGCCACGAAAATCAATGCCAAGATTCAGCCCCTGAGCAAGGAAAACACCAATTGCGCCAACCAGCAGAAATGCTGAAAAAATAGCTGCAATTTTATTCTTAGCCTGAAAATCAAAGGCGGTTGTTTCAGGAACAATTTTAAATCGAAAAGCCATAATTTATCTCATCCCTAAAGCAAAATGGTTTTGGCACGGCTACGATTTAGCCACACAATAATAAGCAGGCGTGTCACCATAATCGCTGTGAACATGGATGTGATAATCCCAAGCGATAATGTCACTGAAAATCCTCTGATAGGGCCTGAGCCGAAAATATAAAGGAATAGAGCCGCAAATAAGGTTGTCAGGTTCGAATCGATAATGGTGGAAATAGCGCGGCTATAGCCTGCCTCAATCGCAGCAGATGCGGACCTGCCACGGCGTATCTCTTCTCTGATGCGCTCAAAAACAAGCACATTCGCATCAACCGCCATCCCCATTGTCAGCACAATCCCAGCAATACCTGGCAAAGTTAATGTTGCCTGAATGGCTGATAACGCGCCTAAGATTAGGATGATATTTATGCCAAGTGCTGTAACGCCAAACACGCCAAACAAGCCATAGCTGGCGATCATATAAACCACCACAAGGATAAGGCCTACCACAGAGGCTATCTGACCTGCTGCAATCGAATCCGCACCAAGACCAGGGCCAATTGAGCGCTCTTCCAAAACAACCAATGGCGCTGGCAGAGCACCAGCACGCAAAATCAAAGCTAGTTCATTTGTTTCAGCAACTGAAAAATTACCTGTTATCTGACCTTGGCCAAAAATCTGTGACTGAATGGTTGGTGCAGATACAACCTTGCCATCCAGGACAATCGCAAATGGACGCCCGATATTTTCGCCAGTTACTTTACCAAATTTGCGTGCGCCAAGCGCGTTTAGACCAAAATTCACAGCAGGTTGGCTATTTTGATCAAAACCAGCTGTGGCAGTTTCAAGTGTTTCACCGCTTACCATAACGCGTTTTTCAATCAGAAAATACTGATCATCATCACTGGCTGATTGCATCAAAACAGAACCAGGTGGCACACGCCCTGAACGACGTGCCTCTTCGGCTGTTGTGCGCAAATCAACAAGCTGGAAGGTTAATTTAGCTGTCCTGCCAAGCAGACGTTTCACCTCTTCAGGGTTTTCAACACCAGGAAGCTGTACCAAAATACGGCTGGCACCTTGACGCTGTATCACAGGTTCTTTTGTGCCATCTGGATCTAATCTGCGGCGGATAATTTCAATCGATTGCTCAACTGTGCTTGTCTGAAGATTAGCAATGCCTTCTTCGGTAAAGCTGATGGTGGTTTGCGCACCATCTGTTAGCACCTGATAATCTGGCGAAAGCGCATCACGAACAATGATATCGCCTCGTTCAGCATCATCCACATTGCGCAAGGCAAAAGATAATCTTTGATCTGCAACATTCAAATCTTTGAAGCGAATACGTGCTTCACGCAATGATAGACGCAGATTTTCACCAATGCTTTCCAGACGTTCTGTTTGAACCGCCTCACTGTCAACTTGAAGCAATAGGTGAGAGCCACCTTGCAAATCAAGACCTAGATTAATGCTTTTCCCTGGCAGGAAATTGCCAAATGACCGCTCACCAATCACATTGGGAATGGCATAAGCAAGTCCAAGAAGGCACACCAGCATCACAAGACTTTTTTTCCAGCCTTCAAATTGCAGCATAATTGAAAATCCCCGTCTAAATCATTCACTCAGCATTGATGGATGATTGTGTCACCCATCATTGCTGTCAAAGGTACGATTTACTTATCTTTTGGTTCCACTGTTGCAATCATGCTGCGCACCAATTCCACTTTCACGTCTTTGGCAATCTCAACCTCAACATAATCCTGGTCAGCCACTGCTTTGGCAATGGTACCGCGCAAGCCGCCAGAGGTAACGATTTTATCACCGCGCTTTACATTATTGACCAATTCACGATGGGCTTTGGCGCGCTTTTGCTGCGGGCGAATAAGGAATAGGTAGAAAATACCAAAAATCAAAACGAAAGGCAGAAGCTGGGCTGTAAGTGACGCGCCGCCTGCGGCCTGTGCGTAAGCTGGGCTGATAAACATCAGATAATTCTCCAAATCACAAAAAGATAAAACTTTTATGTTGTTTGTTTGGTTACATAAGGATACTTGGCCACCACATTAGCCTTCCTTGCCGTTGCTTTCAACGCAAAACAGACCGATATTCCACAAGATTTCAGTTCTATTTGCTCCTTTGAGGTAACTTTGCCTATGATGACGCTGGCAAGATGATAAAAAGGTATGATTCAAAAGGAAAAAGCCAGTCATGAATGACAAAGATTTACAACCTGTTTTAAACAGAATCGCAGATGCACTTGAAAGATTGGCACCCTTGCCTGTTGATGAGAGCACCTTGCCAAAGGCTGAAGGCTATGTATGGGACGCTGATACCAAACAATGCCGACCAATAGATAAGATTGCACGCCTCCCTTTATCTGTTTTGCGCGGCATTTCTCCACAAATTGAGAAATTACTAGAAAATAGCCGTGCTTTTGCACAAGGCAAATTGGCTAATAATGCACTGCTATGGGGCGCTAGAGGTACTGGCAAATCATCACTAATAAAATCAGTTCATGGCGCCTTGATCGAAGATGGTTATGATATCGCCATTGTCGAGATTGCCAGAGAAGATATCGGCGATTTGCCAGAAGTGATGAGTTATCTTGGCAAACAAGATGGTCGTTACATCCTATTTTGTGATGATTTGGCATTTGAGGCAGCAGAATCAAGCTATAAAGCACTGAAAGCAGCCTTAGAAGGCGGGCTCACAGGCAGACCATCTAATATTGTATTTTACGCCTCATCTAATCGCCGCCACCTTATGTCACGCCAGATGATAGATAATGAACGATCAACTGCTATTAACCCATCTGAAGCTATCGAAGAAAAAATCTCCTTATCTGACAGATTTGGTCTGTGGATTGGGTTTCATAGCATCGACCAAGACGCCTATCTTTCGATTATTGACGCCTATATTCTCTATTTCAAAATACCAGTTCAGCTTGATGAGATACGCGCAGATGCCTTGCAATGGTCAAAGGAAAGAGGCCATCGCTCTGGCAGAACCGCTTTTCAATATATCATTCATCTAGCATCTGAGAAAGATATCAATCTTTCATTCTAAGATACTGAATTCACAATTATTTTAGGATGATATTATATCGTGGGGATTAACAGGTTGGCGTGATAATCGCACCTCAAAATGAAGCTGCGGGCTAGATACCCTGCCTGTTTGCCCCACCTGTCCGACAACTGCACCAGCTGGCAGAACATCACCTTCAGCAACAGCGATATTATCGAGATGCGCATAGGCAGTGATATAGCCGCCATCATGCTTCACCAACACAAGTGTGCCGAAACTTTTCAAATTTTCACCAATATAGGCCACTGTGCCAGGGGCTGAGGTTGCGACATCTGTGCCAAATGGTGCTTTGATATTCACACCATCATTATGCACCCCTTTACCAGCTGGCCCGAAATCAGAAATGATTTCGCCTTTAATTGGCCACGAAAAGCCATCTTGCGCATCAAAAGATGGTGCGACGAAGTTTTTGCGTGGCGCTTGCGACTTAGCAGGCGCTGCTATCTGGTTGCTTTGCGCCACTGCCACAGATGTGGTTGGCGCTGGGGCTGGTCTGACAAGCGTTGTTTTCACCCCTTCTGAGCCATCTAAGACTGAAAAATCATGCGTATCTGGCACAAGCAATGCCTGCCCCACGACGAGCTCATAAGGTGCGGTTAAATCATTTAGCTCAGCAATATGGAATTGGCTGACAGCATAGCGTTGAGAGATAATAAACAAGCTATCTGTTGGC
Source organism: Puniceispirillaceae bacterium (SeqCode) (assembly GCA_049890115.1). Classification (GTDB taxonomy): domain Bacteria; phylum Pseudomonadota; class Alphaproteobacteria; order Puniceispirillales; family Puniceispirillaceae; genus UBA685. Next base: position 20,778 of record JBMHCC010000018.1, on the reverse strand, counting down.
CCAACAATATGTTCACGCCGCGGTGTAATGGCTAATATCTGGCCAGCATTTAGCGTGAAAGGTGAAACAAGATTATTATCTTGAATAAGTGATTGCGGTGTGACCTGATATCTGGTTGCTAATGTATAAATCGTGTCACCAGAGCGCACGGTAATCTGGCGATTGACCGGAATTGATTCTCTTTGAACGCGGTTTGCCCCTATTTCAACAGGTGCTGGCACATCGCGTGTTAGCGATAATTTTGGCAGCTGCGGTGCCTGACAAGCTGATAGCATCATTGTGCCAGCCACTAAAACAGCCGCTTGTGTCATTGTGATGCGCAGATAATTCGTCTTTGCAGCAATCATAATCCAGTTCCTTCAAGCATCGGGACAAAACGCACATCCATTATGGTATCTTGCTGAAATCCAGAGGCAAGTTTTTTTATAACAACCAGCTTTTCTTTTCCTGCTTCACCAAGCGGCCCGACAAATATGCCGCCCTCTTTGAGTTGTTGCAGTAAAAAATCAGGTGCTTCTTCACTTTGGCAGGCTGTGATAATCCGATCATAGGGTGCGGCTTCTGGCCAACCTTTGTGTCCATCACCATGACGCAAAGAGACATTTGTTATCCGCAGTTGTTTTAACCGCATCTCTGCATCAATAAATAGAGGCCTGATACGTTCGATTGAATTGACCCGCCGTGCCAGCAAAGACAAAATCGCTGCTTGATATCCTGTCCCTGTGCCTATTTCCAAGACACGGTGGGCTGGCTCAATAGCCAGTGCCATTAATGCTTTGGCGATCACATAAGGCTGGCTAATTGTCTGGCCATAAGCGATTGGCAAAGAGGCATTTTCATAAGCATGATGACGCAGGGCGCTTGGCAAAAAATGCTCTCTTGGAATGCGTTCAATCGCTGATAAAATTCGTTGGTCTAATATCGCTTTGGCGCGCAACTGCATGATAAGGCGTGCTTTAGCAGATTGATAATCACCCTCTGATAAACCAGTATCAGCCATCTTAGGACGCATCAAAATCAAAAACAGAATAAGAGGAAAGCTGTTCACTATCGCTTTGATTCATCATCAAAGGTGTTACAGAGACATAGCCTTCATCAAGTGCATAGCGATCTGTGCCGGCGCGTCTATCTTCGTCCATTTTCAACGGGCCAATCCGATAATGATTTGGCACTTCAGAATGATAAACCACATCACCAGCTTTATGAATATCAGTCACTGTTGGCATAATTCCGCGCACCCGCCCTGCTGATAATGCGGGAAAATTGACATTTAACACAGTGCGTTTGCCAGGTAAATTCTGCATTACATAATGCATGACTTTGGCACCAGCTTCTCTTGATGGCGCAAAATCCACCTCACCATCTCCATTTTGCTGGCTAAAGGCAATGGCTGGAATATTCATGATAGCAGCCTCAAATGCCGCACCAATCGTGCCAGAATAGCCCACATCATCAGCAACATTCATACCATGATTAATGCCAGATAACACCAAATCAGGCGGATTATCCTTCATAATCACATTCAGACCCAACAAAACACAATCAGCTGGTGTCCCTGAACAGGCATAACGTCCCTGCCCCAAATCAGCTAGGTGAATATCAGATTTCAGACTAAGAGACCTGCCAGCACCAGAGCGGTTATCCATCGGTGCGATAATGGTAATATCATTGGTATAAGGGCGCGCTAAATCAGCCAAAAGTGACAGGCCATAAGCATCGATCCCATCATCATTGCTGATTAAAATACGCATAAGATTGCTCTCCTAAAACAACGCGCTTATTCAGGTCTTTAGGCTGGTGTCAATCTATCTGTTCCCATATAAGGCACCAAAACCTCTGGCAATAGGACGCTGCCATCTTTTTGCTGGCCATTTTCCAAAACGGCAATCATGGTCCGTCCAATCGCCAAACCAGACCCATTTAACGTATGCAGAAACTCTGTATCACCGCCAGCATGGCGACGCATCCGTGCTTTCATACGGCGTGCTTGGAATGGACCACAATTTGAACAAGATGATATTTCACGATACATGCCCTTACCATCATCCTGACCAGGCAACCACACCTCAATATCATAGGTTTGCTGGGCTGAAAAACCAGTATCACCAGAACATAATTTCATAACACGATAAGCGAGACCTAGCTTTTGCAAAATTGTTTCTGCAACCTTTGTCATGCGCTCTAATTCAGCATCAGACTCTTCTGGGGTGGTGATAGACACCATCTCTACCTTAGAGAATTGGTGCTGGCGTATCATGCCTCTGGTATCACGACCAGCAGAGCCTGCCTCAGCCCGAAAACAAGGTGTATAGGCCGTCATGCGCATTGGCAGGCTGTCAGCATCCACAATCTCGCCAGCCACTAGATTTGTTAGCGGCACCTCTGCTGTTGGGATAAGCCATTTATCATCTTCAACACGATACAGATCATCAGCAAATTTTGGTAACTGGCCAGTACCTGTCATGGTTGCGCTATTGACAATGGCTGGCGGCAACACTTCAGAATAGCCAAATTCATTTGTGTGATTATCAAGCATAAAGCTAGCCAAAGCGCGCTCAAGACGTGCCATTTGCCCTTGCAAGACAACAAAACGAGCACCAGATAATTTGGCCGCCTTGGCGAAATCCATCTGCCCTAGATTTTCACCAATCGTCACATGATCAAGTGGTGTGAAGGAAAAAGATGGCTTCACCCCCACTTCGCGGATAAGGGCATTATCATCTTCATCATCACCAAGTGGTACAGAACTATCAAGCAAATTAGGCAAGCTGATTAGATGCGTATTAAGTGCCTCTGCCAGAGCCACCTCTTCAGCTTCTTTCACTGGCGCATCAGCTTTTAGGGCAGCAACTTCATCAATCAGAGCCTGTGCATCTTCGCCCTTGGCTTTGGCAGCACCAATTTGCTTTGATGCCTCATTACGGCGTGATTGCATGGTTTGCAATTCAGTTTGCAGCGCACGTCTTTTGCTATCAATAGCCAAAATTTCGGCAGATAATGGTGCAAGAGAGCGGCGTGCTAATGCAGCATCAAATTGGTCTGGAAACTCTCTGATAAAGCGAATATCATGCATGTGATATATCCTGGAATCGTCTTAAAAAAATACTATTAAAGGCTGATTTTGCTTGTTTTTTATTACTACCAGCTCTCTTCTTCATCGGCTCGGCGCCTGATGAAGCGCGCTGCAATGATAGATAGCTCATATAATAAAATCACTGGCACAGCGAGCAAAACCTGAGAAATCACATCAGGTGGCGTTAAAATAGCAGCAGCCACAAAAGCGATTAAAATGGCATATTTACGCTTTGATGCCAGCCCTTCAGGTGTAGCAAGACCAGCCCGCACCAAAAGCAACAAAATCACTGGCAATTCAAATGAAATGCCAAAGGCAAACATCAGGCGCATAACCAAAGATAAATATTCGCTGATACGAGGCTCAACTTCAATCGGCAATGCCCCTGCACCACCAATATTCTCAAAGCTCACGAAGAACTGCCAGGCTAGCGGGATCACCAAATAATACACCATGGCAGCACCTAGGATAAATAAAATAGGTGTTGCTATCAAAAAGGGCGCAAATGCTCCTTTTTCATTTTTATATAACGCTGGGGCAACGAACTTCCAAAGCTGTGTCAGCAATAATGGAAATGTAATACAAAGAGATGTAAAAAACGCCACTTTTACTTGTGTGAAAAAGCCTTCATGAAGGCCTGTAAAAATCATCCGACCGCCACGCTCAAGCAAAATATCAGCTAGAGGTGCTTGCAAAAACCGATAGACAATATCAGCGATATTGGCGCTATCACTGCCAAATGGGCGAATAAAACAGGCAATAAAAACAATGATAAACCCAAGGAACACAATACCGATGCGATTACGCAATTCGGTAAGATGGGCAATGATGCTCATCGTGCCAAGCGTTTCATCCTGTGTTTCTTCACCTTCAGCTATATTATCAGGCGTGACGTCATTCATGATGATTATGCCTTTTTACTTGCTTTTTTGGCAGCTTTTTTGGCTGCCTTCTTAGCGGCTGTCTTTGGTGCCTTTTTGGCAGCTTTTTTGGCAGCTGACTTCGGTGCAGTGCTTTTAGCAGATGATGTGCTTTGCTGCATAGCGGATAATTCCTCGCTCACACCATCCCCATCAGCTGCTTTTTTGATGCTTTCACCAACCTCTTGAATGTCACCACCAATAATATTGGCCATTTCATCAAAATTGCCTTCTTTGGCATCTTGCAACATGGCTTTAATATCACGCATTTCTTCATCGCGCGCTACATCTTCTAGGCTAGAGGTGAACTCATTTGCCATCGAGCGCACTTTGCGCATCATCTGTGTCATAGAACGTAGGATGCGCGGCATATCTTTTGGGCCCACCACAAGGACAAGCACCACTGCCACCATCAAGAATTCTTGCCAGCCAAAGTCAAACATTTGCTAGTTTCACGCAAAAGTAATCATAGACACAACCATGTAAGATAGATGGCACTTTACAAAGAAAATGCCCTATCTCTATGGCATCACTATGATTTTTTTGCTGCCTTTTTCTTGCCAGACGCTTTTTTAGCAGCCTTTTTGGCAGCTGTTTTTTTAGCGGCTTTCTTTTTTGACGCTGCTTTTTTAGCTGCGGCTTTTTTCTTTGGCTTTGGTGCAGGTGCGATGACCTCTGCTTCAGCTTCAGCCTCTGCTTCGCCTTCTTCATCACCTTTTACGCCATCTTTAAAGTTTCTAAGGCCCTTGCCAAAATCGCCCATAATACCGGAAATTTTACCTGGACGTGCGAATAAAATCAAAACAACCGCAAGAACGATTATCCAATGCCAAATACTTGTAAAGCCCATCTTGTCCCTCATCTTATGTAAAGGTTATTTTATAACAGCGTTTGTACTATAAACCGCGATATTATAACGGGCAACAAGAACCTTTTTATGACAAGCCTAAAGTTAAATTTTTAACAGAAGCTTAAGGATTGCTCGGAAAAATAAAAACATCTTCTGGCTTCGTTGATAAATAGACTGTTGCACCAATTTCAAAATAATTAAGCCCTGGGATTTTGGCGTGCAAATGATAGCTTTCATGCTCTTTGCCTGCTTCGGCAATATGAACAATAGTGGATGATCCCAGCAGATGCATCTCTAGCAAGGTAAAGGCTGTCTGGTTTGCACCTTGTTGCGGCTCATTATAAACTGTCAGGCTTTCATTACGCACTACTATCTCAACCGCCTGACCATCAGCAAATTGTGGTGCTGCCACATCCCCTATGATGGTGCGCACAACGCCTTTTTTTACGATGCCTGAAAACTGGTTCGCTTCACCAAAAAACGAGGCCACAAAAGGTGTTTTCGGGCTGCAATACACATCTAATGGCCTGCCTGTTTGCGCAATCACACCTTTATTTAATACGACAATCTTATCAGACATAAACATTGCTTCTTCAGCATCATGGGTCACCATCAATGCGGCAATATTTTGATCGCGCAAGACATGAAGCATCTTATCACGGATGGTTTCACGCAATCTGGTATCAAGACCTGAAAATGGCTCATCTAGCAATACAAGCTTTGGCGAAGGTGCAACAGCTCTTGCCAAGGCCACACGCTGTTGCTGCCCCCCTGATAATTCATGCGGGTATTTTTCAGCCAAATGTATAACATCAAATTCTGCCAGAACTGCCAAAGCACGCTCAGCTACCTGCTGTTTTTGTCCTGAAACACCAAATTCCACATTTTCCAGAACAGTTAAATGGGGGAATAAGGCATAATTCTGAAATACCAGACCAATATCTCTTTTTTCAGCTGGCAACGCAAATCGAGGGTCAGATACAAGCTCATCATTGAGATGGATTTCACCTGATTGTGGTACCTCAAGGCCAGCTGCCAGACGAAGCAATGTTGATTTCCCACAGCCACTTGGTCCCAATAATGACACCACCTCACCCTGCCCAATGGTAAATGACACATCATGGACAGATGGTAATTTGCCATATTGGTGAGAGATGGATTGAAACGATAATTTAGCCATGGTTAATCTTCTGAAAATTCTGTTTCATCAAAGGCTGACTCTAGCAAATCTTCAGCTGAATCTGTTAATTCTTCATCATCATCAGCCGCATCAGCCCCTTCGCCAATACCGCCAAGCACCATCCCTTTGCGCAATAGCCCCGCTGATTTTAGCTCTTCCATGCCAGGCAATGCATCTAGGCTTTCCAAGCCAAAATGATCTAGAAATGTTGGTGATGTGCCCCATGTTAGCGGACGCCCTGGAGTGCGCCTGCGCCCACGCGGCTTAATCCAACCCACTTCCAGCAGGATATCCATTGTACCTTTTGACAGGCTGATACCGCGTATTTCTTCAATTTCTGCTCTTGTGACAGGCTGATGATAGGCAATGATCGCAAGCACTTCCATTGCCGCACGTGATAGCGGGCGTTCAACCTGTTTTTCAATAGAAAGCGCCTCGGCAATCTCTGGACGTGTACGGAAGGCAAAAGCATCATCACGTCGCACCAGCTCAATGCCTGAATAAATACCATAGCGTTCTTCAATAATCGCAATCACAGCTGGCAATTCGCCTTCATCATCAAGATGAATGGTAAGATCACGCGCCCGCACTGGTTGCGCTGATGCAAAAATAACGGCCTCAACAATCTTTGCCTTTTGCAACAGACTATCAGACTGGCTAATGCTATCAGCTATCATGTTTGATTCAGATTGATTGTCAGACATGGTATCAGTCATGTTGATGACCTTTCAGGCGCAAATATATCGGGCCATAATGAGCTTGTTGGCGCAAATTTAACACACCTTCTTTGGCTAGTTCCAATGATGCAACAAAATGTGACGCAATAGCTGAACGTTTATCAAGTGGTTTATGAAGCCCTGGCGGCAAAAACTGTTCCAGCACAGTCCAACCAGGCGCTGTCTTTAATAAATGGCGCAATCTGCCAGAGGCCTCTTGAACAGAATAAAGACGTGTTGCGGCGATGGTCAAAGTCTGCGCCTGCTCTTCTGAGCGCATATCACCATAAACTGACAGCAAATCATACAGATTAGCCGTCCAAATTGGCCGTTCACTTTGGGAAAAATATTCGGCCATGCCCCTTGGGTGACGTGCTATGCCTAGTTTTGGCAAGGATGCCAGCCTTTTTGACGCTGTTTGCATGGCTTCAAGCCGTAATAGCTGAAAGCGCAACGCATCTGTCATATCAATGACTTCATCTTCTGTCTCAGCTTCTGGCTCAGGCAAAAGCAAACGTGATTTTAAATAAGCAAGCCATGCTGCCATCACAAGATAATCTGCTGCAATTTCCAGATTTAACTCTCTAGCTGTCGTGATGTAGCGCAAATATTGCTCTGCTAATGGCAATATCGCAATTTTGGTGATATCCAGCTTTTGTTCACGTGCCAAAGACAATAATAAATCAATAGGCCCTTCAAACCCGTCCAAATTAACAAATAATGTTAACTGGCGGTCATTATCAGCAAAATCATCAGCTTCTTGGCTTGCAGGATTTTCAGTCATCTATGGTATATCAACTTTTCGTAAAATACATTCCTGACCAGCTAATTTCAGCCCATCACAAATCGCTCTGGCATCTTCATTTGGCAGAGGTTCAGTTATCACACGCCAGAAAATACCAGAATTGCCAGCATCAATTTGCATAACGCCAAGGCTGAGACCTTGCAGGCGTGCGCGATGTTTTTCAGTTAACAAAGCAGCCTGTTCCTGTGCTTTGGCTTGATTGCGAAAAGCGGCTAGCTGCACCATCATTGAGGGGCCTTCACTGCGTGCTTTTTCTTGCACAACTTCCTTGGTCAGTGGCCGCGATACTGGTTTTGCTGTTGGTTGTTCTGTTGGTTGTTCCGCCTCATCCTTTGCGGGCTCTTCAACCTCTGCTGCCGCACTTTTAGTTTCATCAGCTTTCGCCTCAGATTGTATTTCCGCATTTTCGCTCTGATCAGCTGCAATATCGTTTTTTTCAATGCTGGTTTCAGGCAATTCAGGGCTTTCAGGTGCCAGGCTAATAATCTCCACCTCATCCTTATTCTGCTTCAAATCTTCCAGCATATCTAATACAGTTGATTGAGCGGCATTATCCTTGTCATTTTCCTGAACTTCTGGCTTTACCTTATAAGCTGTTTCATCAGCTTTCAGCACAACCACATCAACCGGCCCATTATCAGAAGCAAGGCGCATAACATAGCTGGCAGATACAAAAGCCACACCAATTATGAGAATTGTTGCAACAATTACTAATGGTGACATAAACCTGCTTTGTGCCTCATCCCCTTCGCGCATGACACTACATCTCCTCAGCCGCGTTAATTGATAATAGCTTCAGCCCTGATCTAATCACGATTGATACAGAATTGACAAGATACAGACGTGCCTTTGTGACCTCAGCATTATCGTTTTGAATGAATTTCAGCTCAGGCTCATCACGACCGCCATTCCATAATCCATGAAATGCCGCTGCCAGCTCCATCAAATAAAAGGCAATACGATGTGGCTCATGTGAGAGTGCAGCAGAACGGATCAACACAGGCCAGCTAGCAAGCTGCTTAATCAATCTTATTTCAAGATGGTGACTAAGCAGGCTAAGGTCAGCATCTGCAAAATCAGCTATCGCTTCATCTTGACGAAAAACCGAACGCGCTCTGGCATGGGCATATTGCACATAAAATACAGGGTTTTCACGGCTTTTCTCAGTCACTTTGGCATAGTCAAATTCCAACGTTTGATCATTGCGTCTGGTTAACATGATAAAGCGCATCACATCAGCACCAACCGCATCCATCACATCAGATAAGGTCACAAATGTCCCTGCCCGCTTTGACATCTTCACAGGCTGACCATTATCAAGCAAGGTAACAAGCTGGCATAATTTCACATCAAGCTGATTTTTCGCACCGGCGATCGCTTCTGTGGCAGCTTTCATCCGTTTCACATAGCCACCATGATCAGCACCAAGCACATCAATTAGCTGGCCTCCTGTGCGCTGCCATTTATCATAGTGATAGGCAATATCGGAAGCGAAATAGGTCCAACTGCCATCTGACTTTTGCAATGTTCTATCGCTATCATCGCCAAAATCAGATGCTTTGAATAATAGCTGTTCGCGTTCTTCCCAATCATCTGATTTCTGACCCTTTGGCGGCTCTAAAACACCGCGATAAATCAGGTTTTTATCTTTTAAGCTATCAAGTGCTTCAGTAACCTTGCCAGATAATGTCAATTCACGCTCTGATGAGAACACATCCATAGCAACACCAAGCCTGTCTAAATCATGCTTGATACCGCTCATAATCATATCAATGGCAAAGCTGCGAATAGGTGCTAAATAATCATCTTCATCAGCATCTAGAAACGCAGTGCCATGCTTCTCTTTTAACGCTTGGCCAACTTCTTTTAGATAATCACCAGGATATAGACCTGCTGGAATTTCAATCGTCTCACCAAACGCTTCGCGATAACGCAAATAAGTAGAGCGTGCCAGAACATCCACCTGAGCACCAGCATCATTCACATAATATTCACGAATGACCTTAAAGCCAGCAAATTCCAGCAAATGCGCCAATGAATCACCAAAAATAGCACCTCTGGCATGAGCGGCATGCAAAGGACCTGTCGGATTAGCAGATACAAATTCAACATTGATAGTCTGGCCAACCCCGATATCAGAGCGCCCATAATCACCTTGTTTTTGCTGAATCTCAACTAGTTGGTTCTGCCAAGCGCCAGCTTGTAATCTGATGTTTAGAAAGCCTGGCCCTGCAATCTCAACAGATGTGACATCTGGTAATTTGCCAAGGCCGTTAGCATAAAGCTCTGCCAAATCACGCGGCCTCATGCCAGCTTGTTTTGCTGTGACCATAGCAACATTACTTGCCAGATCACCATGGCTTTCCTCGCGCGGTAATTCCACCACCATCTTGGAAAGATCATGACCATCTGCCAGATGCTTTTCAGCAACTAGATTGTGATAAATGCTTTTAATATGTTCTTCGAACTGACTGAATATATTCATATTAGGAAAGTATCGGACCTGTTTCAAAAATTCGCTCATATTCTAATAGCGCATAGCGGTCTGTCATGGAAGCCACATAGTCACCAATTAGACGTGCTTTTTGCGCCTCATCACCGATAATTCTGGCTTGCCAATCATGAGGCAGCAAATTTGTCTCTGCCATAAAGATATCAAAGAGCTGGCGCAAAGTGCGACGTGCCTTGCTTGTCATTCGATTCACCTTATAGTGACGCCACATATTATCAAACAGATAGGATTTGATGATTTGCAACTCATCTGAGGCTGTTTGTGAAAACTGAATGAGTGGCTGTGAAAGATGACGAACATCATCAGCAGAGCGCGGCTTTGCCTCGTTAATAATCTGGCGTGATGTCGCTAGCAAATCTTCTACAAAATAAGAAATTAGTCTTCTGGTAAGTTCATGGCTAAGCCGGTTAACAGATAAGTCAGGATAATGCGTTACAATCTCGGTAATGAGCGTACCGATCAAAGGCAAATTACGCAATTCTGCTATCTGCAGCAAACCAGCACGCAGCCCATCATCAACATCATGAGATAAATAAGCAATATCATCAGATAAATTGGCAATCTGTGCCTCTGCTGAGGCAAAGGAATGTAATAACAGATCATGCTGGCTATGCAATTTCGCAATGGTAGGGCGCGGCGCAGCTAAAATAGGGCCATTATGTTTTACAATCCCCTCTAGCGTCTCCCATGTCAGATTAAGCCCATCAAAAGCAGCATAACGTTCTTCTAGCTGGGTAATCACACGGATGGTTTGCTCATTATGGTCAAAACCACCAAAGGCCTGCATGGCATCATTGAGTGCATCTTCACCAGCATGCCCAAAAGGCGTATGACCTAGATCATGGGCAAGCGCGATGGCTTCTGCCAAATCTTCATTAAGCTGAAGTGCTCTGGCACAAGAGCGTGCAATTTGTGCCACCTCAAGAGAATGTGTCAGGCGTGTGCGAAAATAATCACCTTCATGATAAATAAAAACTTGTGTTTTATGTTTAAGGCGACGAAATGCGCCAGAATGGATTATCCGATCTCTATCACGTTGAAAATCAGTTCTGGTTGATGTGCCGACCGCATCCGCTAGCAATCTGCCCCTACTCTGGTGATTGAAACTGGCAAATGGCGCAAGAATATCAATTTCTGAATAAGGCATGATGCAAGACCTAATAAAGGGTGATAGAGCTATTCACCCCTTAAACTACCCTAGCTTAGAGATGGGGGCAAGAAAGCAGAGCCTATCTTGATTTTCATCAGCCAAAAGCCCATATTAGGAGTCGATAGATAGCCGATTAATCTGCGCTTTTGTGCAAAAGGAGTTTTTGCTGTGACAATCGCTGATTTCACCATTACCGAAGCTGCCGCAAAGCGCATTGCAGTCTTGCAGCAAAGCGAAAATGCTCCCTATTTTCGGGTAAGTGTTGATGGTGGTGGCTGTTCTGGATTTCAGTATAAATTTGATTTTGACCAAAATAGCACGTCTGAGGATTTAGAATTTGAAGCCTTTGGTGTGCGCGTTGTTGTTGATGATATGTCACTTGGCTTTTTGGCAGGTGCACAGCTTGACTATGTCGAAGAATTATTGGGGTCTTATTTCAAAGTGGAAAACCCAAATGCAACAGCATCTTGCGGCTGTGGTACTTCTTTTGCCATATAATCTCACCAGCCTTTTGAGGGAAAGCTGAAATCATCATGCGAATTGCCAATTGGAATGTGAATTCTCTCAAAGCTCGTCTGGGTCATGTGACCGATTATTGCAAAGCAGGTGGCAGTGACATTGTGCTATTGCAAGAGCTCAAGCTAAGTGATGAGAATTTTCCGACAACAGCCTTTGATGAAATTGGCTGGCATTATGCCTATCATGGCCAGAAAACCTATAATGGTGTCGCGATCTTATCAAAACACCCTATGACAGAGATTCAATCAGGCTTGCCAGGTGATGATGAGGATGAACAAGCTCGCTTCATTCAGGCAGAGATTAATGGCGTTCTGGTGGCATCACTCTATTTACCAAATGGCAATCCTCGCCCTGGCCCGAAATTTGATTATAAATTGGGCTGGATGGACAGGCTAAACCGCCATGCAGACCAGCTTTTGCAATCTGAAAAGCCAGTGATTTTAGGCGGTGATTATAACATTATTCCACATGATGTGGATTGCTATGACCCTGCTGTTTGGGCTGATGATGCGCTTGCCCATCCTGAGAGCCGCAAACGCTTTTTCAGCCTGCTACATTCTGGTTATGTTGATGCGTTTCGTGCCTGTCATCCACAAGGTGTTTTTTATAGTTTCTGGGATTATCAAGCTGGTGCCTGGCAGAAAAATAACGGCATTCGCATTGACCATCTTCTGCTGTCACCAGAAGCTGCTGATTTGCTGCAAAATGCAGGTATTGATAAAACGCCGCGCGGTTTAGAACGCCCATCTGACCACACACCTGTTTGGTGTGATTTGTCTATCTCAGAGCCTGAATAAGGCACTATTATAGTGCCTTTTGCCGCTGCTCTATCCTATATGATTTTCATCAAGGCAAAAAAAAGAGGGCAAATGCCCTCTTTTAATGTTTTAGATGTTCTGTGCATTAAATGTCAGCATAAACATGCTTTTCAGCTTTCGCCCCAGGATGGGTTGTTGCACCTGTTTCAGCAGACCCAACGGTCTGTGCATATTTCCAGATAGTACCTGACTGGTAATCTGTTTCGCGTGGCTGCCAGCTTTTGCGACGCTCTGCCAGCTCTTCATCAGATAAAGCAACTGAAATCTCGCCTGTATTGGCATTAATGGTAATCATATCACCATCATTTAGCAGGCCAATCGGACCACCAACAGCAGCTTCAGGACCCACATGACCAATACAGAAACCACGTGTGGCACCTGAAAAACGGCCATCTGTGATAAGCGCAACTTTGTCACCAGAACCTTGGCCATAAAGCGCGGCTGTTGTGGCTAGCATTTCTCTCATGCCGGGGCCGCCCTTTGGTCCCTCATAGCGAATAACAAGCACGTCACCATCTTCATAGGCGCGATCTTGAACAGCTTTAAAGGCATCTTCTTCACAATCAAAACAACGTGCTGGGCCAGTAAATTCTAGCTTTTGCATGCCTGCCACCTTCACAATCGCACCTTCTGGCGCCAAATTACCACGCAGGCCAACAACGCCGCCTGTTGGTGATAATGGTGTTGAAGTTGGATAAACCACTTTTTGATCTGTTGGGAAGGTAACATCTGCTAAGTTTTCAGCAATGGTCTTGCCAGTAACAGTGATACAATCACCATGCAAAAAGCCCCCCTCTAGCAAGGCTTTCATCAGCACAGGAACGCCGCCAATTTCATACATATCACGTGCCACAAATTTGCCGCCTGGCTTCAAATCAGCAATATAAGGTGTCTTTTTAAAGATTTCAGCAACATCATGCAGGTCAAATTTAATGCCAACTTCTGCTGCCATAGCAGGCAAATGCAAGCCAGCATTAGTTGAACCGCCTGTTGCTGCCACCACTGTTGCCGCATTTTCAAAAGCTTTACGTGTTAAGATATCACGCGGGCGCAGATTCTTTTCCACCAGCTCCATTACAACACGACCTGAATGATAGGCATATTCATCACGTGATTCATAAGGTGCCGGCGCACCAGCTGATCCAGGCAATGCAAGACCAATCGCTTCAGATACACAAGCCATTGTATTAGCTGTGAACTGGCCACCACATGACCCAGCAGATGGGCACGCCACACATTCCAATTCATGAACATCTTCATCAGACATATTACCAGCCGCATGGGCACCAACAGCTTCAAACACATCCTGAACTGTGACATCATTATCTCTGAAGCGACCTGGCAGAATAGAGCCGCCATACATGAAAACAGATGGCACATTCAAACGTGCCATTGCCATCATCACACCTGGCAGAGATTTATCACAACCAGCCAAACCAACAATCGCATCATAACAATGGCCACGCACAGTTAATTCGATAGAATCAGCAATCACCTCACGGCTTACCAGAGATGATTTCATCCCCTCATGCCCCATCGCAATACCATCTGTCACTGTGATAGTGGTAAATTCACGTGGTGTGCCTTCATGTTCACGAACGCCGCGCTTTGCAGCCTGTGCCTGACGTGCCAGAGCAATATTACATGGCGCTGCTTCATTCCAAGTTGAAACCACACCAACAAGCGGTTGTGCAATCTCTTCCTCAGTCATGCCCATAGCATAATAGAAGGCGCGATGCGGCGCAGATTTGACGCCAACAGAAACATGGCGGCTTGGCAGATTTGATTTATCAAATTTTGTCATTTTTTCCTCACTTGAGTGGGTTTCTATCCCAATAATAATTATCTGTTTATCTTATCCAGCTAAATAAGCAGTGCAACTGGTAAAGTGCCTAGCTATCATCTTGCAACCGCGCCAATGCAGCTGCCAAACCTGATTTACGTGCTTCTTCTTCTTCAAGGCGCCGTTTATTTTCAGCAATCACAGCCTCTGGTGCTTTAGCAATAAAGCCCTCATTACCCAATTTGCGCGCTATTTTATCAATTTCGATATCTGTTGCAGCAATCTCTTTGGTTAATCGAGCTTGTTCAGCATCAAAATCAAGCACATCTGCTAGCGGCAATGCCAAATCAACAGATGAGATGGATGAACGCGCTGATTGCCCTGGCATATCACCTTCATGAAGCATCACATCTGACAAACGCCCCAACCGCAATAAAGCTGCTTTCATGTCAGCTATCACAGAGGCTTGCTTATCATTCATACCACGCAACAACAAATCAGGCTTTGCTGATAAAGGAACATTCATTTCAGCACGCATGGTTCTGATTTCAGTAATAATATCAATCACAAAGTCAATTTGAGTATCAGCATCCCTAGCGTTGATTTCAGGCCAAGATGCGGTAATGAGCAAATCAGATGAGCCGAAAATCTTTTCATTTAGCTCTTCGGTGATAAATGGCATGAAGGGATGCAAGATATGAAGCGCAGCCCGCAAAACAGCAACAGCGGTTTTTTGCGTTTCTTCAGATTCTTTCAGCACAGGTTTCACAAATTCCAGATACCAGTCACAATAGCTATTCCAGATAAAATGATATATCGCATCAGCAGCTTCGTTAAAGCGATAGCTTTCAACCGCATGACTAACCTGTTCACTGGCAGTTGCTAATTTGCTGATGATCCATTGATTCACTGACAAATTTACCTGTGAGAAATCAAAATCATCATAGGTCTGACCAGATAGCTCATTAAATTCAAGGAAGCGCGCGGCATTCCAAATCTTTGTGGCAAAGTTCCGGTTACTTTCAATGCGTGTTTCAGATAATTTTAGATCACGCCCTTGTGCTGCCATAGCCACCAAAGTAAAGCGAAGCGCATCAGCACCATATTTTGCTGTCAAATCAAGAGGATCAAGCACATTGCCCTTTGATTTTGACATTTTCTGGCCTTTTTCATCCCGCACCAGAGCGTGAATATAGACCTCCTTAAATGGTACCTCGCCATCCATGAAATGCATGCTCATCATCATCATCCGGGCGACCCAGAAAAAAATGATATCAAAGCCGGTGACTAAAACGTCCCCCGGGTAATAGCGCTTTAATTCGGCATTTCTTTCTGGCCAGCCAAGTGTGGAAAATGGCCATAATCCGGATGAAAACCATGTATCCAAAACATCTTCATCGCGCCGCAATTCAACAGCTTTAGAATAATGAGCGGTTGCCGCAGCCTTGGCGGCTTCCTCGGTTTCTTCGACAAAGACAGTATCATCCGGTCCATACCAAGCCGGTATCCGATGCCCCCACCATAATTGCCGAGAAATACACCATGGCTGGATATTATGCATCCACTCGAAATATGTTTTGCTCCAGCGTTCCGGTACAAATTTGGTGCGACCATCTTCAACCGCTTTTATCGCTGGTGCGGCAAGTTTTTCAGCATTGACATACCATTGATCCATCAACCATGGCTCAATGACAACGCCTGATCGGTCGCCATGCGGCACTACATTTGTCAAAACTTCCTCGCGTTCCACCAGCCCTTCCGCCTCAAGATCCTGCAAAATCTGCCGCCGCGCATCATAGCGATCAAGACCCCAGTATTTTTCTGGGATTTCATCAATCGACTCCATGGCGGCGGCGGCTGTCATCAAATTAATCAATGGCAGGTTGTGACGGCGGCCAACTTCAAAATCGTTAAAATCATGTGCTGGTGTGATTTTTACCGCGCCAGACCCTTTGTCCATTTTTGCGTAATCATCTCCGAAATTGGAATATGGCGGCTTGACAGCGGCAAGATCACCATTTTGCCAATCAGATGCTGATACCGCTCATCTTCAGGATTGACCGCGACCGCTCCGTCTCCAAGCATGGTTTCAGGGCGGGTCGTGGCAATCGAAATAAATTCATTATCCGTGCCGACAAGCCGATATTTTAGGTGCCACATAGAACTCGTTTGTTCGCGTTGTTCGACCTCTAAATCGGAGATGGCGGTCATGAGCTTTGGATCCCAATTGACTAGCCGTTTGTCGCGGTAAATCAGACCATTGCGATGCAAAGCAACAAATACCTTAATCACTGCTTCTGACAAGTCCGGGTCCATAGTAAAGCGTGCCCGGTCCCAATCTGGTGACGCGCCAAGGCGTTGTAATTGCTTGTGGATCATTCCACCGGATTCGGCTTTCCATTCCCAGACTTTATCAATAAAGGCATTACGCCCAAGGTCACGACGCAAAATATTTTGCGCGGCAAGTTGGCGCTCAACAACCATTTGAGTCGCAATGCCTGCATGGTCTGTACCCGGCTGCCATAATGTGTCAAAACCAGCCATGCGATGATACCGGATCAGCAAATCTTGCAAGGTGAATGTCAGCGCATGTCCCATATGCAGATTGCCGGTAACATTTGGCGGCGGCATCATGATCGTGTAGGGAGATTTATCCGACTTTGGGTCGCATGCGAAATGTCCGCTAGACAACCATTGATCATACCAGCTCGACTCAATGGCTTGTGGGTCATAGGTTTTAGGCAGAATGGGGTTGGTCATGGCTAACGCTGGCTAGAAGGGGATGTCAAAATTAAAAATACTGGGTGTATGTACGACTTTACATGCGAGCTTGCAACGAATCTTCAGGCGGTTTTTGAGGATTATTTACAGATTTGCCTCACCATCATAATTTGGTGACGGGGCATCACCGGCGAGAAAGCTCTCGGCCAGGTCAGCAACTAGAGCAAAATTTGACGCATTTGATCCATTGAGTGCGATGGGTAACATCATTTTGGCAGTACTCTTTGCATGAAAATAGTGAGCGCGACATACCACGTTTTCAAGAAGCTAAATATCAGCATTGCCTATCCCACCATTCCGTGTGGATCAATGCCGTATATCCAGCTTGATCCTATTCAACAGTAAGTCTAGAAAATGGAAAAGCGGTGCTGAAAGGATCATTTGGCATCGGCATATCCTCCAAGGTGCCCAGTACATCACCCAGCCCCAAAGACTCAGCGGTTAAACCGCCAATAGCCCTTTGTAACCGAAAGGCCGCAAGCCGCAAATTATGGGCCGCTGTCACAAGTCTTAATTCGGCGTCATTCACATCTTGTTCGGCATCAAGCAGGTCAAGTGTTGTCTTTTGGCCGAATTGGGCTTCGCTGGCAATACCGGCCGCGACAAGTCTTGATGCTTTGAGCTCACGCTGGACAGCGTCAAGGTTGATTTTTGCTGTTTCTTGCATCCGAAATGCCGCACGCGCTCGAACTTCGGCGGCGCGAATGGCCTCGGCGCGCGCAAATTTTGTCTGTTGATGAGACGCCGCAATATTGCGGGCTTTTGCGCGGGTTGCGTTGGTTGACAAAATTGGGGTCGAAAACACCAAAGATCCGGCCAGCACATTAGAATCAGACGTTGATCCTGTAGCATCTTTTGATGTTGCCGATAGAGACAATGATAATGTTGGGCTGACGCCAGCCTTTAATGTGTAAAAAGCCTGATCGGCGGCGCGTTCAGCAGCCAACGCGGCGCGTACATGGGGATGCGTTGAACCAGCATACTGTTCTACCTCGCTAATCTGTTCGGGTAAATTTTTTGGCGAGGCCGGCAGTGTCAAATCGCCAGCAGGTAGACCCGTGAGCGATTCATAAGCATCCTCAGCATTCGCTAAATCAGTGACCGCTGACAAGGCGTTGGATTTCGCACGCGCATGAAGTGCCTCTGCTTCAGCCAAGCGTGTTGGCGTTGCAGCACCCGCTTCAACTCGAATACGTGCTGCATTCACATGTGCCTGCAAGCGTTTTAAATTAGTATCATGCAAATCCACATTTCGACGCGATTTCAACACGTTCAAATAGGCCTCTGTGACGCTCAGAATAACGTTTTGTTCAGTCGCAAGGTAATTCGCAGTGGCTTGCTCAAGCTGAAATTCTGCAAGTCTCATATTGGCCTTCGCCTGTCCGCCATCATATAAATTCTTGGCAACGGTAATCTTGCCAGACCCATATTCAGATTGTTTATACCCATTGCTCGATGGCGTATCTGTATGCGTTTGGTTGCCTGTCACTGACAAGGTTGCTTTAAAATCGCTCGTTGATGTTTTGGTTTCAATATTTTCACGGGCCGCTAGCCATCCTTGCCGAGCGGCAGCGATCTCAGACGAATTCTGCAAACTCGCCCGCAGCGTATCGTTAAGCGTTTCAGCCAACGACAAATTTGCGCTACCACCAAGCATATAAACGTACAATGCGCAGGCACAAACGTAAGATCGTGAAATTATCAAAATGTCAGCCCCAGTATATCAAAGGCGTTAAAAGGAAAATTCGGACTTGGAATTAAACTCATCAAGGTTTGGCACCCGTGCATCAAATAATGGAGTGCGGATGAAATCCTTTCCAGATCGCGTCCACAAGCTGGCTACACCCACCGGATGGCCCAATTTACGGTAGATCGCAGCTAACCGCCCTTTTGGCGTTAGTTGTTTGAGTAAATTATCGGGAACGTTTTCAACACCGCCTTCAATCAAGATACGATTGTAGGGCCCCTCGTCCGGGTAGCCATCAACCAAACGTGATTTTACAATCGCCGCATTATCAATACCAATCGAAACCAATACGTCTTGCGCTTTTTCCACAAGATTTGCACGTGTTTCAATGGCAATGACCGATCCAGCCAATTTTGCCGTAACTGCCGTGCCATATCCACATCCAGCGCCGACGATCAAAAGATTGTCGTCAGGTTGTATCTGTAAAGCCTGTAACAAGCGAGCCAGCACCATCGGTTCCATAAGACAGCGGCCACCCGACAACGGCAAATCTTCATCAACATAAGCCAACGCGCGTTGCTGCTTACCAACAAAATCTTCGCGTGGAATCGTCATGAAGGCATCGAGTATAAGCCGATCTGTTACTTTCGATGGACGCAACTGACAATCAACCATGGTTTTACGGGCAGTTGCGAATGAGATGTTTTGCATTAATTGCACTCACTGTTGACGATCAGAACGAAAAACAAAAAAACGTCGCTAGATAAAAATTGAGATGGTGCACATTTGTGACGTGTTCTGCTTATAAACACTGTTACACTGATATTCAATAATTTGCTTTCGATTGCTGAATATTACTATTTTACTTGTGCTGTTTGAGCGATTTGACTAGTGCCAATATAGCAATTCGCGCCGCCACCGTGCTAGAATTTGGCGATATGCTTGAAAATATACCGCCCGTTGTAAATCCAGTTCATTTGTCAAGCCAACTCATCGTAGCCATCTCGGTTCGATTTCGTTGCTAGAGGAAGAAACCATCAGCGTGGACTTTGAATAAAAAAGTAAAAACTGATATTTTAATTGAACGAGCAGCTAGCGCGGACGATTGACGTCACCGACATCTTCGTATATCACAACTCGCGATGTGTACGGCGGCCCGGTGGCAGAGTGGTTATGCAGCGGTTTGCAAAACCGTGTACATCGGTTCAATTCCGGTCCGGGCCTCCATATGATGCACTTTACCATGACCCCATTGGTGCCATCAACTTATCCACAACTGCAGCCTCAAACAATTGGGAGTAACACAACTCCGAATAACCAATAACGTTTTATTCATGTTAATCACCAAGGAGTCGCCATCTTGTCACGTTTCGTCGCAAATTGCCTGATGTGCATTACAGCCATTGTGTGGGGCGCGACATTTATCGCACAAAAGACCGGTATGGAGACGATTGGCCCGCTGAGCTTTACCTTTGGTCGGTATTTGATTGGTGCTGTCGCAGTTATTCCTTTTGCGCTGCACGAAGCGCGTAACGTCAACTTGCTTCAATCTCTGAGGAAAGATCACAGGCTTAATTTGGCAGCATTTGGTCTAGGCCTGATGATGTTTGGCGGGATTGGATTGCAACAGACTGCCCTTCTCTACACCAATGTGGCGAACGCCGCGTTTTTAACCGCGTTATATGTTCCGTTGGTTCCTCTCATTGCCGCATTTTTTCTGGGCCGACATGTGCCAATAAACATCTGGCCGGCTGTATTTTTATCAGTGACCGGCAGCTATTTGCTTTCTGGCACCTCTTCGCTTGATGCACAATTTGGCGATTTACTCATCATTGTTGGGGCTTTTTTTTGGGCTGGCCACATTTTGTTGATCCAGCATGTCCTCGAAAAGATTTCAGCACCTTTTCAGTTATCTGTTTATCAATCTATTATCACGGCGCTATTGGCAGGAATGATAATGGTGCCAATAGAACGACCACAAATG
>JBMHCC010000017.1:0-16818 GCA_049890115.1 Puniceispirillaceae bacterium (SeqCode) | reverse complement strand
TTGCTCATCAGGCAGATAATAATTCATCATATCAAGCGTATGACCAGGGGTAGCAATCACCTGAACAGTGTGATTAGCGAATGTAAAGCTGTCATTATCAGATACAGGCTCATCAATCATCGCAGCAAGGCCTGATTTTGTATCAGATGGCCCAATGATAGTTGCGCCTGTGGCTTGCTTAAGCTCAGCTAGACCATCTATGTGATCATAATGATGATGTGTGATGAAAATATGAGAGAGCTGATAGCCTGTCTTATCTAATGCTGCCAGATAAGCACTTGCATCACCTGCATCTATGGCAGCCACTTGACCTGAGGCAGGATCATGAAGCAAAAAACCATAATTATCAGACAAATAGCTGAATTGATGAATCTGCAATTCTGCCATAATCTTACCAGCTTCCTTCATTTGGCATTGATGCCCAAGGCTCAGCGATTGGCAGAGGCCCCTCTTCTTGAATCAATTCAATCGACACATTATCTGGTGACTTCACAAAAGCCATGTGACCATCACGAGGCGGGCGGTTAATCACCACGCCTTTATCCATCAGATTTTGGCAAAATTCATAAATATTATCAACACGATAGGCAAGATGTCCCCAGCTGCGCCCTGTTTCATATACTTCATCAGAGCCCCAATTATAGGTCAGCTCTAATTCAGGTGAATGGTCTGTTTCTGCACGGCTTTTATCAGCTGGTGCTGCTAGGAATATCAAGGTGAATTTCCCAGCTTCATTTTCAGAGCGGCGCGTTTCAATCATCCCCATTTTATCACACCAGAAATCAAGAGATTCCTCGATATCGGTAATTCTGATCATTGTGTGAACAAAGCGCATAATCTGTCTCCTGCTGATGCTAAAGATGCGAATATCTAGACAAAAAACACTATCCTGTTTCATAATCAGAAATCCATAGCTTTTTTAACCAAGTGGAAAAGCATCATGACAGGCTCATACCCTCACATTATCAAAGCAACATCAGATGATTGGCAAATATTGGCTGAAATGCGCTCACAATTATGGCCGCAAGAGAGCCCATCTGAGCATCTGGCAGAGATTTCTGATTTGATGACCCATTATGATTATCATAGCTGGCTTGCCTGTTTTGATGGCGATGACGGCCTGCGGCCAGTTGGGTTTCTAGAAGCCTCAATTCGCCCTTATGTCAATGGCTGCCTCAATCGCCCTGTCGCCTTTATTGAGGGGATTTGGTGTGATGAGGATTGGCGTCGCAAGGGGCTGGCTGGCCAGATGGTGGCTATCTGCACTGAGTGGGCCAAGTCAAAAGGCATTACAGAATTAGCCTCTGATGCCTATCTGGAAAATGAAGCAAGCCATCAAGCACATGAAAGCTGGGGGTTCCATAAAACTGAAACAGTTGTTTATTTTCGCAAAAAACTCTAGATGATTAAGATAGGGTTTTTTTTTAAAAGGTTATCCTTCATGCTTTTACGGCACCAGCAGATATCATTAGATGAGGCAGCCAACCTGCCTATTTGGCGCACACCATTTGCGCTTTTGTTGATTATGGCTTTTGCTATGCCGTTAGCATTTGCCACTTGGTCAGCTTTATTGAATAATTTTGTGATTGAAGCTGCGCAATTTACCGGCGTTGAAATTGGTTGGTTGCAGACGGTTCGTGAAATTCCAGGCTTTATGGCGATAGCTGTTTTGCTGGTCCTGCTGTTGATGCGTGAACAGACGCTTGCTTTGCTGTCATTGATAATGCTTGGCGGCGCAACCATGCTGACATCTAATTTTCCGAGTTTTTATGGTCTGTTAATCACAACCTTTATTGGGTCTGTTGGGTTTCACTATTTTGAAACGGTTAATCAATCACTACAATTACAGTGGCTTGATAAAGATAAAGCACCACAAATGCTTGGTTGGCTAATAGCAGCTGGCTCTGCTGCATCGCTAGTGGCATACGGCTTTATCAGCTTTTTCTGGCAGGCATTTTCACTATCTTATAGCTTTGTCTATGGCATGGGTGGCGGAATATGTGTTGCCATCACCCTTTATTGCTATTTTGCGTTTCCGCAATTTCAAAGCCGCCACAAACAGCGCAAACAGATTATATTACGTAAACGATACTGGCTCTATTATGCTTTGCAATTTATGTCAGGTGCGCGGCGCCAGATTTTTGTCGTTTTCGCTGCCTTTATGATGGTCGAAAAATTTGGCTATGATGTGCATCATGTCACTTTGCTATTTTTAATCAATTATATTGCCAATATGATTTTTGCCCCTTTAATGGGACGTTTTGTGGCACGCCTTGGTGAGCGATTTGCGCTGATTTTCGAATATGCTGGTTTGACAGTTTTATTTCTGCTTTATGGCGGTATTTATTATTTTGATTGGGCAGCTTGGGTTGGCGCAGTTCTTTATGTGATAGATCATTTGCTATTTGCGCTTGCCTTTGCATTGAAAACCTATTTTCAAAAGATAGCCGATCCCAAAGATATGGCACCAACAGCTGCCGTTGCCTTTACCATTAACCATATTGCAGCCGTCTTTTTGCCAGCTGCATTAGGATATTTATGGATTGTCTCACCAGATGGCGTTTATATTCTGGCTGCCTCTATGGCCTTTATATCGCTTATTCTGGCAAGCTTTATCCCGCGTCATCCAGAAGATGGCAATGAGACCATTTTTTCATCACGTCGCTCATTCATGCGGCAAACAGCTTAGCATTATAGGTCTTGGGCATTATAGGTCTTGGGCATTATAGAGCGTGGGCATTATAGGGCGTGGGCATTATAGGGCGTTTATCAGTTTCAGAAAATTAACCAGCTCACAGCGATGAATAGCAAGGTTAGTGATGGTCTCATCAATCTGATAACGCGCTATGAAAGCTGTATCAGACGCTCCCTTATAACCAGCAAAATCAGCAATAAGCTGTGCCTTATTAGCTGGCAGGCCAAGAGCAGATGTAAAGGCAAGGACATCTGAAAAGCTATCAACATCATTGCGCTCAATATAATTGGCAATGGCTGCAAAGCTTAGCTCTGGATGATATTGCACTCCCCAAAAACAAACATCGCCTTTTTCATAGACCAGCGATTGATGCTGGCTATGGTTGTTAAATGACAGAGATTGCGCCCCTTGTGGCAGGATAAAGGCCTCATCACGATGCATAGCGAGCGCATCAAATTTAGCTGGCTTACCAGCATATAAAGGATGGCTGACACCATCATCTGTGCAACAAATATCGCGCGCTATTGCAAATTCAGTTTGGCTTGGATGGGCTCTGTTGCGGCCACCCAAAACCGTTATCGCTAGCTGCATCCCATAACAAGAGCCAAAAACTGGCAAGCCTTTATCAAAAGCAAGCATCATTAATTGGCGTGCTGGATGCGCTTTTTTATCATCAGCTGACCAATGATTAGCAGAGCCCGTAAAAACAACGCCATCACAATCATCAAGACATGTTTTATCATAGTGAAAATCATCAAAATGAGGACGTTCAACATGATAGCGAATATCAGGGGCTATCTGATGCAGGACAGAACCAAACTGTTCTGCAGCACCAGATATGACCCCATCTGCACTGATTGAGACCAACCCCTGATGATTGCCTTCAATAATGGCGATTTGCTTTGTCATAATAGACTATTTCTTGGGGCAGATATTGAAGCAGACTATCAGTGAAATTAGCCTTCTGTTGGCCCGCCTGCTTCTTTCCAAGCTGAAAAACCGCCAATATTATAGACAGTTTCAAAACCCATTTCCTTTAGCGTTTGCCCTGTCAAAGCTGCCATGCCGCCTGCCCCACAAACTAGCAAGATTTCTTTATCCTTACCAAGTGCTGGATTATGAAAATCTGTTGCAGGGTCTGCGGCAAATTCGATAAAGCCACGCGGAATACGTAATGCGCCTGCGATTGTGCCTGTTTGATCAATGGCTTTACCGTCACGCACATCAATAATAACAACATTATCCTTGCCATGGCGGGCAATCGCGTCTTCAGATGACAAGCGTTCCACAATTTGATTGGCATCTTCTAGATATTGTGATGCTGATTTCATTGACTTTTCTCCTGTTGGTCCCAAATGGTTAATCATGGTAATTAGGTAAGCTATTTCCCAGCTTAGTCAATGACAGCTTTGCTGTTCTGTCAACGCATTGTGATTGCGCTTGACGCTGATTTATGAAATGGTCTGACCGAAATTAACATAACCATAACATCATCATTTTATGGACGACTATCATGGCTTTACCAAAGACTGACGATTTCTATATTAATGGCGCATTTGTGAAACCAATTTCAGGGACAGAACTGCCTGTTTACAACCCCTCTTATGATACGCCTTGTGCGACTATCATGCTTGGCGGCCCTGAAGATGGTGAGGCTGCAATCGCGGCAGCTAAATCTGCTTTTGACAGCTATTCTTTGACAAGCAAGGCTGAACGCATTGAGCTGGTAGAGAGCATTCAGGCCATTTATGCACGCTATAAAGATGATATGGCAGAGGCTATCTCAACTGAGATGGGCGCACCGATTGATTATGCCACCAAAGCACAAGTAACAGCTGGTAGCTGGCATATTGAAAATTTCCTGATGGCATTTCGTGATTTTGATTTGGTGCAACCTCTTGGGGAGCATGCCCCTAATGACCGGATATTGCATGATCCTGTTGGTGTTGTTGGCCTGATTACACCGTGGAATTGGCCAATGAATCAGGTCACATTAAAGGTGATACCTGCCTTGCTAGCTGGCTGTACTATGGTGCTAAAACCATCTGAGATAGCACCTCTTTCAGCGCAACTTTTCACTGAGATTATGCATGAAGCTGGCACACCTGCTGGCGTTTACAATATGGTTCATGGTGATGGTGCTGGCATTGGTACCTTGCTGTCAGGCCATCAAGATATTGATATGATCTCCTTTACAGGCTCAACCAGAGCTGGCAGAGCGATCTCGGAAAATGCAGCCAAAACATTAAAGCGCGTGCATTTAGAATTAGGTGGCAAAGGGGCAAATATCATTTTTGCTGATGCAGATGAAAAAGCTGTTAAAAGAGGCGTGATTGATTGTTTTGGCAATACTGGCCAGTCATGTAACGCCCCAACCAGAATGCTGGTTGAACGCCCGCTTTATGATGCAGCTCTTGAAACAGCACAATCAGTGGCAGCAATGATGCAGCCAGACAGATCTGACAAATCAGGTCGTCACATTGGCCCTGTGGTTAGCCAAATCCAATATGATAAAATTCAGGGGCTGATCCAGCAAGGCATTGATGAAGGTGCAAAGCTGATAGCTGGCGGTACAGGCAAGCCTGACGGTTTGGAAGATGGTTATTTTGTAAAACCAACTATATTTGCTGATGTATCAAATGATATGACCATCGCACGTGAAGAGATTTTTGGTCCTGTTCTATCAATTATTCCCTTTGATACCCAAGAAGAAGCGATCGCGATTGCCAATGACACCCCTTATGGGCTGACAAATTATTTGCAAACAACAAATAAAGACCGCATTGCCACAATTTCACGCCAGCTTCGTTCTGGCATGGTTGAAATTAACGGCCAATCACGCGGCCGGATGGCACCTTTTGGTGGTATGAAAGCATCTGGCAATGGCCGTGAAGGTGGTTTATGGGGCATTATTGATTTTATGGAAGTGAAATCTGTTGCTGGCTGGCAGGATTAAATCATGCCGATAATCCGTGTTGAAATGCTAAAAGGCCGCACCAAAGAACAAAAACAAGAGCTTGTTCAAAAGCTCACTGATGGCTTTGTTGAAAGCTGTGGCGGCAATAAAGCCTCTATTCACGTGGTGATAGATGAGGTTGAAGCTGATAATTGGGGCATTGGCTCTGTTTTAGTAGCTGATAGAGATAATCACTGAAAAAACAGGCTTAAGATGGCAAAGCTGCCGATAGCGCCCAATAACGCAATCGGCAATTTGCGCAAGCTGACAAGCAAACCAACGCCAATCAACAAGCCAATGATACGATGGCTTGTCAGTGATGTTGCTAGCAAGCCTGTCGGCTCTAGCATTAACTGCATCATAACAGCCCCAACTAGCGAATAAGCTAGCATATTTATCAGCTGCATTTGCCAGCTATCTGAGCGTACATTTTTATAAATTAACACGCCTAGAGCCCGCCACATAAAGGTTGCAATAATGGCGGCAAATATGGCTGCCCAGCTATACCAATAGAGATCATCCCCCATCATCATGACCTATCACCTCTGGCTTTTATTTGGACAATCACAAAAGCAAGCAAGCCGCCAGAAATGCCAGCCACAAATAATGTCATAGTGCCGAAAAAAGGTGTGAAAATAACCGCAAAAATAGCACCTAAAAAAACCGCAACTCGGTTGCCAAATTGGCGTGCTGACAGCCCTAGTAACAACAAATATAATGGTGTGACATAAATCATAACACGCAAAATCTTGGCAGGCATGACATCACCAATAAAATAGCCGATTGTGCATCCCATCAATGATAGCGAGAAGATGGTTATTGCAAAGCCTTTATAATAGCTTAATAACGCCCTTGCATCATAACGTGGTGCGACATGCGCTACCTGAAACCAGCCTGTGACAGCCATCATGTGAAAATATAATAAATGCTTCCAGACAGGCATTTTAAAGGACTTGATATCCATCATATCACTGGCTGATATCACCATCAGCAACATCCGCATATTGGCCATTGCAACAGCCAGAAAAATAAACAGCAAACTGCCGCCACTAGCAAACAGGCTGACCATTGCCATTTGGCCTGGCAGGCCCCACACTCCGCCTGTCGCAGTCACCGTCATAGGATAGGAAAAACCAGCCTCTCTTGCGATCGCAGCAAAGCCAAGCATCGTTGCTGCTAGTGCTAATCCGGGTAATGCAGCGCCATCTTTGATACCTTGCTTATTATGATTATTCAGGGCAAACAAAAAGGCCTCTTTTAACGGTTTTTACAAAAAATAGATGGCGCACCATCTGGAAAATCATGGTAAATAGATGCAATGAAATCATAGCCACTCAGCTAGCGGCTTTGAATGGTAGTTCTTCTACGTATAAAAAAGGATATGGCATCTCAATGGATCTTTTGCAAATCAAAGATGTAACCAAATCTTATGATAATGGGTTTGATGCGCTGAAATCGGTTAATCTGAGTGTTCAGAATGGAGAGATTCTAGCATTATTAGGGCCGAATGGAGCTGGCAAAACGACCTTGATCTCATCAATTTGCGGCCTGACGACCATTAGTTCTGGGACAATTTCAGTTGGCGGATTTGACGTTAAAAAACAACCGCTTGCAGCCCGTAGGCAAATCTCACTTGTGCCTCAGGAAATTATGCTTGAGCCTTTTGAAAAAGTGATAAATACAGTGCGTTTTTCGCGCGGTTTGTTTGGAATGCCGCCAAATGAGGCTCATATCGAAAAGATTTTACGCCGCCTATCACTATGGGATAAACGCAATGACCGCAATATGACCTTATCAGGGGGTATGAAACGACGTGTTCTGATTGCCAAAGCATTAAGCCATGAGCCAAAATTATTATTTTTGGATGAACCAACAGCTGGTGTTGATGTGGAATTGCGCAATGATATGTGGCGCATTGTGGAAGAGCTGAAACAAGAAGGTGTCACCATTATTCTGACCACTCACTATATTGAGGAAGCAGAAGAAGTCGCTGATAGAATTGCGATTATCAATCATGGTGATATTTTGCTGGTAGAAGAAAAAACACAGCTTATGCAAAGGCTAGCGAAAAAAGAAGCGACTATTGAATTACAAGAACCAGTTGCCAAACTGCCAAAATCGCTCGCGCCATTTTCACTTGTACAAAGTGAGGATAACAAAACACTGACCTATAGTTATGATCCTAAGATCACCACAACAGGTCTGGCTGAATTATTAGCTATTTTAGATGCTGAAGGCATCAAAATCAGTGACTTACAAACGCATACAAGCTCGCTTGAAGAAATTTTTGTCAGCCTTGTAAAAAAGGATAATGCGTGATGAATTATTATGCCGTGAAAGCGATTTACAAATTCGAGATGAACCGCACATTCCGCACCCTTGTGCAATCTATCATCTCACCAGTGCTATCAACCAGCCTGTATTTCATTGTCTTTGGCTCTGCTATTGGCTCACGTATTGAGACGATTGATGATGTCTCTTATGGTGCTTTTATCGTGCCTGGCCTGATTATGTTGACCGTATTGATGCAATCAATCACCAATGGTTCAACTGGCATTTATTTCCCGAAATTCATTGGCTCTGTTTATGAATTATTAACAGCACCTGTGACAGTGGCTGATGTTATTTTTGGCTATGTTGGCGCCGCCGCAACCAAAGCCTTTATGATAGGGTTAATCATTTTGGCGACCTCTACCTTATTTGTGGATTTGCATATTGCCCATCCCGTTTGGATGTTGTGCTTTCTGGCATTGACCTGTGTCACCTTTGCCATGTTTGGCTTTATCATTGGGATTTTGGCACGCAATTTTGAACAGCTCAATTTGGTGCCTATGCTCGTGGTCACACCTCTTGTCTTTTTAGGAGGCAGTTTTTATTCCATCTCTATGTTGCCGCCTTTTTGGCAAACGGTGACCTTATTCAATCCGGTTGTCTATTTGATTTCGGTATTTCGTTGGTCATTTTTTGGCACATCTGATGTGCCTGTCGCCATCAGCCTGATAGCTGTATCAGGGTTTTTGCTATTATGTATCACAGCGATAAGTTGGATTTTCCATACAGGCTATCGGTTAAAAAATTAGCACATAGTGATGCATTTTTGGAGCGCAGATTATGCTGAATAGCACAGCCTTTTTATATGCTATGGTTATTTTCAGTTGGTCAACAAGCTGGCTGCCACTTAGTTGGCAGTCTGTCGATGTGGCGCCTGAAGCAGCTGTGATGCATCGCTTTATTATCGCGGCACCATTAATGGCCTTTTTCGCTTGGCGTGCCTCACAAAATTTCAGATTTCAGGTAAAATGGCATCTCTATTTTCTTGGCACAGGCCTGTGTCTATTTAGCACCAATTTTGTGCTATTTTATTATGGCTCATTATATGTGGCTTCTGGCCTTTTGGCAGTTGCCTTTGCCACAGCATCCTTGGTTAATATCTTGCTTAGTGCGCTACGTGATAGAACCGCGCCACCTGCCTTGCAAATAGGCGCCTCATTAATTGGTTTATCAGGTGTCGCACTTGTCTTCCTTCCTGAGATTTCACTTGGTCAGAATGGCTTAAAAGGCTTAGTTTTTTGCCTGCTTGGCACCTTGTCATTCTCAACTGGCAATTTAGTGTCAGCCCATCTTCAAAAACAAAAAATCCCCGTTATTGCCGCTAGTTCATGGGGGATGTTTTATGGGGTGATTATATTGCTTATTTTCAATCTGATACGCGGCAATGATATCGGGTTATCTTTTACCCTGCCTTATCTTGGTGGTTTGCTGTGGCTAGCAATATTTTCATCTGTGCTAGCCTTTGCCTGTTATCTGACCTTGGTTGGCAAAATAGGTGCTGGCAAAGCAGGATATGTGACAATTATTTTTCCGATTTTCGCATTGTTAATCTCAACCATCTTTGAAGATTATCAATGGAGCCTGACTGCCTTTGCTGGCGTTGCTTTGGTGGTGATGGGCAATAGCGTAATGATGCGCGCTAAATAAAATTATTCACCAGCATAGTCTTTAGGGGTGAATTTTTTATGATCAGCCCAACCAAAAGCAGTTTCGCTTGGCCCAAAATTACGCAAATGTTCCAGCCTATGAAAGGCATCTTCAACAGATGGCATAGCGGCATCATCTGGTAGATGCCATAAAGCTAGACTAGGCCTGTCGTCTGTTTCAAAAAACTCAGAACGGCGCATCATGATAGATTTGTGAGCTGTTTGAAATACATAGTGATGCAAATCACGAAAACGCAGCCAAACAGATAGATTTAACACTAATAACGGATTGTCCGTCATTTGAATAGCTGTGGCATTGCCGCTATCATCTTGCAGTCGCCAGATAAAGCCATCTGATTGCTCAGCAAGCTGATTGATACGATCCAGATTATTCTTAAAATCAGCAATTTCAGGAGCATCAATAGGCGCTTTGAGTGTTGTGACATTAATTTGTGCTATCATGATCGTTCCATTCCCATTTTATGACGCGGCATTAAATCGCAACGCAATCCGATGATTATTGCATAAAAACAATTAGATAATACAAAAAAGCGTTCTTTTTTCAACTATGCTTGACTGGCATTGCCCCTATCCCTTTAGCAGATGTCGCATTTTTGTCATATTTGCGCTTTTTCTTATTTAGTTTATGGGTCTTTTTCGATATACTAAAATCACAAGAGGGACGGCATTTTTTGTGAGTGTTTGTCAGCAAAAAAAGACTGTTTTTTACAAAGGTTTTGATTGGTTTCTTGTCTTATCGTCAGCAGTCATTTTCACGCATTTTTACTAGCCTGATTGTCAGCTTTAATCTGGTAATTCCACAGGCTGCATTCGCAACACCTGAAGGCGGTGTTGTGACAGGTGGTAGTGCGTCGATTTCTGGTGCTGACACAGATAGCATGATAATTGACCAGACAAGCCAGCGCAGCTTTATCGAGTGGGATAGTTTTAATGTTGGCGAGGGCCAATCTGTTGAATTCCGCCAACCAAATAGCAATGCCGTAACAGCCAATAAGGTTATTGGCACTGACCCATCAGAAATCTTTGGCCAAATAACAGCCAATGGGCGCCTTTTGATCATCAATGGCAATGGCATTATTTTTGGTGCTAATTCGGTCATAGATGCCGCTGCCTTTATCGCGACCACGCATAATCTCAGCACTGATGATTTTATGAATGGTGATGATGCTCTGGATTTCTCAGGAGGCACAGCGAGCATCATCAATAATGGTAATATTGCTTTGCGTGAAGGTGGGTTTGCTGCACTTCTGGCACCGCAAATCGTCAATAATGGGATTATCACAGCACGCCTTGGCAAAATTGACCTTGCTGCATCGCAATCTGTCTCTGTTGATTTTTACGGTGATGGGCTGCTGAGCTTTGCCGCTGATGATGTGCTGACCCAATCGCTTGAAGATAGCAATGCTGCTTTGATAGACCAGCAAGGCCAGCTTCTGGCAGATGGCGGCGTTATCACCATGACAACCAGAGCAGCTTCAGATGTGATTAACCGCTCTGTCAATATTGGTGGGCTTGTGCGTGCCAATGCCGTATCTGAGGAAAATGGCCGAATTATTCTGTCAGCTGATAGTGCTGTCATCATAGAAGATGATGGGATTTTGCGCAGTGATGGCAATGATGGCAGCATCAGCATCTCTGGCACACAAATTGCACAAGGTGGTGTGATAAGTGCCTCTGGCACCTCAGGGGCAGGCACCATTTCCCTCAATGCAACAGGTCGTTTGTCTCTTGCCGGCACAACCAGTGCCATTGCTTCATCTGGTCAAGGTGGTCAAATCAGCTATAGAGCTGGCACCATCATTGAAAATAGTAGCTCTGTAACAAACGTCTCTGGCACCACACAAGGTGGCGGGATTATGGTGCAGGCTGAAATTGGTATGATCAGCTCTGGTGCTTATTTCGCCAATGCCAGCTCAGGCACAGCTGGTCAGATTGACATAACAGGAAATGATATTCGTCTGCTTGGCACAACCATTGAAGCAAAAGGAACAAGCCAAGGTGGGCTGGTTAGAGTCGGCGGCGCATTTCAGGGTGGCAAGTCACCTGATTTCAGCCAAAGCTATGTTGATAGTTTTGTAACAAGATGGCCTGATGCTGGCAGCTTGAAAAATGCTAATCAGGTTTTTATCAATAATAGCGCTGTTATCAATGTGACTTCGCAAGATGGCACTGCTGGCACAGCCATTATTTGGTCAGATGACACGACAACATTTTTAGGGTCTATCAATGCGACTGGCCAATCTGGTGGCTCTGTTGAGGTGTCATCTGCAACCTTATTGCGTCATGCGAATTTGGCTGGCATTGAAGTTGGTGATGGTACATTGCTGCTTGATCCCAAAAACATCACTATTGGCAGCAGCACCGAGATCCAAAGCTGGAGCTTTGATGGCATTATCGGCCAATGGTATTCTATCGATTATGATCCTGATTTATTGCGCTCTGATGAACGTTTTGGTCAGGCAGTATCGTTATCAACTGACAGCACAAAACTAGCAGTCGGCGCTCATGGTAATGATGGTTTTGGTAATTCGCTCAATATGGTGGGGGCAGTTCATCTATTCACCTTCACCAATAGCAATTATGGCGGCGCACAATTACAAGGCACAATCGGCTCTGGTTATACAGGCGGCAATAATGTCAGCGTGACCAATCTGCAAGCTGGCGATCTGTTCGGCAAATCAGTATCGCTTGATTCTGATGGGGACAGGCTTGCTGTTGGGGCACCTGGTGACCAAGGCGCTAGCAATGACAAACCAGAACAAGGTGCGGTTTATCTATTTACCTTTACCAATACCAGCTTTGCCGGTGGTCAGCTAGCTGCGACGATTGGTAAAGGCTATAGTGATTTGAATATGACTGCCATTGCTAGCAACGATGCTTTTGGCTCATCTGTTTCGTTAAATGGCACCTCAGATAGATTAGCAGTTGGCGCAATTGGTGATGATGGTAATGGTGATTCAACCTCTGGCTCTGGTGCTGTCTATCTTTTATATTTCGGTAATAATTCTTTCGGCACACCAACTTTGCATGGCACGATTGGCGATGGCTATAGCGGCGGGAATGATGTTGATTTATCAACATTGGATGCTGGCGATATGTTTGGTAGCGCTGTTGATTTTACCGCTGATTCAATGCGCTTACTTATCGGTGCACCTGGTGATGATGGTAAGAAAGATGATACGACTAATGCTGGTGCGGCCTATCTCTATGGTTTTGAAAATGCCAATTTCAAAAACCCAACCCTGCTGTCAGCAATAGGCAAAGATTATACAGGCAATAGCAATGTACAACCATCAGTGCGCGGCGGTGATAGCCTTGGAACGGCTGTTGCTATCAATTCAGGCGGCGATCTAGTTGCCATTGGCGCAGCAGGTGATGATGGTTATGGCCAATCGACTGATAATAATTATGGCGCGGTGCATCTCATCCGCTACACCAATTCAGAATATACCGCCTCTTCGATTATCGGTAAAATTGGGTATGGCTACACCCCGTCTGGCAGCTATAACCATGCAGAACTCAACACTAATGATGCTTTTGGCACCTCTGTTGCATTAAATGGGTCTGGTAACCGTTTGGCTGTCGGTGCCCCAACAGGTGATGGTTTTGGTAATAGCCTGAGCAATTCTGGTGATGTGTATCTAATTAGCTTTACTGATACGGCGTTTTCAGGCGTCTCTAAGGATTCGGCATTAGGCGATAATCGCCTAAACAACCCCTTCCCCAATAATAGCTATGTTGATAATGAAGAAGAATTTGGCGCAGCTGTTAGCTTGAACGGCGATGCGACAAGGCTGGCTGTTAGCGCTTTGGATGATGGCGGCAATCCAGATAGTGTGAATGTCTATGGTGCTGTTCACCTTTATAGCTTCACCGATAGCAATTATTCAGGCGCCACATTACAAGGCACGATTGGTAACGGTTATAGCGGCGGTAAAAATGTCAGCTACAATCCTGGAAATGGTGATGAATTTGGTGTTGATGTCTCACTGAACAGCGCTGGTGATAGATTGGCAGTCGGAGAAACAGGTGAAACAGGTGGTGGTGCGGTGCGCCTATTCACCTTTACTGATACCAGCTTTACGGGCGGCTCTTTGGCAGCCTCCATCTATGAAGGGGCATCTGGCGGCGATAATGTCAATATCACCCTTGATGATAATGATGATTTTGGTGCATCAGTTGATTTGTCAGGTGATGGCAAACGTCTTGCCGTTGGCGCACCAGGTGATGATGGCTCTGGTAATTCAGGCACAAATCGCGGTGCTGTTTATCTGTTTACCTTTAACGATACGTCATTTGATGGTGGCCAGCTTATTACAACAGTTGGCTCAGGTTATAATACTGGCAGTGATTTCTCTGTTAGCACCTTAGCTGATGGCGATGCTTTTGGCTCTGGCGTATCTCTTGATTATGACGCCAATAGACTAGCTGTTGGTGCTGAGGGTGACGCTGGCCCTGATGGCAAATCAGGTGCAGGTGCTGCCTATCTGATTGAGTTTGGTGATGCGTCTTTCACGAGCGCGTCACTTTCTGGCATTATTGGTGATGGCTATACAGGTTCTGGTTATCTGAATGTCAGCAATCTGAATTCTAGCGATGCATTTGGCAGCGATCTGTCATTAAACGCAACAGGTGATAGGCTGATTGTTGGCGCAGTTGGCGATGATGGCGATAGTGATGGCGCAAGCAATTCTGGCGCTGCTTATCTGTTTTCTTTCTCAGATGATGATTTCAGCTCGCCAACATTACGACAGACATTCGGCTCTGGCTATACCAGCAGCAATCAACTAGATGTTACACATCTTGAAGACAATGATGGTTTTGGTGCTTCTGTCTCACTCAATGATGCTGGTGACAGGCTGGCTGTCGGCAATCAATTTGATGATGGCATGACAGGCAGCAATACAAATGCTGGCGCAGTCTTTTTATTCAGTGCCAGCAGAGCCTCTGGCGGCTACCCTGCTAGCGGGCAGACCTATGCGGCAAATGACTCATCTGATGTGACTGTCAATGCCTATGAAATCGCTGATATCATGACAAGAGGCAGCAATATTATCTTGCAGGCCTCGAACGATATTACCGTATCAAATGCGATTGAAGTTGGCACATTTAGCTCATCAAATGGTGATTTGACGCTATCAGCGGGACGGTCAATCATCATTAATGAAACCATCCGCTCAGAAGGCGGCGACATCAATCTTTATGCCAACACCAATTTGGCAGATGGTGTTCAAGATGCACAGCGTGATACTGGTGAGGCTGTGATATCACTTGCCAACACCAAAGCAATTATCGCAGGCACAGGTGATGTTGATATCGCAATCCGTGTCGGCACAGGCAAGACCTATAGCCAATCTGGTGATATTTCACTTGGTACAAATGCCATGATTGCTGGTGATCTTGTGACGATTGTCAATGCAGGGCCAACATCTGGATCTGATATTACGCTGGCTTCTGGCGCATCAATTAGTGCTAGCAACTCAGGTGATGCTATCACTTTGGCAGCTGATAATTTTATCAATAATGCTGGCGCATCAGCTTTGTCCGTGCCAAATGGCCGCTTTCAGATTTGGTCCACAAACCCCTCATCAGATACGCTTGGCGGCATCACATCTGACTTCATCCAATATGATGCGACCTATGGCACATCATCTGTTAGCGGTTCATCTTCGCAAGATGGGCTTCTTTACACCTATCAGCCAACTGTCTCACCAAATTTCAGAGCCAGCACCGTCAAAACCTATGATGGCACAGCAACCGCTACCGTCGTAGATGGGGATATAGGTGTGACAGGCGCACAAGCTGGCGATACGGTTGTCCTAACTGCCGCAAGTGCCAGTTTTGATAACAAAAATGCAGGAACAGGTAAGACGGTAACCTTGTCTGGCCTTTCTGTGGCATCAGCTGCACGCGGTGCTGTCACGATTTATGGCTATGGTGTATCCACAAACACTGCCTCAAATTCTGATGGCACGATTAACCAGAAACCTATCAGCATGACTGGCCATTC
The DNA here is from genome assembly GCA_049890115.1 of Puniceispirillaceae bacterium (SeqCode). Lineage (GTDB taxonomy): Bacteria > Pseudomonadota > Alphaproteobacteria > Puniceispirillales > Puniceispirillaceae > UBA685. The sequence goes on along the minus strand of JBMHCC010000017.1, from coordinate 1,159 downwards.
GGTTGCAAATAAGCAATATGATGGCACAACAACTGGCACAGCCACTTTTGGGTCTCTGACAGGGGTTGAATCTGGCGATACGGTGACACTAGATACCAGCTCTGCTAGTGCTGCCTTTATCAATGCTGGCGTTGGCACAAATAAAACAGTTACCATTTCTGGCATCACATTAGGCGGCACAGATGGCGCCAATTATGGCCTAACAACACCGACGACAACAGCGGATATTACCCAGAAAACATTAACCTTAAGCTCTGCAACAGCTGCAAATAAAACCTATAATGCAGATACTGCAGCTACCATATCCTCTTATGGCGGCTTAACAGGCATTGTGAATAGTGAAGCTGTCATCCTTGATAGTAGCTCTGCCTCAGCTAGTTTTGCTGATGCTAATGTTGGCAGCAGCAAATCTGTCTCAATCTCAGGGCTTGCGCTCACAGGTGCCAATGCTAGTAACTACACCCTATCATCTTCTTTTAGCACCACAGCTGATATCACAGCCAAGGCACTGACGATTACAGCACCATCAGCATCTGATAAGGTTTATGATGCTGATACATCTGCCACTGTCACAGCTGGCACATTATCAGGCTTTATCGGATCTGAGACAGTCACAGTTTCTGGCTCTGGCACCTTCTCTGATGCCAATGTCGGGTCTGGTAAATCCGTGACTGTCACCTACTCACTAGCTGATGGCACCAATAATGGGCTGGCGTCTAACTATAGCCTGTCATCTGGTTCAACAACAGCTGATATCACCACCAAGGCCCTCACCATTACAGCGCCGTCAGCTAGCAACAAAATTTATGACGCTGATACATCTGCTACTGTCACAGCTGGCACATTATCAGGCTTTATCGGATCTGAGACTGTCACAGTCACAGGCTCTGGTACATTTGCTGATGCCAATGTTGGCAGCGGTAAATCAGTTACTGTGACCTACTCACTAGCTGATGGCACCAATAATGGGCTGGCGTCTAACTATAGCTTGTCATCTGGTTCAACAACAGCTGATATCACTGCCAAGGCCCTTACCATCACAGCACCATCAGCCTCTAATAAGGTTTATGATGCTGATACATCTGCTACTGTCACAGCTGGCACATTATCTGGCTTTATCGGCTCTGAGACTGTGACAGCAACTGGCACAGGCACATTT
>JBMHCC010000016.1:0-109585 GCA_049890115.1 Puniceispirillaceae bacterium (SeqCode) | reverse complement strand
GTTAAAATTCGTATTATCTAATGTCTAAATAAACAACATATTGAGTGCTGGGTAAAGTAGAAACACAACACTTAGGAATAAACCAAAGGGCAATTTGCTGGTAATTATGGCTTTTCCACTCAAAATTAGGGCGATTCCGACGAGAGCACCAAGGATGGAGGCGCTGAAAAAAATGATAATCGCTGCAATCGGACCCAAAACAGCGCCAATCATGCCTAGCAACCAGATATCACCAGAGCCAAATCCATAGCGCCCCCTGATGCTTTGATAAACCTCATTAACAATTATCACCAATGCAGCGCCAACAAATAAGCCGCTGGCTGCCTCAAGCCAGGATAATGGCCAGCTAGGTATTATTAGTGCCGCCAGCAGACCAGCTATCATGCCAGCCAATAATGATGGCGGATGCAAAATTAATGCCTCGCTATCTGTCATCAGCGCAATCAAGCCAATTAATGCGACAAAACTCATCACCAGCGCATGTGTGATTGGCAAAAACAGGAAAAGCTGGCAGCAAATAAGCGCAAAGCCAAGCTCTGCCGCAATATAGCGCAGGGGCAATTTGCTATCACAACATGCTGATTTACCACGCACAGCCAGCCAGCCCAAAAGCGGGATATTTTGATACCATTTCAAAGGCCTATCACAAAAGCGGCATCGTGATGGTGGGCTAACAGGACTTTCATCTCGCACCAACCGCATAGCAGCGGCATTCGCAAATGAGCCAAGGCATGCCCCAAAAATAGCGATAAGGCTTAGATAAAAAAATGGATGTCCTGTCAGATCAGCAAGATAGAGCCCGAAACGAGCATCAGGTGCCGGAAATATAAAAGCTGTCATCACTCACTTTCCAAAGAAGAAAGTAAGTTTAGAGCCTCTTCTGAGCCGCTATCAGCAGCGCGTATCAGCCAATCTCTGGCATTGGCTTTTGCATAGGGTGAACGTTTGCCAAGATGATATTGTGCCAGCATGATCATCGCATCAACCAGCCCGCCATTGGCAGCGCATCTCATTTCATTTAAAGCCTGCCTGATTTCAACACCATCATTAATCTTATTTCGCGCTGCAATCAGACAAGCGCGCGGTTCAGATTCATTAATTGCTTCTGTTAAAAATGCTGCGGCTCTTTGTTTGCTAGCTCCCGGATTTTCCTCATCAGAATAAAGCAATGCCAATTCAAAGTTCGGTTCCTTGGAGCCGCGCACCAATGCCCTATCAAGCCATTTTCTAGCTTTTACAAAGTTGCGGACTGTGCCAATGCCGCGGCGATACATGACGCCTGCTAACTCAGATGATTGCGGATGGCCGCGGCGTGCCGCATTTAATGTCCAACCAAAAGCAAGCGGCAAATACTCATCATTACCTGCCTTACCTTCCTCAAGCAGATAGATGGCAATGGAATACATCGCATCAACATCGCCCTTATGAGCCGCTGCCAAGGTTTCTTTTATTGTGGGGTCAGCATCTTCTGGTAATTCTTGCGCGCTAGCTGGTCCTGAAAGACAGACCACAAGCATCATACCGCCTAATAGTGATGAAAACCACTTGCCAAAGCGGTGTGATAAAAGAATATAAGGCATGATCTTGCTAGTGCATTCGTAATAATTCATAACTAATAAAGCAGATACTATTTAGAAATAGATTCTTAAGGTTTTGTTATCATGGAAAATCCAATTTACAAAATGCTAATTGAGACAGTCCAAACGAGACGTGTTTCAGATTTTCATATTCATGCAGATAAACCTGTTAGTATTCGTGAATCTGGTGAAATTGTTCCGATCGACCTTGTGACACCAAATGCGATGATCGAAGAATTATTGCGGCATGAGCTTGGCGAAGAAGCCTTTGAGGCATTTGACCAATCAGGAGATGTTGATTTTGCCATTCAAATAGGAGATCAGCGTTTCCGTGCGAATGGGTATAAAATGCTGCAAGGCTATGCGATGGTGTTGCGTGTCATTGTCTCTGAGGTGCCTCATATTGATATGCTTGGCCTGCCAAAAGCTGTCCATGAGGTTTTAACCGAAAAATCAGGCCTTGTGCTTGTGACTGGCCAGACAGGGTCAGGTAAATCGACCTCGCTTGCCGCAATGATTGATAAGATTAATCGCGAGCGTAATGAAAATATCATCACAGTCGAAGACCCTGTCGAATTTGTTCATGATTCAAAACTATCAATTATCACACAAAGAGAGGTTGGGCCTCATACACGCAGCTTTGGCTCAGCCCTAAAAGGGGCTTTGCGTCAAGACCCTGATATCATCTTGATGGGCGAATTGCGTGATTATGAAACCGTATCAATGGCCATGACAGCAGCTGAGACAGGTCACCTTGTGTTTGGTACGCTTCATACTAACGGTGCGCCAGAGACAATTAACCGTATCATTGATGTCTTCCCCGCTGAGGAACAGTCTCAAGCGCGCTCTCAGCTATCGCAATCTTTGCGCCTTGTGATGACACAGCAGCTATTAAAACGCAAAGGTGGCGGCCGTATTGGTGCATTTGAGGTGATGGTAAATATTCCCGCTGTTGCTAACCTTATCCGAGAGGCAAAAATTGTTCAGATCCAGACGGTAATGCAAACAGGGTCTCAATATGGCATGATCACAATGGATAAATATTTGGAAATGCTAAATGAACGTGATTTGATTGCTTGATTGAGGAAAATAATAGCTGAATATTTCATCTTTTTGCCATAAGTGGGACTTTTTGGATGATCTGAAGGCTTATTTTAATAAGAATTTACTTATTAACTATTTATTTACATTTCAGAGTATGATATCGAAAACAAGGAATTCGGCCACAGGTGAGCCGCATTAGAAAATTTAAAGGATGTTACCATGATGAAAAAATCAGAAGGTTTCTCGCTAATCGAATTGCTCGTCGTTGTAGCAATTATTGGTGTTCTGGCCGCCGTAGGTATCGTTGGCTACCAGTCATATATCGACAATACACGTCGTGACGTAGCTCGCACAAACGCAGAATCAATCGAGCGTTGGTTGAACTCAACTCAGATTGCGCGTGCTGGTGCACTGACAATTTCACCAACAAAATGTGGTGTTAGCTCAGAAGAACAGTTGTCATCTTGCTTTGGTGATTTGACATCAGAAAGCTCATTGCCTTTTAACAAGTTTAAGAACCCATTCCAGGCAGGTAATAACAAGCCGCTTATCGTGTTTATCGATAACAACACGCTGACAACATCAACAACAGATGTTTGTGATAATGGGTCATATGGTCAGTATTGGACAAACAACGTGAAAGCTGCCGCATCTGCTGTTGATAACTCATCACCAACAAATATGGATGGTGTTACGATTATCCACTTGATTGATAACATCACTGATAACCTGTCATCGACAAACAACTACCTGCGTGTTGGTTGGTGTCATGATACTGATGGTTTCCAGGTAATCACTGATAACATCAGCTTCTAATCAACTGAAATTGAACCCCGTCAGATATGCTGACGGGGTTTTTTTAACTTTATTTTAGGTATGTTTTACATAAGGAGGTCATCATGGCTTTTGATATTCGAATTTCAGGCGAACATGCGCGTGTCATTTTATCAGGTGATGTTGATCTTCAGACAACTTCAGATTTAAAGTCTGAAATCACCAAAATAGCTGGGGTGCGTCACCTTGAAATTGACGCATCATCAGTGACTTATATTGATTCAAGTGGTGTTGCTGTTCTTTTGATGGCTCGCCAGTTCTGTGCCCAACAAAATATTCAGCTGTCTCTGCCATCTATTAGTGCTGCTGTTCACCGTGTTCTGGAAATTGCTAAATTGGACCAGATTTTGCCGATTGGTGAGGTGACATCAGGGTCTGATCTTGGTCTGATGGGTGTTGGTGTTGGCGATAATGGCTCTGCAGCAGCTGATAATACTGTCTCAGATGATGAATTAGCAGCAGAGTTACTAGGTGACGTGCCGCCAGCTTCGCCAGAATCTGCCCCAGCAGCTGCGCCTTCAGCTGCCCCAGCATCTGACCCTGCTAGCAGCAATCAAGGCGGCGGCAATGATGGCGGCGGTAATAATAGCGGCGGCGGCGGTTTTACCCCTGGCAGCTTTGGCTAAGTTTTTCATTGAAACCCGCATAAGGGGGTCACAATGACATCAGATACCAAACAGCTTGATCATCTTGATTTATTAAGCGGCTTAATGAGGCGCTTTGCCGAGACAGGTGATGCCATTGCTGGTCTGCAATGGGCGTTGCCTTATGTCTTGCAAGCCTTGTCAGCCGAGGCAGGCTCATTATTTTTGCACCGTGATGATGAAGCTGTTCTTGAATGTGCTGTGTGTGTTGGTCCTGTTGATGTGACAGGGCTAAAAGTCCCGCAGGATAAGGGGTTGGTTGGCCGTGCTTTCACCGAAGGTGTTGGTGAATTAGTCGCAGATGCAACCAAAGATAAGGCGCATTTCAAAGCAGCTGATAGCGGTTCTGGCTTTGTCACCTTATCAACAGCCACTGCACCGGTGAAATCAAAAGATAAAACCTTTGGTGCAATCCAAGCTATTAATCGGCGTGATGGTGATGATATTGGTAATTTCGGCCAGCAGGATTTAACGCTGCTTGAGGCGCTCGCTGAAATATTGGCATTAGCCTTATCCAATGTGGAACTAACCCAGCAAGCGATTTCAGATCAGCTTCTCAAACGCGATTTATCACAAGCAGAAGAAGCGCAGGCTAGTTTGATGCCGCGTCCTGACAAACATGGTTTTGCAGCAGGTCATGTGATACCAGCACGTCAGCTTTCTGGTGATTTCTTTGATCATATGCGTGTTGGTAATCGTTTGGCTTTTTGCCAGGGTGATGTTGCTGGCAAGGGGATTACCGCCTCTTTAATGATGGCACGCTCAATTGCCTTATTTCGCCGTTTGGCACGTCAGGAACTAAGTGCCCCTGATATGGCTGATGCGATGAATTATGAATTTTTGGATGTGATTTCAGATAAATTTGTCACATTTGCCATTGGCTGGCTTGATTGTGAAACAGGTGATGTGGAATTTGTGAATTGTGGTCATGGGCCAGCTATCATTGTCTATTCTGATGATAGGCCTGTTCAAACGATTGAATCGCAAACCATCCCGCTTGGTTTATCACCCTATACAAAAGAAGAGCTTTCCCCTCATCAATTCAACATAACAGACGCCCATTTGATACTGACAACAGATGGCATCACCGAGGCTGAATTTAAAGGCCGTGAGCTAGGTCTTGGCGGCCTTGCTAGCCTGTCTAGGCGTTTGGGCGGGGCGTCTGCTTCAGACAAGGTGGCTGGATTGATGTCATTATTTCAAAATGGCAAGCTATCAACACATGATGATGCTACAATTTTGGTTGTGACTAAGCCACAGCATGAGGGAGATGTGTAATGTATGATGCTGGCACATTTACCTTTCCGGCAATCCCAGAAAGCCTATCTGCTGCGCGTAATTGTGTGCGTGGTGTTTTGCAGTCTTTGGATAAGCCAAATAAAGAAATGGATGTGAATATCGTTGTCGGCGAGATATTGCAAAATATCATCCGCTATGGCTTTGATGGCGGCAGCAAGGATGGCGCATTCACAATGCATTTTGCAGCTAATCAAACTGATTTGATTATCACTGTTACTGATAATGCACCGCCATCAGACCCTACAAGCTGGTCAAATGCGCATCGCAAACCAGAAGAGGGTGGGCATGGCCTGACCTTGGTTAAGGCGATTGCCAAGGATGTCCATCTATCTATGCGTGATGATGGTAATTGTGCTGAATTACATTTCACGCTTCAGGAATAGGAGCGTTTGTGCCAACTCGTCTGTCTTATTACCGATTGCCGAACCTAGCCTATCTTGCCAGACGATGGCCGCATAGTGTCTATCACTTGCCGCATCAGCTTCATCCATCACTCAGCTATATGAAAACCTATCAGCTCTGTTTGATGGCAGGGTTTTCCAAATCACCCGCAGCACGCCATCACTCAGCGATACCGCACAAAGCCGTTAAAATTCTTGCCAGCTATCATGATAAGGTGCGTCGGCCAAATGCCTATCATAATAAAGCACATACCGCGCAAGTTATCTTGAATGCAGGCTTGCTAGCGCAAAAAGCAGGGCTGAGGCAGGCGCAAATCGATCTGCTCATAGTGGCAGCTCTTATTCATGATTATGATCATCTGGGGTATCACCGCAGCAAGGCTGCTTTTTGGCAGGAATTAGAATCGCTTAAAAAGGCACTGCCAATTCTGTTGTCAGCTGGTATGGATGCCAGGCTTGCCAAGCTGTTGACTGATTATGTCCTGGCAACAAGCCTCTATGATAATTCAATGAGCCAGCGTGAAAGTGATAATTCAGTCAAAGCATTATTGCTTGATGCTGATTTATTTGCCTCATTATTTTCGGCACGAACGAAAAGCTGGAAGCTAACGGCGCATTTGAAATTTGAAGATCGTCAGACAGATGAGCTACCTGAGATGATTGCGCGTTTCATCAGCTATTGCCGTCAATCTGGATTTGCTAGCTCTGTGGCACAGCACATGCATGAAAAGCTGCCATCAGATCATAGTTACTTATGAGACAGATATGACGCGCACCTTCTGTAAAGACTGTATCTATTGGGATGAAAAGAGCCAGCAATCTTTGACCAAAAGCAAAGAAGGCAGATGCCGTCGCCATGCCCCAACACCATCATCTGAAGAAGCAGAATTAGATATGGGAACGATCTGGCCTGCAACCTTTGAGGATGATTGGTGTGGTGAGGCAAAGCATTATAACACGCTGGCTGCTGAATTATTATTAGACCACCCACCAGAGATTTTAGCTGATGACATGGTTGATGATCTCGCTGATGAAATCACCGCCCGGTCAGCAGAGCAAGACTAGCTCTCCTGTTTCATAAGGGCTATTTGAATGTCATTTGCCATCAGCTGTAATGCTGCTGATAGCGCCTTTTCCAGTCCCAAGACAGCATTGGCATAGCCGGAACCATCAAGCGGCTCTTCAGCCTCATAACGATGCACAGAGACGATTTTGCCACGGCTATCTTTTAACACAGCATCAAAGTCGATACGTGCCAGATGATCAGGGATGAAATGGAACTGTGATACCGTTAGCTTTAGTCTGAAATCTTCTTCATCAACGGTATCAGATGTGCCGATGACCAAATCTTCGCTAGCTGCTGCTAATGTTGTTGCAACAGCGCGCTCCCATAATGAAGAGGGGGATACATGCCAGAGATGACCACGCACCTCTTGATATTGGACAGGTGATGATGATGCTTCAAATACCAATGGGCGCGCTGATTGCAAGCCCTTAACGCTGACTGATTGAATTTCCAGCACCTTATCTGAGCCAAAATTCATTGGCGCTATTTCAGGGCGTAAATCATAATAAGCATCTGCCACTCTAGCAGGTGCAGAAGAGCAGGCTGCGAGCGCAAGAAGGCTTAAGCCTGCAAAAACTCTGAAACTATTCTGTTTTACCATCTTCATAGTCATAATCTTACCCTTCCTTCAGCCTTAATTTGACCCTCTGATGATGATGCTTGGATCATCACGCAGACGTGCTGTCATCTCTTCCACATTCAAAGCAGCATTTTCTAGTTTTTGCAGGAATGCTTCAATGCGGTCTTCTGAGATATCTGATAATTCAGCGGCATTATCAGCAGCTGTCACCACTGATTCACTAGCTATAGCCAGATTGCCTCTAATCTCTTCGACATTTTCAATGATGGTTTTGATTTTTTGCGGGATTTCGCCGCCTGTCAGCTCTTCAATATTACCAGCACTTGTCAGCACAGATTGCGAAATATCTTCCAGCTTCATCGCTGCATTATCAATGCGCGTTAATGTGCCATTAATTTCCGTAATCCATGTATTTTCAACTGTCTTTGTGACATCAATAACCATTTTGCTGGTATCATCGCTTGCTGTCTTAATTGCCAATGACGCATCATTGATATTATCAGCAGCCTCTAGCATATCACCAATAGCAGCGGTCACAGCTTCTTGTGTCTCGTTACCAGCCATTTTAGCAACTGATTGTGAGGCTGTTTCAAGGTTGCCAGCGGTACGCTCCACCTTTTCCAAGATAGCAGGTACACCATCATTCACACTAGCTGTCAGGTTGGTTAAGCCAGATAAAGCATCTCTTGCTTCTTCATTTAAAAGCTCTTCAATCGTAATCAGCAATGGCACCAGAGATGTGCTTGCAATTTCGGCAAATTGATCAGCTGTTCTGCCTAATTCAAGCATCAAATTAGAGGCTGGCCGCGATGGAATAAGATCACCAGGGGCAAGAGCAGCTTCCTGACCTGCCACAATCTGGATTGATTGTGCAGAGAGCAGCGACAAAGCAGAGATTTCTGCCATACTATCACGCGGAATAGCCCATCCAGCTGTCACACCTAGATCAACACGAAAGGTCATGCCCTTATCTGTGGCCTCTGGTGTGATGTCTTCGACAGTGCCGATGATATAGCCTTCATAAATGACAGATGCACCAGGGCGCAGGCCAGCGACATTGTTAAAATAGCTGTGATAGCTATCCTGTCTTTCAAATTGCCCACGCACCACAACAAACATAGCGATGATGGTCACAAGTCCAGCTATAACAAAGATGCCAGCGATAAAATCAGATGATTTTATTTTCATGATAGGCTCTCCTTTTTAATCTTCACCAAATAGGCGGCGAAGATGCGCCTCTGGGTCAAATTCTTCATCTTCAGCAACGCGGTTAATTAGATTTTGAATACGCTGTGATGGGCTGGCTTTTAATTCAGCGACAGTGCCGGTGAAAATAATATAGCCTCTATCAAGCACAACAATACGGTCAGCAATCTTAAACGCTGATTCTAGCTCATGTGTGACAACCACAACAGACATGCCAAGCGTTTCTTTGAGCTTGATAATCAGCTCATCTAGCGCGGCCGCAATCACAGGATCAAGGCCAGCTGATGGCTCATCCATGAATGTTAATCGCGGGTCAAGTGCAATAGCTCTTGCCACAGCAGCACGTTTTAACATGCCTCCTGATAACTCAGATGGCAGCAGATCTTCTTTGCCAAGCAAACCAACAAAATCAAGCTTCATGCGCACAATCAGATCAATCGTATCAGCATCAAGATCAGTATGTTCAATCAATGGCAATGCCACATTTTGCGCAACCGTCATTGATGATAATAAGGCGCCAGATTGGAAGGCAACGCCGATACCTTTTAACAGCTTCAGGCGCTCAAATTCATCAACCTGATATAAGGATTGCCCGAACAGAGCCACATCACCCTTCATCGGTTCTTTCAAGCCAATAAGGTGACGCAAAAAGGTCGATTTCCCAGAGCCTGAACCACCCATGATCACAACGATTTCACCAGCATTAATGTCCATTGAACAATCATGGATAACAGGCTGGCCATTATAGCCACCTTGCAAATTGGTGACGCTTATCGGGGCGGCATTTCTGTCATTTTGTTCAGACATGACACCCCTCCTTAAATCACAAGCGCAAAAATAGCATCAGCGCCAATAATGGCAGCAATGCATGTCACAACAGATGAGGTGGTCGCCTTGCCAAGCACATCAGCACCACCAGACACACCCATCCCAATAGAGATGCCAATAGACCCTATCAGCAAAGCAAAGACCACTGCTTTGCCAAAGCTGTGATATAAATCTTCCAAGGTCACAACCGCCAGGATATCAGCCCAATAGGCTTGCGGTCCAATCCCAAGCGTTGCGTCAATATAAAGGCCAGCTGCTCCAAAAGCAGCCAGATTAGCGACAGCCACTAGGACAGGCAGGCTTATCATCAACCCAAATAAAGATGGCGCCACGACAAAACGCATTGGCGAGATGCCCATCACTGTTAGCGCATCAACCTCACCATTTAAACGCATTGACCCAACCCGGCTGGTTAGTTGTGAGCCAGAACGGCCAGCAACTAGAATGCCTGTAATAAGAGGCGCGAATTCGCGTGGGATAGATAAAGCAAGGCCAAAGGTTACTTGTGTCTCAGCACCAAAAATACGCAATGAATAGATGCCCTGAATTGACAGCATAACGCCAATGGTGGCTGCCATCAAAATCACAACTGGCAGCGCTTGCACACCAGCGATAATAATCTCAGAAATCAAATGACGCATCCGCATAGGCTGCGATTTGCTGCGCCCATAAACCAGAATTGATAAAGCAGACACCAAAATCTTTACAGCAAACCCAATGAAGGCAATGCCGTTATTGACAGAGCTGCCAACTGACAAAATAGATGCGATAAAACTATTTTTATTCATGCAAATAATCTCTGATATTGAATGCAATTAAATCTATTAGACCATATTTCAATTTTTACTAAACTATACATATAGATAGGTAGTGTCACGAAATCTTTGAAAGAGTTTTATTTTTGTTGCCAGATATGCTTTACCTTCATTGCTGATTGCGTTTAGCATAAGGCAGCACAGGGCAGATTTCTGTCAGTTTTAGCGATAGGTGTATGGTTTGCAGATAGGTGGACAGGCAATTTTCTTGGCCAATATTAAAGGCGGTGTTGGAAAATCAACGCTGACAGCCTTTCTGACTGATTTCTTCAAACAGCATTTCCAGTCTCAGAAAGTATGCCTTCTTGATACCGATCCGCAAGGCTCTGCCATTGATTTGCTTGGCGCATCACCTTCAGTTGATATGGCGCGCCATATCCCAATTGGTGATCGCTATGATGGTGTGAATGCGGTGACGCTTGATGGCATTTATCGCAGACTTATTTCAGATAATAACAGTTTGACGATGGTTGATACGGCTGGTGGAACGCTTGGCTCTATTTGGCAGCTTGTGATGCTTAGCCAATGTGTGCTTGTGCCAACCTCGCTATCTTGGGCGGATTTACGCCCGACGCTTGATTTCATGTCTGAATTACAAGAACGCAAATCTGTTTCAGATCTGGTAACGCCACATGTTATTTTAGTGCCTAATAGGATAGCCCCACAGCAACGAAACCTATCTCAGCTCAGCAATGCTATTGCTGATATGGATGTTATTTTGGCACCGCCCATTTCTGATCTCTCGATAGTGCGCTCTCAAGCAGAAGAATTTCAAGGCATGAAAGGTGTTGAAGGCACGCGCTTTCACAAGGAAATTACACGCCTTGGCACCTTCATCATTGATTACGTACTATCTGGCAAATTAGACACGATTTATCAGGATGATTAAGAAAGCACGGCTGATAAATACCAGCCATGCTGCCAGTTTCAATCATTTCAATAGCGTGATTACTGTGTGCGTAATAAGCCGTCAGCAACCCATTTATGGAAATGATGTGTTGGGGTATCCATGATTGATGAGAATTTGCCGCCATCATATGAAGGGGCATAACGCCCGCTCTGCATACCTTCAACCACCAGAATATCTTCTTCAAAGACTTTTTTCCACATGGCTGTGTTTACAGCGCGCATCTCATCATAATCAGCACCTGCCACTTGTGGGTCAGCATAATAGAGCTCGATGCGTTCAACCGTATGATTTGGCCCTGCTGGCGTTAAAATAATGGCAAAGGCATGGTCATGATGCACACCAAGCAAAACATTAGGGAAGAACGCGCAATATTCAGCACCTGTATTCCATTTTTCTGATAGGTCAGCAAATGAGGGGAAAGAGCGTCCATCTTCGGCAATTTGCGGGTTATACACATAAGAACCCTGACCAGCATAGCCAGCATGGTCAAGGATGTTATAGTGATCTTCAAGACGTGAATAGCTGTTCAGATCAGGGTGAATAAATGGCAGATGATAGGCTTCACAATAATTTTCAATCCCTAATTTCCAGTTGCAATCAAGGGTCAATGTAAAGCCGCTATCGGCCCCGCCTGAATAAACAGGCTGTTCAAATTCCGCCCAGCGTTGCATCAAATCATGTGCATAATCTTCAAATTCTGGTGTGTTATCATCAAGGGTCACAAAAATCACATCACGCCATAGATAAGAGCGCACCTTGTTCAAAGGTAGCTCGCTGCAGGGAACAGAATTATGTTCATGAATGTCTGGACCACCAGCATGAGGGGTCGCACGTAAATTACCATCCAAATCATAGGCCCAAGCATGATAAGGGCAGGTGATGGGACCTTTGAGGCGTTGTGCTTTGTCCACCAGCTTCATGCCCCGATGCCGGCAGACATTCTGAAAGACATTAATTGCGCCATCGCGGTTACGTGTTAGCAAAAAAGGGATGCCCAGAAAATCGACAGGCATCACACATCCTGCATCTGGCAAATCTTTGCCAAAGCCAATGGCAAACCAGTTTTTCGCAAAGATTGTGCGGCGTTCTTCTGCATAATAAGCCTCATTGATATAGGCCTCATTTGGCAGGCCTCGCGCCTCATCAATCGGCAACAGCACTTTTTGCAGGTCTTGAATAAGTGTTTCTGACAATGACATGTGATGGTTCCTTATATGACATAGTCTTGATCTTAAGTGAGCTGGTTTGACGCCAAGCACATTTGTCAGATCAGATATTTACAATTACCCTAATGAGGTTATTTTCACCTGGTGTCTATCCTGTTTTCGTCCAATTCGTCGCATTTTGAGAAGCCTATATTATGACCAGCTTTGTCGATTATCATAAATCACTAGGGACTGATTTTTTTTCCCCTGTAAAGCCCATAAAGCCGCCCAAAATGATTTTGCGCTATCGTAATGATAGGGCTGCTGCGTCTGTTGGACTTGCCGATTTAACTGATGATGAATGGTGTCGTCATTTTGGTTTGTTTGAGCCGTTTGATAACAGCCTGACAGAGCCGCTGGCGCTAGCCTATCATGGACATCAATTTGGGGTCTATAACCCTGATATTGGTGATGGCAGGGGCTTTTTATTTGCACAGATGCTTGAAGATGGCACCAGAAGGTTGCTTGATTGCGGCACCAAAGGCAGTGGCCAGACACCCTATTCACGCAGCGGTGATGGCCGATTAACCCTGAAAGGCGCAGTGCGTGAAATTCTGGCAACAGAGATGCTAACAGCACTTGGCGTTAAAACCTCAAAAACCTTGTCAGTGATTGAAACAGGCGAGGCGCTTAGCCGCCATGATGAACCATCACCAGCACGCTCAGCTATCTTGGTCAGATTATCTCATAGCCATATCAGAATTGGTAGTTTTCAACGTCATCTCTATCTGCAACAGCCAGAGCAGAATGAAAAATTAGTGCGTTATGTCATGCGCCATTATTACCCTGATGCTGATGCTGATTTGCCAGTGGCAGAGCTGTTGCCGGTATTTTTAAGCCTGCTGACAGAAAAAATTGCCACAATGACAGGCGGCTGGATGGCAGCTGGTTTTGTGCATGGCGTCTTGAATACAGATAATTTTAACGTAACTGGCGAATCTTTTGATTATGGGCCATGGCGTTTTTTACCACATCTTGATCCCAATTTTACCGCTGCCTATTTTGATAATCAGGGGCGTTATGCTTATGGCAGACAGCCTGATGCTGCCTTATGGGCATTATGCCGTTTGGCAGATTGTTTCCTTGAGCAGACAGATAAGGATAAGTTGGAACAGGCGCTATCTCCCTTTTTTGGCATTATGGAAAAAGCAATGATAGATGGCTTTTTACGCCGCTTGGGAATATCTTTGTCACAATCGCCAAATGATAGCGCGCCAAATGATAGCGCGCCAGCTGGTGACATTGTGAATGCCTTGCTTCATGCGGCGCGTATCAGCCAGCTAGGCTTTGATCAGATGTTCTTTGATTTATATGGCAGGGACAGCGCACCAAACCAGTCCTATCAGACAGCTGAATTTGAGGCTTATTTTGCTGCTCTTAACAAAGCAGATGCCACGCTGGCGGCAAGAACCCATGCCTATTTCCAGCAATCAGGGCCGGTTAGCTTGGTCATTGATGAGGTGGAGCGTCTCTGGGCACCTATTGCGCAATCTGATGATTTTTCACTGCTAGAGGAAAAGCTGGCCCATATTCGTCTCTATGGTGATGCGTTAGGCCAGAACTAGCTTTTTCGTTAGATTTCTTCAGCATCAAGGCCGCGATTTAATACGGTGCGCATCACAAAATTAGATTCCATCCGTAAAACATGTGGCAATGAAGAGAGATAATCTGTGTGAATGCGCCCAAAATCGCCAACAGATTGTGCGGCGATCCGCAATAAATAGTCATTTTCACCAGCAACAAGAAAACAAGCCAAAACCTGCGGAACTTGTTGCACAGCTTTTTCAAATTCAGCCATCATTTCAGCTGACTGGCCATGTAATGTGATATGAACCAGCACCAAAACAGGGTGCCCCAGCTTTTCCAAACTTAAATCAGCGTGATAGCCTTCAATTACCCCGTTTTTTTCCAAAATAGATACACGGCGCAAGCAGGCAGATGGTGACAAAGCGACCATTTGCGCTAATTCGATATTGGATATGCGCGCATTATCTTGAAGCGCGGAGAGAATCATCTTATCAATCTTGTCCATCCGCTTGCCCATATTATGTTTAATATTTTAATAAATATTCTAATATAAGAATATTACTTTAATAAAACATAATTTATCAGAATAATCAATAAAAATCATTTTAATATATAGTGAAAAACGCAACAACATTTTTTCTTATCATCGCTATGATGCTGGCCTATTGATAACGCGCTGCCAGCCAGCGAATGATAAAGGGGGTTGTCCGATGATTGTTGGTGTTCCAAAAGAAATCAAGGTGAAAGAATCACGTGTTGGTCTTGTGCCGTCATCTGTCTCAGAGCTTGTGCGCCGTGGCCATGAGGTGATTGTTGAAACAAATGCTGGTCAAGGCATTGGTGCAAGCGATAGTGATTATCAGGCTGCTGGTGCAAAAATTATGCCAGATGCCGCATCTGTGTTTGCTGGTGCTGAGATGATTGTCAAAGTCAAAGAGCCGCAGCCATCTGAATGGGTGCAGTTGCGCAGCGATCAAATTTTGTTCACCTATTTGCATTTGGCAGCTGATGCCGCCCAGACTAAGGGTTTGATGGAATCAGGTTGTACCGCGATTGCTTATGAAACCATTACTGATGCTTCAGGTGGTCTGCCGTTATTGGCGCCTATGTCAGAAGTGGCAGGTCGTCTGTCAGTGATTGAGGGCGCGGCTCATCTAAAGGCCAATGCTGGTGGCAGAGGTATTCTGATCTCAGGCGTTCCAGGCACAGAGCCAGCTGAAGTTGTCATTATTGGCGGCGGTGTTGTTGGTGTGAATGCGGCTAAGATGGCTGTTGGCATGGGGGCAAAGGTTACAGTATTGGATAAATCGCTGCCAAGGCTTCGCTACCTTTCAGATATTTTCGGCCCTAGCATCACAACACGTTATTCAAGCGCTGATGTATTGGCACAGGCTGTCTGTAATGCAGATATGGTTGTCGGTGCTGTATTGGTGCCAGGTGCCAGCGCACCGCGCCTTGTCAGCCGTGAGATGCTGTCACAAATGCGTCCAGGCTCTGTATTGGTTGATGTCGCGATTGACCAAGGTGGTTGTTTTGAAACATCAAAAGCAACAACTCATGATGATCCTACCTATATTGTTGATGGTATTGTGCATTATTGTGTTGCCAATATGCCAGGCTCAGTGCCGCGCACATCATCTGAAGCTTTGAATAATGCCACATTGCCTTTCACTTTGGCTTTGGCTGATAAGGGCGTGGCAGCATTAGATGATAACCCGCATTTGGCAAATGGTTTGAATGTGTCAGGTGGTAAAATTCGCTATCAGGCGGTGATTGACGCTCTTGGTGAAAATCCGGCCTAAGGCCTTAGCCAGAAAAGCAAGATAAAAGCCTTATGCGCTGGTAATGTGACTATTCACGTCCTTGCATAAGGCTTTTTTCAAAATTTATCTAATGTGAAGGATAAAAAACGCTTGACCTTATTCTGGTGATCGTCAATAAACACCAACACTTGCAGCATTGCGGTGCAAGTTACTCAGGTCGTGGGGCCATAGCTCAGCTGGGAGAGCGCGTGCTTTGCAAGCATGAGGTCGTCGGTTCGATCCCGTCTGGCTCCACCAACCTGCCTTTTGGAAATGTTCCAAGGCAAGATTTTAGATAAGAATAGGAGTGCGGCATGGCCGTTCCAAAGAGTAAAATCACAAAGTCGAAGCGCAATATGCGCCGCGCCCATGATGCCATTCGCAGTGATGCTTATATCGAAGATAAAGATTCTGGCGAGCTGCGCCGTCCTCATCACATTGACCTGAAATCAGGCATGTATAGAGGCCGTCAGGTATTGAAGGTGAAAGACGCTATCTAAGACATCACAATATGTGTTAGATAATCGATTTGTTTTAGTGAAGCGTGGAGGGAACCTTTCACGCTTTTTCTTTTGCCGATGCGATCTAGTTATAAATGCAGGTCGCGGCTGCAACTATGAATGTGTGACAAGGTTAAGCAATGACAAAGACAGATGTTACAAAATCGCTTCTTTATTGCATTGGCGATATTGTCCGCCACAAACATTACCCTTTTCGGGGCGTCATTGTTGATGTTGATCCAGAATTCGATAACACTGATGAATGGTATGATTCGATTCCAGAAGAGGTGCGCCCTGCCAAAGAGCAGCCTTTTTACCACCTATTAGCTGAAAATCAGGATAGCTATTATACCGCCTATGTCAGCCAGCAGAATCTGACCCCTGATGGCGAAAATGGCCCTGTCAGCCATCCAGATATTGATGAGGTGTTTGAATCTCTCAGCCAGGATCGCTATCAATTGCGAAAAGAAGCCTTTAACTAGGCAAAAAATTGTCGATTATCACTTGATTTTTTCCAGCCACTGCCTAAGTTACAGTCATACTAGACTAATTTAGTCTGATATTGATAATCATTCGCAATATCTAATGCGTTTAAGGCGTTTTGATGCTTCGTTTAAACAGAATGACAGATTATGCAATTTTGGTTCTGGCAGTCCTTGCGGCGCGCCGGAATGAACTTGTTGCAAGTGCGATGATTGCGCATCACACCCAGCTGAATCAGACGACGATTGCAAAGATTGCCAAAGAATTAGTGCGCGCTGGCATTATCGTGGCAGAGCGTGGTGCGAATGGCGGCTATCGGCTGGCTCGTGCGCCAGCTGCGATTTCGGCTGCTCAGGTGATTGAGGCGATCGAGGGGCCGATTGCGTTAACTGCTTGTGTTGAGGGGGTGGCTGACCCTTGTGAGACACGTCATGGCTGCTTTATGAGCGGTAATTGGAATGAGGTGAATGAAGCACTCCGTTCAGCATTAGATAATCTGACGCTGGAAAAATTATGTGACCCGGAGATGTTATTTCCGGAAATGGGACAAATGGCTACAACCGATTATGAACAAAAAGAGGCTGGTATTCAGTCTCAGAGATTGAGTTAGAAAAATGGCTGCTACCGAACAAACAATCCAAGCTGTCGAAGAAGCGACTGGTCAGTATAAATATGGCTTTGTCACTGATATCGAGACTGATAAGGCCCCAAAGGGTCTGAATGAAGATATTATCCGCTTTATTTCAGCGAAAAAAGATGAGCCTGACTGGTTGTTAGAATGGCGCTTGAAGGCCTATCAAAAATGGCTGGCTATGGATACGCCAGATTGGGCAAAGCTGAATATTCGGCCGATTGATTATCAGGATTATTATTATTACGCAGCGCCAAAATCAGCTGAAGGACCAAAATCTCTTGATGAGGTAGACCCTGAATTGCTGGCAACTTATGAAAAGCTAGGTATCCCCCTAAATGAACAGAAAATGCTGGCTGGTGTTGCGGTCGATGCTGTGTTTGATTCTGTATCAGTTGCAACGACATTCCGTGAAGAGCTGGCAAAATCAGGCGTTATTTTCTGCCCGATTTCAGAGGCGGTTCATAATCATCCAGAGCTTGTGAAAAAATATTTAGGCTCTGTTGTGCCTGTTGCTGATAATTATTTTTCAGCCTTGAATTCAGCTGTATTTACGGATGGATCATTTGTTTATATTCCAAAAGGGGTACGCTGCCCGATGGAATTATCAACCTATTTCCGCATTAATGAGCGTAATACAGGTCAGTTTGAACGCACCCTTATCATTGCTGAAGATGCTTCTTATGTGTCCTACCTTGAAGGGTGTACAGCCCCGCAAAGAGATGAAAACCAGCTTCATGCTGCTGTGGTTGAGCTTGTGGCATTAGAAGATGCTGAGATTAAATATTCCACAGTGCAGAATTGGTACCCTGGCGATGCCGAAGGCAAGGGCGGCATTTATAATTTTGTAACAAAACGTGGTGCATGTCGCGGCGATCGTTCAAAGATTTCCTGGACACAGGTTGAAACAGGCTCTGCTATTACTTGGAAATATCCATCTTGTATTTTGCAAGGCAGAGATAGCGTTGGTGAGTTTTACTCAGTTGCTGTCACCAATGGTGCCCAGCAAGCAGATACTGGCACGAAGATGATCCATCTAGGGGAAGGCAGCCGCTCAACCATCATTTCCAAAGGTATCTCAGCTGGTAAGTCAAATAACACTTATCGTGGCTTGGTACAGGTGATGCCAAAGGCTGAAAATGCACGTAATTTCACGCAATGTGACAGCTTATTGGTTGGTGATACATGTGGGGCACATACGGTGCCTTATATTGTCTCACGCAACCCATCTGGCAAGATTGAACATGAAGCAACCACATCACGCATTTCAGAAGATCAGCTGTTTTATTGCCGCCAGCGTGGTCTTGATGAAGAAGAATCAGTGTCTTTGATCGTCAATGGCTTTTGCCGTGAAGTGATGAAAGAATTGCCAATGGAATTCGCTGTTGAAGCGCAAAAATTAATCGGTATTAGCCTTGAAGGCTCAGTTGGATAGAAAGAAGAATTATGGCTTTGATTGAAATTAAAAACCTGCATGCCCGTATTGGTGATACTGAAATCCTGCATGGGATTGATTTGACCATTAACCGCGGTGAAGTTCATGCGATTATGGGGCCAAACGGGTCTGGTAAAAGCACCTTATCTTATGTTCTATCTGGCCGTGATGGTTATGAGGTAACAGAGGGCGATATTTTGCTGGATGGTGAATCTGTACTTGAAATGGAAGCAGATGAGCGTGCCAGAGCTGGCATGTTCCTCGCCTTTCAATATCCTGTTGAATTGCCAGGTGTTGGCGGCATGGCCTTTTTGCGTGCGGCGGTTAATGCCAGATTGCGCGAGGCTGGCAAAGAGGAAGTTGACCAGCTTGCTTTTGTGAAAATGGTCCGTGCGAAAGCCAAAGAATTAGGCGTCGGTGATGATATGCTGAAACGCTTTGTGAATGTGGGCTTTTCTGGCGGTGAGAAAAAACGCTATGAGATCTTACAGATGGCTTTGCTTGAGCCGTCAATCGCTGTCTTAGATGAAACTGATTCAGGTCTTGATGTTGACGCATTGCGGATTGTCTCTGAGGGTGTTAACGCGCTTCGTGGACCAGAACGCGGGATGCTAGTTATCACGCATTATCAGCGCCTATTATCTCATATTGTGCCTGATCATGTGCATATTCTGGCAGGTGGTAAGATCATCAAATCTGGTGATAAAAATCTGGCCTTAGAAGTTGAAGAAAATGGTTATGCGGGGTTGATTGATGCAGCCTGATAATCTTCGCCAAACAAGCCAGATTTGCCAGCAAGCCAAAGCACAATTTGATGCAAGAGGCCTACCATCTGCCAAGGATGAGGCTTGGATTTATACAAGATTAGCTGATGTCACCATCAGCCCGTCTGAGCCACAATCTGCTGCTGCTGACACAAGCCCTGCCACATTAATTTTTTCAGCAGGATGGTTAGTGTCTGGTGGTGATAATTTGCCAGCTGGGGTCAGCCTGACTGTGATTGATAGTGAGACAAAGGCCTTTTGTGATGCGGCATCTTTATTGCCTGATGATCACATGCTGCGCGATTTAGGGCTTGGCCATATCACAGGTGCCTATCTGATCGAAATCGCAGATGGGGCAGTGATTGACACACCAATAACCTTGCAGTTTACAGATGGCGTCCAGACAAGTTCATCTCATCCTTTTGTGATTGTTCGTATGGGTGAAAATAGCCAGTTCCAGATGGCTGAAATGCATCATGGTAACGCTGCTTTATCAGCCCCTGTGATGGTGTTTGATATCGCTGCATCTGCGAAATTGGATCACATCAAATTACAGAATGATAGCCTTGATAGCCATCATTTGGCTCTATCTGTTATGGCTGTTGCTGAACAAGCTGATATTAACAGCTTCACCCTTGCTTATGGTGGTGCGCTTGGCCGTCATGAGACACATATTCATTTAAATGGTGAACATGCCCAAACAGCGTTATCTGCGATTTATCTAGGGCGTGGTCAGCAGCATCAAGATGTCACAAGTCGGATGCTGCATCTAGTGCCAAATTGTCAGTCAAGCCAGATTATTCGCGGTGTTTTAGATGATGAAGCACGCGGGGTATTTCAGGGCAAGGTGCTGGTTGCCAAAGATGCGCAAAAGACAGATGGTCAGCAAATGAGCCGTGCTTTATTGCTGTCACGTAAAGCAGAAGCTGATGCTAAGCCTGAGCTTGAGATCTTTGCTGATGATGTGGTGTGCTCGCACGGGGCAACTGTTGGTGAGATTGATGAAACACATCTATTTTATCTGAAAAGCCGCGGCATTGCTGAAGCTGATGCCAGAAATATGCTGATTGAGGCATTCCTTCTTGATGGGGTTGAATCTGTCAGAGATGAGCATCTTGCCGCCATTTTGCGAAATGCTATCGCTGCTTGGATGACGGAGGCAGCTCGTGGCTGATTTTGCAGCAATACGTTCAGATTTTCCCATTCTGCAAGAAAGCGTGAATGGGAACAGGCTTGTTTATCTGGATAGTGCTGCTTCTGCACAAAAACCGCAAATGGTGCTCGACGCCTTGCATCAGGCCTATAGCCAAACCTATGCCAATGTGCATCGTGGGTTGCATTATCTCTCAGAAGCTTCGACAGATGCTTATGAAGCGGTACGTCAGAAAGTCGTAACGCTGATTAATGCTAACAGCACTGATGAAGTGATTTTCACCTCTGGTGCTACTATGTCTTTGAACCTCATTGCGCAATGCTGGGGTGGCAGTAATTTATCACAAGATGATGAAATCTTGATTTCGATTTGTGATCATCATGCCAATATTGTGCCATGGCAGATGATAGCTGAGAAAACAGGTGCAAAAATTATCGCAGCACCGATGGGTGATGATGGGTCATTTGATGAAGCTGCTTTTCGCTCACTTGTAACAGATCGCACGAAAATCATCTCAATCCCGCATGTCTCAAACGTGCTTGGCACTGTTTTTCCGCTTACCATGATAGCAGAGCTTGCCCAAAATGTTGGGGCGCTTTTTGTTGTGGATGGTTGTCAGGGTGTTATTCACATGCCAGTTGATGTGCAAAGCATTGGCTGTGATTTTTATGTCTTTTCAGGTCATAAATTATATGGCCCAAGCGGTATCGGTGTTTGCTGGGGCAGAGCAGAGATCCTAGCTGATATGCCACCTTTTTTAGGAGGTGGTGATATGATTGATGATGTGGAAATTACCCATTCTACCTATGCGCCGCCGCCAGCACGTTTTGAAGCAGGAACGCCGCCTATCGCAGAATGTATCGGGCTTGGTGCCGCGATTGATTATGTGCAAGCTATTGGCATGGCAGCTATCCGAGATCATGAACAAGATTTATTGCGTTATGGAATGCAAAAATTATCGTCTGTTGAAGGGTTAAATCTTATTGGCACAGCAGCTGGTAAATCAGGTGTGATTTCGTTTACGCTTGATGATGCTCATCCTCATGATATTGCCACATTGATAGATCATGATGGCGTTGCTATTCGTGCTGGCCATCATTGCGCACAGCCTTTGATGAAATCACTTGGGCTGTCTTCAACGGCTAGAGCATCTGTTGGTATCTATACCATCAAGGATGATTTCGATGTGTTGGCAGAGGCATTGCAAAAGGTAAATAGGATCTTTCGTGCATGAGTGATTTTGATAAATCAAAATTTGAAAATGGCCCTGATTTACAGGATTTTCTGCCTGATGTCAGTCATGGCTATACCGCTCATGCTGGCTCGCCTATTGCTAAGAGCGCTATAGCTGGTAAAGCCTCTGAGGCTGGTATTATCGCCGCTCTAGAGACGATTGAAGATCCAGAAATTCCCGTTAATATTTATGAATTAGGCTTGATTTACGACATTATTCGCGCTGACAATGGTGATGTGGCTATTACCATGTCGCTGACAGCACCAGGGTGTCCTGTGGCTGGTGAGATGCCAGCACAAGTTGCCAGAGCTGTTGCTGAATTAGGTGATGTGGGACAGGTATCTGTTTCGCTGGTGTGGGAGCCTGCCTGGACAAAAGAGCGTATGAGTGAAGATGCCAAGCTGGCACTTGATATGAATTTCTAGCTGTAAAAGGGGCAAAAAAATGATGTTTGGCGATGGCTCAAAGCCTATTTTAACCCTGACTGACAGGGCGAAATCTCATGTTGAAACCCTAATGGGGCGTGCTGATAATGACGTGATTGGCTTGCGTGTTGGCATTAAAACAGCTGGCTGTTCAGGTTTGCAATATGTGGTTGAATTTGCCACTGAAAAAAAGATGTTTGAAGATGAAATCACACAAGATGGTGTGACTATTTTGATAGATCCGTCTGCGGTCATGTTTTTGATTGGCTCTGAAATGGATTGGGTTGAAGAAAAATTTTCAAGCCAGTTTGTTTTTAATAACCCCAATGAGACAGCGCGTTGCGGTTGTGGTGAAAGTTTCACGGTTGAAACATGAACCAACAACAATCACCCTATGAAACTAAAGGTTTTTGGCCGCGCTTTCGTGCGCTAGCAGCTGAATTATACGAGTTTACCGCGCCAAAGGGCGACCGTGTTGTGCGAATGCGCATCATGGCAGCTTTTGCCTGTTTGCTAGCTGCCAAATTATCGAATCTGGTCACGCCTTTATTATATGGCGCCTCAGTTGATATTGTGAATGGTGATGATGGCTTTTCAATAACATTGCTGTGGTTTGTGCTTGGTGCTTATGCATTGGCACGAATTGGCCAGCAAGTATTTGCTGAGACAAAGCAATATCTATTTGCCAGAGTGGCCCAGCGTGCGGTGCGTGGTGCTGCTATGCAGGCTTTCCGTCATTTGCATAAATTATCCCTAAAATTTCACCTCGATCGCCAGACAGGCGGTATGACAAGAGCTGTGGAAAGAGGGGCAAAAGGTGTTGAATTTCTGCTCACTATGGCAACTTTTGAAATTCTGCCGTTATTGATTGAGGTGATTTTTGTCAGTGCCATCTTATGGTATTTATTTGGCGCACCTTATGCCATTATCACCTTTGTGACTGTGGTTTTGTATTCTTACTTCACTATGCGTGTTACTGAATGGCGCATGCGGTTTCGCCGGCAAATGAACCAAGCAGATGAAACAGCTGCAACACAAGCTGTTGATTCCCTTTTGAATTATGAGACAGTTAAATATTTCAATAATGAGGAAAATGAAGCACAGCGCTATGATAAGGCGATGCGCTCTTATGAAGATGCAGCAGTCTTATCACGAACATCTCTAGCAGCGGTTAATGTGGGTCAAGGCGCAATTATCAGCCTTGGTCTGGTGCTTGTTATGGGGTTTGCTGGCTGGGATATTCAGCAAGGCAATATGAGCGTGGGTGATTTTGTAGCGGTTAATACGTTTTTATTGCAGCTTTATTTACCATTAAACTTCCTTGGTTATGTCTATCGTGAAGTGCGCCAGTCTATTATTGATTTAGAGCGCATGATGAATTTGATTGAAGAAGAGCCAGATATCAAAGATGTGCCAGATGCCCCAGCATTGCAGCTATCTCATGGCGAGATAGCCTTTCAAGATGTTCATTTCGCCTATCGTGACAGGCCGATTTTAAAAGGGGTATCCTTTACCGTGCCAGCAGGCAAAAGAGTGGCGATTGTTGGGCCAAGTGGGGCTGGTAAATCGACATTATCGCGTCTGTTATTCCGCTTTTATGATCCCCAGCAAGGCAGCATCTTAATTGATGGTCAAGATGTGCGTTCTGTGCGTCAAGATTCTGTGCGTGCTGCCATTGGTGTTGTGCCACAAGATACGGTGATGTTTAATGCCTCTATTGGCTATAATATTGGCTATGGTCATTTTGGGGCTGATCAAACAGCGATTGAAAATGCCTCAAAGCTGGCAGCGATTGATGGCTTTATCAACCAGCTACCTGATAAATATGACTCTCTTGTTGGTGAACGTGGCTTGAAATTATCAGGTGGTGAAAAACAGCGTGTTGCCATTGCCAGAGCGATTTTAAAACAGCCAACGATCTTTTTGTTTGATGAAGCAACATCCGCCCTTGATAGCCGAACTGAAAAAGAAATCCAGAAAAGCTTGAATGATGTCTCAAAAAGCCAGACAACCTTGGTGATTGCGCATCGGCTATCGACGATTGTTGATGCTGATCAGATTTTAGTGATGAATGATGGTGTCATTGCTGAAAGAGGCACGCATCGTGAATTATTAGCGCAAAACGGCCTTTATGCTGTGATGTGGGCACGCCAATCTGATGGATTTTTGGATAAAGATGACCCTGAATTGACAGAAAGTGCAAATATTGCGTGAGTGTCTTCGTAAAGATAGCCGCTATGCTAATGCGAGATTAGGTGGCAAAGATATCTTTGCCTCGCACCTATCAGGCAATGTCAGAGGGCATTTATGGGAGTGTGGAATAGATAACGCCCCTTTGATGCTGATATTGCCAGGCTTTACTGAATATTGCGAAAAATATGTGCATATAATGAAACATCTTATCAGCCTTGGTTTTGATTGCCTTTCTATTGATTGGCCTGGTCAGGGGCGCTCTGGTCATTTTGGCAATGATAAATTAGCCGTACATTGTGATGATTTTGAAACACAGATTGATAGCCTTCAATCATTGCTGGAAGAGGCGGGATGGGGGAATAAATCCTTTCATATTTTGGGGCATTCAATGGGCGGGCATCTTGCTATTTTGACAGCTAAGAGACTGCCTGAAAAAGTGTTGAGCATGGCATTATCAGCTCCGATGATGCAACCAAGACAAGGGCCAGTTTTTGGGGTTCGGTTGCTAGCATCTATCCTTACAATAGCCGGTAGATGGCGTGATTTTGTCCCCTTTACAAAGATACCATCCTTGGCTGATTTAAGTGTTTTTGATCCAGCCAATAGCCTTACCAATGATGAAGCTGGCTATGCTTGGCAAATTCACTGGTTTGAAGAAGCGCCAGAATTACGGCGTTACGGCGCAACAGTTGGCTGGGTTGCATCAGCCTATCGCTCTGTAGCGCATGCCACAAAAAATAAAAACTATCTGAGGTATATTACCACCCCTACATTATTACTGGCTGCGGGGGAGGAGTCCATTGTCTCAAATCAGGCAATTCGTGATGCAGCGTCATCTATGCCACATGCTGAGCTTGTCGAAATTGCCAATGCCAAACATGAATTATTAAATGAGACAGCGGCAATAGATGCGATACTCTGGGAGAGATTACAGTCATTTTGGCAAGGCCAATCAGTGCCACTTATAAAATAGATAAGCAGCCTATCAGGCATCAAAGATTATGATGAAAATTGCTCTTTGATAATTCTATCTGATAGCGAATTATGAGGATCATGTAATACCCGCACCTTCATTGACTGTTCCTGAGCGATATGAGCTGTGACAATATCACGATATTCGCTGTTATCAGCTGTGATAGATTGTGATCTGAAATCTGGTTCAAGAACGGTAAATGATACCTCGCAATCATCAGGCAGCAATGCGCCACGCCAACGCCGTGGGCGAAAGGCAGATATCGGCGTTAATGCCAGCATATTAGAGCGAATTGGTAAGATCGGACCATGCGCTGATAGATTATAAGCTGTTGAGCCTTGCGGTGTTGCCAGAATAACGCCATCACAAACAAGCTCTTCCATCTCTATCTGGCCATTAACCGCAATTTGCAGATGCGCTGCGGCATGTGTTTGCCGCAATAAGGAAACCTCATTAAAGGCAAGTGCTTTATGTGTTTCACCATGAATATCTGTTGCTGACATCTGCAGAGGGTGGATATGTGCCTTAGTTGTTTTGGCAATGCGTTCTTCGAGATCATCAGCATCATAATCATTCATCAAAAAGCCAACACGGCCGCAATTCATCCCATAGACATCTTTGCCATAATCAAGATTTTGACGCAGCGCATTCAACATTTGCCCATCACCACCAAGCACGATAATGACATCGCATTCAGCAATTTCATATTGCCCATAGCGTTTTGTCATATCAGCAAAGCGGCTTTGTGCCTGTTCATGTGATGATGAGGTGAAGTGAAATTTCATAAAATGATGCAGCCTTTACATAGGGGCAAATACAAAACTGGCTTTCTGGTGATACAATATCGTAAAAATCTGTTAAAAACAAACCTCATCACCTGTGATGATTGGTAACAGACATCCTACATGTCGCCTATCCTGTATGTCATCGTAGCAGGGATAGCTGAAAGGTCTGCATATGAAACCATTATTGCCAACACCAGAGGCAGAAGGGCTGACAACTGATTTAGAAGGGCTGGATGCGTCTGGCAATCCGATTGCTATTCCCGTGGTAACAGAAACGCCGCTGACCATTTATTTAAACCGTCAGGAAATTGTGACATCTATGACGCTTGGTGACCAGCCAGAGGCTCTGGCTGTCGGTTTTTTGCTGAATCAGAATATGTTGCTGGCAGATGATACCATTACCGCGATTGATTATGATGCTGATTTATCTGTGGTGGTGGTGCGCACAGCCAGAGAAACCGATTATGAAGCCAAATTACAGAAAAAAGTCCAAACAAGCGGTTGTGCCCAAGGCACCATATTCGGCGATATTATGGAGCTGTTTGAGCAACAAAGCCTCAATCAGAACCAGATCATAAAAGCATCACAATTATATCAGCTATCAGCTGCTATTAATCAAATCCCATCATTATATCTCAAAGCTGGCGCTATTCATGGCTGTGCTTTGGCTGTGGGTGATACACCGCTTATTTATGTAGAAGATATTGGCCGCCATAATGCGGTTGATAAAATTGCTGGCCACATGTTTTTAAATGGCCTGACAGGTGATGATAAAATTTTCTATACCACAGGCAGGCTAACATCTGAGATGGTGATTAAAACAGTGATGATGAATATACCGATTTTGGTATCTCGTTCTGGTTTTACCGAAGCAGGGGTGCGTTTAGCGCGTCAGGCAGGGCTCACCTTAATAGGGCGAATGCGTGGTTCACGCTTTACCGTATTATCAGGGCAAGAACGTGTCATTTTTGATGATATCAAATCATCAGTTCAAGATGATAAAGCATCATCACAATCACGCCAGCTAGGCGGCAGAAAGACCCTATAATGGTGTATCATGATGTTGCAATTTGCTTGCTTGCTGGTGGTCAGGCACGGCGTATGGGTGGCGGTGATAAGGGTCAGATCCTGATTAATGGCCAAACCATCATCAGCCAGCTGCTGGCGCGCTATCAAGATGCAGCTTATCTGTTTTTGAATGCGAATGGTGATGAGGGGCGTTTTGCGCAATATGGCGTTCCTGTCATTGCTGATTTTCTGCCAAATTATCAGGGGCCTTTATGCGGTATCTATAGTGCAATGGCACATTTAAGACAGGTGCGACCAGAAATAAAATGGCTTGTTAGCTTGCCAACAGATGCGCCATTTTTGCCTGAAAGTCTGATAGATGATTTCACTAATGCTGTATCTGAGGGTGAACAGATTATCAGTGTGCGATCTCATGGCCGCAGGCATCCTGTTATTGCGATGTGGTCTGTCAGTCTAATAGATGATTTGCGCGTTGCATTACTAGAAGAAGGGGTGCGCAAAATTGATGCCTTTTCGCATCGCTACCATCATCTTTATCTAGATTATGATGATGTGCCTGATCCTTTTTTAAATCTGAACAGGCCTGAGGATATTGAAACTCTTGCAAGGTCATAGGATTTGGAAATAGATCTCGCTTTTTTGCCGCAATCTGAGTAGAACAAAGCATTAGTCATAGCCAAAAAAGGCCACAGAAAACACTATGGATATCACAATCGCACACACATTATTGCAGACCTATCAAGGGGCAATGAGCCGTCTTGAAACAGTGCTCGATGACCAATTTTGTGCTGCTGTTGAGATGATAGCTAATCATGATGGTCATCTTGTGATTTGCGGGATGGGTAAATCTGGGCTAGTTGGTGCGAAAATTGCAGCCACATTATCATCAACTGGCACACCTGCTTTATTTTTGCATCCTGCTGAGGCTATTCATGGTGATTTGGGCATGGTGCGCCCTGGTGATGTGGTGATTTTGATATCAAATTCAGGTGAAACAGAAGAGGTGGTGCGCCTATTGCCAGCTTTCAAAAGGCTGAATACCAAGCTGATTTCGCTCATTGGGCGTGTGGATTCCAGCCTTGGTCATGCTGCTGATATCATTTTAGATGCATCTGTTGATAAAGAAGCTTGCCCGCTGAATTTGGCACCAACGACATCTTCAATGGCAGCCTTGGCATTAGGTGATGCGCTTGCTGTGATGCTGATGGAACAGCGTTCTTTTAAGGCTGAAGATTTTGCAGCGACACATCCTGGTGGCAAATTAGGTCAAAAATTATTGAACACGGTCAGCGACAAGATGATCAGCGATAATCTGCCTTATGTATCTGCTGATGCACCAATGTCAGAGGTCATTGTGGCAATGACAACAGGGCGTCTTGGTCTGGCGTTGGTTGGGTCAGCTGATAATCTGCAAGGTATCATCACAGATGGCGATTTACGCCGCATGTTGGTCGATGGTCAAGCCCTCACAAATACGAGCGCATCAGACATTATGAATAAAAGCCCGCAATTCATTGCCAAATCAGCCAATCTTGGTGAGGCTGAAGATCGTATGATAAAAACACGCATTCAATGTCTGGTTGTCAGAGATGATGAGACAGCAAACGCACCCGTATGTGGCATTATTCAGATTTTTTAAATGAAACTTTCCGATTTTGATTATCATTTGCCAGCTGAGCTAATTGCCCAGCAACCTGCTGATCCGCGTGATAGTGCGCGTCTGTTATCATGCCTGCATGGCAAAGCTGCTCATCAGCATATTTCTGATCTGCCAGATATTTTGCGTGAAGGCGATATTATGGTCGTGAATAATACCAAGGTAATACCAGCCTTATTGACAGGTCAGCGTGGCGCAGGGTTGGCGCGTTTTACCCTGTTAAAGCAACTATCAGATAAAAGCTGGACTGCTTTTGCCAAGCCAGCACGCAAATGTCCTGTTGGAACGATTGTAACCTTTGCTGATGATTTTTCATGTGAGGTCACTGAAGCAAGGGAAGGTGGCGAGGTCACTATCTGTTTTTCAGCATCTGGCACAGAGCTAGATGCTCTTATCATGGCGCATGGTGCGATGCCATTGCCGCCTTATATCAAACGACCTGACGGCCCTGATGAAGCTGATGATGCCCATTATCAGACATTATTTGCACGTCATAGCGGGGCTGTGGCAGCACCGACAGCTGGTCTGCATTTCACCGATAATTTGCGCCAGTCCCTTGAGCAAAAAGGTATTTTATTTGAAGAGGTTACCTTGCATGTTGGAGCAGGTACATTTTTGCCGGTAAAGGTTGATAATATTGCTGATCATAAAATGCATCATGAATGGGGTGCTATGGATGAAGCAACAGCAAAACGGTTAAATGAAGCGCGTAAAAATGGTCAGCGTATCATTTGTGTAGGCACAACATCTTTGCGCATTTGTGAGACTATCTGGCAGAAATTCGGGCAATTTGAAGCTTATTCAGGTGAAACAGATATTTTCATCACACCAGGGTTTCAGATCGGGTCTGCTGATATGTTATTGACCAATTTTCATCTGCCAAAATCAACTTTAATGATGCTGGTTTGTGCCTTTTCTGGTTATGAGTTTATGATGAAAAACTATGAGATAGCTGTACAAGAGCGTTATCGTTTTTTCAGCTATGGAGATGCTTGCTTGTTGGAGCGCCAATAAAATGAGTCAGTTTTCGATGGATGATTTCAGTAAAGATGCTTTCCCAACAGAGCCACAATCTGAATTTGGCTTTACGCTGAAAAACACCGATGGCAGCGCCAGACGAGGCGAGGTGCAAACAGCATGGGGGACAATCCAAACACCTGTCTTCATGCCAGTTGGCACTGCTGCTTCTGTCAAAGGGATGATGCCGCAATCTGTATTGTCAACAGGGGCAGAGATTATACTCTCAAATACCTATCATCTAATGTTGCGCCCTGGTGCTGACAGGGTGGCAAAGCTGGGCGGGGTTCGCAAGATGATGGGGTGGCATAAGCCATTATTGACAGATTCTGGCGGTTTTCAGGTCATGTCACTTGGCCCATTGCGGAAAATTGATGAAAATGGCGTGACATTCAAATCACATCTTGATGGTTCATCTCATCTACTTACCCCTGAAATTTCGACACAGATACAGCATAAATTAGATGCCACAATCACGATGGCGTTTGATGAATGTACACCTTTTCCAGCAACGCATGAGGTGGCTGCTAGCTCTATGGAGCTTTCCATGCGCTGGGCCAAGCGTTCACGCGCGGCATTTGAGGCACGCAAAGGTTATGGGCAATTTGGTATTGTTCAGGGATCTGTTTTTGAAGATTTGCGCCGCCAATCCATTGAAATGCTGGCTGAGCTCGATTTTGAAGGCTATGCCATTGGTGGTTTGGCTGTGGGTGAGGGGCAAGAGGCTATGTTTGATACATTGTCTTTTACAACCCCTTATATGATTGCTGATAAGCCGCGCTATCTGATGGGGGTAGGCAAGCCATCTGATTTGGTTGGGGCTGTAGCGCGTGGTGTTGATATGTTTGATTGTGTTCTGCCAACACGATCTGGACGCACAGGCCAAGCCTTTACCAGAAGAGGGCCTGTTAACATAAAAAATGCGCGTCATAATGAGGATACAAGGCCACTTGATGAGCAATGCCAATGCCCCGCCTGTTCACATTATAGCAGAGCCTATTTGCATCATCTTTTCAAAGCTGATGAGGTGCAGGGTTTGATGCTATTAACTTGGCATAATTTGCGTTATTATCAGGATTTGATGGCTGATATGCGTCATGCTATCGAAGAAAAACGCTTTGCCGATTTCCAATCAGAATTTCACGCCAATCAGGCATTAGGGGATATTGACCCACTGTAAAGAGGCATGATGGATAAAGCGCAGACAATCAAAACATGGATAAAACAAAAAGCTCATGAAGCTGGTTTTGATGATTGCGGTATAACAGATGCCAGCCTGCCAGATGCATTTGCGTCATATTTGCAGGATTTCATCAAACAAGACCGCCATGGCGAAATGACGTGGCTGGCAGAGCATGCTGATAGGCGTGCTAATCCAAAAGCGATGTGGCAAGATGCACAATCAGCCATTATCTGTACCCTTAATTATGGCCCAGATCACAACCCAATGGATAATCTGGAATGGGCAGATAAAGGCAATATTTCTGTCTATGCCAGAGGCCGTGATTATCACGATGTGCTGAAAGGCAAGTTAAAACAGCTAGCAGGGCAAATCGCAAGCCGCCTTGGGGCTGATGTGAAGGTATTTGTTGATACCGCCCCTCTTGCTGAAAAGCCGCTTGCCGCACAAGCTGGCATTGGTTGGCAGGGTAAGCACACGAATCTGGTTAGCCGAACGCATGGCAGCTGGTTGTTTTTGGGCACCATTTTGCTATCAGCATCTTTGCCATCTGATGATGCTGAGGGTGATCATTGTGGCAGTTGTCGTGCATGTCTTGATGTGTGTCCGACCAATGCTTTTCCTGCGCCCTATCAGCTTGATGCCAGAAAATGCATTTCCTATATGACGATTGAGCAAAAAAGCCAGATTGCGCCTGAATATCGTGTTGCGATAGGTAATCGTATTTTTGGCTGTGATGACTGCCTTGCTGTGTGTCCTTGGAATAAATTTGCACAAATCGCAGCTGAACAAAAGCTGCATCCCAAACATCAGCCAGCATTATTGCCTCTTGCTGATTATCTGGCATTTGATGAGGCGCTATTTCGTAGCCATTTTGCCACAACGCCAGTAAGACGTGCTGGTTTTGAGCGGTTTATGCGTAATGTGCTTATCGCAGCAGGCAATGCACAATCAGCTGATTTAGTGCCCTTTATCAAACGGCATCTGACATCTGAGATGGTTCTGGTGCAGTCAATGGCTATCTGGGCGCTATCACGTTATTATGATGCTGAACAGATGGCAGATTTAAGGCCAAAGAATTGGCAAGAGCGCGACGATATTATCACCCAAGAATGGCAAAGGGCCCTTGGCTAGGTCACCAAGAGCCCTTTTATATTTTGTCACTGATGACACAGATGACTAGCTTAACGCCTCATCATTTGCTTCACCTGTTCTGATGCGAACAGCTTGTTCCATATCAAGTACAAAGATTTTGCCATCACCAATTTTATCAGTTGATGCTGCCTCACGTAGCGTTTCGACAATTTTGTCAGCCATGTCACCACGGCAGGCAATTTCCAGCTTTACCTTTGGCACAAATGCAACAGCATATTCAGCACCACGATAAATTTCTGTCTGTCCTCTTTGGCGGCCAAAACCTTTAACCTCTGAGACTGTCAAGCCTTCAACGCCTTGGCCCATCAAGGCTTCACGGACATCATCTAATTTGAACGGTTTAATGATTGCAATGATATATTTCATGTTCTTCAACCCTTCTAGTTATTGTGGTAGGCGCGTTCGCCATGCTGAGATAGGTCAAGGCCTTCAATCTCATCATTTTCGCTAACGCGGATACCGCCAAATAGACCTGCTATCTTCAAGATGACAAATGATGCAATCGCTGTCCAGATAACTGTGATTGCAACGCCGCCAAATTGCGCCATGAATTGTGAGCTAATTGAAACGCCCTCGCCAAGACCAACACCAGAGAATGTCTCTGTAGCTAATACAGCAACTAATAGAGAGCCAAGAATACCGCCAACGCCATGAACAGCAAATACGTCCAGTGAATCATCAATTTTCAGCTTGCCACGGATGATATCAACAGCCACATAACAGATGTAACCACCTGCTAGGCCAAGGATGATACCGCCAGGAATGCCGATATAACCAGAAGCTGGTGTCACTGTGGCAAGACCAGCAACCATACCTGTTACCATGCCAACCACTGATGGGCGACCAAAGCGACGCCATTCAATAACCATCCAGACAAGTGATGCAACTGCGGCTGAAATATGTGTCACCATAATGGCCATAGCTGCTGACTGACCTGCACCTAAGGCAGAGCCGCCATTAAAGCCAAACCAGCCAACCCAAAGCATACAAGCACCGATCATAGTCAAAATCGGGCTATGTGGCGGTGTCAAAGAATTCGGGAAGTTACGGCGTTTGCCTAGCATAATCGCAATCACCAAAGCAGCTGTACCAGCTGTGGCATGAACCACGATACCGCCAGCAAAGTCCATGACACCCCAGCTAGCAGCAATGCCGCCGCCCCAAACCCAATGGGTCACAGGTGCATAAACAACCAGCAGCCATAGGCCAGAGAAAACCAAAACAGCAGAGAATTTAATACGCTCTACATAGGCACCAATGATCAAAGCTGGTGTAATAACAGCAAACGTCATTTGGAAAACCGCAAAAAGTGATTCTGGAATTGTACCAGATTCTGATTCCATTGTGATTTGCGACATGAATAAATTATCAAGATTGCCAAACCATGCACCATCGCCAGAAAAGGCAATAGAATAGCCAGCAACGACCCATAATACTGAGCATAAGCAGGCAATAGCAAAATGATGCATCAGCACTGAAACAACATTCTTCGGCTGAACCAAACCAGCATAGAATAATGCAAGGCCTGGTAGCGTCATGAATAGCACCAAGGCTGTTGAAGTTAGAATCCAGGCTGAGTCACCTGTGTCAACGGCAGCGAATGCCGCATTTGGTAATAAAAATGCCAGTCCAAAAAGGCCGGCCCATACAGAACGAAAAATCATAATTATCCCCAAGATAAAACTATAAAGTCAGCCTTCTCTAGCATGAGACGGCAACCAACATTGAGAAAGGGGCTTGCTGTTCTCAATTTTGCAAATCATGCATAAAATATAGGCAGGTATTTTAAATTATGCCTAAAAAATAGTCATAATAAAGATTGGTCAGTGAGATAGTTCGTCAAACAATAAAAAATTGTGGCGAGAAAAAGGATTAACGCACCCTAAAATAGTCGCAATTTCACATTAGATTCACTAATCGAAGCCATTTTCATGGTGTTACTAATTTTCATTTCAAGGAGGCGGTTATGATATCTCTGCTGCTTGCGACAACTCGTCAATTTCTGCTAAGCCAGACAAAAGCATTATCGCGATCTTTTGTTTTTGTCGGTTTTTTGTCTCTTTCCTTTGTGCCATCAGCTCAGGCTGGTTCTGATTATGGTGAATTTGCTGAAAATCTGCCCCAAAATGCGGCTAGTCTGACGGTAGCAGGTGGCTGTTTTTGGTGTATTGAAAAAGATTTTGAATTACTGGATAGCGTTTATGAGGCTGTATCAGGCTTTGCTGGTGGCAATAAACAAGACCCAACTTATAAGGCACATACTGGGCATCGCGAGGTGGTGCGGATTTATTATGACCCTGAAAAAGTAAACTTTACTGAGCTGATTGACCATTTTTATCGTCATGTTGATTACACCGATAATGGTGGGCAATTTTGTGACAGAGGGCATGCTTATAGCCCTGCCATTCACGTTCAAAATGAAGAACAGCGTCAGATTGCAATAGATAGGGCGCCAAAGGGCTCTGTTATTCCCATTGAAGATGAAGCGCGTTTCTGGCCAGCAGAACAATATCATCAAGATTATTATCTGAAAAATCCGTTGCGTTATAAATTTTATCGCTATAGCTGCGGGCGGGATCAGCGTGTCGCCAGCCTCAACGCTGATAGGGATAATTAGGCATAAACGCATAACCGCATAGCTATCTTGGATAAGCCAGCCTCTCTTACAAGGGGGGGCTGGTTTCAACCATTTCAGCGTGTCTTTTTTTAGCGTAGCTGCTGTTCAATCAGGCGCAATCTTTCAGCCTGTTCTTGTTGGATCATCCTATCAATATCAGCGGCAGTTAGATTATCGCTGCTATATTCATTACTCAGCGCTCTTATCTCTTCAATATTGATGGTTTTGGCTAGCGCTTTAATATCATTTAACGCTGATGAGAAGTTTGCATCTTCAAAGCCAAGGCTGCTGCCTAAATCAGAGATATCAACACCGCCAACAAGGGTGGCAGCAAGACCTTTTTCTGCCACATTAAGTGATAATTTCTGGGTGCGCTCTTCAAGCAAGGCTAGATAGGGGGGATAGCTTAGCTGGTGAATAGGGCGCATGACCATAAGCCATTTTGAGCCACGAACCACATCTGAAGTGACAGCTGGAACAGCGGTAAATAAAAAGAAAAAAGCCAATGTTGCCATAATATTATGCGATAAGATGCCTGCAGCAGCACCAAGAATACGGCTGGTTAATTCTGGTTTTTCAATCGAAAGTAACTTGATGATAATGCGTGTGCCAAGAATGGTTGCCACCGAAAACCCTATGATAGCGATGATGCCGCTAAAGGCACCAAGACCGCCAATTGCAGCTGTCGATGCATCTTGTGTATTGGCGATGGTTATTTGTACAAATCCCGATATCTGGTCGTAATAATAGGCAAAGCCGAGCATCGGCAAATAGGTGACAAGCATGATGATGATAGATGATGAAAAACCACGCCAATAGCCAAAGATTGCGCCCACTATCAAATAGAATATCAAAAGAATATCAAACATAGCCAAAGACTTCTAATACCGGTCACCAAGTTGAGGCAGGCTAGCTGAAAACGAGCTTTATGCAAAGGGTGGTCGCAAAAAGATATGATGTAGGTGAGCGCATTTCGCTTTCATATCTGGCAATAAAAGCGTGAAGCAAACGGATTTGGAGCGGCTGACCAGACTTGAACTGGCCCTAAAAGCTTGGAAGGCTTTTGTGCTACCACTACACCACAGCCGCAATATCCGTGCCAAGTAATAACTGGAAATAGATAGAATGTCCAGTATCAGCTAGCGTGGCATGACTGAAAGATGATGATTATTTACGGGTCAATTTTGACCCAGCCAGCCAGATTTTCACGCGCAATTTCTTCGATAACTGCCATGCCATGTGAGCTGTCATTCAAGCATGGTATATAGCTGAATGTGCCACCACCTGTGCTATGGAACTGCTCTTCACCTTCCAAGGCCAGCTCTTCTAATGTTTCAAGACAATCCGATGAAAAGCCAGGTGCCATTAAGGCTAAATGTTTGGTGCCTTTTTCGCCCAACGCCTCTAGCGTTTCATCTGTATAAGGCTGCAGCCAAGGCTCTCTGCCAAACCGTGATTGGAATGTGACCATAAATTTCTCTTCTGGCCAATCAAGCTCTTCACGTACCAAGCGAGCTGTTTTCATACAATGACAATGATAGGGGTCACCTTGAGCAAAATAACGTTGCGGAATGCCATGAAAGGATAGTTGCAGCATATCAGGTGTTGAATCAGCTTGGTTATGGAAGTCACGAAAACTATCTGCCAGAGCTGTGATATAGCGCGGATGATCATGCCAAGGTGGTGCTGTGCGAATAGCTGGTTGCCAGCGTTGTTTTAACGCCCACTTAAAGACTTCATCATTCACAGTCGCTGTTGTTGAGGCCGCATATTGGGGATAAAGAGGGATGATAACAAAACGATTACAACCAGCAGCTTGCAGCTTATCTAGGCGTGAGGCAATTGAAGGGTTGCCATAGCGCATCGCATAATCAACCATCAAATCATCGCGGCCTTCACCATCTGCATGAAAGCGTTTTGCCAGATGTTCTGCCTGAAGGCGGGTATATTTGCGCAACGGAGAACCATCCTCATCATCAAGCCAAATGCGCGCATAAGCATCACCTGATTTACGTGGTCTGATATTGAGGATAATGCCATTTAAAATCACCCACCATAATAAGCGTGGCACCTCTACAACGCGGCTATCAGATAAAAATTCCTTGAGGTACCGGCGCATTGAAGGCGTATCTGTGCCATCAGGCGTGCCAAGATTGACAAGCAAAAGACCTGTTTTTGCAGCACGTGGCCATTTTGGATGATCTTCAGGGAGTGATTTAACTGACATGACACACCATTTTGTTAGATTACATTCGCTCAAAGCAGAAACTCAGAGCTAATGTAGATCATTAACCGAAATTAGCTATAGCTGCTTTGTCAGTTTCTTGATGCAAGCTTGGCGGGTCAATGCGCGCAAATACTTCACGTAACGCTGATACCAGCTTTTCCAGCATATCATCATCATGAAGCGGGCCTGGTGTGATGCGCAATCGTTCTGTGCCGCGTGGCACAGTTGGATAATTAATCGGCTGAATATAAAGCCCGTATTCTTCCAGCAATGTCCAGCTAATCTGAGAGCATTTTGAAGCATCGCCAACCATAACAGGCACAATATGTGTGACAGATGGCAATGCCGGAATACCAGCAGCTGCCAGCATTGTTTTTAATTTTCCTGCCTGTTCCTGTTGCCGGCGGCGTTCTTCGTCATTATGGCGCAGATAACGCACAGATGCCAAAGCAGCCTCAGCCAAAGCAGGCGGCATAGCTGTGGTAAAGATAAAGCCAGAACCAAAACCCCGAATGGCATCACAAATCGCATCACTAGCAGCGATATAACCGCCCATCGCGCCATAGGCTTTGCCGAATGTGCCTTGGATAATGTCGATTTCATCAGCAACGCCGTCGCGCTGGGCAACACCGCCGCCATAATCGCCATACATACCAACCGCATGAACTTCATCTAGATAGGTCATGGCATTATATTTTTTTGCCAGTGCCGCAATCTCTGCAATCGGTGAGGTGTCCCCATCCATAGAATAGACAGATTCAAAGATAATCAGCTTGTGGCGCTCGCGCGGCTGGGCAGCCAGTAATTCTTCTAGATGAGCTGTGTCATTATGGCGAAAAATCGCTTTTGCTGTTCTGGCATAGCGTATGCCCGAAATAATCGAGGCATGATTCATAGAATCAGATAATACAAGCGGGTCTTCCATCATGCCCAATAAGGCGCTGATGCTGGCTTCATTTGCCACATAACCAGATGTGAATACCAATGCGCGCTCTTTGCCGTGAACTTCAGCCAATTCATTTTCAAGCGCTACGATTGACGATGATGTGCCTGAAATATTGCGTGTACCGCCAGCACCTGTACCATGATTTTTCACAGATTCCTGCATGGCTGTGATGGCATGTTCGCTTTGTCCCATGCCAAGATAATCATTTGAACACCAGACAGTGACTTCTTTTGGACCTTCTTTGCTATGCCATGTGGCATAGGGGTGACGGCCTGTCGTGCGTTCAAGCTCGACAAAATACCGATACCGGCTCTCAGCTTTTAGCCTGTCAACATGGCCTGTGATGAGCGTTTGATAATCCAATAGAGGATACCTCTTATAATTCAATTAAAGCACAGCAGTCACTGCCCAACCTTATAGTGCATGGTTGGTATAAATAATCTTGCCAGTCACTGCCACATATATAGATGTGACAAAAGGAAGCGCAAGACCTAATAGCGTAACAGTTTTTATTCAGCTGCCTCAGCTTCAATTCGTGACAATTTTGCAGCAGCGAATTTCAACTCTGGTATCTTGCCATAAGGGTCTAATGCCGGATTTGTCAACATATTCGCTGGTGCTTCAGTAAAACAGAATGGCACAAAAATCATCCCCTTTGGCAGGTTTGGATCCATCCGTGCCGCCAACTCAATGCGCCCTCTGCGTGTTTCAACTGCAATCATATCACCGCCTATTGCTGATAGCGATTCTAGATCATCAGGGCTGATATGTACCTCAGCCATTGGTTCTAATGCATCAAGCACGCTAGCACGTCTTGTCATCGAGCCTGTGTGCCAATGTTCCAGCAAACGCCCTGTTGACATGACAATAGGATAATCAGCATCAGGCTGCTCATCAGGTGGCAAAATATCAGCTGGTGTCATGCGGCCGCGTCCTGACGGCGTTGGGAAAGCATCACCAAAAATCAAATCTTGACCTTGTGAGGTCTCATCAGCACATGGATAGGTGACAGCATCTTCAGCCTCTAGCCTGTCCCAGCTAATGCCTGTCAAAGATGGCATGACCATTCGCATTTCACCGAAAATATCCCTCGGATGAGTATAGGTCCAATTCAGATCAAGCCTATTGGCTAATTCTTGAATAATCCACCAATCCTGGCGTGCTTCACCTGGCGGGCTCACAGCTTGGCGCCCTAATTGGACACGCCTGTCAGTATTGGTCACTGTGCCTGTCTTTTCAGGGAATGCTGAGGCAGGCAAGATGACATCAGCAAAAGCAGCTGTTTCAGTCATGAAGATATCTTGAACCACCAGATGATCAAGATTAGCTAATGCAGCGCGTGCGTGATTTTGATCAGGGTCTGACATGGCAGGGTTTTCGCCCATCACATACATCGCCTTTATCGTGCCATGATAGGCCGCATCAGTGATTTCAACCACTGTCAGACCACGTTCTGGATCAAGTTCTGTGC
This sequence comes from Puniceispirillaceae bacterium (SeqCode), assembly GCA_049890115.1. Taxonomy (GTDB): domain Bacteria; phylum Pseudomonadota; class Alphaproteobacteria; order Puniceispirillales; family Puniceispirillaceae; genus UBA685. The sequence goes on along the minus strand of JBMHCC010000016.1, from coordinate 69,972 downwards.
CCCAGAAGCTCTCATATTTTGCTCTTGTTTCAGGGTCGTTCACTGGCTTGTAATCTGGGAAAAACATAGGAATAAGACCAGCATCAGAAGCACCTTGCACATTATTCTGGCCACGAAGCGGATGCAACCCAGCACCAGGATGGCCAACATTGCCTGTTAATAATGCAAGCGAGATTAGACACCGTGCATTATCGGTACCATGAGTATGCTGTGATACTCCCATACCCCAGAAAATCATCGCTGCTTTGGCAGTGGCATAATCTCTGGCAGTGGCACGAATAACATCAGGAGCAATGCCGCAAATTGGGCTCATCGCTTCTGGCGTTGTGGCAGCTGTTGCCTTTTTCAGCTCTTCAAAGCCTTCAGTATGATCTCTGATATAGGCCTCATCATATAGCTCTTCTGTGATGATGGTATTAATCATCGCATTGAGCAAAGCCACATCTGCACCAGGAGTGAAATTCAAAGATGCTTTGGCATAACGGTCAAGCGCCTGACCTCTTGGGTCAAAGACGAATAAATCAGCGCCATTTTGGGCTGCATTCTTAATAAAGGTTGCCGCCACAGGGTGATTCACAGTGGGATTTGCACCAATTACAATAATCACATCAGAATATTGGCATTGTGAAAAAGACGCTGTTACCGCACCAGAGCCGATATTCTCAAGCAAAGCAGCGACAGATGAGGCGTGACATAATCTGGTACAATGATCGACATTATTGGTTTTAAAACCAGTTCGTACCAGCTTTTGCACCAAATAAGCTTCTTCATTCGAGCCTTTGGCAGAGCCAAAACCACTCATCGCAGATGGCCCAAATTCATCTCTGATATCCTTCAGGCCTTTCGCTGCCAGATCAAGTGCTTCTTCCCAGCTTGCTTCGCGGAAATGAGTGAGGGGATTTTCAGGATCAAATGGCAAAGATGCTGATTTTGGCACATCCTCACGGCGGATCAAAGGTGCTGTCAGCCTTTCTGGATTATCAATATAATCAAAGCCATAACGCCCTTTGACACAGAGGCGTCCCTGATTGGCAGGCCCTTGCTTACCAGTGACTGAAACAATTTTTTCATCCTTTACATTAAAGGTAAGCTGACACCCCACACCACAATAAGGGCAAACAGAATCAACTTGGCTGTCTGGTGTGATGGCTAGTTTCTGGCTGTCATCCAGAACAGTTTTCGGCATTAATGCACCAGTAGGGCATGCCTGAACACATTCACCGCACCCAACACAGGTAGAGGCACCCATATCATCGCCAAAATCAAACACGATATGCGCATCTGCACCTCTGCCAGCCAGACCGATCACATCATTAACCTGTACCTCACGACAGGCACGCACACATAAATTACACTGAATACAGGCATCCATATTCACCGCAATCGCTGGATGAGAGCTATCAGCTTCAGGTGCAAAAGAGGCTGGAAAACGGCTATCTGTGATATCTTGCGCTTCTGCAAATTGCCATAGCTGACTATCAGGGTCATGGGCACTTTGTTGTGGTGGCTGATCAGCCACTAGCAATTCCATCACCATCTTTCGGGCTGTTTGGGCACGATGATTTTGTGTGTTTACCACCATGCCATCTGCTGGCTTGCGCAAACATGAGGCAGCCAGAACACGCTCGCCTTCAATCTCGACCATACAAGCGCGGCAATTACCATCAGCACGATAGCTATCATCATCCTTATAGCAAAGATGTGGAATATCAGTGCCATGAGATTTTGCAATTTGCCACAGGCTTAGGCTGTCATCAGCGGAAATGGTTTTGCCATCAAGGGTAAATGTTACTGATTTCGTCATAATCGTCTAGGCCTCATCCTTGGCAGATTGTGAAAGGCTTGGGATGTCATCAGGGAAATGCTTCATCACACTCACAAGCGGATTAGACGCTGCCTGTCCAAGACCACAAATAGAAGCATCTGTCATCGCCCCTGATAATTCAGTAAGCAAAGCGGTATCTGCCACAGGCTGGCTCATCAGCTGAACTGCTTTTTCTGTGCCATTGCGGCATGGTGTGCATTGCCCACAGCTTTCATGTTTGAAGAATTGCATCAAATTGCGTGCTGCCTGCCACATATTATCTTTGTCTGATAAGACGACAACCGCATGAGAGCCGACAAAACAGCCTTCTTCAGCAAGCTTGCCGCCAAAATCAAGTGGAATATCAGCCTTGCTAGCTGGCAAAATGCCACCAGAGGCACCGCCAGGCAGATAGCCTTTCAACTCATGACCATCAGCCATCCCGCCACATGCTTCAATTAATTGTGTTACGGTGCTGCCAGCAGGTGCTGTGACAAGTCCAGGGCGTGCCACACGTCCTGATACCGAATAGGTGCGGAAACCAGGATGCGCCTCACTGCCTTGTGCGTTAAACCAATTAGCACCTTTTTCAATAATATCACGCACCCAGAATAAGGTTTCGACATTATTGACCAAGGTTGGTCTGCCAAACAGGCCAACTTCTGCCACATAAGGCGGGCGGTGACGTGGCAGGCCACGCTTGCCTTCGATTGATTCAATCATAGCTGATTCTTCGCCGCAAATATAAGCGCCAGCGCCACGGCGTAAAACCAATTTTGTGTGATCATCAAGGCCTGCTTCATGCAATTTTGCCATCTCATCACGCAATAATGCGATAATTTCAGGATATTCATCGCGCATATAGATATAGCATGTCTCAATGCCAACCACCTTAGCAGCGATTAAAATACCTTCCAGCATCCTATGCGGGTCAGTTGACAAATAATGTCTGTCTTTGAATGTGCCAGGCTCACCTTCATCACCATTCACAGCCATCATACGGGGCCCTTGATAAGATGATACGATTGACCATTTGCGCCCTGTTGGGAAGCCAGCACCACCAAGACCACGCAAAGCTGATTGTGATAAGGCTTCAATAACAGCCTCAGATGATAAGTCGCCAGATTTCACCTGTTCTAAAAGCTGATAACCACCATCAGCACGATAAGCATCAAGTCCTTTATAATCAGGTGCTTTCGCATGAGGGGCAGGGGCCGCAGATCGTTCCAGCAACTCATCTTTTGTGATGTTGCAGACCAGATTATGGCCATCTGCTGCGGCAGGTGCTTTATCACATGCGCCAATGCAAGGGGCAGGAACAAAACGCACCTCATCATTATTATAGGCTTGCAATTCAGCTAATAGTGCCTCACCACCTGCCATCATGCATGACAAAGATGTGCAAATGCGGATGGTTCGTTTGGCTGGCGGTGTCTCGCCTTCTTTGACCAGATCAAAATGATCATAAAAACTGGCAACTTCCCATACCTCTGCCATTGGCAGCTTCATCAGATGTGCCAAAGCTGCCAGGTGAGCAGCTGATAAACAGCCTTCTGCATCCTGAATGATATGCAAATATTCAATCAGCTCATCACGTTGCAGGCTTTGCGTTGCTAGTAATGCTGTGACCTCGCGCAATGCAGCAGGATCTGTCAGCCTGCCTTTTGGCTTAAATCTGCCTTTGCGGCGTTTTGGGTCCTGTCCGATGGTTTCGACTGAATCAGGCATTAGCATCACTTCTTTTATGACATCATTTAAACAGTAAGGTGATTATGGTTTACCGCACGCAAAATGGGTATCTGATGCGATTTTATAACCCCCATGACTAGACTATCATAATCAGAGGCAGAACTATAGGAATTCTGGCTTAATCTGTCCTGTCACCGACAGGCTCTAAATTGATGGTTTCGCAATTTATCATTATCTTTCCAGCATCTGGGAAATTAACCACGACACGCATCCCTGTGATGGATTGCACCTGACCAATGCCCCATTCTGGTTTTTGCGGATGTTTGACAAAATCACCTAAGCTGAAATCTAGAAAATTTGCCATAGTATAAGCCTCGTTCGCCAATCAGATAGGATGCTATACCCCATCATGAATGGCAAGGCGAGACTCTTTATCAAAAAACCAGTCCAGATAAGGGGAAATAGATGTGATGGCTGAAAGGGTGGCTGATACGCAAAATAGCCCTCTTTGTCACACCAAAGAGAGCTATTTTGTCGGGGAGTGACCATATTATTTCGTGTTCTTTTGCGTAAGATTCCAACTCAGAACATGGTCTTTATGAAACAGGCAGGCTTATGCCTATCTCACTAATGAATTTGTTTTTCGATATCTGTCATTGCCTCAACAAGCTTATAGCCTTGGCCCCATACGGTTTCGATAGCGGCACCTTTTAGACCAGCTTTTTTCAGCTTGTGGCGTAATTTACAAACAAACACATCAACAATCTTTGATTCTGGCTCATCCCTGCCACCATAAAGATGATTGATGAAACTGGCCTTGCTTAATACCGCGCCTTTGCGCACCCCAAGCAGATTGACAATTTCATATTCTTTACGTGTCAGTGCGACTGTTTTGCCATCGACATTGACAACTTTTCTGTGCAAATCAATTTCAAGATTGCCAATTTCTATCTGTAATGAGCTATGGCCATTGGCACGTCTGATAATGGCTTCTAGATGTGCCAGCAATTCATGCTTATCAAATGGCTTGGTTAAATAACCATCAACACCTGCACCAAGTGCCATGATGCGATCATCAACAGAATTATTGCCAAATACAACCAAAATAGGCACAAGCTGCTTTTCCTTTTTCGCGCGGATGAGGCGTGCTAATCTTGTGCCATCACCATCAGGTAACTTTAAATCTAATAAAATAGCATCTATTTCATTAATATTTAATTCTTCCAAAGCTTCGTGGATTGAACCAGATGGTACGGTAAAATAACCAGCCTGTTCCAACGTCATTGCAACAGCGTCAGCTACAATAGGATCATCTTCAACTACTAGAATATTCATTTTCTCCACTCCTTTTCAGGCTTATTTACCGCTGGGCTTTTGCCTTTGGTAAAACGGTTATTGGCTCTGTTAAGCACAAGATGCTAGGCAGGATGATTTTTGACAAATCACATTCGCGTGATTAACGAAATATTTAGCATTTCTGTGAAAAATTAACCCTTTGCCATGTCTCATCAGCTGTGCATTGGGGTGAGTTGCGATGAGTCCCTGAAAGGAAACTTGAATGGAAAAGTGAATTTGTGTACACAGATTGGCAGTTGGTGGGGGAGGCGTTCACAGTTGTGATGATGAGGGTTGCAATAGTCAGCCTTTACCTATTATCACTCTGATCGTTTTTGATGGATTAGGAAAAAAACTATGACGACTGATGCAAATAATTCAGCAAATTCAATCAATAATCTAGATGAGGCTGTCACAGCGACGTTGCTGCCAGAAGGTTATAAGCCATCTGCTGATGAAGCATTTATGAACCCGCTTCAGCTCGAATATTTTCGTCAGAAACTGTTAAGTTGGCGTTCTGAGCTGCTCAATGAGGCGAATCAGACGCTCGAAAATTTATCGACAGAATCACTTCACAAGCCAGATCAGATGGATAGAGCGCAGATTGAAAGCTCTGCAGCACTTGATTTGCGCACAAGAGATCGTGAACGCAAATTGATCCAAAAAATTGAATCAGCCTTGCGCCGTATCGAAGATGGTAGCTATGGCTATTGCGAAGATACTGATGAGCCTATCAGTCTTGAGCGCCTAGAGGCTCGCCCGATTGCCTCCATGACATTGCAAGCCCAAGAGCGCCATGAAAAGATGGAGCGCATTCACCGCGATGACTAAGCACAAAGGCTGGTTAGCGCAGGCTAAGTAACAGAAAAATGATAAGGGGCTGATTTTCAGCTCCTTTTTTTTGCGAATCTAGCAATGACAATCAACAAAAAAGAGATGATGGAAACTCAGCGAAAAGGGGGGGTAAAAAAATATCTTTACTTTACACGATAAGGTTGTAAATATTTTAAAAAATTAGTGATTTGGTAATAAATGTGAGGTGATGTTTAAACGATAGCAAGGGGCAAGGCCGTTATGAGCAAACCAACAGCCGCAAGTCAGAATAGTGATTTCATTCATTACACAGCAGAAACATTACAAGATACAAACAGACCGATGGCGAGCCTCACAAAGGAACAAGGCAGCCAGTTAAGCCATGATGATACCAGCTCTGCACATCTGATTGCACGAGATAAGGTCAATGCATTGCTTCATGATTTCAATAATTTTCTGATGTTGATCAGCATTGCGTCTGATCAGATTGAGCCGAAGAGCGCAACAGATGCACAATTACTATCAGCACTCACTGTTATAAAACAGAATGTGAAAAATGCAACTGGGATGTTGCAAGGGTTTCAGAATGTGCAAAGACGCTCTGATGCCAATCTGAATTGGGATTGGGCCCATTTTGATGTTTTTATGAGAGATCAGCTTGCTGAATGGCAGCTTCTGGCAGGTGGCAAGGTTCATTTCCAGCTAACCATACTGCCCTTTGATGGTGAAATGCAGATATCTGATCTGGCATTAAGTGCCGTGCTTCATAATTTGATCCGTAATGCGATTGAGGCTGTTCAAACACATCAAGATTATCAGCCAGATAAAAGTCCAGATAAAAGTAATAACATCGCGCCCTATGCGCCTCAGCCAATCATTGAGATTACAACATCGGCACAGGCTGGTTTTTTAACCTTGTCGATATCTGATAATGGTCCTGGCATTGCTGAGTCGCAACGTGCCTATTTATTTCATGAAAGCATCAGCACCAAACAGGCACATAATAATAAACAGCATGGCTATGGTTTGCTGAATGCCAAAGACTATGTGGAAGGATGGGGCGGGTGCATCAGCTATCATGACAAGCTATCAGCCACAGGTGCCTGTTTTGTCATCACCATCCCCTTGCTTGGCTGATTATCTAAAACATCGCCTCAGAGGGTAAAACAAGCTATGAGACTTGCCTGTTTTAGTTTTGTTCTCTTGGCTTGCTGTTAAAAAAGAACAAAACAGGAATAAAAGCTTGCTATCTGTATTTAACTCTGTCATGGTCTTAAGAACAAAAAAAGATCATAGCAATGATAGCGCCTGTTTTTTGGCGCTGGACTTGGCAGATAGAACATGCATGATGGAGGCGGCAAAATGACAGCACAAATCGTGGATTTAAAAATGAAAAACGAAGATAAAAGCAAAGCATTAGAAGCAGCGATCGGCCAAATTGAAAAAGCATTTGGCAAAGGCTCAGTGATGAAATTGGGTCAGCGTGATTCTGTTGTTGATGTGCAAGCTGTCTCAACAGGCTCTCTTGGTCTTGATATTGCGCTTGGCATTGGCGGCTTTCCAAAAGGCCGTATCATTGAGGTTTATGGCCCTGAATCATCAGGTAAAACCACTTTGGCATTACATGCTGTTGCAGAAGCACAAAAGCAGGGTGGTAATTGTGCTTTTGTTGATGCGGAACATGCGCTTGACCCGATTTACGCTAAAAAGCTAGGCGTTAATCTGGATGAATTGCTTATCTCACAGCCAGATGCTGGTGAACAGGCTCTTGAAATTGCTGATACGTTGGTCAGATCTGGTGCGATTGACGTGCTGGTGGTTGATTCCGTGGCAGCGCTTGTACCACGTGCTGAATTAGAAGGTGAGATGGGTGATACGCATGTTGGTTTGCAAGCACGCCTAATGTCCCAGGCATTGCGCAAATTAACATCATCAATCGCACGGTCAAATTGTCTGGTGATTTTCATTAACCAAATTCGCCTGAAGATTGGTGTTATGTTTGGTAACCCTGAAACAACAACAGGTGGTAATGCGCTAAAATTCTATGCATCTGTCCGCCTTGATATTCGCCGTATTGGCGCGATTAAAGATCGTGATGAGGTGGTTGGTAACCAGACACGTGTGAAAGTTGTTAAAAACAAAGTGGCTGCGCCATTCCGCACGGTTGAATTTGATATCATGTATGGTGAAGGTATTTCAAAAACAGGTGAGCTGCTTGATTTAGGTGTGGCAGCTGGTCTGGTAGAAAAATCAGGTGCTTGGTTCTCATATAATGGTCAGCGTATTGGCCAAGGCAGAGAGAATTCTAAGACGTTTTTGACTGAAAACCCAGCGATTGCAGATGAAATTGAAACAGCCATCCGACAAAATGCTGGCCTTGTGCAAGATCAGATGATGGATGCGAGCATTAGTGAAGATCCTGAAGCTGATAGCTAGGTCAAAACTGGTCTGATAGTGGCGCGATTGGACTGTGCCCTAATAAGGCACTGATGCCGCTCAATCTATCTAGCCTATGATAAAGCCTGTTCATTATGAGCAGGCTTTTTTCATGTCAGATAAGCGTTCTTTGTAATGCAATTGTGACGGTTTACATTCTAACTGATTTTGCTTATGTTCATAGCCTTACCATAGCCATCATCTTGGTGGTTTATAAGGCTAGATTGAGGGGCTTTTCGTATCTCTTTTCGAGCCTTATCATTGTTACGAACCCGAATGTGAATGAGAAACCTATCAGCCATGTCGAGCGTTAAAGATATCAGGTCAGCTTTTTTAGATTACTTTGTCAAAGAAGGTCATGCTGAAATTGCCTCAAGCCCCCTTGTGCCGCAAAATGATCCCACATTAATGTTTACCAATGCGGGTATGGTGCAATTTAAAAATGTGTTCACGGGTCTTGAAAAACGTGACTATAGCACCGCTGTCACATCGCAAAAATGTGTCCGTGCTGGTGGTAAGCATAATGATTTGGAAAATGTGGGTTACACTGCGCGTCACCATACATTTTTTGAAATGCTCGGTAATTTTTCCTTTGGTGATTATTTCAAAGATAGAGCGATTGAGCTTGCTTGGAATCTCATCACAAAAGAATTTGGCCTCAATAAAGATAAATTGCTTGTGACGATTTATCATGAAGATGAAGAAGCAGCTGATTTATGGAAAAAAATCGCTGGCTTGTCAGATGATAAAATCATCCGCATCGCCACATCTGATAATTTTTGGTCAATGGGTGATACAGGGCCGTGCGGTCCTTGTTCAGAGATTTTCTTTGACCATGGCGATCATATTTTTGGTGGCCCTCCTGGCTCGCCAGATGAAGATGGGGATCGTTTCATTGAAATTTGGAACTTGGTGTTCATGCAGTATGAGCAGACTGAGACAGAGCGCCTGAACTTACCGAAGCCATCGATTGATACTGGCATGGGGCTAGAGCGGATTGCAGCTGTTTTGCAAGGCCAGCATGATAATTATGATATTGATTTGATGCGCGCGCTCATTGAAGCATCGGCAAATGCCTCAAAAACAGACCCAGATGGCCCATTCCAGACTTCGCACCGTGTGGTTGCTGACCATCTTCGTTCTGCTGGCTTTCTGATAGCTGATGGTGTGCTGCCATCTAATGAAGGGCGTGGTTATGTATTGCGCCGTATTATGCGGCGTGCCATGCGTCACTTGCATCAGATGGGATGTAAAGATCCTGTGATGTTTGAGCTGGTACCGTCATTGGTAAGTGAAATGGGCGGCCATTTCCCAGAATTAGGACGTGCAGAATCACTGATTTCTGAAACGCTGAAGCTTGAAGAAACCCGTTTTAAAGAAACCGTCGGCCGGGGTATGAAAATCCTTGATGATGAGGTTCAAGGCAAAGCAGAAGGTGGCACTCTATCAGGTGATAAAGCATTCCGCCTTTATGATACCTATGGCTTCCCGCTAGATTTAACCCAAGATTTCCTTCGCGGCTATGGCTGGCAGGTTGATATTGCTGGCTTTGATGAGGCTATGGCAGCTCAAAAAGCAGCAGCAAGAGCTGCTTGGGCAGGCTCTGGCGGTACCAAAGAACAAGCTATTTACCTCGAATTAGCCGATAATCATGGTAGCACTGAATTTTTGGGCTATAGCCGCACTATCACAGATGCCGAGGTCAAGGCGCTGGTAAAAGATGGGGTGGAAATTGCATCTGCTGAGGCTGGTGATGGCGTCCAGATTATCACAAACCAAACTTGTTTTTATGGTGAATCAGGTGGTCAGGTTGGTGATACAGGCCAGATTGAATTTGCCAATGGCACAGCTGAGGTCACAAATACAACAAAAACAGCAGCTGGCCTATTCATCCATCATGCGACAATCTCATCTGGTTCTTTAACAGCTGGCATGGCTGTTACTATGACCATCAATGATGACAGACGCGCGATGATACGCGCTAATCACAGTGCCACACATTTGCTTCATGAAGCTTTGCGGGCGGTGCTTGGTGATCATGTTGCCCAAAAAGGCTCATTTGTGGGGCCTGACAGGTTGCGCTTTGATTTTAGTCATCAAAAAGCTGTCTCAGCCGAAGAGCTGGCAGCTGTTGAAGAAATAGTAAATAGCCGCATCATCATGAATTCAGATGTGACAACCAGAATAATGACACCTGATGAGGCTATTGCTGAAGGTGCATTAGCGTTGTTTGGCGAAAAATATGGTGATGAGGTGCGTGTTGTCTCAATGGGCGGCGAGACTGATGTGAAAGGCAGGTCAGCCTGGTCAGTTGAATTATGTGGGGGAACACATGTCAACCGCACAGGTGATATCGCTATTTTGAAAATTATCTCAGAAAGCGCTGTTGCTGGCGGGGTGCGCCGTATTGAAGCTGTCACACAAAAAGGTGCCAGAAGCTGGATTACCACAAAAGATAACCAGCTTAATTCGGTTGCACAATTATTGAAAGCAGCGCCTGATCAGGTGGCTGATCGTGTTGCCAATTTGGTCGAAGAACGCCGTAAATTAGAACGTGAAATCAGTGATTTGCGCCGTAAATTAGCAACAGGTGGTTCAGCCACACAAGCAGCAGAGACCATTGGTAATATTCAATTTGTTGGCAAGGTGCTTGATGATGTGCCAGCCAAAGATTTAAAGCCAATGGCAGATGAACTAAAGGCATCTGGTGATGCTATGGTGGTCTGTCTTATTGCACGGGCTGATGATAAGGCATCGCTTGTGGTCGCTGTTAGCGATGCTGCAACAGATAGCTTTAATGCTGTTGATTTGGTTCGTATTGGCGCGCAAGCACTTGGCGGTAAGGGCGGCGGTGGGCGTGCTGATATGGCGCAAGCTGGCGGCCCTGATGGCAGCAAAGCTGAAGAAGCGCTAACAGCTATCAGACAAGCCTTACAAGCATAGTTATTCACGCAATATTACGATAACATAACCAATAAAAAAGGCGCCATTTGGCGCCTTTTTCGTAACATGATAGCTACGCTTAGCTAGCCATTGCCTTTTGCAAATTAGCATCAAGCGCATCCAGAAATTCATCTGTTGTCAAAAATGGCTGATCAGACCCAACCAGCAATGCCAAATCTTTGGTCATCTGACCACGTTCAACTGTGGCGATACAAACTTCTTCTAGCTTGGCGGCAAATGCTTCAACCTCTGGGGTGTTATCAAAACGCGCCCGGTAAGTTAGGCCTCTGGTCCATGCAAAGATTGAGGCGATTGGGTTGGTTGATGTCTGTTTGCCCTGCTGATGCTGGCGATAATGACGTGTCACTGTGCCATGTGCTGCTTCAGCTTCGACAGTCTGCCCATCAGGGGTCATCAGCACAGATGTCATCAGGCCAAGCGAGCCAAAACCTTGCGCAACAGTATCTGACTGTACATCACCATCATAGTTTTTACAGGCCCATACAAAGCCACCATCCCATTTCATGGCACAAGCAACCATGTCATCAATCAGACGATGTTCATAAGTGATGCCTTTTTCAGCGAATTTTTCTTTAAATTCAGCTTCAAATACTTCTTCGAACAAATCTTTGAAACGGCCATCATAGGCTTTCATGATTGTGTTCTTTGTTGACAAATAAACTGGCCAGCCAAGATCAAGACCGTAATTCATACAAGCACGGGCAAAACCACGGATAGATTCATCCAGATTATACATTGCCATCGCAACACCGCCATCTGGGAAATCATAGACATTATGTGTTGTGGCAGGGCTGCCATCTGCTGGCTGGAACGTCAATGTTAATGTGCCAGCACCTTGTACAACCATATCAGTTGCACGATACTGGTCACCAAAAGCATGACGGCCAATGACGATTGGGCGTGTCCAACCTGGTACCAAGCGTGGTACATTAGAGCAAATGATCGGCTGTCTGAAAACGGTACCACCTAGAATGTTGCGGATTGTGCCATTTGGTGATTTATACATTTTCTTCAGGTCAAATTCTTCAACCCGTGCCTCATCAGGTGTGATAGTGGCACATTTCACACCAACACGATATTTTTTGATGGCATTCGCTGCATCAATCGTGATCTGGTCATCAGTCGCATCACGTGATTCCATACCCAAATCGTAATATTTTAAATCAATATCTAAATAAGGATGGATGAGTTTATCTTTGATTTTTTGCCAGATAATTCTGGTCATTTCGTCCCCGTCCATCTCGACGATTGGATTGGCTACCTTAATTTTTGACATGAAATTATTCCCCTGTATTCACGCGGCAATATGATAAATGCATCAGTGGTGAAGCATGTGATAAGGCTGTTAAACCTGTCGCTTATGTAACGAAAAATGAGCCTTTTTGCAAGCTAGGCTGGCAGAATAATCAATCAGCAAAATGGGCAGAGCAATCTTTTGCCAAGGCGTCAATGCTATCTTGCCAATACACATCACCTAACTCTTTGGTATGAACAAAACCTTCATCAGCAATATGGCTAAGCAAATGGCGCATCGGTGTCCAATAATCATTCGGAGAATAGATAAAGACAGGGCCTGATAATTTGCCAAGCTGACGCCAAGTTAATACTTCCATTGTCTCATCTAGTGTGCCAATGCCACCTGGCAGAATCAAAAAACCATCTGCTGGTTCATACATAAGCATTTTACGTTCATGCATGGTGGTTGTGATAACCAATTTTGAAACACCTTGATGGGCCACTTCTTTATCTTCTAGAAATTGGGGAATAACCCCCTCAATATCACCACCAGCAGAAATCACACCATCAGCAAATGCGCCCATTAGGCCAGTGCGACCACCGCCATAAATAAAGGCAAAACCGCTCTGTGCCAAAAGGCTGGCTAGCTTGTGCGTGTTGGTTTCAAATTCAGGATTGTTGCCAGTTGCAGCACCAGCAAAGACACATAAACGTTTCATCAGCTTCTTTCTCTTTTTCTTCATTTTAACTTAATTAATCATTTCATCCTAGATGCTATGGCTTTTTATCTACGGTTATAGAAACGCTAGTCTTGTCTCTGGTATTTAAACCTATTGGTAATTGATGAAAGAGGACTAGGCAGCCATAAAAAGGCCTGCTAGGCTATCATGATGACAGCTATAGGCCAGTAAGTGAGCTCTAATATGATGAAACCTTATGTCTTACCTATCATTGCTAGTGCTGCTGTAATTGCGGTGGCCACTCTTGGTTATACAATTTTTATGCCTGCCGAAGATGAAGCAGTCATAGCTGCTAAGACAGATGGCGATAATATCATTGAGGCGCCAAAAGATGCCCAACAAGCGGTCATCACCAATGCCACTGATCCTGTCAAATCAGATGAGCCAGCGGCACAAAGTTTAAGTGAGCTGGTCATTGATGTGGCGCGTGTGCAACCAGATGGTATGGCTGTATTTGCTGGTAAAGGCGCAGCTGGTGGGCAGATCTTCATTACAGAAAATGGCGCAATTCTTGCCCAAAATGCCATTAATGAGCAAGGGGAGTGGGTTGTCTTGCCAGAGGAGCCTCTTAGCCCTGGTGCCCATTTGCTAGAATTGCAGATGGTGACCAAAGAGGGGCTAACGGTGCGTGCGGATGTCTCATTGGTTGTTGAAATTGCGCAAAGCAAGGATGAAAAGCCACTTGTTGCTGTTGTGCCGCAAACAGATGAGGCCGCACCACAATTATTACAAAAACCGGAAGATGACGCTGATGTGACAGCAACAGATACGATCATCGCTGCAAATTCTGCGGGCTCTGATGCCGCAAAGCTAGCTGATGATAGCCCAGTAATTACAGAAAATAAGCCAGAGAATAAGCCAGAGAATGAGCCAGAAAATAATACAGAAACAGCATCTGCCTCTGCTTCATCCACACAGACAGAGCTGGCATCACAATCAGATGACCAAGCTGCTGAAACTGTTGCTGAGATATTAGGTCAGGCAGAGATATTTATCCAAATTGGTTCGCTTAGTTGGGGTGCTGACGGGACCTTATTCTTACATGGTGTTGCCAGCGGTGGTGATATTGTCTCTGGTATGATAGACGGCACTGATTTGGCTGATTACCAGCTTGGGTCAACAGGGCGGTGGAGCCTTAGTGCTGATGGTGATTTATTTGATGATGGCATATCGAAACGCGCCCAAATACAGCTGTTAAATGACACAGGGAAAACGCTTGCTGAGACTTCACTTTCTATTAATAAAGCACAGCTTCAAGCTGGTCTTGATGGCTCTTTGATGGTGGTGGTTCATAAAGGTGATGCGCTTTGGCGAATTGCCTATCGCTCTTATGGCAAAGGGGTTCGTTATGTTGATATCTTCAAACGCAACGCCGATAAAATCACTGATCCTGACCTGATTTACCCTGATCAGATCTTTGCTGTACCTGGCGTTAGCAATAACTAGCATGTGATGCTGTTCATGAAACCATTGAAGAGGTGCTTGTGATGGCAACCAATCATCATCGCTTTCAGTCTCTGGCATGGCCGGTCAATGCGATAGCTGGCTTTATTGTGGTTGTGGCATGTTTTGTCTATCTGCCATTGGGTGTGGTTGCCTTTCTTTGGTTTTTATATCTTCAGCTTTTAATCACTATCCCGCAACGTTTGGCACCCTTTGGTGACAAGACATCTGTTACAGCACCGCTAGATGGCATTATCACAGATATCAGCACAGATGGCGCAGCTCACCATATTGATATTATGGCGCATCTCACCTGCAGCCAGATTATCTTTTGTCCCTGTGATGGGGTGATAGAAGATAATTTGTGGATTGATGGTCTTTATTTGCCAGCCAGTGATGGTGTCGCACCATCTTTTAATGCGCGGCGTGAAATCATGATTGAGATGAAAACAGGTGAGATGATTATCATGTCACTGATTGCACAGAGTTTCACTCGTTTGTGCCAAAGCCCTGTTGCGCAAGGTCAGCTTGTTTATCAGTCAGAGCCAATCGGCTTATCACTAATGCGTGCCAGAATTCGCATTTCTGTACCAAAATCCTTTTCAATAATGGTTAATCAGGGGCAATCTTGCCTTGGGATTGAAACCATCATTGCCAAACATCCCTAATGGCTGAAGCGAAAAGGATTAGTCATGCTTGATTCTCATATCAGGCCTATTATTGACAGGCCGCTTACGCTTGTGGCGCGTTTATGCCATAAAGCAGGGCTTCAGGCTGACCAGATTACCTTAGCTGGCTTTATCATTGGAATGATGGCTGGCATTGCGATTATTTTTGGTTTCTTCCTGACAGCATTATGTTTGATTCTGTTATCACGCATGCTTGATGGGCTTGATGGGACGGTGGCACGTCTTACCGCGCCAACAGATAGAGGCGCGTTTTTGGACATCGCTCTTGATTTTATTTTTTATTCTTTCATCCCGCTATCTTTTGCCCTTAATGATGCATCACATGCACTAGCTGCTGCATTTCTGATTTTCACCTTTGTTGGAACAGGTACATTATTTCTGGCTTATGCCAGCATTGCAGAAAAGCGTGGCATCAAACAAACAACTGTCAAAAAAGGGCTGTTTTACTTGGGCGGATTGACAGAAGGAACAGAAACGATTGCCATTTTATGTGCGTTTTGTATCTGGCCTGATTATTTTAACATATTGGCAATCGCTTTTGGTGTGTTGTGCATCCTGACAACCATTATGCGCCTCTATCAAGGCGTGATGGATTTTGAGTAGTCTTGAATTGCCAAAGCAGCGCGTTAGGTAAACAGAATAATATGCAACGGCATATTACGACGAAATGGAGAGCTTCACTATGGCACCAAAAATCACCAAATCAGATCGCGAATGGCAAGAAGAGCTGACGCCTGAACAATATCGTGTGACGCGCCAACATGGCACAGAACGCGCTTTTACAGGCGAATATAATAACCATAAGGCTGACGGCCAATATAAATGTATCTGTTGTGGGGCTGCCTTATTTCATTCTGATGCCAAATATGATTCAGGCTCTGGCTGGCCATCTTTTTATCAGCCATCTCATGATGAACATGTCGAAACACAAGAAGATCGCAGCTTTTTCATGAAGCGCACTGAGGTGCATTGTGCCCAATGTGAAGCACATCTAGGTCATGTTTTCGAAGATGGCCCGCAGCCAACAGGGCTTCGTTATTGTATTAATTCAGCAAGTCTTGATTTTGATGAAGACAGATAGTTTGATTGCTGATTGAGACGATAAAAAGGGCTGCCAGAATTGACAGCCCTTTTTTTGCGGAGGTGGAGGAGAACCGCTTACAATAAATGAGAAGAGGCGTTATGTGATAAATCATCATCATGCCATGGGCTGATGGTTTTATTTCACCTGTGGCTAGAGACCTTGATTACTGTTTTTATGGCGGCCATCTTTGCCACCTTTAAAACGTTTTTTCGGCAGCTCATCTAGGGCCAATAGGCCATCTTGATTGCCATCTAATGCTGCAAAACGCTGTAATGGCCGTGCCAAAAATTCCTCATTTGAAATCACGCCATCTGCATTAGCATCTAATGTGGTGAAAGATGATTGGGCACGTGCTGTGAATTCATCTTGAGAAATCATCTCATCTTCATTGGTGTCAAGGAATTTCATTATCTTCCCACCTTTGCCATGATAATCATCATGGTGATGATACTTTTTCGCAAAGGCCAGACCAGTTACAAGTGAACCAGCAATAATCAGCCCACCGCCTATGAGATAAGTCTTTTTCATTTTTGATTTCATAATCTGTTCGATCCCTATAATATGATACTATCATCTAGTTGTGAAAAGGCCGTTAACACTGCAAGGGGAGTGTCGCACTTCATTCGGCTAGATTGAATTGAAACAATGCGCTAACAACCTCTTCACAGTGATGAGTTAACAGGGCAAATTAGGCAGAAATAGGGCGTCTTCATGGTCTTTATTTGCCAACGGCCTAAATCAGGCCATATAGAGTTATCATCGTGAGGAGTTATAGCGATTATCATGGCTGAAACAGGCTTACCCATAAGCGGCACGACAAAAGTTTTTGGATGTCTGGCGCATCCCACTTCTCATGTGCGGGCGCCAACATTATTTAACGCCTATTTTGCGAAGGCTAACATAGATGCTGTTATGGTGCCAGTTGATGTCGCGCCAGATGGGTTGGAAGCAGCGATAAAAGGCCTGCTTCATACCCCGAATTTCCATGGGGCAGCTGTTACAATCCCGCATAAAATGGCGCTAGCAGATTTATGTGACGAGCTAGGCGTTGTTGCCAAAATTACAGGTGCTGTTAATGCGGTGCGTCTGCAAGATGGTCGGCTATATGGTGATAATTTTGATGGGGCTGGGTTTGTCAAAGGTCTGATTGACCAGGGTCATTCTTTAGCTGATAAATCAGTTTTGATGATTGGGGCAGGCGGGGCATCGCGTGCCATAGCTTATGCGCTGGCTGGTGAACCTATCGCGAAAATGGCAGTTTATAATAGGACAAGCCAAAAAGCAGAAGAGCTTGTCACGCTGGTCGAGGCCTATCGAAAGACAGGTAAAATATCTGTTACTGATAGTCCAAATCCCGCTGGTTTTGATATCATTATCAATGCGACGTCTTTAGGGCTAAAAGCAGGTGATGACATGCCATGTGATTTGTCATTGGCGGATAGGTCAGCCTTGATTTGTGATATTATTATGATACCAGAGCAAACAGCATGGCTGATAGCAGCACAAGACCAAGGTCTTGCCTGTCATTTTGGCAGATATATGCTTGATTCTCAGTTCGATTTAATTGGACATTTTATTGGTGCAATGGCTGATAGCACAGAATAAAATTGCAACTTGAGGCAAGGGCATATAAAACAACAGATTACAGCCAAGCCGAATGTGGTTTTGGAAGAAGTTAAGGTATAATTAGGCGTAGATTATGGCAGAAGAACAAAATAGCTGGACCGAAGAGCGTTTGGTAAAATTGCGTGAATTATGGGATAAGGGTCTCTCAATTTCTGCGATTGGAGAAGAGCTTGGTGTAACGCGCAATGCTATTGCTGGTAAGGCACATCGCCTTGGTCTGCCAAAGCGGCAATCACCTATCTCATCGAAAAAGGCAGCTGCCACTCAAGCGGTTATTGAAGAGCCGCAAGAATTGCCACTGCGCCTTGCTTTGCGCAAATTAAATTGGTCACGCTCTAAATGTGTTTGGCCAACAGGTGATCCCAAACATACTGATTTTCATTTTTGTGGTGCGCCAATCCTAGCAGGCAAGCCTTATTGCCCAGATCATTGTATCGAAGCCTATACGACCTCTCGTGATGGCTAATAGCACACAAAACACCATCTATCGCAAAGATTATCAGCCGCCTAGTCATAAAGTGCTGGCCTGTTATCTTGACGTGAATATCCTTGCTGACAAAGCTAGGATCACCAATAAAATGACCTTGCAAGCTGAGCAAGGCGCATCAAGCATTATTTTGATGGGTGAGGGGCTTGTCCTGCAATCTGTTATGGTTGATGGCACCCTATTAGCTGATGATGCCTATCATTGTGATGATAGCCAGCTACGCATTGATAATCTGCCAGAGACATGCACGCTTTCAATAACAGCTGATTGTGATCCCTATCAAAATACTGCCCTTGAGGGGCTCTATATGTCTGGTGATATGTTATGCACCCAATGTGAACCAGAGGGATTTCGCCGGATTTGCTATTATCTTGATAGGCCAGATGTGCTAGCGCCATTTCAGGTGCGCATTGAAGCAGATAAAAGCTATCCTCAGCTATTGAGCAATGGCAATTTGGTTGAAACAGGTGATTTACCTGATAATCGCCATTATGCTTTGTGGGATGACCCCCATCCCAAGCCAAGTTATTTATTTGCGCTAGTTGCTGGTGATTTGGCACTTGTTGCTGATCAGTTTACCACAGCATCTGGCAGACAGGTCGATTTGCATATCTATGTCGAACATGGCAATGACCATCTTACAGCGCATGCGATGGATAGTCTGAAACGCTCGATGAAATGGGATGAAGATGTCTATGGTTTGGAATATGATCTCGATTTATTCCAGATAGTGGCTGTCAGCCATTTCAATATGGGCGCGATGGAAAATAAAGGCCTCAATATCTTTAACTCAAAATATGTTCTGGCCGATTTTAACACAGCAACAGATGATGATCTTGACGCTGTTGAAGCGATTATTGCGCATGAATATTTTCATAATTGGACTGGCAATCGTGTCACATGTCGCGACTGGTTTCAGCTCACCTTAAAAGAAGGGCTGACAGTATATCGTGATCAGTGTTTTAGCGCTGATATGCATGATAGCGGTGTCAAAAGAGCAGCTGATGTGGCAACATTACGTGCTGTCCAATTCCCAGAAGATGCCAGCCCAAATGCCCATCCTATCCGCCCAGAAAGCTTTGTTGAAATTAATAATTTCTATACCCCAACCATTTATGAAAAAGGGGCTGAAATTATCCGCATGATGGCAAGCCAGCTTGGCAAAGAGGGCTATCGTAAAGGTACAGATTTATATTTTGAGCGTCATGATGGGGCGGCTGTGACATGTGATGATTTCATTGCAGCGATGGCAGATGCTAATCAGCGTGATTTCAGTTTGATGCAGCGTTGGTATTCACAAGCTGGCACGCCATCATTGACCATCAAAAGAAATGGGCAAGGCTCTGATTACCAGCTTGATTTCAGTCAGTCACTGGCCGAAACAAATGCGCAGACTGCCTGTCTGCCTGTTCCGATTTTGGTTAAGATAGGGTTCCTCGCACAAGATGGCAGCTCTGTTGATTTTGCAATTGATAATGGTGAAATGGCTCAAGAAGGCGCCTATTTGCTCACAGAAGGCTCTGCTAGTGCCACAATTACATTTGCAGCTGATCAGAACGGCCCTGTAACGCCGTCTTTGTTGCGTGATTTTTCAGCACCTGTCACCGTCATAGATGATTTGAGTGAAGCTGAGAGATTGCATCTTATGGCGCATGATACAGATGCGTTTAATCGGTGGGATCAGACTCAAAAATTGCTTGAGGCCGCGATTAGCAAAATGATGGCAGGTAAAGATTGCACAGCCCTTATCGCTAATCTGGCATCAGCCTATCAGCTATTACTGGCTGATGAGGGGCTGCGTGGTGATTTTAAAGCATTGATGATGGCGATGCCGTCACAAGCTGTGATTGAAGCAGCTAGTGATAATTGTGATCCCGTTGCGGTGTTTGCTGCTCGTTCAGATTTGCGCTCTGCCTTGGGCGTTGCGTTATTGCCAGAGTTAAAAGCCGCACTAACAGCTGACAAGGTAAAAGAGCGTCGTCACAAAGCTGAAGGGCGGCATTTTCAGAATGCGCTGTTGGCATGGGCTGTGGCCTCAGGTGATGAGAGCGCACGAGATCAGGCATTGCTGCAATCCCATGATGATGTGATGAGCCTATCGCAAGGTGCCTTAAATGCCTTAAATGCGGTGGATTGTCAGCAACGAGATGATGCCTTAGCAGCCTTCCATGATAGATGGCATAATGACAGCCTTGTGATGGAAAAATGGTTCAGGCTTTGTGCGAGTGCGCCGGTCAATGGTACGATTGAGCATGTGACATCATTGATGCGTCATCCGCAATTTGATCCACAAAACCCAAATAAATTACGTGCTGTTCTTGGGGCATTTGTCGCCGCCAATCCCGTGCAATTTCACCGCGCCGATGGGGCAGGTTATGAATTTATCGCAAGCCAGCTAGTCGAAATTGATAAACGAAATCCGCAGATTGCTGCCAGAATGGCAATCGCTCTGACACGGATGAAATCTTATGATGGCACAAGACAAGCACAGATGCGCAAAGCGCTGGCGTTCTTGCAAGATGGTGCATCATCACGAGATGTAACTGAAATCGTCACAAAAGCACTTAACGCATAAGGCAAAATGCGATAGCTAGGCCGATTTTAAAAAGGCAGGGATGTGGTCACAATCTTTGAAGCTATTGCCACCTTCCCACGCAACAGGGCGCAATTCGCCATGTTCATTTCGGGTTTTCGACGCTTTTGATTTCGCTGACTTTTCCTTTGAACCTTTGTCTTTGCCAGATGGCGCAGAGGCTGATTTTGTATCTGGTGCTGTGGCTGATAAGGTCTCATACACAGTGATTGGCGCACCTGTCAGCTCTTCAATCGCTGCCACGAGCTTCTTATCATCATCATTTTTGACAGCCAGCGTAAATGCGCGGCCATCTCTGCCAGCGCGGCCTGTTCTGCCAATGCGATGGACATAATCTTCAGCATTTGATGGCACATCGAAATTAAAGACATGGCTAACAGAAGGGATATCAAGACCGCGTGCTGCCACATCAGAGGCAATCAGCAAAGGTGATGTGCCTTCTTTGAATTCTGCCAATGCGGCAAGACGGGCTGATTGGGTCATATCACCATGCAGCGCAACAGCTTTGAAACCATGGCGGTTTAATGAGGTCAGCAAGGTTGAGATATCTTTTTTGCGATTACAAAAAATCACGCCATTATTAATATCTTCTGAGGTCAGTAATGAGCGCAATGTTTCGCGCTTTTTGCGGCTATCTGTCCAGATAAGATGCGCTGCGATTGTCGATGCCGTAGCAGCAGGTGGTGCCACTGATATCACTTTTGGGTTCATCACGAATTTGGCACCAATCTTCTGAATCTCATCAGATAAGGTAGCTGAGAAAAACAAGGTTTGGCGCATTTTCGATAAGGTCGCCACAATGCGTTCAACATCAGGGATGAAGCCCATATCAAGCATACGGTCAGCTTCATCAATTACCAGAATTTTCACATCCTGAAGCAGCACTTTCCCTCTTTCAAAATGGTCAAGCAAGCGCCCTGGTGTGGCAATCAGAACATCAACGCCCTTATCAAGAGCGGCTTCTTGATCACCAAAGCTAACACCGCCAATAAGCAATGCCATTGATAATTTGTGATTGGTGGCAAATTGTTCGAAATTTTCAGAAACTTGTGCTGCTAATTCTCTGGTTGGTGCCAGAATTAACGAGCGTGGCATCCGCGCTTTGGCGCGCCCTGATGCAAGGATATCAATCATTGGCAAGGTAAAAGAGGCTGTCTTGCCAGTGCCTGTTTGTGCAGAGCCCAAAATATCACGACCCATCAACACATAAGGGATGGATTGTTCTTGAATGGGGGTCGGTGTTTTATAGCCAAGATCGCTAACAGCTTTTGCTAGCTCATCACTCAGGCCGAGATCGGAAAAACTCAAATAATTGGTTTCCTTTGTCGTTTATCTTCTGTCGTTCATCTTCAGGGTGCAAATCATCCAAAGTGATAAGGATTTGCAAATTGGCACTATTCAAATTGCCACAATCTGCCCAAAGTGATACATCCATCAGCACATGAAATCAAGACTATCAGTCATCGTAAGGCAATCAGATTTATGCCACAGCTTGTTCTAATTCCAGGTTTGTTATGCACAAAAGCTGTTTTCACCAATCAAATCAGCGCCTTGCCTGGCATTCAAGAACCGATCATTGCGAAAACAACGATGATGAGTTCGGTCACAGAAATGGCAGAAAATTTGCTGGATAACACGCAAGGACAGCTGGCTTTATGTGGTTTTTCAATGGGCGGCTATGTCGCATTAGAGGCGTGCCGGCTGGCACCAGAGCGCATTGCTGGCTTGGCTTTATTATCAACAACGGCGCGCAGTGACAGTGATGAAAAACGTAAAATCAGGCAAGATCTGATTAATCTGTCGCAAAACGGAAAATTTAAAGGTGTGACACCGCGTCTTTTGCCACGCTTTTTCTCACCAGCTGCTTTGCAAGATAAAGAAAAGACGGAAATCGTTCTATCTATGGGGGCAGAAATCGGACAGGATAATTTTGTGCGCCAGCAGACAGCGATTATGCAGCGTCGTGATCAGCGCCCCTATTTGGGGGCTATTACATGCCCGACCATCATCGTCTCTGGCATGCTTGATAATCTGACTGTGCCTGAAGACTCTGTTGAAATGGCAGAATTAATACCAAATGCTGCCTTAATCCAGCTGCCAGATTGTGGTCATATGAGCCCGCTAGAGGCACCCGATGAGGTGAATGAGGCATTGCAGAACTGGTTTCAGCATCTTCAGGGCAGTGACGCCATCAGCAGCTAAATCGCTGGCCTATAAATCAAGCTCTTCCAGCACATCTTCAGCATGATCACGAATATAGCCAAAGCGTAATTCAGCTTTCTTGCCCATCAGTGTATTAACCAGCATATCAACACCGCGTCTTTCATCTGCCCCCTCAGCATCACGCAATGGCAAGGCAACCTGCAGAAGGCGCCGTGAGTCTTTTGACATGGTTGTTTCTTTTAGCTGAGCAGGGGGCATTTCGCCCAAACCTTTAAAACGGCTAATTTCAATCTTACCACGCCCATCAAAGCCTGTTTCAAGCAGCCTATCTTTATGGGCATCATCTAGTGCATAAAGTGTTTTAGAGCCTAGTGTCATGCGATATAAAGGCGGCTGTGCCAGATACAGCCTGCCTGCTTCAATCAGCTGAGGCATTTCCCGATAAAAATAAGTCATCAACAAGGCTGCAATATGCGCCCCATCAACATCAGCATCTGTCATAATGATGATTCTGCCATAGCGCAGATTTTCAAGATTGAAATCCTTGCCACCTTTCACGCCAAGCGCCAATGATAAATCACTTAATTCCTGATTGGCTGATAATTTATCAGCTGTCGCACTTGCCACATTCAGGATTTTACCACGAAGCGGCAGGACAGCTTGCGTTTTACGGTCTCTAGCTGATTTGGCAGACCCGCCAGCCGAATCACCCTCAACCAAAAATAATTCTGTCTCATTGGTATCTTGGGCAGAACAATCAGCTAGCTTGCCTGGCAGGCGTAATTTGCGTGTGGCGGTTTTGCGCGCCACTTCTTTTTCCTTGCGCCGTCTTTTGCGATCTTCCATGCGCTCAATCGCTTGTTCCAGCAGCCAATTTGCACGGTCTGGTTCTGCTGAAAGCCATAATTCGAAGCGATCACGCAAAGCGGTTTCTGTCCATCTTGTTGCTTCAGCAGATACAAGCTTATCTTTGGTCTGACCTTGGAATTGTGGATCACGCAAAAACACAGACAGCATGGCACATGTGCCAGAAAGCACATCTTCAGCTGTTAGATCAGCAGCTTTTTTCTGACCAGCTAAATCACCATAATGACGCAAGCCCTTAGTGATAGCTGAACGCATGCCAGCTTCATGTGTGCCACCATTTGGTGTTGGCACAGTATTACAATAAGAATGCATGAACCCATCATCGGCAGGGCCAAGCCAGGTCATCGCCCATTCGAATTTCTGGCCCTCTAATTCTGATTTTCCAGTAAAGGGGCTTGAAATCATCAGTGATTTGCCAGATGTGGCATCGCTCAGATAATCAGCCAGACCATTTGGATAGCAGATGGTCATTTCCTGAGGCGTATCAGCATCACCAGCTAGCAATTCTGGGGCACAACGCCATCTAATTTCAACGCCAGCAAATAGATAGGCTTTCGAGCGTGCCATACGAAATAGCAAAGCAGGTTTAAATTTGGCAGATGTACCAAATATTTCACTATCAGGGGTAAAGCGAATAGAAGTACCACGGCGATTTGGCGCTGCCCCTATGGTTTCAAGCTTTGTGATAGTATGTCCTTTGGCAAAGGATTGCTTGTAAAGCTGCTTATCACGCGCAACCTCAACCTCCATCATCGCCGATAAGGCATTCACCACAGACGCGCCAACACCATGCAGACCACCTGAGGTCTCATAGGCTTTGCCAGAAAATTTACCACCAGCATGCAGGGTGGACATAATCACTTCCAAGGCTGATCTATCGGGAAATTTTGGATGCGGGTCAACGGGGATGCCACGTCCATTATCACGGATCACAAGCGTATCAGATGCTTCTAGATGAAATTCAATTCGGCTCGCATGACCAGCAACAGCCTCATCCATCGCATTATCTAGAATTTCAGCTGCCAAATGGTGATAGGCACGCTCATCGGTGCCGCCAATATACATGCCAGGGCGGTGACGAACAGGCTCTAGCCCTTCAAGTACTTCAATCTTGCTGGCATCATAATCTGTTGTTTGCTGGGCTGCGCCAAATAAATCCGACATAAGAGTTATCATCTCAAAAAAAGAACGCGATACTCTCCCATTCCTACATCATCTTGCGTCAGAATAAAAGAACCACCACGAGATATTGCGGTAAAACCCAAAAAAACCCTGAAGGGGGATGCCCTTCAGGGTTGTATTTTTTGCCTTGTGGCGAGATTGTCTGATTAGACAGAATAATACATCTGGAATTCCACCGGTGCTGGTGTGTGTTCCAAAAGAATAACTTCTTCCATCTTCAGGTCGATATAGGCATCAATCTGGTCATCTGTGAAGACATTGCCTTCTGTCAAGAATGCACGGTCTGCATTCAATGATTCCAGAGCTTCACGTAGTGAGCCACAAACGGTTGGGATCTGTGCTAGCTCTTCAGCTGGCAAATCATATAGATCCTTATCCATCGCATCACCTGGGTGAATTTTGTTGCGGATACCGTCAAGGCCAGCCATCAGCATTGCTGAGAAAGCCAGATATGGGTTTGCTGTGGCATCTGGGAAACGTACTTCAACGCGCTTGCCCTTTGGATTTGACACATGCGGGATACGGCAAGAAGCTGAACGGTTACGTGCTGAATAAGCCAAAAGAACCGGTGCTTCATAACCTGGGATCAGACGCTTATAGCTGTTTGTTGACGCATTTGTGAAAGCGTTTAGGGCTTTCGCATGCTTAATGATACCGCCAATGTAATATAGGGCTGATTCAGACAAATCAGCATAACCATTACCAGCAAATAATGGCTTGCCCTCTTGCCATAGTGACTGGTGTACATGCATGCCTGAACCATTATCGCCTGCGATAGGCTTTGGCAGGAATGTAGCAGACAGACCATAAGCATGGGCAACCTGATGAACAGTATATTTGTAAAGCTGCATGTTATCAGCAGTTTCAAGCAATGTGCCGAACTTCATGCCCAATTCATGCTGTGACGGTGCCACTTCATGGTGATGCTTTTCAACTGGCACACCCATATCAGCCATAACAGCCAACATTTCTGTACGGATATCTTGGCCTGAATCGATTGGCGGTACTGGGAAATAACCACCTTTAACGCCAGGGCGGTGACCCATATTGCCTTCTTCATAGGCGCGGTTGCTGTTGTAAGGACCTTCAACAGAATCAACTTCATAAGTGCCACGGTTCATTGAGACGTCAATTTTCACATCTTCAAAGATGAAGAATTCAGCTTCTGGACCGAAAAATGCTGTATCAGCAATACCAGCTGACTGCATATGTGCCAAAGCTGCTTTCGCTGTGCCGCGTGGGTCACGTGAATAAGCTTCACCTGTTGATGGTTCTAGAACATCACAGAACAAAGCCAAAGTTGGCTGTGCAAAGAATGGGTCAATGTAAGCGCGATATAGATCAGGCATCAAAGTCATGTCTGATTCGTTAATGGCTTTCCAACCAGCAATTGATGAGCCATCAAACATGAAGCCTTCAGCAAGTGCTTCTTCATCGATTGTGTCAATATGCTGAGTAACATGCTGCATCTTACCACGTGGGTCAGTAAAACGCAGATCAACGTAAGAAATGTCGTTTTCTTTGATCATTTCCATGATTTTTTTTGCATCAGACATCGTAAATCCTTCCATCTGTTACAGGTCTAAAATTATTCCATTATCTCACTTGCAAGACGCTTAGACAGCTTCGTCACCGCGTTCGCCTGTGCGAATCCGAATGGCCTCATCAATGGTGGAGATGAATATCTTGCCATCACCAATGCGGCCAGTTTGTGCAGCGTTCTGAATCGCTTCAACAACCTCGTCGGCCATTGTTTCATTCACAACAACTTCAATTTTTACTTTCGGCAGAAAATCCACCACATATTCTGCACCCCTATAGAGTTCAGTATGGCCTTTCTGACGACCGAAACCCTTTGCTTCGAGAACGGTAATGCCCTGAATACCAACGTCATGAAGGGCTTCTTTCACCTCATCCAATTTAAAAGGCTTGATGATAGCTTCAATTTTCTTCATGAGACAATCTCCCAACTGGGTTAATGCGTGAGCCTGTTAAAAACCTGTTGAGTGAAATGCGCAAGACAGAGCTGTTTCGCAGAGCTGATTCTATCAAAAATGCTTAAAAAATAGGCAAAATATTAGTGCTAGCTAGACAGCATTTGTGAAATACGGTCAATCGCCTCATTGATAGCCTCATCAGAATTCGCACAAGATAATCTGACATAGCCTTCACCAAGCTCGCCAAAAGACGTGCCAGCAATGAGTGCCACACCATAGGTTTCAAGCGCTTTATCTTGAAATTCTTTGGCTGATAAACCTGTGCCAGTGATATTGGCAAAAGCATAAAAAGCACCTTTTGGGGCAGGGCAGCTTATGCCATCTATCTGATTCAGCCTGTCAGCAATTAGGCTGGCACGCCTAGCAAAAGCAATGCGCATATCGTCAACACAAGACTGATCGCCAGTGGTGGCAGCAAGGGCTGCTAATTGCGTTGGGGCATTGACACAAGAATGGATATTCACTGCTAGCCTGTCAGCATAGTCAACAAGACTATCTGGCCAGATAGCATAACCAGCCCGCCAGCCAGTCATTGCATAGGTTTTTGACCAGCCATTTAAGATGATTAGCCTGTCTGTAATGGATGGATAAGAGCTAAGGCTAATAGGCTCGCCCTCAAAACAGAGCCTGTCATAAATTTCATCTGACAAAAGATAAACATGCGGAAAATCAGCCAGGCCAGCAACCAGCTTATCAAGTTCGGCTTTTGGTGTAATGCCGCCTGTTGGGTTAGCAGGGCTGTTAATGATAATCAGGCTTGTTTTGTCGGTAATTTTCGAAAGTACATCTTCGGCATCAAAAGCATAGCTATTCGCTTCAACCAAGCCATAAGATACTGGTTTTGCACCTGAATAATTAATCGCTGAATGATAAATCGGAAAACCAGGGTCAGGCAGCATGATTTCACGACCTTCACCGCCAAGCATCATACAAGCAAAAAACATGGTCGGCTTTCCGCCTGGCATAATCTGGATATGAGAGGCAGGCACATCTGCTCCATAGCGCGCTTTGATATCCGCGCTCACAGCCTCGCGCAAAATAGGCATGCCCATAGAGGGGGTGTAGCCATGATGACCATCTCTAATGGCTTTAATCGCTGCCTCTGCAATATGTGGCGGGGTCGGAAAATCAGGCTGGCCAATACCAAGATTGATAATATCTTTGCCAGTAGCTGCCAGTGCATTGGCACGCGCCAATACGGTAAAAGCACTCTCTGTTCCTAATCTTTCATTAGCTGGGTTAAGGGCTGTCATTTGCATCAATATCTCTTCACATTTTGAGTTGACGAGACGATAGCATTGTGCGTAAACAAGGCCAATATTCTTTTTGCCTTTTTGGCATAAGATGATGGCGGGTGTAGCTCAGTTGGTTAGAGCGCCAGTTTGTGGCACTGGAGGTCGCCGGTTCGAAACCGGTCACTCGCCCCATTTTTTTTCATCATAAATTGCTTTTTTCTATTGACGGATGGCTGTGTAATCGGCTAGCGATGCGGCTCACATGAGTGGCCAGCTATGGCTCATCAGTGATATTGCGGGCGTGGCGAAATTGGTAGACGCGCCAGATTTAGGTTCTGGTATCTAACGATGTGGGGGTTCAAGTCCCTCCGCCCGCACCATCACATATCTGGTCTCAGCCACTTGTCTGACCATTGCCAGAGCCTAACAAGCCGCTTCATGCATCATAAGCTTTATTTAGGACAACAGGCATGAACATCACCGAAACACTCAATGAAGGCCTCGCGCGCGAATATACCATTATCATCCCCGCTGCCGAGCTGGATGCCAAAATTGCTGTCAAACTAGAAGAATTGGCGCAAACTGTGACTATGCCAGGCTTCCGCCCTGGTAAGGTGCCTCTATCAGTTGTCAAAACACGCTTTGGTGATCAGGCCAAAGGCGATGTTATCCGCACAGCACTTGATGATGGTGCCAAAGAAGTTATCGAAGGTGGCGGTCTGCGTCTGGCAAGCCAACCATCTATGGATATCACATCTTATGAAGATGGTCAGGATTTAGAAGCATTGCTGAAAGCTGAAGT
The DNA here is from genome assembly GCA_049890115.1 of Puniceispirillaceae bacterium (SeqCode). GTDB lineage: Bacteria > Pseudomonadota > Alphaproteobacteria > Puniceispirillales > Puniceispirillaceae > UBA685. The sequence goes on along the minus strand of JBMHCC010000016.1, from coordinate 40,787 downwards.
AATGCCAGAAATTACATTGCCTGATTTTGGCGCAATGGCGATTGAACGTCCGACCATGGCTGTTGAAGAATCAGAAGTTGATGAGACGCTGCAGCGCATTGCAGAAGAAAATCTGCCAACTAGCCCAGCGAAAGAAGGCAAGGCCGCTGAAATGGGTGATACCACAGTGATTGACTTTGTTGGTCGCATTGATGGTGAGGCATTTGAAGGTGGTGCTGGTACAGACCACCCTCTAAAATTAGGCTCAAACCGCTTCATCCCAGGTTTTGAAGAAGGCTTGGTTGGTGCCAAAGTTGGTGAAACACGTGATGTGAAGGTCACATTCCCAGCTGAATATCAGGCAGCCCATCTGGCAGGCAAAGATGCTGTGTTTGAGACAACCATCAAAGAATTGCTAGAAGATGGCGAGGTCTCATTAGATGATGAGCTGGCAACAAAGCTAGGGTTTGAAAAGCTAGATGATCTGCGTAATGCGGTTCGTGATCAGCTTGGCTCTCAGCATGCAGCAGCCCTTCGTCAGGCAGTCAAGAAAAACGTTCTTGATGAGCTGGCAAAGGATGTTGACTTCGCTGTCCCGCCATCATTATATCAGTCTGAATATGACCAGGTTGCACGTGCGATGAAAGCAGAGGCTGGCATCGTTGATGAGCATGACCATAATCATGATCACGACCATGACCATGACCATGATCACCACCATCATCACCATGCGGCTGATGAAGGTCTTGATGATGACGCCAAAGAAGAAGCACAGAATGTGGCTAATCGCCGCGTCCGTCTTGGCCTGCTGTTAACAGAAGTTGGCACACAAAACAGCATTCAGGTTTCTGAAGAAGACACCAGAATGGCCGTCTTTGAGCAGGCGCGTCGCTATCCTGGCCAAGAACAGCAGGTTGTCGAATATTACCAAAAGAATCCAGAAGCCATGCAACAATTAGCAGGTCCTGTTTTCGAAGATAAGGTGATTGACTATATCCTTGAAATTGCAAAGGTAACTGAAGTTTCCATTACAGCTGAAGAGCTGTATGCCACACCAGAAACTGACGCAAAGCCAGCCAAAAAAGCGGCAAAGAAGGCAGCGAAAAAAGCAGCAAAAAAGGCAGCTGAAAAGCCTGCTGCAGCGAAAAAAGCACCTGCCAAAAAAGCAGCTTCGAAAAAAGCAGCAGCGAAAAAGAAATAAATATTTCACCGCATCTTGCGGAGAAATATGAAATGATTACATGATTTAGGGGTTGGCGATGGTCTCGTTAGCCCCTAAATTCATATTAGGGGTAATTTTGTCCTGACCCGTTATCTTTTGTTATTAGCAAGAAAGAGCTTTTTACATGTTGCCATCTGATATGCGCGAACAAGCCGCCCTCATTCCAATGGTCATTGAACAGACCAGTCGCGGTGAGCGTTCTTATGATATTTATTCACGTCTGCTAAAAGAACGCATTATTTTTCTAAATGGTCCGGTCGAAGATATGATGGCATCTGTGATTTGTGCCCAGCTATTATTCCTAGAATCAGAGAATCCGACCAAAGATATTTATATGTATATTAACTCGCCAGGCGGTGTTGTGACCTCTGGCTTGGCGATTTATGACACGATGGAATATATCAGACCAGATGTTGCGACTGTCTGTATGGGGCAGGCAGCATCAATGGGATCGCTATTATTGACCGCTGGTGCAGCTGGTAAACGCTCATGCCTGCCAAATGCGCGCATCATGACACATCAGCCATCAGGCGGCTTTCAAGGGCAAGCAACTGATATCGAAATTCATGCCAGAGAAATTATCAATCTGCGTGGCAGGCTGAATGGCATTTATGAAAAACATACTGGCCAGAGCGTCAAGCAAATTGAAAAAATCATGGAACGAGATACATTTATGTCACCAGAAGAAGCGCAAAAGCTTGGTTTGATTGACGAAGTGGTTCAAAAACGCCCATCAGCCAAAGATTAGTCATTGGCATAAAACGTAAAAGGCAGACAATTTTTTGTTGTCTGCAAACCTTTGCCTCCCTTAGACTAATAGTAGAGCGTTAAATGGAGGCGGTAAGCCGCGCTAGCTGCGAAGGAGCCTATTATGGCAAAATCAAACGGTGATGACAGCAAGTCCACATTATTCTGTTCTTTCTGCGGAAAGAGCCAGCATGAGGTGCGCAAACTGATTGCAGGGCCAACAGTATTTATTTGTGATGAATGTGTTGAGCTATGCATGGACATTATCCGTGAAGAGCATAAGACGGCGCTGCCGAAAAACCATGAAGGTGTGCCCACACCAGCTGATATTAATCAGGTGCTGAATGATTATGTTATCGGACAGGCCAAGGCAAAGCGCGTTTTGTCTGTGGCAGTTCATAACCACTATAAAAGGCTGGCAAATGCCGGCAAGACAGGCGATCTTGAGATTGCTAAATCAAATATCTTGCTGGTGGGGCCAACAGGCTGTGGTAAAACATTGCTGGCACAATCACTAGCACGAATGCTTGATGTGCCCTTTACCATGGCAGATGCAACAACATTGACCGAGGCTGGCTATGTTGGTGAAGATGTTGAAAATATCATCCTAAAATTGCTGCAGGCTGCTGATTATAATGTTGAAAAGGCCCAGCGCGGTATTGTTTATATTGATGAGGTCGATAAGATTTCACGCAAATCAGATAACCCGTCAATCACCCGTGATGTCTCAGGTGAGGGCGTGCAGCAAGCGCTTTTGAAAATCATGGAAGGTACAGTGGCATCTGTCCCACCACAAGGCGGGCGCAAACACCCGCAACAGGAATTTTTGCAGGTTGATACAACCAATATCCTGTTTATCTGTGGTGGTGCTTTTGCGGGATTGGATAAAATCATTGCAGGGCGTGATAGTGGTGCTGGTATCGGCTTTGGTGCTGATGTCAGAGGCCCGAATGATAAATCTTTAAGCGATTTGCTTGTTGATTTAGAGCCAGCTGATTTGATTAAATTCGGCCTGATTCCTGAATTTGTGGGACGTCTGCCAGTGATTGCCACATTAGAAGATCTAGATGAAGATGCGCTGGTACGGATCCTGACAGAGCCGAAAAATGCGCTGACCAAGCAATATAGCGCGTTATTTGAAATGGATGATGTGCGGCTTGAGTTCCGTGATGAAGCATTGCGTGCGATTGCCAGAAAGGCGATTGAACGTAAAACAGGGGCCCGCGGCTTGCGCTCTATCATGGAAAGCATTTTGATGGATACGATGTTCGATATTCCGACAGCCAATGATATCGAAGAAGTGGTTATCAATGAAGATGTGGTCAATGATAATGCTAGCCCGCTAGTGGTTCATGCACCATCTCCCAAAAAGGCCTAATCTGACCATTAACAGTTTGTTTGTGTTTATGTGGCATTCTGTTCTGTAGAAAAGATGACTGCCAGCTGAACTTTATTGTCAAAATAAAGCTGGCCTACTTGAATTTTGTTCAATCAGTCCACATCTGAAATGAGTAAGATAGTGACGTCAGGAAAGCAGACAGACCATGTCAGATATTAAGACCCATACTCTTCCTGTATTACCTTTGCGTGATATTGTTGTGTTCCCTCATATGATCGTGCCGCTATTTGTTGGCCGCGAGAAATCAGTCAAAGCATTAGAAGCTGTGATGGCTGAAAATAAACAGATCTTGTTGCTCACACAGCGCAAAGCATCAACTGAAGAGCCTCAGGAAGCTGATATGTATGAGATGGGCACACTTGGTCACATCCTGCAGTTGCTAAAGCTGCCTGATGGTACGGTAAAAGTGTTGGTTGAAGGCACAAGCAGAGCACAGGTAACAAATTTCCTAGATCATAGCGAGTTTATGGCAGCAGAGATGGTCGAGTTTGTTGATGAAGACAAACCAGAATCTGAAGTTGTCGCGATGGGCAGAGCAGCGGTTCAGCAATTTGAAAACTATATTAAGCTGAACAAGAAAATCGCCTCTGAAGTGATGGTATCTGTCAATCAAATTGAAGAAACATCAAAAATCGCTGATACATTGGCCTCTCATTTATCTGTGAAAATCGAAGATAAGCAATCTTTGCTTGCCGAAACATCACTAAAATCACGCCTTGAGGCTATTTTCCAGTTAATGGAAGGCGAGATGAGCGTCTTGCAGGTCGAAAAGAAGATCCGTGGCCGTGTCAAACGCCAGATGGAAAAGACACAGCGCGAATATTATCTGAATGAGCAAATGAAAGCGATTCAGAAAGAATTAGGTGAAGGCGAAGATGGTCGTAGCGAAATCGATGAGATGGAAGCAAAGATTGAAGCCTTAAAAATGCCGAAAGAAGCAAAGGAAAAGGCGCAGTCTGAGCTGAAAAAATTGCGCAATATGGGGCCGATGAGTGCAGAGGCTACCGTGGTGCGTAATTACCTTGATTGGATGACAGATGTGCCATGGAAAAAAGCAAGCCGTCTGAAAACCGATATTAAAGAATCACGTGCCATCTTAGATGCCGATCATTATGGGCTTGATAAGGTAAAAGAGCGGATTGTCGAATTTTTGGCAGTGCAATCTCGTACCCGTAAATTAAAAGGCCCAATCTTATGTCTGGTTGGCCCACCAGGTGTTGGTAAAACATCACTTGGGAAATCTATTGCGAAAGCCACAGGCCGAAAATTCGTGCGTATGGCACTTGGCGGCGTTCGTGATGAAGCTGAAATTAGAGGCCATAGACGTACCTATATTGGTGCCATGCCTGGTAAAGTTATTCAGGGCATGAAAAAGGCAGGCACGAATAATCCGTTATTCTTGCTTGATGAAATTGATAAATTAGGTGCTGATTGGCGCGGCGATCCGTCTTCTGCATTGCTAGAGGTGCTAGATCCTGCCCAGAATAATTCGTTTCAAGATCATTACCTAGAAGTTGATTTTGATTTATCAAATGTCATGTTCATCACCACATCAAATTCGATGAATATGCCGCAGCCATTGCTTGATAGAATGGAAATTATCCGTCTGTCTGGCTATACAGAAGATGAAAAGATCGAAATTGCCAAGCGTCACATGGTTGAAAAGCAAATGGCAGATCATGGGTTGAAAGATGGTGAGCTTACCATCGAAGATAGTGCCATACAGGCCATCATCCGCTATTATACAAGAGAAGCAGGTGTGCGTAATCTTGAGCGCGATATTGCCAAAATTGCCCGCAAAGCTGTGACAAAGATTGTTGCTGGTGAAGAAACCACACTGGTCGTCACATCAGAGAATATCACTGATTATTTAGGCGTAAAACGCTTTAAATTTGGTGAAATTGATGCTGATGACCAAGTTGGTGTTGTGACAGGGTTGGCATGGACAGAAGTTGGCGGCGAGCTGTTACAGGTTGAGGCTGTCAAAGTGCCAGGCAAGGGCAGGGTAACCGCCACTGGCAAATTAGGCGATGTCATGAAAGAATCAATTCAAGCAGCTGAGTTTTTCATTAAGTCAAAAGCCTCATTTTACGGCATTGATAGCAAAATTGCTGAAAAAGCAGACATTCACTTGCATGTGCCAGAGGGTGCCACGCCAAAAGATGGCCCATCAGCTGGTGTTGCAATGGTAACGGCCATTGTATCAGCTCATACAGGGATTCCAGTGCGCAAAGATGTTGGCATGACAGGTGAAATTACCCTGCGTGGCAGAGTGCTTGCGATTGGCGGGCTGAAAGAAAAATTACTGGCAGCCCAAAGAGGCGGCATTAAAACAGTATTGATTCCAAAGGAAAATGAGAAAGATTTGCCAGAAATTCCAAATAATGTGAAGAAGGCTTTGACCATTATTCCTATCACATTTGTCGATGAAGCTTTGCAGGCAGCATTAACAAGCCAGCCAGAGCCAATTAGTGAAGTTGATGAGGCTGGATTAGCGAAAGATGCTGCCGAAACAGCCGATGATAGTGGCAGGTTGACCCATTAACCAGTGTGTCAAGCAAAGAATTGCTTAAAAAGCGCAGAATTGCTTAACTTTTCATGTTGACCTTTGCCTTTTTCATTGTCTAACATCACCTCAATCGACGTTATCGTTGTGTCATAATCATCTATAAGGGGGTTTCCCATGAATAAAAATGATCTTATCTCAGCAGTAGCAGACAGCTCAGGTCTTTCAAAGGCAGATGCCGGTCGCGCAGTTGACTCAGTATTTGGTGCTATTGGTGATGCGCTGAAATCAGGTGACGAAGTTCGCATCGTTGGTTTTGGTTCTTTCTCAGTCGCTCATCGCGCCGCCAGCACAGGCCGTAACCCACGCACTGGTGAGCCAATCCAGATTGCCGCTTCTAAGCAGCCTAAGTTCAAGGCAGGCGCACCATTAAAAGCAGCTGTTAACGGCTAATTTTTTTCTTTATTTTTCTGCGCTGACTGGTTATAAGCTGGTCAGCGCATTTTTATGCCGCGATTTGGGGGTGGTTAGCTCAGCTGGGAGAGCAACTGGTTTACACCCAGTAGGTCGGGGGTTCGAGCCCCTCACCACCCACCATCGCCGCTTATCACTATCCGCTTCCCATCCGAAAAAACTGATAATCTTGCCATTTGCTATAAATGGTGAAGGTATTTGTTTTTGGCATCGTGATGTTTCAGTTAAAAAACAAACATCTGACAACCAGCTGTCACAGATCAGCTCATGTCTGGTGTTTCTATAATCTTGTGCGCTCAAAGCTCAAAAAAAAGATACCTAGCGCGTTATTTAAAAAGGGTCTATGGCAGCGGTTTTACAGCAGCCTAGAATTCTTTCATCTGTCAGTGTTATTTTTCGTATATTTTCACTTGCAAGCCGCTGATGCATTGTTTATACCATGCCAACCGCAAGCCTTCTGGTTAAACGGAATTGCGGGGGTGTAGCTCAGTTGGTTAGAGCGCCGGCCTGTCACGCCGGAGGTCGCGGGTTCGAGTCCCGTCACTCTCGCCACTTTTTTTAAATGATGTGAATGATTTGATGCCGCTTTGTTAAGTGGTTTTTTTGATTCTACAAGTTGTGCGTGTTCTTGAGGCAAAATCAAAGATGTTATTATGCGTTTTGCCTTGATTTACCAGCCTGTGTGTCTTGTCCAAAAACCGAGTTTTCCATAAGGCAAGATTGATATCGCCAAGGCTTGCATTTTTCCGATTAAAGTTCTAGAAACACCTCAGATTTAATCTGATATTTAGCCAAGTGTGGTCGCGAAGCATTTTGGCACTGGAGGGGGTCCATGGAACAATATCTTTCAGATTACCTGCCTATCGCAGTTTTCCTTGGTATTGCCGTTGCATTGTCACTAGCTTTGGTGGTTGGTGCATTGGTAATTGGCCAGCAAAAACCTGATATTGAAAAACTGACCTCTTATGAATGCGGCTTTGATGCTTTTGATGATTCGCGCAAGCCTTTTGATGTGCGTTTTTATCTAGTCGCAATTTTATTCATTATTTTTGACCTTGAAGTTGCCTTCTTGTTTCCATGGGCCGTGTCGCTTGGCGGCATTGGCATGCTTGGTTTCTGGTCAATGATTGTATTTTTAGGCGTTTTGACCGTCGGATTTGCCTATGAATGGAAAAAAGGTGCCCTTGAGTGGGAATAAGTCTCTGGGAAGACTGAACTATGTTAGTGCCCTATGGAACGGCCAATTTAACGGAGAATTCAGATGAGCGTATCAAATCTTGATTTGCAGACCCCTATTCCTCCTGGCAAAGATCAGGATATGATCTTAGGTGCGGTAGCTGATGAAATTGCCAATCGCGGTTTTGTCATTGCCAAGGCTGATAAGCTATTTAATTGGGCACGCTCTGGCTCATTATGGCCGATGACATTTGGTCTGGCTTGTTGTGCGGTTGAGATGATGCATTCAGCAGCCAGCCGCTATGATATGGACCGCTATGGTATGTTGTTCCGCCCAAGCCCACGCCAATCTGATGTGATGATTGTCGCAGGCACATTAACCAACAAGATGGCACCTGCTTTACGCCGTGTTTATGACCAGATGCCGGAGCCGCGCTGGGTTCTGTCAATGGGGTCATGTGCTAATGGCGGCGGCTATTATCATTATTCCTATGCTGTTGTGCGTGGTTGTGACCGCATTGTGCCAGTTGATGTATATGTGCCTGGCTGTCCACCAACAGCTGAGGCGTTAATTTATGGCCTTTTGCAATTACAGAAAAAAATCAAGCGCACAGCAACCATTGCTCGTGCCTAGCGGCAAAAGAAAGAAAGAGTAAGCACTATGACTGGTGATGAGCTGAATTTCGAAACGTTACTTGCCAATTTAGGCGGCCTTATCGAAGATGGTCAGGCAAGCAATGGTGAGCTTGTTGTGCGTTGTGCCAGCGATGATATCATTGAGGTTCTGACTATTTTGCGTGATGAGCCATCTTTGGCATTTGACCAGCTAACTGATTTGACAGCGGTTGATTATCCAAACAGACCATATCGTTTTGAGCTTGTTTACCAGCTTTTATCAATCACACATAACCGTCGTATGCGCGTTCTGGTCGCTGTTGAAGATGGTAATGTTGTGCCATCAGTTCTGCCTGTCTTTAATGCAGCTAATTGGGCAGAGCGCGAAGTATGGGATATGTTTGGCATTTTCTTTTCTGGTCATCCCGATTTGCGCCGTTTGCTAACAGATTATGGCTTTGAAGGTCATCCTTTACGCAAAGATTTTCCACTAACAGGTTATGTTGAAGTCCGCTATGACGATACCAAGCGTCAGGTGGTTTATGAGCCTGTGCATCTGGTTCAGGAATATCGTGATTTTGATTTCTTGAGCCCATGGGAAGGCGTCCAAAATGATATTGATGCACCAGCAGATGATGCTGAAGAGCAGGGGGCATAAATCATGAGTGAAATGCAAATCAGACCAATGACTTTGAATTTCGGCCCGCAACATCCAGCGGCTCATGGTGTGTTGCGCCTTGTGCTTGAAATGGATGGCGAGGTCATTGAACGTGCTGACCCGCATGTTGGCTTATTGCATCGTGGCACAGAAAAGCTGATTGAACAAAAGACCTATTTGCAAGCCTTGCCTTATTTTGACCGCCTTGATTATGTGTCACCAATGAACCAGGAGCATGTCTGGGCATTGGCGATTGAAAAGGCGCTGGGTATTGAGGTGCCAAAAAGAGCGCAATATATCCGCGTATTATATTGTGAAATTGGCCGTATCCTGAACCATCTTTTGAACCTGACAACCTTTGCGATTGATGTTGGTGCGATGACACCACTTTTATGGGGTTTTGAAGAGCGTGAATATTTGATGGAATTTTACGAGCGTGCCTGTGGTGCGCGTCTTCATGCTGCCTATTTCCGTCCAGGCGGTGTGCATCAGGATCTGCCAGATGGTCTTTGTGATGATATTTTGAAATGGGCTGATAAGTTTCCTGAATTTATCAATGATTTGGAAACGCTGCTGACAGATAACCGTATCTTTAAACAGCGCACCGTTGATATTGGTGTGCTCAGCCGTGAAGAAGCTCTTGATTTTGGTCTGACAGGACCTTGTTTGCGTGCCACAGGTACCGCATGGGATTTGCGTAAATCTCAGCCTTATGATGCCTATGATGAGATGGAATTTGACGTGCCAATCGGTAAAACAGGTGATTGTTACGCACGTTATCTGGTTCGTATCGAAGAAATGCGCCAGTCACTGCGTATCATCAAGCAGGCTACTGAAAAGATGCCAGAGGGTCCTGTTTTAGCCAAAGATAATAAGGTAACGCCACCGCGTCGCGGCGATATGAAGCAATCAATGGAAGCGCTGATTCACCATTTCAAGCTTTATACTGAAGGGTTTCATGTGCCAGAGGGCGAGAGCTATACGGCTGTAGAAGCACCAAAAGGGGAATTTGGTGTCTATCTGGTAGCAGATGGCACAAATAAGCCTTATCGCTGCCGCTTGCGTGCGCCTGGTTACTATTTCATGGCTGCTGTTGATTATTTATCACGTGGTCATATGCTTGCCGATTCTGTTGCGATTATCGGTTCTCTTGACATTGTTTTTGGTGAGATTGACAGATGAGCATTGATAAGCTGATTGCTGAAGACCAGCCACCTTCATTTGCCTTTTCAAAGGAGAATGAAGCTGAGATCAAAAAGATTTTGGCGAAATATCCAAAAGATCGCAAAGCCAGTGCGGTGATGCCTTTGCTTGATTTGGCACAGCGTCAACATGATAACTGGATACCGCTAAAGGCGATTGAGGCGATTGCAACGCGCCTTGATATGGCTGAAATTCGTGTTTTGGAAGTGGCTAGCTTCTATACCATGTATAATTTGAAGCCAGTTGGGAAATATTTCCTGCAAGCTTGTACAACAACACCATGTATGCTGCGCGGCTCAGATGATATGATGCGCTGTATTAAAGATCGCTATCAGATCAGCTCTGGTGAGACGTCTGAATGCGGCCGTTTCAGCCTGCTTGAAGTTGAATGTCTAGGGGCTTGTGTGAACGCACCCATTTTGCAGGTCAATGACGATTTCTATGAAGATCTCGATTATGAAACAACTGGCCAGCTTTTGGATTCTCTTGAAAATGACGCGCCATTGCCGGTGGGGTCTGTCAAGGGCCGCAGTGGTTCTGAATCAGAACAAGGTGCAACCTCTTTGTCAGCCTTAAAGGCAGAAGCGCAGAAGGTGTAACAATGCTAGCAGATAAAGATCGTATTTTTACCAATATTTATGGCTGGCATGATGCTGGTCTGGCAGGTGCAAAGGCACGTGGTGACTGGGATAACACAGCTGCTATCCTGAAACGTGGCCATGATGATATCATTGAAGAGATTAAGTCATCTGGGTTGCGTGGCAGAGGCGGTGCAGGCTTTCCAACAGGCCTGAAATGGTCTTTCATGCCAAAAGAAGTTGGTAAGCGCCCTCATTATTTGGTTGTGAATGCTGATGAATCAGAGCCTGGCACTTGTAAAGACAGGGACATCATCCGGCATGAGCCTCATAAATTATTAGAAGGCTGCCTGGTTGCTGGTTTTGCGATGCGTGCCCATGCTGCTTATATTTATATTCGCGGCGAATTTGTGAATGAAGCGCGCCGTCTGCAAGCAGCGATTGATGAAGCTTATGATGCTGGTTTAATTGGTAAAAATGCTGCTGGTTCAGGGTGGGATTTTGATATTTACCTGCATCGTGGGGCAGGGGCTTATATTTGCGGTGAAGAGACAGCTTTGCTTGAATCGCTCGAAGGTCGCAAAGGCCAGCCACGCCTAAAGCCGCCATTCCCAGCAGGTGTTGGCCTTTATGGTTGTCCAACGACTATTAATAATGTCGAATCAATCGCTGTGACACCTACGATTATGCGTCGTGGTGGCAGCTGGTTTGCGGGTCTTGGCAAAGAAAATAACACTGGCACAAAGCTGTTTTGTATTTCAGGCCATGTGAATAACCCATGTAATGTCGAAGAAGAAATGGGGATTCCGTTAAAAGAGCTGATTGAAAAACATGCTGGCGGTGTGCGTGGCGGTTGGGATAATCTGCTTGCGATCATTCCAGGTGGCTCATCAACACCAATGATGCCACGTGATGTTTGTGATACCATGACAATGGATTTTGATGCGTTGCGTGCCGCTGGAACAGGGCTTGGCACAGCTGGTATCATTGTGATGGATAAATCAACTGATATTGTGCGTGCTATCAGCCGGATTTCCTATTTTTATAAGCATGAATCATGTGGGCAATGTACCCCGTGCCGTGAAGGTACTGGCTGGATGTATCGTATGATGGATCGTCTGGTGCGTGGTGAAGCTGCAGAATATGAAATCGACACGCTGGAACAGGTCACACGTCAGGTTGAAGGTCATACAATCTGTGCGCTTGGTGATGCGGCAGCCTGGCCAATTCAAGGCCTAATCAAACATTTCCGCCCAGAGATTGAACGCCGTATTGCGGCGCGCAAATCTGTAATGGATGCGGCTGAATAACGGGGCAAAGGGGTAGAAATTATGCCAAAGCTGACGGTAAATGGTATCGAGGTAGAGGTCGAAGCAGGCGCTACAATTCTGCAGGCTTGTGAAGAAGCTGGCTATGAGATACCGCGCTTTTGCTATCATGAAAGATTGTCAATCGCTGGTAATTGCCGCATGTGCCTTGTGGATATGGAACGTGCGCCAAAGCCTGTTGCATCATGCGCGATGCCAGCAGCTGATGGGATGGTCATTGATACACGCTCAGATCGTGTCAAAAAAGCACGTGAAGGTGTGATGGAATTTTTGCTGGTCAACCATCCTTTGGATTGTCCGATTTGTGACCAGGGCGGTGAATGTGACTTGCAAGACCAGGCAATGGGCTATGGTGATGATAGCTCCCGCTATGTTGAAAATAAGCGTGCTGTTGATGAAAAGCATATGGGTCCGCTGATTAAAACAGTGATGACACGCTGTATTCATTGTACGCGCTGTGTGCGTTTTGCAACAGAGGTGGCAGGCGTGCCTGAATTAGGCGCTATTGGCCGTGGTGAGAATATGGAAATCACCACCTATCTTGAAAAGACACTTGCTTCTGAATTATCAGCCAATGTGATTGATTTATGTCCAGTTGGTGCTCTGACTTCGCGCCCTTATGCTTTTGTGGCACGTCCATGGGAGCTGAATAAGGTTGAATCAATCGATGTGATGGATGCACAAGGTGCAAATATCCGCATTGACTCACGCGGTGGTCAGGTTATGCGCGTGATGCCACGCCTTAATGAAGCTGTGAATGAAGAATGGATTTCAGATAAAACACGCTATGCGATTGATGGTTTGCGTCGTCAGCGTCTGGACAGACCATATTTGCGTGGTAAAGATGGCAGGCTTCATCCAGCTAGCTGGGATGATGCTTTTGCAGCGATTGCCGCTCAGGCGAAAAAAGCCAAAGCAGCTGGCACAGCTGCGATTGTTGGTGACCAGATGGATGCCGAGGCTATCTTTGCGCTAAAATCATTGATGGATAAGATTGGCAGCCCGCACATGGATTGCCGTCAGGATGGCGCAAAGCTTAATCCAAAAGCACGCGCTAGCTATCTGTTTAATTCAACCATCGAAGGTGCAGATGAAACTGATGCAATTCTAATTATTGGCTCAAATCCGCGGATTGAAGCACCAGTAATGAATGCGCGTATTCGCCGTAACCATCTAATGAATAAGGTTGCGATAGCTCATATTGGCGGTGAAGCTGATCTGACTTATCCAGTGAAATATCTAGGTGATGATTGTGCTGTGCTAGATGATATTGCTGCTGGTACACATCCTTTTGCTAAGGTGATGGCAAAAGCGAAAAAGCCTATGATCATCCTTGGCATGGGTGCTTTACGTCGCAAAGATGGTGCTGCTATTTTGGGGCGTGCCCGCCAAATCGCTGATAACACCAAAATGGTGACAGCTGATTGGAATGGTTTCAATGTCTTGCATGTGGCAGCCTCTCGCGTTGGTGCGATGGATATTGGCTTTGTGCCTGGCAAAAATGGCCTTGATACAGCTGGTATATTGAAAGAGGCCGAAGCTGGGTCACTTAAGATGGTCTGGCTGCTTGGTGCAGATGAAATTGATACAGATGCCTTGCAAAAGCCATTTGTTGTCTATCAGGGGCATCATGGTGATAAGGGTGCCAGCGTGGCTGATGTTGTCTTGCCAGGGGCCGCTTATACAGAGAAAAATGGCACTTATGTGAATTTTGAAGGACGTGTTCAGCGCGGCTCTAGGGCTATTTTCCCACCAGGTGAGGCAAAAGATGATTGGTCAATCATTCGGGCAGCCTCTGCTGTGATGAATAAGACATTGCCATTTGATAGCATTGAAGCATTGCGTGAGCAGATGATTGCCGCTGTGCCGCATCTTGGTAATCTTGATGAGATTGCACCTGCAAAATGGGTTAAGTTCGGCACATCTGCCAAATTATCAGCTGATGCGATGACAGCTGGCATGGCGCAATTCTATATGACATGCCCGATTAGCCGTGCATCTGAAACAATGGCTGAATGCCTGCGTGCTGCTGATAGCGACAGCGCAGTGATGGCAGCGGAGTAGAGCGATGATGGATTTTCTGACACAAGGCTGGGTTTTTGAACTCGCTATGATTATTGGCAAGATCTTGCTGGTGGTTGTGCCATTGCTGATTGCCGTTGCTTATTTAACGCTGGCAGAACGCCGTATCATTGGTTTTATCCAGCTTCGTAAAGGCCCGAATGTTGTTGGACCTTTTGGGATGTTCCAGCCATTCGCTGATGCGCTTAAATTAATGGCGAAAGAAACCATCTTGCCAGCTGGTGCTGATAAGGTGGTCTTTATGATTGCACCAATGCTGACATTTGTTCTGGCGGTTGTGGCATGGGCTGTTATTCCATTTGGCGCAGGGCTGGTAATCGCTGATATTAATGTTGGTATTTTATATCTGTTTGCTATCTCATCACTTGGTGTTTACGGCGTTATCATGGCTGGTTGGGCATCTAATTCAAAATATGCCTTTTTGGGGGCGCTTCGTTCTGCGGCTCAGATGGTATCTTATGAAGTATCGATGGGGCTTGTGATCATCACAGTTCTGTTATGTGTTGGCTCATTAAATCTGTCTGCGATTGTCGAAGCACAGCGCGGCCTATGGTTTGCCTTACCATTATTCCCAATGTTCATTGTGTTTTTCATCTCAACATTGGCAGAAACAAATCGTGCACCTTTTGACTTGCCAGAAGGGGAATCAGAGCTTGTTGCTGGTTATTTCGTTGAATATTCTTCGATGAGCTTTGCGCTATTCTTCCTTGGTGAATATGCCAATATGATTTTGATGTCAGCCATGACAACTATGTTGTTTTTGGGCGGCTGGTTACCACCTTTTGATATTGCGCCGTTAAATTGGATACCAGGTCCGATTTGGTTTATCCTCAAGGTTTGCCTGATCTTGTTCGTATTTTTATGGGTCAGAGCAACGACACCACGTTATCGCTATGACCAGCTGATGCGTCTTGGCTGGAAGGTGTTTCTGCCATTTTCATTAATTTGGGTTGTTTTGACAGCTGGCTTCTTGCTGGCAACAGATAACCTGCCACCATTTATGAGCTAAGGATTAGATTGTTATGCAACTTGTCATGAATGCTGTTCGCTCATTTCTGCTGTTAGAATTAGCAAAAGGGATGGCGCTGACTTTGAAATATTTTTTCAAGCCAAAAGTCACGCTGAATTATCCTTATGAAAAGGGCTATTTATCACCACGTTTTCGTGGTGAGCATGCTTTGCGCCGCTATCCTAATGGCGAAGAAAGATGTATCGCCTGCAAGTTATGTGAAGCTGTATGTCCAGCCCAAGCCATTACAATCGAAGCTGAACCACGCGATGATGGCAGCCGTCGTACCACACGTTATGACATTGATATGACCAAATGTATCTATTGCGGTTTTTGTCAGGAAGCCTGTCCGGTTGATGCCATTGTCGAGGGACCAAATTTTGAATTCGCCACAGAGACCAGAGAAGAACTTTATTATGATAAAGATAAATTACTGGCCAATGGTGATCGCTGGGAAACAGAAATTGCACGCA
The DNA here is from genome assembly GCA_049890115.1 of Puniceispirillaceae bacterium (SeqCode). Lineage (GTDB taxonomy): Bacteria > Pseudomonadota > Alphaproteobacteria > Puniceispirillales > Puniceispirillaceae > UBA685. The sequence continues at coordinate 25,338 of JBMHCC010000016.1, read as the reverse complement.
ACCTCGCCGCTGATGCGAAATGGCGCTAGGCAGCAAAACGGGGGTGAAAGGCTAAAAAGTTATGTTTGAGAGCATATTTTTCTATTTATTTTCAGCAATCACATTGCTGGCTGGATTGATGGTTATCACATCAAAGAATCCAGTCCATTCTGTGCTGTTTCTAATTCTAGCATTTTTCAATGCAGCTGGTCTGTTTGTTATGCTGGGTGCTGAATTTTTGGCAATGTTGCTGGTCGTGGTTTATGTCGGTGCGGTCGCGGTGCTGTTCTTGTTTGTCGTGATGATGCTGGATATTAATTTTTCTGAATTGCGTGAAGGGTTCCAGAAATATATGCCGCTTGGCCTTGGTATCGGTGGCCTGCTTCTGGCAGAGCTGTTTTTAACGGTATTTGGTCGCACAGCTATTCAGACCACGATACCTGTCTCAGATGGCCCGCATAACACAGCGGCTATCGGATTGGTTCTGTATACTGATTATATTTATCTGTTCCAGCTGGCTGGTCTTATTTTGCTGGTTGCGATGATCGGTGCCATCACTTTGACACTGCGTAGTCGCGAGGGTGTCAAACGCCAATCAATCGCTATCCAGAATAGCCGCAAACGTGATGATTCAATCGAAGTGGTTAGCGTTGAAACAGGTCAGGGCGTAGGGAAGTCATAATCATGCTTGAAATATCACTTGCACATTATCTGTCAGTTGCCGCTATTTTATTCACCTTTGGTGTGTTCGGCATTTTCATTAACCGCAAAAATGTCATTACGATTTTGATGTCGATTGAATTGATTTTATTGTCAGTCAATTTAAATTTGGTCGCTTTTTCGGCCTATGCTGGCAATTTAACAGGTCAGATTTTCTCTTTATTTATTCTAACCGTTGCTGCTGCAGAAGCAGCGATTGGGCTTGCTATTCTGGTGATTTTCTTCCGGAATAGGGGCTCTATTGCGGTTGAAGATGTTAATGTGATGAAAGGCTAGGGGACGGCTATGTATCACGCCATTGTCTTTTTACCGCTGCTTGGCGCATTGCTTGCAGGGTATTTTTCATTAAGCCACCGTCATAATGCCTCTGCCTTGATGGCAATTGGCGGTGTTGTTGGCTCACTTATTTTGTCTATCATAGCCTTTTTTGATGTGGCGATTGGTGGCAATGCCCAGACTGTTGATATTGCACGCTGGATTGTGTCTGGTGATTTTGATGCCAAATGGGCCTTGCGTTATGATACTTTGACAGCGGTTATGCTGATCGTGGTGACTGGTGTGTCATCATGTGTGCATATTTATTCTGTTGGCTATATGCATCATGACCCTGCCAGAGGCCGTTTTATGGCCTATCTCAGCCTGTTTACCTTTGCGATGCTGATGCTGGTGACAGCTGACAATCTGGTTCAGCTCTTCTTTGGCTGGGAAGGTGTTGGTGTTGCCTCTTATTTGCTGATTGGGTTCTGGTATCATAAAGAAACAGCTCATACAGCAGCGATGAAAGCTTTTGTGGTAAACCGTGTTGGTGATTTTGGTTTTGCCCTTGGTATCTTGGCTGTGTTTGCGCTATTTGGCTCAGTTCAGTTTGATGATATTTTCGCCAATGCTGGCACGATTGCCCAGCAGGATATCTCATTTCTAGGCTTTACGATGCCTGCTTTAGAATTAGCATCTATCTTGCTATTTATCGGCGCGATGGGTAAATCTGCCCAGCTTGGCTTGCATACCTGGCTTCCTGATGCGATGGAAGGGCCGACACCTGTTTCAGCCCTTATTCATGCAGCGACAATGGTGACAGCTGGTGTCTTTATGGTGTGTCGTTTATCACCTATTATTGAATATGCGCCTTTTGCCCTTGATGTGATTACAGTTGTTGGCGCTCTGACAGCGATTTTTGCAGCCACTGTCGGGATGACACAATTTGATATTAAGCGTGTGATTGCTTATTCTACTTGTTCTCAGCTTGGCTATATGTTCTTTGCAGCTGGTGTGTCAGCTTATCCTGCTGCGATGTTCCATTTGACAACACATGCCTTTTTCAAAGCCTTGCTATTTTTAGGTGCTGGTTCGGTTATTCATGCTCTGTCTGATGAACAGGATTTGCGCAAGATGGGCGGTATTTGGCGTCAGGTACCTGTCACCTATGCGATGATGTGGATCGGCTCGCTTGCTTTGGCAGGCTTCCCATTCTTTGCTGGTTTCTATTCAAAAGATATGATTCTAGAAGCTGCTTTTGCCGCTCATAGCGGTGTTGGCCAGCTTGCTTTCTGGCTTGGCTGTCTGGCTGCTTTGCTGACAGCTTTTTATAGCTGGCGTTTATTGATATTAGCATTTCATGGCACGCCTCGCGCCTCAGCAGAGGTCATGTCTCATGTTCATGAATCACCAAATGTGATGCTCTTGCCGCTTGTACCATTGGCATTAGGTGCGATTTTTGCTGGTTTTGTGGGCTATGAGTTATTTGTGGGTCATGATTGGCATCATTTCTGGGGTAATTCTATCTTTATCCTGCCAGAACATACCGCAATGGAAGAGGCGCATCATGTGCCGAAATGGGTGAAATTGCTGCCGATTTTCTTGGCTGCTGCTGGTGTTGCTTTGGCTTACTTAGCCTATAGCCTTGTGCCATCTATTCCAGGTCAGGTGGCAAAGCTATTCAGCCCGCTTCATAAGTTCTTCTTTAATAAATGGTATTTTGATGAACTTTATGATGCCATTTTTGTAAAGCCATCTGTGCGTATCGGGGCATGGCTATGGCAAAAGGGTGATAAGGGCACTATTGATGGCTTTGGCCCAGATGGTTTGTCAGCAACGATTTTGCGGCTATCTCAGTCAGCATCACGCTTGCAGTCTGGCTATGTATATCATTATGCCTTTGCGATGATGATCGGCATTGTTGTGCTGTTATCATGGTATTTTAGTGGGTTCGGGGGATAAGTGCCATGTTGAATGATTGGCCAATATTGTCACTTGTGACATTCATGCCTTTGCTAGGTGTGGCGTTTTTATTGATGATCCGTTCCTCTGGTGAGGTGGCAGACCATAATGCGAAGATGGTTGCCATTTGGACATCTGGTTTTACCTTTTTGATTTCCCTGATTTTGCTATTTGGGTTTGATAATAGTGCTAGTGGTTATCAATTTGAGGAATTTACCAGCTGGATTTCTGGCACAGGTATCAATTACCATATGGGTGTTGATGGTCTGTCTATGCCATTTATCCTGCTATCGACCTTCCTGACGCCTTTTGCCATTTTGGCAAGCTGGAAATCCATCACTAATCGTGTGCGTGAATATATGATCGCCTTCTTGGTGTTGGAAACAATGATGATCGGTATGTTTGCATCGCTTGATATGCTGATGTTCTATTTGTTCTTTGAAGGCGTGCTGATACCGATGTTCCTGATTATCGGTGTTTGGGGTGGTCCAAGACGTGTTTATGCTGCCTTTAAGTTCTTCTTATATACGCTGGCAGGTTCTGTTTTGATGCTTGTTTGTATGCTGGCTATGTATTCGCTAGTTGGTACAACAGATATTCCAAAGCTGACAGAATTTGGCTTTGCGCCCGCGCTTCAGACATGGCTTTTCCTTGGCTTTTTTGCCTCATTTGCTGTCAAAGTGCCAATGTGGCCTGTTCATACATGGCTGCCAGATGCGCATGTTGAGGCGCCAACAGCTGGCTCAATGATTTTGGCTGGTGTTTTGTTGAAGATGGGTGGCTATGGTTTCTTGCGTTTCTCATTGCCAATGTTCCCTGATGCGTCTGAGTATTTTGCACCTTATATCTTTGGCTTATCTGTCATTGCGGTGATTTACACATCGCTAGTGGCTTTAGCGCAATCTGACATGAAAAAGCTCATCGCTTATTCGTCTGTGGCGCATATGGGTTTTGTAACCATCGGTATTTTTTCGCTGAATGAACAGGGTGTTGCTGGTGCGATGTTTCAGATGATTAGCCACGGGCTGGTATCTGCTGCGTTATTTTTCTGTGTGGGTGTGGTTTATGACCGCCTTCATACACGTGATATTGATGCTTATGGCGGTGTGGCTGATTCGATGCCGCGCTATGCTGCTTGGTTTATGTTTATGATGCTGGCTTCTGTTGGCTTGCCTGGCACATCTGGTTTTGTTGGTGAAATGCTGGTTTTGGTTGGGGCATGGCAAGCGGCTAGCTGGGTTGCCTTTTTGGCAGCGACTGGTTTGATTTTGGGTGCTGCTTATATGTTGTGGCTATATCGGCGTGTGGTATTTGGGCGTGCGGTCAAGCGTGCTGTGATTGATATGCCGCGTCTGGAAGGCAGAGAGACATTTATTTTCGTACCATTAACCATTTTGGTTATCTGGTTCGGGATTTATCCATCCTCATTATTAGATGTGATGGCTGTTTCCATTAGTGATTTGCTAGATACTGTTGCAACTGGGGCGCAAACAGCCTCTGTACAGAATTAATCGGGGTTAAGAGGGTTTAAATCATGACATTTTCATTTGAAAGCCTCTATTACGCTTTGCCTGAAGCTATTCTGGCAGTGGCAGGGCTTATCATTGTTTTGGTAGTGGCCTATGGCGGTGATGGCAGCGATAATCGCAAGCGCGTTAAGAATTTAACGCTATTATCTTATGCGATTGCTTTGGCAGCTATTTATCTTATTGGTCCGCAATCACAGGTGATTTTAAATGGCCTGTTTGCGGTAACGCCTGTGACACATTTCATGAAATTGCTTGTTTTGCTTGGCGCAATGGCAGCGACGTGGATGGTCGAAGATAAATGGGGTGAGGGGCTAGAGCGTCCAGAATATAATTTGCTTGTCCTGCTGGCAACGCTTGGCATGTTATTGATGGTGTCAGCGAATGATTTGATGTCACTTTATATGGGGCTTGAGATGCAGTCTCTGCCACTTTATGTGATTGCTGCTATGCGCACTAAATCAGTGAAATCATCAGAAGCTGGTTTGAAATATTTCCTTCTTGGTGCCTTGTCATCAGGCATGCTGCTTTATGGTGCATCCTTTATTTACGGCTATACAGGCACAACCAATTTTGCCGAAATCGCAGCAGCGATTGACAGCACGCCATCAGCTGGTTTGGTGGTTGGCCTTGTCTTTTTGCTATCTGGCCTTGCTTTCAAAATATCAGCTGCACCTTTTCACATGTGGACACCAGATGTGTATGAAGGTGCGCCAACACCGGTCACAGCGTTATTTGCGATTGCACCAAAAGTTGCGGCAATGACATTGATCCTCAATGTGACCTATGGCGCATTTGGCGGGATTGATTTCCAGTGGGCACAAGTTGTGATGGCTTTGGCTGTTGTTTCAATGCTGGTCGGTGCACTTGGCGCGATTATGCAGACTAATATCAAGCGAATGATGGCTTATTCCTCTATTGCTCATATGGGTTATGCATTATGTGGTCTGGCAGCTGGCACAGCTGAAGGTGCTTCTGGTGTGATGATTTACATGACAACCTATATTTTGATGGGTGCTGCATCATTTTCAATTATCTTGTTAATGCGCCGTGATGGTGCACCTGTTGAAAAGCTGAGTGATCTAACAGGTTTGTCATCAACCCATCCTTTATTGGCAGCTGGTTTGATGATTATCATGTTCTCAATGGCAGGTATTCCGCCTCTGGCTGGCTTCTTTGGCAAATGGTATGTCTTCTTGGCAGCCGTTAATGCAGGTCTTGTGCCTTTGGCTGTGATTGGTGTCCTAACCTCAGTGATTGGCGCGTTTTATTATTTGCGTATTATCAGGCTGATGTATTTCCAAGATCCTGAATTGCCATTGGATAAGGATTTAGCCTTTCAAAACCGTGCTGTGTTATCAGCTTGTCTTGTTTTGATAGTGTTATTTGTGTTCCTGATTGGCCCTGTCAGAGATCAGGCATCAACGGCTGTGATGGCTGTCTATGCAGCTGGCTTCTAGCGTTAGGCAGTGACAGATAAGCATAAAATCTTACCATCGGGCTGGCAGTTATGCATTTATGATACTGCCACCTCGACCTCTGATATTATTGCTAGTCATCCTGCGCTATCAGAAGGTTTGTGCATTGTTGCAAGAGAGCAGACCAAAGGCAGAGGCAGGCGCGGTAGGCAATGGCTATCAGCCATAGATGATGGGCTGTATTTGTCAGTTGCCTTGCAACCGCAAAGGCCGCAATCTGAATGGCCAAGCTTATCATTTATCAGCGCATTGGCGATGCTTGATGCGATAAACCATCTGGCTCCAAATCTGAATGCTGGTTTAAAATGGCCAAATGATATTTTGGCAGATGGTGGCAAGATCTCTGGGCTTTTGCTTGAGGCGCATGGTGATATGATATTGCTGGGATGCGGGGTGAATTTGCGTAATGCACCGCCAACGGCTGATGCGGCATTTGCGCCTGCTGATATTGCAAGCCTATCTGGGCAGATAATCACACCAGAAGAGCTAGCAGATGCTTTTTTAGAACGCTTGCATCCCTTTTATGATAGATGGCAGATATCTGGCTTTTCGGCCTTTTATGACCTATATAAGAGCAAGTTATTATTTTTAGGGCAAACCATCACGGTTCGACAAGATAAGATAACATTGACAGGCAAGCTTCATGATATTGCAAATGATGGTGCTTTAATGTTGAAAACAGATAATGATGAAATCCTGACTGTGACAGCAGGTGATGTCAATTTAATGGGACGATTTGATGCTTCTGGCGATTGATTGCGGCAATACCAATATAGTCTTTGCGTTATTTAATGATGACAAGGCAATCGGGGAATGGCGCATTGAAACAAATGCAAACAGAACCGCAGATGAATATACCGCTTGGCTTAGCCATTTATTATCGCTGCAAAATTTGTCATTGGCCGTGATTGATGATGTTATCATCGCCTCAGTCGTGCCTGATATCACAACACATTTAAAACGATTTGCAACAAAAGCCCTTGATGTTGCGCCAATGATTGTCGGCGATGATGATATTGCCATTGGGATTGAGGTCGATATTGATATGCCTAGTCAGGCAGGTGCAGACCGGTTGGTGAATGCATTTGCTGCCAGTAAAGTGACAAAGCTGCCTGCCATTATCCTTGATTTTGGGACAGCGACGACCTTTGATGTGGTCAAGCAGGGCGGTATCTATGTGGGCGGCGTTATTGCCCCTGGCATTCATTTATCAGTCAGCGCCTTGTCACAAGCAGCCGCTCGCCTGCCTGAAATAGAGATTGCACCCTTTGGATCTGACATGCCGGTGATTGGACGTGATACCAGAGCCGCTATGCGATCTGGTATCCTATGGGGCTATGTTGGCATGATTGAGGGTGTGTTGGCGCGACTTATCGCATCAGAACAAGAGCAGATGACAATCATTGCCACAGGGGGGCTTGCCAGCTTGTTTGCCCCACATATATCACAGATTGACCATGTTATGCCTGATTTGACTATGCGTGGTTTGCGTGAAATCTATCAGTTAAATAAGAGACAGTAATCATGGCGATAAATTCTTCAGAATTGGTCTTTGTACCGCTTGGTGGTTCTGGTGAAATTGGTATGAATGCCAATCTCTACCATTATGAAGGCCGGTGGCTGATGGTTGATTTGGGTATTAGCTTTGCTGATGAAACCATGCCAGGTGTGGATGTGGTTTTGCCTGATATTAGCTTTATCGAAGAGCAGAAAGGCAAGCTAGAAGGCCTGATACTGACACATGCCCATGAAGATCATTATGGCGCAATTCCGTATTTGTGGGAAAAGCTAGGTGTGCCGATTTATGGGACTGCTTTTACGCTTGCCTTATTGCGTCGCAAGCTTGCTGAAAACAGAGCTGATTTTCATATTGAGATGCATGAAATAGACTATAATGTAGATTATCAATTTGGGCCATTTTCTGTTGAATTAGTGGCACTAAATCACTCAATTCCAGACCCCGCAGCCTTGGTGTTACGCACCAAAGAAGGCACAATCTTACATACAGGTGACTGGAAATTTGACGATGCGCCGCAAATTGGCACTGATACAGACAGGCAAAGGTTGTCAGAAATTGGCAAAGAAGGTGTGTTGGCACTAATTGGTGACAGCACAAATGCCATGGTTGAAGGTCGCACCCCATCTGAACAAACCGCAAGAGACGGGCTAGCAGCTGAAATTGCCAAGGCAGAGGGACGGGTGGCTATTACCTGTTTTGCTAGTAATGTCGCACGCCTTGATTCCATTATAAAAGCAGCTCATGCCAATCAACGTTCTGTTGCCGTTGTCGGGCGGGCTTTATTGCGAACCATTGATGCCGCAAGAGAAGTTGGTTATTTGCGTGATGTACCAGATTTTGTGAAAGAATCTGATGTTGGTCTGATCCCGCGTGAAAATTTGGTGATTATTTGCACCGGCTCACAGGGCGAGCCACGCGCAGCGATGGCACGTATCGCATCTGGTGCCCATGAGACTGTGGAATTGCAGCAAGGTGATACAGTTATCTATTCATCAAGGCAGATCCCTGGCAATGAGCCAGCTATTACACGCATTCAGGATATGCTGTTGCGCCGCGGTATAAAGGTTGTGACAGATGATGATGCGCCAGTTCATGTGTCAGGCCATCCAGCACGTGATGAGATGAGCGAAATGTATGCGCTAGTGCGTCCAAAGATTGCTGTTCCGGTTCATGGTACGGCACGTCATTTGCTGGCACATGCTGAATTGGCGAAATCATGTCAGGTAACCCAAACCATTATCCCAGATAATGGCGCAATTATCAGTTTCAAAGATGAACAGGCGGCTTTACAAGGCAGCGTGCGCACAGGGGCATTAACGCATGAAGGCGGAGAGATTGTCGATATTCAATCAGAATTATTGCGATCACGTCGCCGCATGTTATGGAATGGCAGTGTCAGTGTCTCTATTGTGCTCAATCATAATGGCGCATTATTAATGTCACCTTCTATTCAGCAAACAGGTCTGATGGATGATGATAGGGGCGATGATTTTCTGGCTATGGCAGCGTTGCGTATCGAAGATAATTTAGCTTCCTTGACCAAAAATGCGAATAAAGATGATGCGGTCAAGCAGCTTGTCATATCTGCGATACGCTCTGTGGCGAAATCAATGGTTAAAAGGCGCCCTAATGTAGAGGTGCATATTATCCGCGCTGGCAAACAGGATTTATTAGCATGATGTTTGGCACCATTAATCATATCGCTATCGCGGTTCCCGATATCGCAAAAGCAGCAGAAGATTGGCAGGCCAGAACAGGTGCAACCATTTCAGCACCGCAAACTTTGCCAGAACATGGGGTGACAGTTGTCTTTGTTGATGTGCCAGGGAACCGGATTGAATTATTGGAACCTTACGGTACAGCATCACCGATTGCCAAATTTTTAGAGCGTAACCCTGATGGTGGAATGCATCATATCTGCTTTGATGTTGAAGATTTACTGGCTATGCGTGATAAAATGATAGCAGCTGGCGCCAGAGTATTAGGGGATGGTGAGCCAAAAATTGGGGCGCATGGCAAACCAGTTTTATTTTTTCATCCCAAAGATTTTAACGGCACATTGGTTGAATTAGAGCAAATTTAAGCTGTCAAAACCAATCAGATAAAGGTGTTAAGATGGATATCGTCTCAGGTATTGTGGTCTATATTCTGCTGTGGTGGTGGGTGTTATTTATGGTGTTGCCATTTGGCGCAAAAGCACCAGAGACTATTGAAAAGGGCCATGCCACATCAGCACCTGAACGCCCACAATTATGGCGCAAGATGCTAATCACCTCTGGTATTGCTGCCATCTTATGGGTGATTGTGAATGCGATTATTTCATCTGGGATTTTTACCTTTCGGCAATAATGTTAAAAAAACATCATTGCGTGATGAAGGCAAAAAAAAACAAGGTCAAAAGACCTTGCTTTTCTTGAGCTTCAAGCACAGTCAAAAGACGTATCAAGAAACTCCCTCCCATCCCTCGGTCATGACACCGTGGTGAGCATTACGCTAGAAAGAAAAAACAGCTTTGTCATTAAAAAAGTGATACAAATCATGATCTTTTTTGAGAAGGTTCTCTAGCAAATCCAGATAAGGCATCATTAGCAGTCTATGCGGCAATTTGGTGGATGACATTGAGCAACAAGATAGGCACAATGCAGCATGAAATCCCAGCCTGAATAAAGAGTGTAATTATGGCATTTACAAAATTATATCTGGCGTCTGATCATGGCGGTCTGACATTTAAATCAGCGATTAAAGCCCATTTAGAAGCTGCTGGTATCCTCGTCGAGGATTTAGGGCCAGATGGCACAGAATCTGTTGATTATCCTGATTATGGTGCACGTTGCGCGATGGCGTTAAAAGATGATGAAACAGCAGGCGGTATCATTATTTGCGGTTCAGGCATTGGCATTTCCATTGCGGCTAATCGGCATAGCTGGGTGCGGGCAGCATTAGCACATGATATTACCACTGCCCGTTTGTCGCGAGAACATAATAATGCCAATATCCTAGCATTGGGTGAGAGGGTGATAGGGCTGGCAACAGCTCTTGATTGTGTTGATATATTTTTAAACACAGATTTTGAAGGCGGACGTCATCAAAGACGTGTCGATAAATTGACAAATCTGCCAGAATAACCATTTTACCATCCAGAGATAACTATTTTACGAAATGCGGTAAGGCGCATTCAGATTGAGCGGAGCCATTTATGGAACAGAACACTTCATTTTTTCAAAACTCACTTGCCATATCTGATCCAGAAGTGGCTGAAGCAATCCAGCATGAGCTAGTGCGCCAGCAAGATCAGATTGAAATGATCGCATCTGAGAACATTGTGTCAAACGCTGTTCTAGAGGCACAAGGCTCTGTATTAACCAATAAATATGCGGAAGGCTATTCGGGGCGCCGCTATTATGGTGGTTGTGAGTATGTTGATGTTGTTGAAACCCTAGCGATTGAACGCGCCAAAAAGTTATTTGATTGTTCATTTGTCAATGTGCAGCCTCATTCTGGCGCACAGGCTAATCAGGCTGTTTTTCTGTCGCTGCTAAAGCCAGGTGATACGGTGCTTGGCATGTCATTGGAAGCTGGTGGTCACTTGACTCATGGCGCAGCACCAAATCTGTCAGGTAAATGGTTTGATGCTGTCCAATATGGTGTTAGCCGTCAGACTGGTCATATTGATTATGATGAGGTTGCAGCATTAGCACGCGAACATCAGCCAAAGCTGATTGTCGCTGGTGCATCAGCCTATCCGCGCACATTGGATTTTGCAAAATTCCGCGCGATTGCTGATGAGGTCGGTGCTTATTTGATGGTTGATATGGCACATATCTCAGGTTTGGTTGCTGCTGGTTTACACCCAAGCCCACTACCTTATGCTGATATTGTGACATCAACAACGCATAAGACATTGCGTGCTGGTCGTGGTGGCATCATCCTGTCAAATGATGAAGCTTTGGGTAAAAAAATTAATTCAGCTGTATTCCCAGGCTTGCAAGGTGGCCCATTAATGCATGCCATCGCTGCTAAGGCTGTGGCATTTGGCGAGGCATTAAAGCCTGAATTTAAGGATTATATCGCGTCAGTTGTTGAAAATGCCAGAACATTGGCAGATGTGTTGGTTGAGCGCGGTGTTGATATTGTAGGCGGCGGTACAGATATCCACATGGTTCTGGTGGATTTGCGCCCGAAAGGCCTGACAGGCAATATCACAGAATTATCATTGGAAAATGCTGGCATTACTTGTAACAAAAATGGTGTTCCTTTTGACCCTGAAAAGCCAACTGTGACTTCTGGTGTTCGTCTTGGCACACCAGCTGGTACAACCAGAGGCTTTGGTGTCGAAGAATTCCGCCTGATTGGTCATCTGATTGGTGATGTGCTTGATGGTTTGGCAGCTAATCCAGAAGATAATAGCGCTGTTGAACAACAGGTGCGGGCACAAGTACGTGACCTTTGTGCGAAATTCCCGATTTACCAATAGGCGCTGATATCGCATAATGCCACAATATAATGCGTTATTGCTGATTAAAGGGGCTAAATATGCTATGTCCATTTTGTAAATCTGAAGACACACAGGTGAAGGATTCACGTCCCTCAGAAGATGGCACTGCTATTCGAAGGCGGCGTCAATGTGGCTCATGTTCAGCACGCTTTACAACCTTTGAACGTGTTCACTTGCGTGATATCTCAGTGATTAAAACAGATGGGCGCAGAACCCCCTTTGATCGTGGCAAGCTAGAGCGCTCTTTTGATATTGCGTTACGCAAACGCTCTATTGATGATGAAAAAGTGCAACGCGCAATTACCGAGATTGTTCGCATGCTTGAATCAACTGGTGATTCAGATGTGGGTTCAGACTATATTGGCTCACTTGTGATGAAATCATTGCTAAAGCTCGATAAGGTGGCCTATATCCGCTATGCCTCAGTCTATCGTAATTTCGGTGAGGCTGAAGATTTCGAAGAATTTGTTAATGAGTTGCGTAAGTGACTAGCCACAAGCCATCAGACCTGCGCTGGATGAATGTAGCATTGGCGCAGGCTGAGATGGCGCTTGGCCAAACAGCCGAAAATCCAGCTGTTGGTTGTGCCATTATATCAGCTGATAATCGTTTGGTTGGTGTTGGGCGAACAAGCCCATCTGGCCGCCCTCATGCAGAAGTGAATGCCCTTGCTATGGCAGGTGATGCGGCCAAAGGCGGGGCAGCCTATGTCACGCTGGAGCCATGCGCTCATCATGGTAAAACGCCGCCTTGTGCTGATGCGCTCATCAATGCTGGTATAAGCTGTGTTGTGATAGCGCATGGCGATCCTGATAAACGTGTTAGCGGCAAGGGGATTGCGAGGCTAGAAGATGCTGGCATAATAGTTCGCAAAGGCGTTGGTGAAGCAGCCGCCGCAAGGCAAATGGCTGGTTTTTTATCACGTCAAAATAAAGGTCGGCCCTTTATCAGCTTGAAAATGGCAACTAGTGCTGATGGCTATATCACCGCTGAAAAAGGTAGCCAGACATGGCTGACAGGAGAGCTAGCGCGCCGTTATGTTCATGCGATGCGCAGCCGCTTTGATTGTGTCATGACAGGCAGCCAGACTATCATGGTTGATAACCCGCAACTCAACGTCAGATTGCCTGGTTTTTCCCACCAGCAGCCAGCCCTAGCCATTCTGGATTCTCATGCTCAGATACCGGCTAATATGGCTTGTTTCAATGCACAGCGTCCGGTGTTTTTATATCATGCTTTGCAAGCCAATAGCGCGCATCTGCCAAAGACAGTCCTGCCAATTAGCATCACTCGCGACAGCATTGGTCTGTCACTTGTTGATATTATGTCTGATCTGGCACAAAGAGGCATCTCTTCTGTCATGATGGAAGCTGGCAGAACACTGGCACTAAGCTTGATTGATGCTAATTTGGTTGATGAAATTATCTGGCTGAAAGCACCTCATAAATTAGGTCGAGGTGTTTTAGCATGGGATAGCGCATCCACACTGGATTTTTCAGCGCCAAAGAACTATATCAATAGTAGTTCAATTATGTTAGGGGATGATGAGCTAGGCGTCTGGCACCCCGCAAATAGGTTATCATAACAAGATGTTTACTGGTATTATTACAGCCATTGGCACAATCACAGATTTTGAAAAAGATGGTGACTGGCAAATCAAGATAAAAACGCCTTGGGATTGCCGTCACATTGCGCTTGGGGCGTCTATCGCCTGTTCTGGGGTTTGTTTGACAGTGATTGATAAGGGCGATGATTGGTTTCATGTTGCTGCTTCGCAAGAAACAATGAACCTGACAACCCTTCATAGCTGGCAGACAGGCGTGAATGTGAATTTAGAGCGTGCGCTGGCGATGGGGGATGAGTTAGGCGGGCATATTGTGTCTGGTCATGTTGATGGTGTCGCTGAACTTGTTTCAATAACAGCAGAAAATGATAGCCATAGGTTGGTTATCAGAGCCCCATCTGATTTAAGCCATTTCATTGCCACAAAGGGATCCGTCACGCTTGATGGTGTTTCTTTGACAGTGAATGATGTTGATGGTGATTTGTTTCATGTGAATATCATTGCGCATAGCTGGCAGGAAACGACCTTGGGGCAGCGCAAAGTTGGCGATATGTTGAATATAGAAATTGATATGCTAGCCCGCTATGTGGCGCGTCTGGCAGAGGCAACAAAGGGTCAAAAATAATGAACGCAGCACAAAGCCAGCTTTCGCCAATCGAAGAAGTGGTTGCCGATGCCAAAGCCGGCAAAGTATTCATCTTGGTGGATGATGAAGATCGCGAAAATGAAGGTGATTTATGCGTCATAGCTGATCACTGCACGCCTGAAGCGATTAATTTTATGGCAAAATATGGTCGTGGTCTGATTTGCTTAGCACTGACAGCAGAGCGTACTGAAAAATTAGGTCTGTCCCTGATGGAGCGTCGCAATGAATCACGCCATCAGACAGCTTTTACCGTGTCGATAGAGGCGCGTGAAGGTGTCAGCACAGGCATTTCAGCTCATGACAGGTCGCATACTATCCGCACAGCTATTGACCCAAAAGCTGATGCCAGAGATATCACAACGCCTGGCCATATCTTTCCTCTGATTGCGCGTGATGGTGGCACATTGGTTCGTGCAGGCCATACTGAGGCAGTGGTTGATATTGCACGGGCCGCAGGGGGTGACCCTTCTGGGGTGATTTGTGAGATTATGAAAGATGATGGCACGATGGCACGCCTGCCTGATTTGCTTGATTTTGCTGCTGAACATGATCTTAAAATTGGCTCTATTGCTGATTTGATTGCATGGCGCAGACGTAATGAAAATCTAGTTAGCCGCATGAATGAGGCAGTGCTGACATCTGATATTGGTGGTGATTGGCGGATGATTGCCTATCAGAACTTGATAACTGGCACAGAGCATCTGGTGCTTGCCAAAGGTGATATCAGCCCTGATGAAGCTGTGCTGGTGCGTATGCATAGTTTTGATTTGCTCAAAGATATTCTTGGCGAGACCTCAGCTTCAACAACAGATTTACAGAAATCAATGCAGGCGATTGCTGATAACGGTGCTGGTCTGATTGTGATTTTGCGCGAAATGGCAGGTAATAATCTATCTGATATGATAGCGCGCCGTTCACATCCACCAACAGGCATTAGTGATTTGCGTGACTATGGTGTTGGTGCACAAATCCTAAAAGACCTTGATGTGCGTAAGATGATTCTGCTATCGAACTCACAGCCTAATATTGTTGGCCTTGAAGGTCATGGTTTGGAAATCGAAGGATGGCGCACGCTGCATGATGCCTGATAGGGGCATAAAGCAAGCGCAATAGATAACATAGAGGGTATGAGATGGCCGGACATTTTCTGATCATTGAAGCAAATTTTTATAAAGATTTGGGTGAAGCATTAGCCGAGGGCGCAATCGCCGCACTGAGTGATGCCAATGCCAGCTTTGAGAGAGTGTCTGTGCCAGGTGCGCTAGAGGTGCCAGGTGCGATTGCATTAGCTGCTGCCAGCGATAAAGGCTTTGATGGCTATGTGGCACTTGGCTGTGTTATTCGCGGCGAGACAAGCCATTATGATACGGTGTGTAATGAAAGCGCCAGAGGCATTATGGAGTTAACAGTCAAAAATAGGCTGGCCATTGGTAATGGCATTATCACAGTAGAAAATTGGGATCAGGCATGGGCAAGAGCGCGTATGTCAGAAAAAGATAAGGGCGGCGATGCCACACGCGCTGCTCTTGCGATGGCGCAAATTGCAAAAAATTTCGGGATAGAGGCGTAAATCAAGATGGCTGAAAAATCAGAATTAAAGCCTGTGCCTGTGCGCAAACGCACCGCAGCACGCCTTGGTGCCATCCAGGTGAATTATGAAAAAGCGATGTCTGATAAGGATATGCCTCATCTGATGGCACAATATTTATCGCACTATGCCAATGATGCTGCCAAAGAAATGCAGGTCAAAAAAATTGATGAAGGCCATTTTAATGAATTAACAGCGTTGATGGCAGATAATCAGAATGAAATTGACCAGATGATAGCTGAATTATTGGATGATGATTGGAGCCTTGATAGGTTGGCACGACATGATCTATCTGCTTTGCGTGCTGCTGTGGCAGAATTAAAATTCATGCCTCATATACCGGCAAAGGCGATTATTTCTGAATATGCCAGCCTGACAGATGCTTATCAGGGTGATGTCAAATTCGCGAATGCCATCATGGATAGGCTGGCACGGTCTTTGCGTAAATTGGAAATGGCGAAATAAGCCAGTTTCCAGTTTTAACCACGCTTATTCATTAGCATTACGGCGACGCACATTAGAGAAAATCTGTTCAATCACACCAAAGCTATCGCCAGGGGTTGGTGTAATCGCATCTAGCGTGGCGATGGCTAGCCCTGTATCCTGGTCACGCAATTCTAGCATCTGCAAGATATCATTATCATCAAAGGTCAGTACAAATAGCTCGCGCTTAGTTGTTACTTTTCTGCCACCTGCTGGTTGGCGCATATTTTGTGATACATAGTAAATTTTACCAGAACCAAAAGCCCCATCAAAGCTAGGTTTGCCCCAGCTCAGCAAAATATCATTTCGGGTTGTGACACCGATTTCAACAGAGTTAAGTTCAAATTCATCAACTGAATGGCCATGTGAGGAAATACGTTCGCCACACGCTGTTACGCCAAAAGCAAGCAGAACTAACAAAAGCAGATGTTGAAGTCTCATAACGGGTTTGTCCGGTTCATTTTTTTAAAGCATAAGAGTGGATGACGCGTTATAATTGCGGCAAAAGCAAAGCACGTCAATCATCTTTGCTGGTGATGATAAAACAGGTTTCAGGAAATTGATATGGCATCTTCGGGATTATGGCAAACTTTAACAGGCTGGATGCGACCGCAAAGCCTCAAAGCACGTGAATTTACGCCTGCAGACGCCCTTTATTACGAAATTCTGCAAGCGTCTCGTAATCCTGTTCTATATCGTGATTTTGAAGTTGCTGATACCATTGATGGCCGTTTTGATGCTTTGTGTTTGCTGCAGTCACTTGTGATGCGCCGGCTGGCTGGCAAAGAGGGTGCGGTAAAAGAACTTGCGCAAGGCTTGTTTGATGCGATGTTCCAAGATATGGATTTGACGCTTCGTGAAATGGGCGTTGGTGATATGGGTGTTGGCAAGCGCGTTAAATTGATGTCAGAGGCCTATATGGGGCGCCTAAAACATTATGATGATGCGATATCGTCAGGTGATAAAGAGGCACTTGGCGTTATTTTGCGGCGCAATCTCTATCGTTCTGATGAAGCTGTTAGTCATGAAATGATCTTGGCAGACCAGATATTTGCTATCGCAGACAAGCTGGCAGGCTTAGAAGATGATGATTTTCTGCAAGGCAGAATTGAACAGCATCATTTGGCATTTATGGCGGTTTGAAATAGACATTAATGGGTTCTAGTCAGTGGTGAGGGGTTATGTCAGATAAGCAGCAAACAGTAAATGAACTGGTAGAAGAGCTAGACGCCTTGACAATTGTTGCCGGCAAAGCGGTCTCGCTTGATGGCAGCTTAACCGAAAATGATTGTCTTGTGATGGCAGAACGCTTTTCTTTTGTGCGCGTCTCAGCTGGTAAATTTCATCTGAAAATCAAGATGATTTCAAAAGATTGCTGGGAAGTGACAGGTCAGATATCAGCAAAAATCATTCAAAGCTGTGTAGCAACTGGTGCTGATGTGGCAGAACATGCCAATGCTGATATTAGTGAACGTTTTGTCCTCAATTATCATGAAAATGACGAAATTGACGTGACTGACAGTGCTGTTGAACCGTTGATTGATGGCAAAATTCCCATAAAAGAAGCTGTGTTTCAATCATTGGCTCTGGCCGCAAATCCCTATCCAAGGCGTGATGATGCTCCAGATAATTTCGAATTTGGCCCAAAAGTGGAAAAGCGTAACCCTTTTTCCAAGCTAATCCATTTGAAAAAATAAGGGTTTGCCTTTAAGGTACAGATGCAATTCGGTGAAGGAGATGTGTTGTGAGTAAGACGCGGCTTGCTCTTGATGCAATGGGCGGCGATGATGCGCCGCATATTGTCATCAAAGGAGCTGATATCGCGAAAGCTAAAAACCCTGATTTAGAATTTGTTTTTATCGGGGATAGCAAGCGCATCAAACCTTTGTTGCGTCGTGCCAGCATGATTAGCGGTTCAGATATTATCCATACAGATGACAAGGTAGAATCTGACGATAATGTATCGCAAGCGGTGCGTCGTGGTAAGACTACCTCAATGTGGATGGCAATAGCCGAGGTGGCATCTGGTAATTGTGATGCTGTTGTATCAGCTGGTAATACTGGTGCGTTAATGGCTATGGCAAAGCTGCAATTGCGCCCCATGCAAGGTGTCAAAAGACCAGCTATCGCAACCTTTCTGCCAACAGTTGAACGCCAGGTCTGTATGCTTGATTTGGGCGCCAATATTGAATGTGATGCTGAAAATCTGGTGCAGTTTGGTATTATGGGCGCCGCTTTTAGCCGCTCAATCCTAGGGATTTCACAACCATCTATTGGTCTGTTGAATGTAGGTGAAGAAGATCAAAAAGGTCATGATTATCTGCGTGATGCTGCTGATATTTTATCAAATCCAGCCTATCAGATGAATTATAGCGGCTTTATCGAAGGCACCGATATTACCAAAGGCCTTACAGATGTGGTTGTCACTGATGGCTTTACTGGCAATGTGGCGCTGAAGACAGCAGAGGGCACATCAATGCTTATCTCTGCCTTTTTAAAGCGTGCCTTTAAAGAATCACTCATTACACGGCTTGCCTATATGCTAGCTGCTGGGGCGATGAAGCGCATGCGCCATCGTCTTGACCCGCGTGTTCATAATGGTGCTGTATTTTTGGGGTTAAATGGCATTGCTGTGAAATCACATGGCGGCACTGATGATATTGGCTATGCCAATGCCATTAAAGTAGCTGCTGATTTGGTAGAGCATGGTTTTATGCCAGATGTGCAACAGGCATTAGCAAAATTTGATGCTTTGCGCAAAAAAGAGGAAGCAAGTGCAAATGGGTGAGCGTATTTTGATGACAGGCGTTGGCGCTTATCTGCCATCTCGCGTGATCAGCAATGATGAATTATCTGGCTGGGTTGATACCTCTGATGAATGGATCAAGCAACGAACTGGCATCGCCCAACGTCACATGGTTGCTGAGGGAGAGCTGACCTCTGATCTGGCAGTTGCAGCAGCTGAAAAAGCGATATCTCATGCTGGCATTAGTGCCAGTGACCTAGAGCTGATCGTCATTGCAACAACCACACCAGATGATACATTTCCGTCAACCGCAACAAAGGTTCAGCGTAAGCTTGCCGCCCATAATGCCTTTGCTTTTGATGTGCAGGCTGTTTGTGCTGGTTTTATCTATGCGCTAACCGTTGCTGAATCGATGATGCAAGCTGGCAAAGCGAATAAAGCTTTGGTGGTTGGTGCTGAATCCTTTACTAAATTGCTTGATTGGGAAGATAGAGCTACATGTGTGCTATTTGGTGATGGGGCAGGGGCTGTCATATTGGAGCGTCAGGAAGCCTCTGATGATTTTGGTATCTTAGCAAGTGCGCTTCATTCTGATGGCAATTATCGCGATATTTTATATGTTGATGGCGGGCCTTCAGCGACAGGTGATGTGGGGCATGTTCGTATGGAAGGCAAAGAAGTGTTCCGCCATGCTGTTGAAAAATTATCCTCTGTGATGGATGAGGTGCTTGTGGCGGCCAATGTTCCAGCAGAGGCTGTTGACTGGCTTGTGCCACATCAAGCGAATCTGCGTATTATTAATGGCATGCAGAAGAAAATGGGGCTATCAGAAGATAGGGTCGTTCGCACAGTGCATAAACATGCTAATACCTCTGCTGCTTCTATTCCGCTTGCCCTGTCAGAAGCTGTGCATGATGGCAGGATTAAATCAGGGGATTTGCTGGCATTAGAGGCGATTGGTGGCGGCCTTGCCTGGGGTGCATCCTTGGTACGATTTGGCCGCCCTGAGTAACAGCTATTAGTAGTTTAGGCACGCCTGATAGATAGTTGGCAGAGATGCTTCATATCGAAATGATTGACCATCTTGTATGTGCTTGTTACTATTAGCTTATGAGTAAGACCATCACACGCCAAGATATCGCAAATGCTGTGCATAACCAACTTGGGTTATCGCGCAATGAATCAGGTGATCTGGTTGAAGCTGTGCTTGAAGAAATGGCCACATGCTTTGAAAATGGCGAGCAGGTCAAGATATCATCTTTTGGCACTTTTACCGTATCTAAGAAAACGGCACGCATTGGCCGTAACCCAAAAAGTGGTGAAGAAGCTGTTATCACGCCGCGCCGTGTCCTGACTTTCAGGCCATCAAGCCAGATGCGCGAGCGCGTGAATGACGCCAGTTAAAGGCGGCGACGATGTCTGATAAAGCAGAATGGGCCTATCGCACCATCTCAGAAGTTTCTGATCAGCTTGATGTGCCGGCTCATGTATTGCGCTTTTGGGAAACCAAATTCACACAATTAAAGCCGATGAAACGCTCTGGTGGACGCCGCTATTACAAGGCAACTGACCTGGCATTGCTAACACATATACGTGATTTGCTTTACCGCGATGGCTATACCATCAAAGGTGCGCAAAAATTCTTGAAAGAAAATAAAGCTAGCAGCAGCACACAAGCACCTAGCACAGGTCAGATGACCAATAACCCAAGCCAAGATGCACTCAATGAGCTACTTGATAGGCTGATAGCGCTTGATGCACGCTTGGGGCAGATGATCACAAAAAACTAACATTGATTGATAAGCTGCCTTTGCTAGATTGAATGGCGGTGCCTATCAGCGGGCCTGCTTTTTTGATGAGTGCGATGATTTGAGCGCTATGATTTGAGTGTGATGATTGATGTGTCACGGCTGGCCTTGATCTTTGTCATGGCTGGCCTTTATACTCGGCCATGTCGGAGCGTAGCGCAGCCTGGTAGCGCACTACACTGGGGGTGTAGGGGCCGTGGGTTCAAATCCCGCCGCTCCGACCAATTTTTTCTTATATATTTCAATGTTTTAGATTTTTTTGTGAGATTGCTAAAATCTATCTATTATTTGATTTGTCGTAATTTGGTGTTAAGACGCAATAGTGCTTTGCCAATAAAGGCATGCAAATCAGAACCCCTATATCTGGTTGCTCTTGCTTGAAAAGGTTAATACTAGCAGAACTATATTCAGATAATTTTGGATAGAGTGGATAGTAATCAGGGTCATGAAAACACAAATAGGTCTTTGAGTGAGTAGAGTGCCAAAGATTACAATGCAATTTGAGGTCTCGTAACGACCTATTCAGTCCAATATTTGTTCCTGTGTAGTTGTAAAATTACTAATTGTTTATAAGAAATTTTTATTAGGTGTTAAATAATGCGCCAATTTTTTTCTTTGGTCATTTGGCATAATTACATTCATTTTGATGGCTTTTATCACTAATGAAATAGCAACAAATTTGGGAATTGTTACTTATGTTGATTTCGGTGAAACCTTAATTCTTCATAATCGCTATTATACTGAGGAGATAGACGGCGCAAATACCGCGTTTGGAAATTTCTTTTTGTTTTTAACTTTTGCTACTGCAATACGTGTGGGTATGGCTATCTACACTGGCAAGCTCTCTGGAAATGTCAGTTGGAACGGTAATCTTATGCTCTTCGTTATCACATTTGCTCTATTACTCCATGGTATTTCTAATCAAATAATCTTTGAACTACTTGACCTTCATAAATACCTATCAATTCTCTTGGATTTAATCGTTTTGGTAGGGATAATTTGGGCATCCCGCTATTTTTATAATGCAAAAAGAAGAGATAAGTTGTGAAATTATAACCTAACATCAGAGACAAATCTGGCCGTTTTGTGGCTGGTCACAGCGGGAATGCAGGAGGCAGGCCGCGCAATGAGTAAAAGCTTGCTGAACTGGGGCGGTTTTATACCAACGAGGCTTTAGACACTCTGGTTGAGTTAATGCACCACGGCAAGGATGATAGAGTTCGTGGCACAGCCGCGCAGGCGCTGTTAGAGCGTGGTTGGGGCAAGCCAAGGGTGGGGAAGTTGCCACAACGCGCAAAAGCAACTCTCAGAGCTTTATAGCGGCGCTTGAAGAGGTAGCTTACAGGGTCAACTTGCAAAAGGCATAGAAGTAGTTTTTGCTTCTGCGACCTATTTTGTATTAGCGTCTAGTGACCACAAATCCACTTTTAATTGCGTTAAAAGTCGCTGGAGATTTTCGCGCAGTGTAAAATGTAACAGCTGTGATAAAGATACCAGCGATTACTACTGCATGAGCTATGGCTGTTATGCCAAAAATATATATTGAACCTACCCACATTGAAAAGACCACACACCACATCCAAGCGAGCACTTGCATTATAAGGTGACCAGTGGCCACATTTGGAATGCTAGCTAGTGGGTTATACTTCCGTCTCATTATCGAATTATATATTATCCGCAACATATATGCCTCCGTTTGCTACAGAGCCGGTCTTACTAAAAAATATGTCGTTATTGGAATGTTTCAAGGTATGTGCAAAAAGGATGAAAAATTTTGACTATCAGAACAGGGCGTTTAATTTGCAAATCGAGCTCTGAGAGTTTCATAGAGGCGCTTCAGGAGATGGCTGAGAAAGTTAATTTGCAAATGTCTCATAAATAGTGAAAACTAATAGATCGGATACTAATTTAGTGAAGGCATAGTGATGTTAAGATTATCTGTTTTTCTATTATTCATGGCGCTGTCATCTCACGCATCCGCACTAACCTTTAAATCTGGTGAGAATATTGTTTCCAGTGAAAATGATAATACAAAACGTCCAATACAATTACTCATAGACGTGGTTACACAAGAACGAAAAGCTTCAGATCTGACAGATGAAGAGTTATGCGAAAGCCTAAAGTTTTTGGATACGGTGCCCACTTTTAATGAAATGAAAAAAAGGGAGCTTGATTGTCTGCAGGTAGACAAGGTTTCAGATAATTGGAAACAAAAAACTGCAGATGAGGCTTTTCGGTTTATGCGGGGGTATCAGAACAACTATGACGTCATAATTCCCAAATATTCGTTAGAGGGAGATATTGAAACATTTGGCAATGCCAAGCAGACATATAAGGTTTTCTCTGAACTAAATCCTGCATTTAATGACATATTGTCTAATGGTGATGAAAGAGAAGAGTTTTGTTTGGATTGGTATCCTCAAGTTGCCACTATCTATGAAAATCAGTCAAAAAATTTGGATGGTTCGATAAGTTGGAAAGAGGGATCGTTAACTGACGGGTTTGTGGTCTGTCAGGATGGTTTCAATCAAATAATTTACAAAGCTTTGTTTGACAAAAATATTAACAAATCCGTTAAAGAGGCGCTGGAAAATTGGATTGATAGTGATACGCCACATAAACAGGATGAATTTGGTGGAGCGTTCTTCGGATACGCACTCAGTATAAATAAGATATTAATTGCCATTGAGATTTTGCATCATGATTTTAATTGGGACGATGCCTATATGTCCAAGGCAAAGAAGTGGGCAAAAAATAGAGTTCTGGAAATGTTTCCAGCTGACAGAAAACAAAAATACAGCCGACTACCTATTAAATGCGAAATTAAACACACAAATTACGAAAGAAGAACAGAGGTTTGCCAAAATGGCGGCATCTTGCAAGCTCAGGCCTTATTAAGAGCTGGTATCTTCGCCAAAGACAAACAACTGATTGACATGTCATATATCGCCTTTCACCGCTATATGTCAGGCATACGTAAGGACGGTAGCAATGCCGCTGATAGCTTGAGAGGTTGTACAGCTGCTTTTTACAACATTTGGGCATCACAATTCATGTCAGACTATCTATATCTTTGGTCACAAATAGGTCAGCCATTATGGTCTCATTCATCCTTTAACCGCGGCACACCCGCACAGGCCGTTGAATATTCTTTGTCACTCGTTGGCAATTGGGAAAAAATTAATAAATACACAGTAGATAGTATGTGGGAAGGTTGCGGCGAAGATAAAAAGCGACGCACTCAAGAGGCTGGTACAAAATATGGTGGTCAGTTCACTGCATTATCTTTCGCGCCATATTTAGCCCATTCAGATGAAGGCAGATTGATAGACGCGCTTGTAAACTATGACCGGACAAATAAATGGCTTTTTACCAAGCAAAGCGGGATTGCCTATGAGGCTTCAATCATACTCAAAAATCCTGATATTAGAGCTGCATATCTGGAAGAGCGAAAAGGCGTCCTTTTTGCAAAAATGATTGATAGTTTGCCGCCGGCACTCAAGAAGCTTGGGATCATGAAACAAATCAATGGCCAATACAGTAAAATTGATCCATCAACAATTAAACTCGCAAGCCCTATTTTGAAAGACTACAGGCCGCCAAACAAAGCAGGAGGGTCAGAAAGATATAGGATTGAGTTTCAAACTTTGCGCGATCTTGATTTTAAATTGGACCGAAAGGCTATAACATTTTGGAAGTCCTCTGATGAATTAACGGTCAGGTTCTGGATGGAAGACCTGTTTGAAGAAAACGAAGCAGTTAGAGACGATTGGACATTAGTCTTCGGTAAATGCGGAAAATATGTTGAGGATAACGTATTTTATGATCTTGAACTTCCCATCAAGACAAATTGGCCAGAACTGAATGAGCAATTTGAATGTGTTGCCGAAAATGTTACCTCACCAGAAATTATGAAATTAATTGGGTTGCTAACATATGCGGCTAACAACATTGATTTTGAGTCTCTCAGACCATGATTTCTCGGGGATGAATTGTAGGGTTTAGCAAACATCATGGCTGAGCTAGGCTGCCTCTACCCTGCAATCTGAGAAACATGATGCGTTATGATTTCACTTCATTGTCGGCATAATGTTGGCATGAGCGGGATCTTACTCAGCTCAGGATTGATAAAATGTCCCAGCTTACCCCAGAAGATGTGCTAATCGTTTCTCCTGATTTAAAAGTCAGCGCGTGTGCATGAAACGAGAGGGAAAGTAAGAGCAGAAATACAGTGAGCCTAAATATCATTAATAGCCTTATGGTTTCAGATCGCATAACGAAGAGTATGTGTTCTGAATTGATTGATTGTTTTTGGGAAACAAAACAGCGTCATAATCCAATCCGTGAACTAAGAAGCAATGATGTTTCAGTTTCTGTGATGCCCTTCACCTGTCTTAATCGTGATATAGCGGCATCAAATTCCTCTAATGTGTTTGTCTGTATTTCGGCTGCCAAATCCCACTTGCCATTTGTGGTGTGAAGGCGTGTAAATTCTGGCATTTCTTTGATAACAGCAATAGCGGCTTCTTCTTTATTAGCCTCTGCATTAATTAGCACCCAGCCAGAAAT